>NZ_JAAMPF010000032.1 GCF_011074795.1 Marinobacter salicampi
TCATCGTCAGGCTCTTAATACCCAAACCCCAGTACCCAACGGTACTGGGGTTTTTTATTGGGCTGAAATCCATTCTGTCTGACAATCCAGTCCATCCTTCAATACTATGACTTCGCGCACAGTGACATTATGTAATCCAGGTTAAGCTTGGTTACGAACTGGCCAAAAAAACAACCGCCAGCGCATCAGAGACGCCCATCGACGCCCATCGACGCTCAACAAATAAAAATGCCGCGGAAGAAAATGTGGCAAAGAGTGAGATGTCACTATGATTAAATCAGTCCTGATAGTACCAGCAGTGGGGCTCATGCTTGCGCATGGCGCCCAGGGTGATTTGCGTCCAATTTCTGATGAGGCAATGTCCGGTGTAACTGGTCAGGCGTTTGTATCTATAGACCGCCAATATCATCCGGACACTAAACAGCAAACCTCCTATACCCGGGTTAACCTAGGTATGAACATAGATATCCAGACGAACGTTGATGTGCTTGAGTTGGGGCGTTACGACAGAGAGGGCGAAAACGCCGGTACCGCTGATGTTTATATTGAGGACTTCGCTCTGGGATATCTCAATAACCAGGCCTACTTCCGGGACAATCCGAAGGCTCCCCGGCAGCGGAAGGCGGATGGGAGTCGTTATCAGGAAGATGAGATAGTGCCTTTCAATATCGTCGATCCGTTTTTCGAGTTCGCCTACGACGAGGCTAAGGATGAGATCAGTGGCTTCCGGCTGGGCTTTGGCAAGTCCACTGGAATACTTTCTGGCAAGATCGAGACGCTTACCGGTAACGTCAACATTGATATTGTTGACAGTGGTGAAGGGCTCAAGTCAGCAGATTCCAACGGAAATATTTTTGACCAGCTGATTGTCCTGTTGACCCCGTTGCTTGAGGGAGGCAGCCCGCTTCAGACCAAGGCCGAGCTGGTCTATGGTGAAGAGGGAGATCCTAATTTAGGGGAGCGCGATCCTGTACGGGCAGAATATATAGGGATACCCAATGGTGAGCGCTTTATCCTTGAGGATGCCAGTGCATTTACTCGCTGGTCGGTAAAAAATCTGATTGGCTGGGGATCCAGCTCGGAAATAGAAGTGCCGGGCTGCTCGCTGCTGAACTGTCCCGGTGGCGACATTCATGTCTATGCCCAGGATTGTCTGGTGCTTGGGATTGACTCCTGCTTTGACCTGGACATTTACAATAGTTTCCCAGTGGGTGAGATCGGAGAAGTTGACAGGGAGAGGGCGCTGGTCGGCCCCGCAGATGGCGTGTTCATTTCATTCCAGACCAAGGATCTTGAATGGCTGGAGGATGTCACCAAAACAGATCCCCAAGCTGCAGATTTTATCGAGGCTACAGCCGGCGCCTTTTTCAACATTCCTAACGGCGCGACAGAGGTTAATTTGAACGAAGCACTGAACGGGGTCCAGCGTTACCGGACGGAATATATTGATCGGGGACGAGGTCTGTTCTGAGGATATTTACAATGCCAAAGTTTTCGCGAACCACTACGACCGTCGCCTCTTCCTTTTTAGTTGGCTGCCTGGCAGCGTTCGGGTATCAGGCTGCAAATGCAGAGCTCGAAAGCCTTACCGAAACCGAACTCTCTGAGGTTGATGGGGCGGGGATTGGCGTGGTTCTTGAGGACTTCAAGTTTGCCCACGGGACCGACGTTGAGAATGGGCGCATCTTCAAGATCGGCGGTCTCAAAAGCGCCGATGGACGCGATGTTGAGGTGGTGGTTAACAAGCTCTATATAGCGGGGGCAAACAGCAATTATGGCGAGAGCCTTAGCCCAGTGAATCTCGGCAGACTGATCAATCCTTATAAGATCGATGTTATCGACGGCAACGACATTGGCATTGATGACAAGGCTGTTCTTGAATTCGCAGCCCCGGCGATGATGGCTGCCACTGAAGGTTTCGACTGCATGAGCGCCAGTGCCGTTGCAGGCTCCGGCACTTGCTCCAGTAGACCGTCGTCCGAGTCCTATGAAAACGGTGAGCGTCCTGACATCGGGCTTCAGATGAACGTGGCTGTGGGTGATGACCGATCCGCCAACATCAATATCCACGCGAAAAGCGCGGTCATTGATGGCAGCTATCTCAGGTTGTGGGGAGACAACGAGCGGCGCCAGATGGTAGGGCAGTTCAAGCTCAACTTCTATACACCCGAGCTCTCCATCAATGCCTGTGAGCAGAACGGGTCAACATGCGGGTCGCGCATCCTCATGCAGGACTTCGCACTGGAGCTGGCTCTTGGAAATACGCTTCAACCGATGTTCTTCGATGTGGACGGAACCGGCAACTTCGTTGTTGAAGTTGCCTCCATCAGGAAGCCCCAAGCTGGAGAGATTGGTGCTGATGGACTTCAGGGAAGTAGCACCGAAACATGGGATTTTTATGAGGATTACTACACAAACCCCGATTACCGAAGCAACCTGACAGTCGGTAATCTTTCGGTAGGGGATCGTGATTTTGGCTCCTCACGGATTGAGGGAATGTTGATACAGCACCTGAACATCAAGACGCGGGATCTTGCACATGAACTTTCGAACTTATAGCTCCGGGGTGCTAAGGCTGCTGTCCGTTCTGGCGCTGAGCTTTCCCGGGACCGGCTTTGGCGAGATGGCCCAGCTTGATGATGGGGACCTAGCTTCGGTCTCTGGCCAGGGCGGCATTTACCTATCAGGTGATATCAGCATTAACGAACTCGGTGGCCCGGTGCAGAACAGCTATTTCGGCAGCTGTGCTGATACCTCGAAGAAGTGCGGTGCCAGGCTTGCTTACCGGCTCAAGGAAGGTGGCGGCTGGATGGTGCTTGATGAGATCCGGGGTAAATTTTCGTTCGAGGGATTAACGCTGCGAGTGCGGGCTGTGGATGACGGCTTCGCTGGCGACGGCCAACTTTTCAACCGGGACGTCCTGGAAATTGGGCTTCCCAATATCGTGCGCTACGACTCAGTTGAGTTCAAGCTCGCCGCCAGTAGCACCGCACGACCGACGGACCCTGGATTTCAGCAAACAGACATAATCGCGGTTGAGATGCAGGGTGATGTCATCCTGGAAGGCAACCTTCTTGTGTTTCCAACGGGTAACCCCTGACGGGAAGTCTACATATGAGCAGATCTGAATGCGCACGTTATAGTAGCTTTGCGACGATCGTCGCTCTGATCGCGGGAACGTCCCATGCTGTGGCCGACATGCAGCGTCTTGATGAAGCTGATATGGCTGACATCAGTGGTCAAAGCGGCATAACCATGGAACTTGAAGTGGGTATGAAGGCAGACCGTGTGTCTTATTTCGACGACGGCCAGGGCATTCACCTGGAAGGATTCAGCGTCAGTTCTGCAAGCGACCCTGAGGCAGGTGCCCGTCATGTTATAAAGATGGATGTTGGCGCCGATGCCAGCCTCAACCTGGACTACCTGATCGAAGACCGCCGGGTAGAATTCAGTGATATTCGCCTGGCAGGAGCACCCGGGGTAAGTATGGGCGGAGTGTATTTTGACCATACCCTTGCAGGCATATTGCGCATTGCTCCAGGTGGTGCACTGGGCGGTGACGGTTATACTTTTGACTCTGCTTATACAATGACGGGCGGCCGACTCGGCTATCGCACGAACGGCAACGAAGTCTTTCTGGATGGGATTGCCATGGATGTGGAAGCCCTGGGCATGACCCTGGATGTGTCGGGCGATACGCTTTTGTTTGACGCGCCCTCGATAACAGGTAGCTACACGGTTGATGCCATCCGCTACAGCAACAATCCCCTGAACCATGGCAGCAGCGCAGACGTCACCTCTGGAGCGACGCTGGCCAGTTACGGTAGTCTGGAAGGGGATTTCAATATTTCGTCGGCTACTGAAATCCGAGCAGGCGGCCGTGAAGGCCAGGGTCTAATATTAAATAACAGCACCACAATCAATAGCGCAAACTTTATCTACCGTGACGATGGTAACGCCCTTGCTTTCCGGGATATCAGCGGTGCCTACGAGCTTAATGACCTTCGTGTCGATGTAACCCAAGACTGGCAGGGTCGGGATGCCCTTGGTTTAACGCTGGGTTCACTGTCCGGTGGCCTTGATATCGGGCGTATTGAGTTGGGAGCGGTCGGCAAGAGTATTGGTTCTCTCAATGTAAACTTCCTTTTTGCTGACCAGAACTTCAATGGCCGGGAATACACTAATGCCGTGTATCTGCAAGGTGGAGGGCATGCGGATGCAGGACCACAGGGTCTGCGTCTAGCAACGGAATGGAGCCTGCAGCGGGCAGACCTCAGTTATACTGACAACGGCAATCGTGTGATCTTTAGCGGCCTACAATCCTGGGGCCAGGGCGATACTACCGTCAATATTACGGAAGCCGGGACTATTGGCGAAACCGAGTTTTTTGACGGACTACGCCTGGGTTTTGAAAATATCGAAGCGGGTTATCGCCTAAACGGGCTGAAGGTTGGCAGTGAAGATGCCCAGCTACAGGGTGGCACAGAGCTTCTGCTGGCGTTGGGGGTTTATCCTGCCTATGAGTTTGAAGTTGATGGCCACATTACTCTTGGCGCAGGTGGTGCGTCAGGTGAGGGTTTGACGATCAACTCCGATATTCAGATAACCAATGGCCGTGCAGCTTTGATTGCTGCGCCCTACGACGAAGGTGAAGGGGAAGTGCCGCAGAAAGGCCTCTGGGCGAGCGACCTCAACTATGACATTCATGTCAGAGCTATGACTGTGGACGTGACTGAAGAAGGCTTTGCCATTATCAAGGGCGAGGCTTGGAGTACCATGGACATCGGGAACCTGAGAATCGGGGATAAGGAAGCAGGGAGCAGCTTCGGCCGCTTTGTGGTTCAGAGTTACGAAACAGGCAGTAGTATGGAAATTGTCCCTGGTGGCGCCGGCGCGGCCTGTGTGGGCGGGTCTGGTAGCGACGCTTCAGCCTGCTCAGCCTCGGGCGGCAATTGGGAAGATCGTGGCGATGAAGGCATCACCATCAAGCTCAAACAGATATTTGCAAAAGCGGTGAGCGAAACCCGCAAGAACGCCTTTATTTGGGAGACTAACCGTGAGCTGACTGCGAACGGGAAAGCTGTCAATAACTCGGGGACCAAGCTGGTACTAAATGACATTTATACCAGCGACGGCGGTGATTTTGATGGTAACGGTATTGATGATAATACCTTTGGCGTACAGACCGACATTGCCATTGATGTTTACCAGACTAAAGTCGTCAAGAAAAAAGATGGCCCCGATTCTTTAGGTGTGATTGGCAGCAGGGGCGACGAAAAAATCATGGACACGTCTGCCACTGAAGGTTACCGCTATGCGACAGAGCCAAGCACGACCGATATTGAAAACCGGCCGTTAGGCTTCGCAGTTCAGGCACGCTCCCAGTTCAAAGAACTCGCTATTAACAACGTGGATCTTGTCCACCCCACCGGCGGAGCGCAAACTGCTATTTACGGCGTCAAACTCCAGAATTTCGATATCAAGGCGAATCTATCCGCAACACCCATTCCCTAGTTTCTGGCTGCCCTGGCTCGGCAAAAACGCCGGGCCAGGTTTCCGCCTGAGACATCCAGTTGCCGCTTTTGTTTTTTCCGCTCCGCTGGTGTCTAATCCGGCCTGCCGTCTCGTTTTTTAATCCGTATTTCCTATCCGGGCTTGTTCATGAAAACCAAAGCGCTTATTAACCGATTGTCTGACGGTGCTGTGCACTCAGGCGCATCTTTGGCAGTGGAACTGGGGGTCAGCCGGACCGCCGTCTGGAAGCAGGTTCACCGGGCCCAGGAAAAAGGCTACCCAATTGAAACATTAAGAGGGCAAGGGTACCGGTTGACGGAGTCGGTCGATTTGCTGGATGCCGAGCGCATTCGAAGCAGGCTCGACAAAGCTCTGGTTGAGCGCTTGGATCTGGTTGTGCTGGAAACCGTCGACTCCACCAACGCCGAAATTGTGCGTAGGCGTTCCCGGCCCCAGGATGGATGCCACTCGATGATGGTTTGTTTGGCCGACGCCCAGACTGCTGGACGTGGACGAAGGGGTAAAGTATGGCAGAGCCCGCCAGGAGAGAACCTCTACCTCAGTTTTGGGTTGACACTCCCTGGCGGCTTCTCTGCTTTGGACGGACTTAGTCTGGTGGTCGGCTCAGCAGTTGCGGAGGCGCTGGAGGCTTTGGGGGTCGAAGATATCCAGTTGAAATGGCCCAATGACATCATGCATAAAGGTAGCAAGCTGGCCGGCATTCTCATTGAACTCCAGGGCGAGCTTGAGGGTGCGGCGCAGGTTGTTGCCGGGATTGGCCTTAATGTCCATATGCAACATGCCGCAGGGGTTGACCAGCCGTGGACGAGCCTTGCCCGCATAGCAGGCGGAGGGCATGAGTGGCGGCGCAATAACATCGCTGTGCATCTTGTGGCGGCTGTCGTTGCCGCGGTTGACCGGTTCAGCGAAAGCGGTTTCGCTGATTTTCAACCGCAATGGCAGTCTCGTGACCTATTTTTTGGAGAAGAGCTCAAAGCAGTACAGGGGGAGTTGAAGGGTATAGGATGTGGAATTGATGCCAGCGGTAACTACCTTATTCAAACTATTAACGGGATTGAAACCATCAGGGCGGGCGAAATAAGTATGCGTGTCGTTACATGAGGCTCTTGGTCGATGCCGGCAATACCCGTGTGAAGTGGGTTGTACTTGACGAGAAGGGGCCCGTGCTAAGGGGGTTCGGTCTTCAGGGTAAAGGTGACCTGTTCGCGGACATTGAGCCCCTTGCACCCCAGATAACGCGCGTCGCTATATCCACAGTTGCTTCGGAAGCCGTCCGTGCCCAGCTTATGACTGATCTTGGAAGCTTCGTAGGTGCGCCTGCAACCTGTTATTGGACCGAGAAGGCCCGTGGCGGTTTGACCTGTGCTTATGAGGAATATCGTACTATGGGCGCTGACCGCTGGCATGCTCTGTACGCGGCCTGGCTTCGCTATGGCCGCAGTCTGGCAGTGGTCGACGCCGGCAGCGCCGTTACCATCGACCTGGTGTCGCAAGACGGGCAGCATCTTGGTGGCTACATCCTGCCGGGCAGGGCGATGATGTTACGCAGCCTACGTCAGGAGGCTGCACGGATTATTTTCCCTGAACAGGGGGCGGGGGCAATATCACCCGGTCGTTCAACCGGAGAATGTGTTCGCCATGGCCAGCACTGGTTATGGCGGGCCATGTTGGAAAAGCTCGAGAATGACTGTGCCGAGGCCGGTATTAACACAATTGTTGTCACTGGTGGCGACGCCGCCGAACTGGATGATCCGGGGCTTGGTGTTATCCATGTGCCCGATCTTGTGTTTGAAGGGCTCGCTGCGATAGATCTTGAGTCGTGCCAATGAAGTGGTGGGCTTGGCTTCTTATTTTTGCCAATGTTTTCACCTGGTATCTCGGTGCCCATTGGGCAACGCGGGAAACTGCCACACAGGTCACGGAGGGGCGGCTACCACGAGTGGCCGTTCTGAACGTGGTTGATAAAACTTCCAAGCCTGATCCGCTGCCTGAAGTCGCGGTCACCGACGACAATGTTGCGACCCAGCCGGCTTCACCTCAACCCCAGCCCGAATCCGTTCCTAACACGGGGCACGAAGCTATGATAGAAGGGGTTGCCGGGCCAGTGTGCGTTGAACTTGGCTGGTTTGAAAGTGAGGATGAAGCGCGACGTAAGGCAACCACCAGCGGCATCATTCCCGACTCGGCAGATGTAGTTGAGCAGGCACGTGAAGTTGCTGGGTACCATTGGGTGATCATACCTCCGGCAGAGACGCGGGCGAAGGCTTTGGCCGCATTCAGGGAAATTCAGCGTCGAGGAATTGATTCGTATCTTGTGACCCAGGGTGCCAAGGAGAACGCTATTTCTTTGGGGCTGTTTGAATCTCTGGACGCCGCTGAAGAGGTTCTAAGCCGACGCCAGTCACAAGGGCTCGAAGCTACGCTGGCTACTTTCCCCCGAAATCAGATAAGATACGCCCTCGTTTTTGAAGTGGGGTTCGCCCCTGGTGCTTCTGAGCCGGAGACGGTTTTGAGTGACTTCAGGGAAAGGTATGAATCGGTCGTGCTGAGTGGCTGCGAAGGTGTTGCAACTGCTCAGAAAACTCCGTAGTATACCGCCCTCGCTGAAGAGGCGAATGTGGGCTGGCGTAGCTCAGTTGGTAGAGCAGCTGACTTGTAATCAGCAGGTCGGGGGTTCGATTCCGTCCGCCAGCTCCACTTTTAGTTTGTGAGGCAGGTTTCGCGGTAAAAAGCCTGTTCTGGAGGGGTTCCCGAGTGGCCAAAGGGATCAGACTGTAAATCTGACGCGCAAGCTTCGCAGGTTCGAATCCTGCCCCCTCCACCATTTATTGCTTGCGGGCATCGTATAGTGGCTATTACCTCAGCCTTCCAAGCTGATGACGCGGGTTCGATTCCCGCTGCCCGCTCCAGTTTTTAAGTTTGGTTAATCGCTCATGTAGCTCAGTCGGTAGAGCACATCCTTGGTAAGGATGAGGTCACCGGTTCAATTCCGGTCATGAGCTCCATTTTGTCCGGTCAGCGTTACGGTCATTGGTTGATTAGGGAGAACGGTCGAATGTCTAAAGCAAAGTTTGAACGTAAAAAGCCGCATTTGAACGTGGGCACCATCGGCCACGTTGACCATGGCAAAACGACGCTGACTGCTGCGCTGACGCGCGTATGTCACGAAGTGTGGGGAACAGGTGAGTCACGCGCATTCGACCAGATCGATAACGCGCCGGAAGAGCGGGCC
>NZ_JAAMPF010000033.1 GCF_011074795.1 Marinobacter salicampi
CTCCACCCCGCAACAAACTTTTGCTCACCTTGATTATCTGAGTAACCCTGTGGGTCGGCCTCAGAACTCGAAGGTCGGTGACTCCCTTCGGCTTTCGTGGGTTGGGGAGCCCGACGAGCTACCAGACTGCTCCACCCCGCAACAAACTTTTGGTATCAGCGGCCGCCTCTGGTATTCGTTGGCTGCATCAACTTGCCACGCATACTACGGAGCGTAGCAATCTAAGTCAACGGAAAAAAGCATATTTTTAGGTTAACGCTCCAGTATGGCTGTAACCCCCTGCCCTCCGGCCGCGCAGATGGAAATCAGGCCGCGTCCGCTGCCTTTTTGCTCCAGCTGCTTGGCCAGGGTTGCAATAATCCGACCCCCGGTTGCGGCGAAAGGATGGCCGGTCGCAAGGCTGCTTCCTTTCAGGTTCATCTTGTTGCGGTCAATACTGCCCAGGGGTTTGTCCAGGCCCAGCCGTTCCTTGCAGAAGGTGGGATCTTCCCACGCCTTCAGGGTGTAAAGCACCTGCGCGGCGAAAGCTTCGTGGATTTCATAGAAGTCAAAATCCTGTAATGCAATACCGGCTTTCTCAAGCAGTTTTGGTACCGCATAAGCCGGTGCCATCAGCAGGCCCTCTTTCTTGTCGACGAAGTCCACCGCAGCCACTTCCGAGAACGTCAGGTAGGCCTGGATTGGCATATTATTAGCCCTGGCCCAGTCTTCACTCGCCAACAGAACACATGAGGCGCCGTCAGTAAGGGCAGTACTGTTGGCTGCGGTCATGGTGCCCCTTTCCCGGTCAAAGCAGGGCTTGAGGGAGGCCAGCTTCTCCAGGGTGGTGTCAGGCCGCAGGATGTTGTCTTTTTCAAGGCCTGCAAGCGGGGTCATCAGGTTGTCAAAGAAACCCTCTTCATAGGCAGCCGCCAGCTTCTGGTGGCTTTCGTAAGCCAGCCGGTCCTGATCTTCCCGGGGGATAGACCACTCATGGGCGGTAACCTGGCAATGGTCACCCATGGACATACCGGTACGAGGCTCGCCGTTCTCAGGGAAGTCGGGCACCAGATGCGCTGGCCGGAACCGGCTGATGGCCTTCAGTCGCTGCCCTGCCGTCTTGGCCCGGTTGAGGTCAAGCAGAATCTGGCGCAACCCTTCCCCCAGTCCGATGGGAGCGTCGGAGGTTGTGTCGGTACCTCCGGCAATACCGCACTCGATCTGACCTAGCGCGATCTTATTGGCCACCAGGATGGCAGCCTCCAGCCCCGTTCCGCAGGCCTGCTGCACATCGTAGGCCGGTGTTTCCGGCGCCAGGCCCGAGCTCAGCACTGACTCCCGGGTCAGGTTGAAATCCCGGGAGTGCTTGATGACCGCTCCGGCGACAACCTCCCCCATGCGCTGTCCCTGCAAATCAAAGCGATCCACCAGCCCTCTCAAGGCAGCCGTCAGCAGCTCCTGGTTGGTCACTTTACTGTAGGCGGTATTGGAGCGCGCAAACGGCAAGCGATTGCCGCCGATGATTGCGACTTTCCGTATGCCATTCTGGGTGTCACTCTGGTTCGGTGTTGTACCTTTAGCGGGTGCGGCTTTTTTTGAAGCAGGGGCTTTTCTTGAGGCTGTTTCGCCTTTGTTCTGTGCCATCAGGTCAGTCCTTTGTTAAATTCAAGTCGTTACAGGCTTTATCGCCAGTGAGATTGTTTTATTATCCTGCAGTCTAGCGCCAGGTTCGCGCTGCTCATTGGCATCCCTGACACCGCGACATACCCGTTCAGTCAATCCAAATACAATTCGTTACCCTAACATGGACGCCATAAATTGCATCCGACGGGCCAGGGGTTTGCGAACCGGGTCCGCCACCCTCAGTCAAAGACATCTTAAAGGAACCTGTTATGTCTGATTTTTACCTGAAACTGGTCAATACTCCCCTCGGCAAAACCGCAGCCCAGACCCTGGGACTGCCATCGCCAGTGACCCTGAAACGCCAGGCGCGAGTTGACGAGCCCTTCATCACAGGCGATGTTCTGGCAGGCTCTGCGAGCGGCGGCAAGGCAATCAGGGAGCTTGGCAATATACTGTCCGCCGGCACGGCCCGGATCCACCATGCCAGCCACGTGGAATCGCTGGCTGATTCTGCGGGGGTGGGCCCGAAGGCCCATCCAATTGACCTGTCTGCCGAGGTATCCCTCAGGTTCTCCGCATTGATCTTTGATGCCACAGGCATCAAGAATGCAACTGAGCTTCGGGCAGTTTACGATTTTTTCCACCCCAGTATTAAAAAGCTCGCACTCAACGGTCGTGTCCTCGTCATCGGGCGTGACCCGCAAACCTGCAAGGAACCTGCCCAGGCTGCGGCTCAACGGGCGCTCGAGGGTTTTGTCAGAAGCACGGGCAAGGAGCTGGGCAAGAAAGGGACAACGTCGAATCTTATCTGGATGGCGCCCACGGCGGCCAAACAGCTTGATTCCAGTGTGAGGTTTTTCCTGTCGGCCCGATCAGCGTATGTGTCCGGTCAGGTAGTGCGTATAGGCAAGACCCGGGACACCGCCACAGTGACGGATATCACGGCACCCTTGGCGGGCAAGGTTGCACTGGTGACCGGTGCCTCCCGGGGCATTGGTGAGTCCATTGCAGATACCCTGGCAAGAGATGGCGCTACAGTCATTGCCCTGGACATCCCCACCGCTATGGCGCAACTGGAGGTGGTGGCAGCACGCACGAAAGGCAAAGCCCTGGCCTGCGATATCACCGATCCTGATGCGCCGAAAGTGATCGCAGACTACGTAAAGACCCATTTCGAAGGTCTCGACATGATCATTCACAATGCCGGTATTACTCGGGACAAGACCCTAGGCAACATGCCCGAGCATTTCTGGGACATGACCATCGCGGTCAATCTCATCGCCGAGGAACTGATCAACGATGCCCTGTTCGAGCAGAACCTTCTGCGGGAAAACAGCCGGATTGTATGCGTCTCATCCATCAGCGGCATAGCCGGCAACTTTGGCCAGACCAACTACTCGACCTCGAAATGCGGGGTGATTGGCTATGTCGAGGCCCTGGCGCCCCAACTGAAGGACAGCATGACGGTGAATGCGGTCGCGCCCGGCTTTATCGAGACCCAGATGACCGCAGCCATGCCCCTGACCATTCGGGAGGCCGGTCGGCGCATGAACAGCCTGTCCCAGGGTGGCCTTCCGGTCGATGTTGCCGAGACCATTGCCTGGTTCTGCGACCCCACCTCGACCGGCGTTAACGGTAACACCGTAAGGGTCTGCGGCCAGTCGTTAATAGGCAAGTAGCCTGCCACAAGCGGTTCGGGCCTCTGCGAGTTACCACCAGAGACTCGAACCGCGCCGGCGTACTGTTACCGAAGCCCAGTCTGACCACGCCTTCCCGCTGCCACCATCGCTATCATCCAATGGTTGGGTGAATACGCCAGGCACATGTAAGGCTCATGGCTCGTCAAACCAGATTTTATGGGGGGGAGAACAGCAAGATCGAAAACCATCGCATCAGATCAGCGAGCGACGTTGAGGCAAGGTTACGCTATTGAAGGGCTATCAAGGCTTGAGCGATCGAAAGAGTGCTGGAGACGCTGTTCGAGTCAAAGCAGAAAATGGTGGGTGGTACTGGGATCGAACCAGTGACCCTCGCCTTGTAAGGGCGATGCTCTCCCAGCT
>NZ_JAAMPF010000034.1 GCF_011074795.1 Marinobacter salicampi
GAACGAGGAATATCCACTGCTGATGGAAAGCCACCTGAGTGGCTGGGAATTCGCGGTTGAAGCCTGGATTCACGATGGCAAGATCCAGTTCCTCAATATTTCCGAGTACGTCACTCTGGGTTATTCGGTATTTGTGCCGGCAACCAAGGAGCTCGAGAGCTGGAGGAATGCAATCACCAAGCAGATCGAGCTGTTGATCAAAACGTTCGATATCAAGTTTGGCCTGATTCACCCTGAGTACTTCGTAACCGCAGATGGCGAGATGTACTTTGGTGAGATCGCCTATCGCCCACCGGGCTTCAAGGCTTTCGAACTGATTGAAAAAGCTTATGGATTCAGTGCTTACCAGGCCTCCATGCTGGTTTTCGATCCGAAGAGCACGAAAGAGGAAGTGGCTGCCTTCTTCCCCAAGGAAGTCGAGGGCGCGAAAGGTTATGCAGGCTGCTTCGGTGTTTATCCGCGTCGCCGCGTGGTCAGCAAGCTGGAAATGCCGAAAGAGTGCGTTGATCACCCGTACTTTGATTCCCACGAGCTTGTGGCGCCCACTGAAGAGACCGTTCCGGACAGGAATGCCTTCGGTACCCACTGGGGGCTGGTCTTCTTCTTCGGTGACGATCCCATCACGATGCGGGATCTGTTGAAAGCCCAGGAAGACCTGGACTTCTACGTCTAGGGAAGATTTGGCAAAGCTGTCAATGACGGCAAACAGCCGATTTTTTCCTCTGTGGATTACGATACATGTCCGAAGGAAACGATCTTGATAGCGATGAAAACGAACAGGCCGATGAATACGAGAACGTCCCCTCGTCGGCCATCTTTGAGGCGATCCGACGGGAAGGTGAGCACGAACTGTCGCGGTCAAAGAGTGCACTGTGGTGGTCCGGGGTCGCGGCCGGTCTGGCGATCAGTACCTCGGTTCTGTGCAAGGGGTTTCTCGCATCAATTTTGCCACATGCTGACTGGGCCGCGGGCATCTCGAACCTGGGCTACACGGTTGGCTTCCTGATCGTCATCCTCGGGCGAATGCAGTTGTTCACCGAGAACACCATCACGCCGATATTACAGCTTTTCCTTGCGCCGACACGGGCGTGTTTCTACCAGACCGCGCGCCTCTGGGGCATCGTCTTTGCCGCCAATCTCGTGGGGTGCCTGGCGGCAGCCTTAGTCCTAGTCTACGGACACATCATACCGGAGGCCCGCTTCGAGGGCATTCTCGCGATCTCACACCATTACGCCGAGGCAACGGCCTGGGAGCATTTCGCCTGGGGCATACCAGCGGGGTTCTTGATTGCAGCACTGGTCTGGATTCTTCCGCGCATGGAAGGCGCCGGCGAGGTGCTGATGATCATTATAGTGACCTACATGATTGGGCTCGGCGGTATGTCGCACGTAGTGGCGGGTTCGACCGAGCTCTTCATTTTAGTTGTTCGAGGGGAACTCGGAATTTTGGCTGCCACGCTCGGAGGCATCCTGCCTGCCTTCGCCGGGAACGTTCTGGGTGGCACGGGCATTTTCGCGGCGCTTACCTATGCGCAGGTGCGTGAGGAGGTTTAACAAGCGCTAACAAAGGACGCAATCGGTGCTTCTTGCACCGATTTCCTGGACGCTGATAATGCCTCCGTGCAGTCGCGCCTTCTGACGCTGGTGATGATTTTCGCCGCTCTTCGCTAAAGTCGCCTTCGAGATGGATTTCGAAATGCCGGGTGTTATATTACTGTCATTCAATCCCGACCAGAAATAATTGAGTTTGACGCATGAAAACAGCAAATCGGGGGCTCGTTACTCTACGATGAGTCGCTCCAATATGGACGAGGGAAACTCGTCCGCGCCAGGGCCCTGGCACACCGTCCCCATCGAAGAATACACCCTACCGCCCGACGGCCGGACGAATCTGGTCAAGAAACGCTGGAAAGCATTGCGTCAGCGGTTCAGTGGCGAAGACGGGGAAGCCGAAGTTTTCCGCGCTGAGGCTGATCTGAGAGAACTGCCAAACGTTCGCCTTGCCCACATCGTGCCGCCCATCGATTGGTCATCCGCAGCCCGATCGTTAGCGCAGGCCTTCAGTGAAGTGACCCTGGGAGGCGTCCTCAAACCGGGTGCGAGAAGTTCCAAAAGCGAAGACACCACTCCCTGGTTTTTTGTCAGCCAGCCCTACTGTGACCATGGTTCGATACTTGAAAACTGGGCTGCCGAACATCACGCACGCGTGTGGCAACCACCTGGCACGGAGCAGATCCTGAACGGCGACAGCGCCTGGCTGGAGGCGCTGCCCAAGGGAAACGGTCAGCCTTGGGTGCTGCCTGCTCTTGAGCTGTGTTTCTTCCGCCACGCCAACGGCCTGGATCTATTGCGAGGTTTTATGGAACGGGCCCTTTCAGGCGAATGGGGCCCGGGTATTATTGGTTGTGACAGTTGGGCATTCGCCTTCGTCCAGCGTATTTTTCCCCTGACGGGTGTGCCCGCAATGACTCTGCAAGCCTTTGACGGACCGATGCTCGCCGATTATTTCGTGCGTGGCAGAACCACGCCGGGCAGTCGCAACCAGATCCGCTTCCTCAGTGCTCGCAGCGGAGAACCCCTGGTGCCGGATGAGACCCAAGACGCATATGCCAGCACTGGTGCGCCATCAGACGACGAACAGGATCTGCCGGAGTTTCGTCAGCTTGCGGCCCATTGCCAGGGCAATCCAGGCCTGGCCTGGCATTACTGGCGTAAACAACTTCGCTCGGAGCCTGAGACGGAGCAGCAGGATCGCGCCGAAGTGCGAGGGACAGGTGGGACCACACAAAATACTGACGGCCCCGGTTCCAGCGATAACGTATGGGTTGCGCAAGATGTTGAAACGCCCCCGATGCTCGCCGAGGCGGATGAGGATGTCGCTTTCGTGTTGCACGCAATACTTCTTCACCGTGGCTTGACGACCAATCTGCTCACGCTCCTGCTGCCGTCGCCGCGCGCCCGAATTGCCTCTCAACTGCTACGCCTGCAGGCTTTGGGACTGCTGACTCGTGATGGCGAACGCTGGCAGGTTGCCCCGCTGGCTTATTCTACGGTACGTGAGTTTTTGCGCGTGCGCCGCTACCTTACCGACGCGTTCTGAGGATTGATAGTGAATAGCTCGACCGAACTCACCGATCTGTTCAATAGCCTCGATCAAGCCGCAATGCTGAAGCTGGCCATGATCGTTTTCGGCGCCCTGGTACTGATCATAATCTCCCAACGTGCTTTGCCCTGGCTGGCAAATCGTCTGCATGGCAGCCTGCGGCACTTCCTTCTGGCATCAGTGCCGCTGATTCGTCTTCTGCTTGTTTTGGCTGCGCTTATTCTGACAGTGCCGATAGTCATCGAACCCTCACTGCGTAATATGGTGACCATTCTCGGGGCCGTTGGGTTGGCAATCGGTTTTGCCCTTAAAGACTATGCCAGCAGCCTGATTGCCGGCGTCGTATCGGCTTTTGAGCAACCTTATCGGCCCGGCGACTGGGTCGAAATTGACGGTCACTATGGGGAAGTGATGAATGTGGGCATGAGGACTGTCGCGCTGGTCACGGTGGATGATGATTACATCACGGTGCCGCACCTGAAACTCTGGTCTTCAGCTGTGAGGAACGCCAATAACGGTACGCCGACTCTGCAATGCAACGCCAGCTTTTACGTTCACCCGGAGCATGACATGTCACGTGCCCGTGAGGCGCTGGAAAGCGTGGCGATGACAAGCCCCTATCTCTGCTTCGATGAACCCGTCGTGGTCGTTATCCGAGAGGAGATCTGGGGCACGAAATACACTCTTCGGGCTTACCCAGTCGACCCACGCCAGCAGTTCCGCTTTGTCACCGACCTCACGGCTCGAGGACGCGAGGCACTGACGCGTGCTGGCGCGCGCCCCCTGTTGCCAGGGAGCCTGGCACTCGAAAGCATCTGAACGAATTGGAGCTGATAGTCGAAAAGCTTAAAGCCAGTGCATCGGCCTAGCGATATCCGAACGGCTGAGATTTACACGAACATTATCGAAAACAAACGAGCGCGGACCATCCATCAGCCCTTTTGATCGACTTTGAACGAGACACAAATGCTGAAATTAACGCTCCATAAAGGTCCGCTTTCTGGGCATTCTGATAGTTTCTGAATGTCCGCTTTTGTTTAGGTATTGCCTGGGATGCGGGACTGGTCGCAAAGCGAACATTCAGGTCCGAGTCGCAAAGCCCCCGTTTGAGGCTCAGGTGTGTTTGGTGGACCGGGGTAAGTCCAGGTCCGGCTGAGCAGTGCCGACACGATTCACAATGGCAATAGCCCATGGCAGCAGGCTCGCCGGAGACAGTTAATTGGACCGCACCGCAGAAGCAGCTACCGGTATGCGTCGGCTCAGTTGCGCTTGATGCCGCACTCTGTGTCCAGGGCGGAGTTTCTTTCCTTATCAACCGGAATGGTCAGCGCACCTTTGGCGGGCGCACCGAGTAGCACGGCAACCACCTCAGTTTCCTCAGTACGGCTCGGGTTTAACGCCGTATGGACGGTGTCGCCCGGATCAACCAGCGCGTCCCCAGGGCCGTATTTCCGATTCACACAGTCTTGCGCGAATATGAAATCGAAATTGCCCTTAGTGACAGTGATCAGTACCGTGCCTGGGTGGGTGTGCCAGGGGAACACCGCGCCCGGCTGAATGGTGAACCGCACCACAGTCAGATGCGATGCATCATCAAACGAGATCGTCTGTTCCGGCAGCCCCTCCAGGTTCTGGGTGATCCTGACCGAGACATCACCGTCAAAGGCGTGTCGCTGGGTCAGGGGTTCCGCCGTAATAGGCTTCGGTTCAGCTGCGCTAACGTTGGCACTGACAATCAAAGCCACGAGAAAAGTAGTCATTGCGCTTAATTTTTGTGTACGAATCATAACATCTCTCCCTTTCGCTCCTTTTGAAACATTGTCATGCGCCGTTACCGGCTTCATGACACCTGGTCAATGCGCCAGTCAGTGGTCACTTTGGTGCCACCCTGCAGCGTCTGGAATACAACGCAGCAGTGCTCGGCGCCTGCCGTCAGGGTTTTGAGCGTTCGCTGATCGGTATCAGCGGGCACCTCCAGGCTAACATCGCAATGCAGGCGCTGCAATTTCACCGGCACGCTTGAATCCACCATCAAGGCCCCGCGAACATCCACCTGTGCCGTGGCCCTGACTTCGCTATTCAGGATGGTTACGCCCAGGCGTTCGGCCACCATTCGTAGCGTTGAGTGCAGACAGGCGGCCAGTGCGGCAGAAAGATAGTCCCCGGGATTCGGGGCATCGTGGTCGCCACCCACGGCGCTATGAATACCGTACTGATGGCGAACTCCCCCGCTGTTGGCCAGCTCGACGGCGCCGTGAACCGGGTCTTCCTTTTCGCCGGGCATCGCCCGTGCGTGATCGGTGATCCAGGCATCCTCCGGCACCTCGATATAGTGGCGGTGCAAGCTGTCCTGGCGCTCTGTGAACGAAGATATTTTCTCTGCAACAGACATGATTTCGCCTCCTGTGATCAGTGGCATGTCGCAGTTTCAGCCTACAAAGCGATACTACGCTGCACATGAGGCAGGTGTCCCGGAGGAAATCACGGATTTGCGGAAAACCGGGACGAACGTCCCAGGGAGGGAAAGGTCAGCTGCTCAGCTTTCGCCGAACCCCGCATTGCGGGCCTCGACCACCAGTTCCGAACGGGTAGAGATCGCCAGCTTGCCGCAGATATTGCTCACATGATTGCGCACGGTCTTTGGTGCCAGTGCCAGGGTGTCGGCGATGTGGGTGTTGGAGCGCCCGCGGGCAACCTGTTCGAGCACTTCACATTCGCGGTGGGTGAGCTCATGAAACAGGGACGCCTGGCTCACGTCTCCTTGTGGGTCGTCATTGAGAAATCGCCGGATTTCCTTGATGAAGGTTCGCCAGCCTGGATCGTTTGGTTGCAGGATATGGTTGCGGCCCTCAAGCGGCAGAAAGCGACAGTCCGGAATTCGGCTTGCGAGATCCCGCCCCGCCTCGAAGGGCACCATGTTGTCGGCTTTGACATGCGCGGCCAGGGTGGGTGTCTGCAAATGCGGCAACTGGCTGCGGATATCAATCTCATGGAATCCGCGCCAGAGCCCGGCGGCGGCGGAGCTGTCAGCCGTCAGGCGTTGAAGATCGTCCCACCAGGTAATCTGATCCGGAGCATCAGAGGGTGACAGCAGGCGGGCAAAGACTTCCCGGAAGGCACCGGTTTTGCGGCCCCAGCCAATCTCGATCATGCGGGCCAGGGTTTCGGCTTCCTGGACGCGATATTTCGACATGCCCTCAGAAAATGCACCGCATGAGTAGGCGTTGTAAAGAATCAGGTGGCTGACCCGCTCCGGGTGCCGCAATGCATAGGTCACGGCAATCGCCGCGCCCTGGCACACGCCCAAAATCGGGAAACGTCGCCACCCCAGGCTGTCCGCCACCGCTTCCACATCGCGAACCCAGGCTTCCAGCGTGTGGCCGCTGACGGCCCGATCCGACAGCCCCGAGCCACGAATGTCGAAGCGCGCCAGGGTATGGTCCCGCGTGAGTTCCCGCAGCCAATGTTGCCATACCGGGCTGTCCCAGTCGTGCTCGATGTGGGTCATCCAGCCGCCGATGCGTAATAGCGGCTTGCCTTGCCCTGCCGTGGCGTAGGCAATGCGCACGTCATCACTTGTGGTGCAAAACCCTATCCGCTGTCTCATGCAAAACCTGCGTCAAGAAACTCACGAACGATCGGATTGACCAAATCTGGATGGGTGAGTGGCGCCATATGGCCTCCCTTACCCAAGGAGTGGAAAGACCAGTGAGGACAGGCCTTGGCAAAGATATCGACGATCTCCCGCATGGGTAATCGGGTCCCCTGATCGCTGATCAATAATGTTCTTGCAGTCAGGCTGTTCCATTCCTCAACGGTGGTCTCCTCTTGCATCACAGCATCCCATTCGAAAAAATTGGGCGGCAACGCTTCGGCGAAGGCAACCCGCCGCTTCTCCGGCATTGCACTCCATGCTCCGTCACCGAGCCAGTAGTCGGCAAAGCGTTCCGCCACGCTTATCCAATCTCCCAATGCGCCAAAGCATTTCACATGATCTCGCAGGCGGCATGATTCGAGGAATGCTTGCCTTCGACCATTCTGCTTTAGCAAGTAAAACGGGTTCGGTTCGAGGAGAACAAGGCTACCAACCCGTGGGCCAAGTAGCATGGCGGCCTTTAACGCTACAGAGCCGCCAAAGGAATGCCCGACCAGGTGGATAGGGCTCGCTACTTCCTCGCTCAGGGCCAGAACCAGTTGGGCCTGTGCATACAAGGATTGCGAAGACGTTCCTGGCCAGGCGGTCGTCTCTCCATAGCCGAATAGATTGACCGCCAAGACTCGGTAGCGATCCTTAAGGGCTTCAGTGAGTGCACGCCATTGTCGATTGGCGCTGACAGAACTATGGATCAGAACGACCACCGGACCCTGCCCATCGTCCGTGTAGTCGATTTTTAAACTTCCTTTTGAGATAACTGGCATAGACAGAACCCCCTTCTGCGACGCCTAACGAGCTGTAGAAAAACCGATTTAGAGCCGTCCCCAACACCTGATTCGTAGCATTATTTCTCACAGCCATCAACGGACCGATGATTCCAATTTCGCTGGCATGACTGCTGACAAACTTCGCCAAGGTGCCGGGGTGAAGCTGCTCCTGATCGTAGTTGTAGTACTTTAAACGGGGCAGCGCGACTTTGTGCACTAATCAACCAGGGTTGCCAGACCATGAATGACTGATGCAGTACCCTCGGGGTCGAACAGATGCAGGTCGTGTTCGGTGTCAAGTTCGCGGATGGTCCATCCTTCGGCCTTGCCACGTTCTACGAAGGGGTCCATCACTGAATCGTGGTAGCCTGTGCAATGGACGTAGGCGCGAGGTAAATGATCGAGAGCGCTCGACAGCCTCACCGGCTCGGTCAGTGAGGCGATAGGTTGGGCTACGAGGCGGTCGATGTACGCGTTGCGTTCGTCGTCAGGAAGTACACCTTTCGCAGGCAACAGGTCCGGGGGAATGGGCACTCGGCCGTCGCCAACAGGGCCTCGGCGAACTCGCTTGGGACAAGGTCCATCAAGGCCTGCCCGTCCTTAGGTGCAAATGAGTCGAGGTGGACGAGCAAGCGGATTCGTTCGGCGGCCCGATCGGCCACGCCACTGACCACCATGCCGCTATAGCTGTGGCCGCACAGCACCACATCGTTGTGGTCTTCCCATTTCAGGACTGCCAGAACGTCATCGATATGGTCTGAGAGACCGGTGCCCGAGTCGCCGAGGTGTGCTCGTTCCCCGAGGCCGGTGAGCGTCGGAGTGAAAACCTCATGTCCGCGCTCGCGGAGCTTGCGGGCGACGGGAGTCCACTCCCAGCCACCGCCCCAGCCGCCATGCACGATCACTATAGTAGCCATGTTTCCTCCTCCTCGTTGAGCGTAGAAGAAAACGCCACCTCCCCGTCCAAACCTGATTCACATCCCCAAAACAATGATTTTTCATGGCTTTATCTATGGTTCAGCGGCCGCCATCCCGCTGCTGGCTCTGTGAAAAGTTTGCAGAGCCTTGTACATGAGACCGCAAGAATTTTGGCGTTTTGGGAAGCTTGTAATTATAACTCTATGGACATACAGTTTTCAGCCAAGGAGGGCAATCGTGTCCAGATCATCGTTTTTGCAATCGGTCCACACAGAGATCAGGACGAAGCAGTACAGCTATCGAACCGAAAAATCCTATTTTAACGGGTTCGCCAGTTCATCCTTTCCAATGGAAGCGTGGATCTCTAAAAAGAGATTACTAATGTTCGCTTTTGTTTAAAAGCGTCTTGATCGCTCAGCAGTGAAACAGTCAAAGGTTAAATT
>NZ_JAAMPF010000035.1 GCF_011074795.1 Marinobacter salicampi
GGTTGCGCGGGTGGCAATCAGGCCGTCGGTTGACCCCATGCGCGCATCCTCAGCCAAGTATATCGACCGTCACATGTTGGGAGACTGGCGAGTTGAGGTGGTAACAGAGGAAGGCGAGCTTCTGGCCAAGGGGGCGTTTTCCGTTCTCCCTCAATAAACGAAGTCGGAAGCAGAACGGTAGAAACCCGGGACAGGCCTGTTTTTCAATAAGCTTTGTGGGGCTCGTCCCTCAGCCCAAGCAAAAATAGGTCTGTCCCGGTTTTCCCAGCTTTCAGGTTTTCGGTTTATCTGCGCCTGTGCCATTGATCTCGCATCCACTCGAAATTCTCCAAAAATGTATCCAACGCTATTCGATTGTCACCCCAATTAGACCCAATATACTCGCGAAGATATTCTGTCTTATCCCAGAACTCATCCGGAAAAGGCACCACTTCATTGAGCAAATCTAGCGGCAAATACCTTAGCCGAATGGACGCTCCCATGTATTCGTAATGTCGTGCGATTTTGCGAAACTCATCAAGTTCTCTTGAGAGGTATACTCTCTTTCCGTTTGGATATTTTGCCTTTAGCTTTTCCAGCTTAACTGATTCATAAGTTTCGACTTTTTCTAAGAAAGAGCCAATACTATCTCTAATCTTTGCGTCTTCCGTGAGTAGCGAACTGATCTCTTTCCAGTTACTAAGCCTGTATGAGTCACGAGACGTCTGTAATGTTCGGCTCTGGTTGTAAAGATATAAGATGCCATAAAGAAGAGCTCCAACAATGCTCAAGCTCTGCAAAACGTCTAGACTGTCCTTGAAAGTTTCCATATATAAGGTCCTAACGCGCGGGTTTTGAGCCGCGAAGCGGCGGAAAATCGGTCATTGTGTGTTAGGCCACCACTGCAAGCGGACTGGTCCAACATGCCCCTTGGGGCCGTCACGAAGGTGTACCGGTCGTGGACGGAGTTGCCACCATTGTCCAACCTATCGATCGAGACGGAAGCGAAACCGCCTCGCTCGTTCGCCGAAAGCGGCTTCGCCACCTTCAAGGATGTCACAAATCGCCTTGCGGACCGCTGTGTTCTCCAGCCCACCCCTACATAGCTGATCGGCGGCAGACCAACAATAAATCTGTCTCGGTTTTTCCCTATCGGATGACCTCCCGCAAGGATTGCTCAATCTGACCACCACAGTAGGCCTTACCCAACTCCCTTCGCTGATTGTCAAGAAAAGGCCTGATTGACGGACGGTCTTCCACTCGTTGGCAGAGACTCGCGACGCGGGGAGCGTTTTGTTCCAGGTCGGCGGCGAGTTCCGGAAAGCTGTGGACCAAGGTGCCAAACAATGCGGCAGTCGCGATATCGGCCACCGTGAGCCTGGCGCCCAACAGATAGCCCGCGTCCGGTTTGAGGCGATGCGCCCGGCCGGTCTTTTCGAAAATGACCATCCAGTCGGCCAGGCGCTGAGTCCGGAATTCGGTCCATGAATCCCGGTCCCACATCACGGTGCCATTGTAGTTGGTGATTTCCATGAGAATATCATTGCAGTCCAGTATCACCTTCAGAGCCAGGGTGTGTTGCTCAGGCTCGTCGGGAAGATAATGGTAGGCCTTCGACAGATGCATGAGAATCGCCGGCATCTGGGCGAGCCAGACCTGGGCCTTGCAGTCGAAAAGATACGGAGGTGCCATCCCCGGGTACTGAATGTTCAGGTTCTTGCCAGGGTAGATCTCACTGGCATCCAGCTTCCGGTAATCCGCCCGGACCTCCTCCAGAAAAAGCTGGATAAAATTTCCGCGAAAAGGCAGGCCCCAATAATAGAGTTCGTAGTCCTGCATTGTGGTTCTCCCGCACTGACGGGTGAGAAAGGGAACTGCTGTCCAGAGTGTAGCGCAGATCTATTTGTTACGTCCGTCGCGCGGACCACCAGGTGGGCAGGATTCGTCGTTACGGAAATAGATCTGTCCCGAATTTCCCCAACTGGAGTGGTAACCGGTCAGTCGCCGGCCAGGATGGTATGAAGTTGATTGAAGGGAGCCTGTGTCCGCTGACGCCGTGGCGCTTTTTATGTGACGAAATGTTGATCAACGTGGCGCAGTGACTGCGCATTGATGCTGGTGATCGGCATTGCCGCGTTGTTTGGGCCTATACTGAAACGCTAAACAGCGGAGAAAGCCTGATGGAGCTTGGATCTAAAACACTCACCATGACCATTTTGATGACCCCCGACATGGCTAACTTTGCCGGGAATGTACATGGCGGCACCTTGTTAAAGTGCCTTGATGAAGTGGCCTACGCTTGCGCCAGCCGTTATGCAGGTACCTATGTGGTCACGCTGTCTGTGGACCAGGTGATGTTCCGCCAACCCGTTCATGTGGGTGAGCTGGTCACCTTTCTGGCCAGTGTGAATTACACCGGGCGCACCTCCATGGAGGTGGGCATTAAAGTGATTACAGAAAACATCCGGGAAAAGTTGGTCAGACACACCAACAGCTGTTTTTTCACCATGGTGGCGGTTGATGAAAATGGCAAAGCGATGGAGGTTCCGAAACTGGAGCCGGAAACCAGTGAACAGATCAGGCGCTTTGCCAATGGTCAAGAACGACGGGCAATCCGGGTTGAGTTGGCTGAGCGCTATAAGGCACTTCATCGGGCCGGCACGGAATAGCGCGATCGCCCCCAATGACTTGCAACAAATATCTTCCTGGCCTGGCGAGGGCAGGAAACGCCCAGGGAACCTGTACACATTGGACTGAATGGCGGTATCGGACCGGCCGCAACAGAGTTCTATTACCGTAACTTGGTGAAAGCCCATCAGCTATCCTTCAACTGAACTCAATTGGACGTGAACCGGGACAGATTAAGATCTATTTTCCTCGAGCCACCAGGTACTCTGCGAAAATAGATCTGAACTAGCCCCAGTTTTCCCCAGGCAGAAGTTGCCGAGCCGCCTGCCTCCATGTCCGAAACTGGCTCTATGCCCGAAACTGCCGAAACCGCATCGAGTGAATCCAGTGCAGAACCCGACTCCGTTCAGTCGCCCAGTCAGTCGGCCAGTCGGGCGAGCGAACCGGAGTCATCGGTAGAGCCCGATTCCCTTCCGGCGCCGGCTGCAGGAGAATCCGAACCGTCCCCGGAAGAGGCTACGTCCGTCAAGCTACTTTCTGATCACTTGATCCGGGCGCAATTGAGTACCGGCCTGGAGGAAAAAGAGC
>NZ_JAAMPF010000036.1 GCF_011074795.1 Marinobacter salicampi
TGGCTCTGGCTCTGGCTCTGGCTCTGGCTCTGGCTCTGGCTCTGGCTCTGGCTCTGGCTCTGGTTCCGGTCTTGGTTCGGGCTTAGGTTGAGGCGCCGGGGCAGGTTCTGGTTCGACCGGCGCCTGGGCCTCTTCCTGGGACGACGCTTCTGCCAGGTCGATACGGATGCTGCTGGGGGCAGTTATAGCCGCCTCGCCACTGGTTAGCTCCACCTCAGGCGTCATGGGCAGGGCCGCAACAATGGTGACAGCCGCCAGGGCGGTGGCTGCCATGAGCATGAGCCAGCGCGACCGGGCCGTCATGGGGTAGGTTCCGTCAACAGCAGGATATCGGTGTGGCCCAGTTCTTCAAGCAGCCGGAACAGTGCCTCAAGGTCTGCCATGGTAATATCCCGGCTGGCGGCGATTCGCAGGGGTTGATCCTGGCCGGGCTGCGGCAGATGATCAGCAAGATCCGCCCTGGCCACAGGTTCACCTGCCACAAGCCATCGGTCAGCTGATTCCACAACGAGCTCTGCCTTCGGGGGCTCGGCCCGGTCCTCGCCAGCCATCGCTGGGAGCTCCGGCAAGGGCACCTCACTGATCTTGCCGGCCACGATAAAAAACATCAGCAGCAGAAAGACCAGGTTAATCAGCGGCAACAGGCTGTCTTCCACCCGGTCCAGCAGGCTTTTCCCACTGCCCGGAGTGATGGGGGTGAACTTGTTCACGGTTTCAGTTCCCGGTGTCTGAGGGCGGGCTGCGCTGCCATCGTACGTCCAGGCCGGCCTGGTCAAGGGCGCCCAGCGTCTGGGTAAAGGTTGCCAGGCTGGCATCGCCGCTGACCACCAGGTTGACGTCACTGTCGCCGCCCTGGGCCAGTGTTGCGACCAGCTCATCCGTAGCCCAGCTGCGGCCCTGCCAATGCAGCGCGCCGGAGGCCTGAAGCATCAGTTCGGGCCGTGCCTCACCCGTGCTTGATCCCCGGGACGCCGTGGTGTTCTCCAGCTCAAAGTGGTCAGTGGGCATCAGCCGGGTGGTGAGCATGAAGAACACCAGCAGGATAAAAACCACATCAATCAGAGGGGTGATCCGGATCGGCATGGGCCTCGGCGGCCGCGGGCTAACCAGCGACATGAGCCATTCTGGGGTGGCTGGCGTATTGCTCTGCCGTGGTCTCCCTGGCTTCTGGGGCGCTCGCTGTGCCCTGGCCCGGCAATTCCACGCTGACGATCTGAACCAGCGCGTCGTTCAGGCGGCTGTTAATGCGCCTCAGGCGGAATTCAACCCAAGCGGCCAGCGCGGCAAATGGAATGGCGAGCACCAGGCCGGCGGCCGTGGTGGTCAGGGCCTCATAGATGCCGCCACTGAGCTGGCTGGCGTTGGCCCGGCCCTCAGTGGCTGCCATGGCATTAAAAGCTTCCATCATGCCCATGACCGTACCGAGAAGCCCCAGCAGAGGGGCCAGCGCGGCAATGACTTCAATAATCTTGAGAGGCGCTTCAAACGGCTGCAGAAGTTTATGGGACCTGCGGGCCAACTCCTCCCGGAGGGCCGAGGGCTCCTTGCCGGAGAGCCGGGCGTTCATGGCAAAGGCAAGCAATGGCCTGAGAGGATTACCGCGGCCAAGGCCGGATTTGTTGGGCTCAACCCGCCCCGGCCAGCGTTTGTCCGGCGCTTCGTGCCAACCTGCAACCGCCTTGCGTACGTCAGCGGAGAACCGTGGCGCAAACAGGATGTCAGCCAGTACCAGATAGAAAAAGGTGATGAGCCCGACAACCGCAAGCGCGATCAGCACCAGCATGACAGGCCCGCCCATCTCGATAAGCTGATGGACCGGAGCTAACAGGTTTTCGGGGGCGCCGGTGAAGGATGTCTCTGACATGGCGTCGCCTCACATGGGGAACAGAAGGAATAAGAACGAATGATAACGATTATGATTTAAGGATGCCAGCCGTAACCGTCGCTTTTCCCTTACTCTGATAAACTTCGGTTTCAGATATGATTCGCAATCCTAACGGAAGTGCCTCAGGAGAGGATAGAACTGGAGCATGATGTTAAAGAACCTGATCCAGCGCTGGTATGACAGCCTGGTAAACCGTGCCGTAGCCTTGGTGGTATTGGGTATCGTGCTCACCGCGGTAACCGTCACACTGGTCAACAGCCACGTGGGTCGCCAGGAGCTCGAATCCCAGGTCCGGGAGCAGATGGCGGCGACAGCCTCCCTGGTGTCGCGGGAGCTGGATACCAAACTGACCGCTCGTTACCAGGTGCTGGCGAGCGTGGCGGCCCAGCTCAGTATGGAAAAGGTCACCCTGGAGCAGCGTGCCCAGCTGTTGCTGGATCGGCAAGTCGCCCTTCGTCACCTGTTCAACGGCCTCTACCTGTTCGATGCCGATGGTATTGTCATTGCCGAGCACCCCCCGGAACGGGAGCTTACCGGGCGCGATGCCAGCAGCCGGGCCTATTTCCAGGACACCAGTAACCAGCTCACCACCCTAATATCCGAGCCGTTTGTAACCGCTACGGGCCATCCGGCGGTGATGGTTACCTCACCCATATTCGATCGCAAGCAGCGTTTTATCGGCGTCATTGGCGGTGCCATCAGTCTGGCTGCGGACAATTTTCTGGGTGACGTCGAGCGCACACAGATCGGTGATACCGGTTATGTGGCGGTGGCTACCCGCCGTGGCATTACTCTGGCACACCCCCGGCAGGATGAGATCATGTCGGCGGTGCCCGAATCCAACGAGGTGCTCGTCAACGCCATGGCGGGTCAGGAAGGTACCTGGCGCACCAGCAACAGCCTGGGCGTCAATACGCTGATTTCAGTACGGCAAATGGATCAGGCTCCGTGGTTTGTAGCTGTGGTTTGGCCGGCCGCCGAGGCCTTTGCCCCGGTGCGAAGACTGACCGAAGTGATGCTGTGGGTCACTCTCGTTGTTGCTTTCCTGCTCGCCCCGCTGGCCCTGGTCCTGTTCCGCCGTCTGATGCATCCGCTGGGGGCCCTGGCAGAGCAGATCTCGGAGCGGAATCTTGGCCAGCAGGTCGAGCCCGTTCGGGTCGGCGGTGGCCGTGAGATCCGTGGTGTGGCGGAAACGTTCAACCAGGTCAACGCCGAACGCACCCGTGTCCTGAGCGCTCTGGTGGAGCGCGAGGCATTTTTCCGCTCCCTGTCCCAGAGTGCGCCTATCGGCATTGTGCAGACCGACGTGCTGGGTCGCATCGAGTTTGCGAACCCGGCTTTCGAAACCATTGTGGGCCGGGGCCTGGACAAGCTTACCCAGCGCTACCTGGTGACCGGCGTTTATGAGGAAGATCGCCAGATCGCGTTTGAGGCCTGGCGTGAGGCACTGGTCTCGGCGCGGCGCTACCGGGGCAAGTTCCGGCTGCGCAGTTCCTCGGGCGCCATGGTCTGGGTGGATGCCATGATTGCGCCTATCAAGACCGACGAAAAGTGCATAGGTACCATCTCGGTTGTGCGTGATATCACCCACGAGCTCGAGGTAGAGGCGCAGCTGAAGGCTGAGCAGAAACGGGCCGAAAGCATTCTGGGTATTCTCCACGAAGGGGTGTTGCTTACTGACAAGCAGGGCCGGATTCGCTATGCCAACAAAGCCGCGCGGCAATTCCTGGGCGTCAGTGAACTGACCGCAGAGGATAAGTTCTTCGATGCCGTCAGTATTCGCCTGGAAGATGCCATCTGGACCATGGGCAATCTTCTGGCCCGGGATGAAATCGAGAGCCTGGATGTGGTGCTCGCCAACAGCCGCGGGGAAAAATTCGATATTGAGCTCACCATGCTACGGCTCAACCGCGATAGCGACCACGAACGCCTGGTGCTTGTACTCAGGGATGACAGTGAACGGCGCCGGAACGAGCAGAGACTGTCATGGGAAGCGAGTCACGACAGCCTGACAGGTCTGCTGAATCGCCGGGCCTTCACTTCAGTGATGGCCAAATGGCTGGCGGAAGCCAACCGGTCAGCCAGCGCCAGCGTGTTACTTCTTATTGATCTGGACCATTTCAAGCCGGTGAACGATCATGGTGGCCACCTGCTCGGGGATGAAATGCTCAGGCAGCTGGCCGCTCGGCTGACCCAGGGGGTCAGACAGTCCGATTCCGTGGGCCGCCTGGGTGGTGATGAATTTGGTATCCTGCTGCCAGCCTGCGGCCTCGAACGGGCAGTCGCCATTGCCGAGCAGATTCGTGCCAGTATCGCTGAGCTTGTCCTTGAGCAGGATGGCGTCGAATACCGGGTGACGGCCAGTATCGGAGTATCCGAATTGTCGGCCTGGGACAATGGCATCAAGGAGGTTATGGCCCGTGCTGACCAGGGCTGCTATGCCGCCAAGGCCGAAGGTCGAGACTGCGTGGTCGCCGTGCCGCTCTGAGCGGACCCTTGCCCGGCTAAGGTTCACCCCAAACCGCGGAAATCCATGTCATGGACAGTCTAGATCAGTCCCAGGAACTCAGACGCCTGCGCACCCGTGGCTTTATGATTGCCGGGCTTGGGGTGTTGCTGCTGTCGCCGGATTCCCTGCTGGTCAAAAGTACCGATGTCTCGCCCCTGGTGTTTCTGTTCTGGCGGGGGCTGTTGCTGAGCATTGGCTTTCTCATTATCAACGGTTGGCGCTATGGCAATCGGTTGCCTGCCCAGATGCGCCAGTGTGGCTGGCCGGGCCTCTATTGCGGGCTCGCCTTCGGCGTTAGCACCGTTGGCTTCGTCACCGGCGTCAAGTACACCGCCGCCGGCAACGTGCTGGTGATACTCAATACCGCACCGGTGATTGCCGCCCTCCTGGCCTGGCTGATCTGGAAGGAACACCTGCCCCTGCGGACCTGGCTGCTGATCCTGGTCTGCGTTGGTGGCGCCAGCCTGATGGCTCTTGGTGAAATGGGTGCGGGCGAGCCCCTGGGGCTGATCATGGCGGGCATGGCGGCTTTTGCCCTGGCGTCCAATCTGGCTGTTGCGCGGTCACGGTCCGGGGTGGACATGAGTGTCATGCTGATCATTGGTGCAGTCGCCACCGCCGTAATCAGCGCCCTGCTGGGCGGCGCCCGCTGGCCCGGCTGGCCCGACATGGGCCTGATTGTCCTGCTCTGCCTGGGCTTTCTGCCGGCAGCCAGTATCCTGATCCAGACCGGCCCCCGCTATCTGCCGGCGGCGGAGGTGAGCCTGCTGCTGTTACTGGAAACCGTCATCGGAACCTTTCTGGTGTGGCTGTTTCTGGCCGAAGTGCCGCCCACTCTCAGCTTTATTGGCGGCGGGATTATTCTTGCCTCCCTGGCAGCAAACGCCCTTTACGAAGAGCTGCGTACCCGCTCCCGCAGGAGGGCCGGTCTCTCACAAAGATGACGCCAGTGCCTGCCAGATCAATCGTGCGGCAAGCAGGGTCAGGATCCAGGTGAAGGCGCGGTGAAAATGCTTGTTGCTCAGCGTATTGAGTAACTTCAGTCCGAGCCAGGTGCCAACAAAGCCACAGCCGATCATCGCCAGTACGAACACGGCCCACTCATGAAACACGAAACCAGCCAGGCTGAATATAAGCGCCTTGGGAGCGTGCTGCAGGGTCATTGCGCAGGCAAAGGTCGAGACCGTGGCAAACCGGTCACCTGGAATCTGCTTTATGAAGGCGGCGACCAGAGGGCCGGAAGCGCCCACAAAGAGACTGGCGAAGCTGGTGATGGCGGAGGCCAGCAAGACGCCGGCCGAGCCGAGCGCCTGTTTGGGCAGGCCTGGACCCCAGCAAAGGTAAAGTACAAAAGCGGCAATGGTCAGCTGCCAGATTACCGGTGGTAACTCAATCAACAGCAGGGAGCCCGCTGCTGCCCCGATCAATACCCCAGGTAGAAACGCTGCAATCACCCGCCAGTTCACGTGACGGAGGGTGAGACTTACCCGACCCGCGTTGGAACCCAGCTGGATCATCCCATGCACCGGTATTATCGCGGCCGGCGGCAGCCAGAGCGCCAGCAGTACCAGCAACAGCACACCGCCGCCGGCACCGAGGCTGGCGGTAATCATCGAGGTGACCAACGAGCAGACCAGCAGGAAACCAGCACTCGCCCAGGTCAGGGCTTCAGGGATGACGGGAAAATCCACCAACCGGAGACCTCCGCTTCAGCGCCTGGCATATCCGGCTCATTGGCACAGGGCTTTCTCGTTCATGGCCGGCGCGTTGCAGATCGCCTCGGTGGCAAGCTCCACGTCGGCCAGGTAATACAGTGAAGCCAGCCCGAAACGGTCGCGGCCGAGGTTGTGGAATATCAGGCCGAAGGCAATATCGCCGGCACTGAACCGTTGTTGATGCTCGGCAAAGTACTGTGCAGGCGCAGACAGGGTCTCATCAGCAAGCAGTGTTCGCACCCGTCCCAGTCCGCCGTGGTAGGCCTGGATGAGCAGCAGGGTAAACAGCCGGTCGCGCTTGTCATTCGGCAATGCTCCGAACCGGTCCTGGAACTCGGGGCGGAGGTTACGGGCGTTCTGGTGCATCAGCTTCAGGGCGCAATCGATCTGGGCCATCCGGTGCCAGTGGTTGCGCTCCGGTACACCACAATCGGTCAGCACGCTGGGCAACAACTGCATGATGCCCCGTGCGCCGGCGGCGGAGTGAGCCCGGGTCTGGCCTCCGCTCTCAATCAGTAACTGGCCTGCCAGGTAGCGGGGCAATTCCGGCGGCAGGTCGAGGCGTTGCTGTTGCTTACGGGTAGAGTAGATATGCATTAAAGCATCATGGAGTGGCAGCGGCTCTGAGGCAGAACCCAGGCTCAGGTCATCCCAGGTGCCCCACACCCGTTCCCCGGGCAATGTACCAAGAAAGCGCGCCAGTGCTTCGTTCAGGTTAACGTGGGGCTGGTCACAGGCAAGGGCAAAAGGGTAGCCCACCATTCCCTCATCGCCGGGAGTCCAGGCCTCAACCCGATCCTGGCTGGCGAGACGGGCACGGGTATCGTTAAGACGCTGCTGGGTCTCGGCCCGGGATTGTCCGTCCTCGATATAGCCCAGGAATTTGCCACGCAGGCCATAGAGAATGTGGCGATCCTGGTCGCTGCAGTAACCGGACTCGGCCAGTACCCAGCGGCGGATGGTCACGATATTGCTGAACACACCCTGGCTGACCCAGTAAGGTGTGGCCCTTATGATGTCCTGCCAGGTTGCCTCCGGCTCTGGTGTATCGGCGGCGCCGATCCCGGCAAAGCCCATGAGCATGACCAGCATGGTGGCGATACGTCTTGGATTCATCGCAGTCTGCTCCCGAGCGGAAAATCGGTGGAGTCCGTAGATCGTATAGTCTCCCGGGTGCCGCGTCCATGCGCACCGGGGCGTTGAACGCCTCGCCTGTGGCCCTGCCCCGCAACGGCCTTAACTGACAGGTTGGAGCCAGTTCCTTAATTGGCCGGTTGCGGTATGCTTGGGTCCACCTTCGCCCTAAACACATACCGAACGCCGAACAGGCCGGAAAACGCCATGAAACAGTCTGAATATCTTCGATACGACGCCGTAGCCCTGGCTGATCTTATCCGGCGGGGCAGTGTGACCGCGAAGGACGTACGTGAAGCGGCGATTTCCCGGGCGGAAACCGTCAACAGCACCCTGAACGGGATCTGTCAGCCCCAGTTCATACAGGCCCGTGAGCAGGTGGCACCCGAGGGGGCAACCTTTTCCGGAGTGCCGTTCCTGCTGAAGGATCTGGGTCAGGAACAGGCAGGGGAACCCTGCACGTTTGGCAGCCGGGCCTTCCGCAACTATCGTCCGGGCCAGGATTCGGAGTTCGTGCGTCGCTGTCGCCAGGGCGGCCTGGTCTTTATCGGCCGTACCGCCACGCCGGAGTTTGGCCTGAAGGCAGTGACCGAGTCGCAGCTGTGGGGCCCAACCCGCAACCCCTGGAACACCGAGCTGACCCCTGGTGGATCCAGCGGCGGTTCCGGGGCCTCGGTGGCGGCAGGGGTGGTACCCATGGCGGGAGCCAACGACGGCGGTGGCTCGATCCGGATCCCGGCTGCCTACAACGGTTTGTTCGGGCTCAAGCCGTCAAGGGGCCGGGTTTCGGCAGGCCCGCAGATGGCGGAGTTCTGGACCGGCGCCTCCAGTGACCATGTGGTGACCCGAACCGTGCGAGACAGTGCGGCCATGCTGGACCTGCTTGCCGGTCCGGCGCCCGGGGACCCGTTCGATATAGCGCCGCCGCCCGACAGTTACTCCGCCCTTATGCAGCGGCCCCCGGGGCGGCTGCGGATCGGCATGTTTACGGCCTCGCCCTATGGCACCGAGGTCGACCGGCATTGCACCGACGCCGTGGAGGCAGCGGCCCGTACCCTTGAGAACCTGGGCCATCGGGTTGAGCTGGCAAAGCCCGAGTTCGATGGTGCGGAGATGGCGAAATGCTACATGGGCCTCTATTTTGGTGAGGTCTCTGCGCTGATGCAGAAGGCCAGCCAGGAGATGGCCGCGAAAACCGCCGATTTTGAGCTGGATACCCGCCTGATTGGCCTGCTGGGCAAGACATTGCCCCTGCCCGACTACGTCCGCATGCGCCAGCGCTGGAACGAATTCGGCCGGGCCCTGGGCATGTTTTTCCAGGGCTACGACCTGTACCTGTGTCCCACCACCGGCCAGATGCCGGCGCGGATCGGCCAACTCAACACGCCGGCCCACCTCCAGCTCGCTTCCCGCCTGATGCTGCTACTCAAGGCCGGCCGTCTGGTGCACCTGAGTGGTCAGGTTGATGAACTGGCGCTGGAAAGCCTGGCCCGAACGCCCTTCACCCAGTTGGCCAACCTGACCGGAACGCCGGCGATGTCAGTGCCCCTGTACTGGACTTCGGAAGGGCTGCCGGTAGGTGTCCAGTTCGGCGCCCGCCATGGTGCTGAAGACGTCCTGCTGCAGCTGGCGGCCCAGCTGGAAGAGGCGGATCCGTGGTTTGCCCAGTACGAGCGTACCGAACAGGTCAGCCGGACAGGGTTGTGATCCGCCAATGCAGACTGCACGTTTATCTTTGGGGCCGGAACAGGCTATGCTGTAGGTGGGGTCCGTGGTAATCACGACCTCGTCCATGTGGCATCGAGGAGGCGGGCGCATTATGAACCAACCGATGGCAATCGATGAACTGGTATCCGTAGCGCAGGCCGAGGCCATGGGTGAGCTCGACGCTCCCATGATGGCCATCGTCCTGTCCAGTGACCAAAGCTACGACTTGCCGATCAATTCACTAGAGACCGAGGCCGACAAGGCCCGTTGGGCACTGATCCTGAGAGCGGCCCGGGAACATGTAGAAGGTGATGCGGTGGCAGTACTTTACCCAGCGTGGACCACTATCCGCCACAAGGAAGAGGGCAGTCAGGCCGGGGACACCCCTGACCCGATCGACACCCTGTTCGTCCAGCTGCACACCCGTGACCGCATCTACTGGCGTGGTTTCGAGCAGATCAGGGACCCGAGGCATCAGCGCATCATCGGCTTCAAGCGCATTCGGGCCTTGTCCACTGACTATGACCGTAGTGAGGCACCCAATGTGGCAGCCTGGCTCAGCACCCTGTTCGAACCTCTGCCAGAAGAAGGCGAAGAGACCGACATCGACCGCGAGCTGGCTGATATGCTGGAGGAGCCTGAAGTGACCGCAGCTCTGTACCCCCGCCAACTCAGGGCCCTTCACTGATCTGGATCCCTCGTTATGTCCCCGGCTACCGCGAAGCGCCGGGGACCTGGTGATTCAGATCACCATGGTTCTTTCGACAACCCAGTACAGGCTTATTGCCCCCACTGTGATCAGTATCACCGGCACGGCAGCCTTGCCGTAATGATCCGTTTTGCCCCAGAGATAGAGTAGCGGAAAGAAAACCACCAGCAGCCCCAGTTGTCCCAGTTCCACACCGATGTTGAATCCTGCCAGCGCCAGCACGGTTTGCGACAACCCGGCGGTCAGGTCGCCCAGAACGCTGGCAAAGCCGAAACCGTGTATCAGCCCAAAGCCGAAGGCCAGCTTCCAGGTCTTGCTGCCCAGTATCGGCCACATCACATTGATGGCGGCCACTGCTATGGACAACGCAATCACGACTTCCACCCAGGCTATAGGCAGGCGCATGATTTCAAGGGCGGCCAACGCCAGGGTGACAGAGTGAGCGACGGTAAAGGCTGTCACGATGGCCGCCAGTTCCAGCAGACGCTGCTTTAAACCGGCTTGCTCCGTGCCTTTCCGCGCTCTCATTGTCGCTGGTAGCATCAGTACCAGCAGGAAGAGGATGTGGTCGAGGCCAATGAGAAGATGAATGACTCCCTCGTAAACAAACGTTCCGAACAGCGTCAGGCCGCTCGCTGCCTGCCCGATGGTTAGCGGTAAGCTGCGGTTATCCGGAGCCAACACGCCGAGGGTGCTGCCCTCGCCGGTTTCAAGGCTTACCAGTCCCCGGTGCAAGGGGTCCTGGGAGAACAGGAGGTTGTATTCCAGCAGGTCGGGCGCGGCACCGTCCGGGCAGTGCACATAATAAAGTCCTGCGGCGTAGGGCCCGTCGCTGTGGTTGGCCAAACCCCAGCGTTGCCCCGCCATTCGACAGTTGCCACTGGGGTTGGACAGCGTTATCCCCTGTTCCATCCAGCGTGTAATCCCGTCACGGCTGGCACGCACCTCCGAGCCACTGAGCTCCCGGTCGCCATTGCGATCCAATGGTAAGACCAGTGCCAGGTCCCGCAAGGCCACGTCAACGCGTATTTCGGACTTGTCGGTATTGACGTAGATAAAGCTGTCGCTGGCTTTATGAGCCACCGCCGTGGCTGAAAACATCAGCCAAAGCAGCCCGATCGGAAGCGTAAGCCAGGCCAGGTGAGTCCGGTACGTCATGATTCAGCCTCCGGAAAACGGGCGTCGTTCTGCCGGTATTTGTTCAGCCAGCGCCTGGCCTCCTGCTCCGCCTGTCGGTCGTTCGCGGCCTTTGCGGCGCGTAGCAGCAGGCGGGTATCCAGGGGTTCACGCTGTGTCTGCCAGTTGCCCTGGGCATAGGTGAGGGCGGCCTCTTTATTACCGTCGATATCCAGGTGAAAGCGCGCCATGTCTCTCTGGTGCAGAAGATTGCCTCGCCAGCGAGCTTCATCGAACCGCTCCCTGAGCTTGTCCGCCAGTAACGAGGCACGCGGGTGTCCCAAACGGGCCATGGCAATCGCCCTTATGACGGCAAGGGAATCTACCTGCTCGTGGCCTTCGGTCAGGGCCAGGGTTCTGTCGGTCTGGTTCCGACTGAGATACCAGTCAGCCAACTGGGTACGGGTATAGAGATCGTCGGGACTGGTGCTGAGAACGCTATGCCAATGCCCGGCTGCGTCAGGGAGTCCCAGCTGGGCGGCAATATCTCCCAGGGTTCCCTCAGCCCAGACTCTGCTGATGGGGTCTGAACGGGTGTCAGCCACCTGTTGCTGAAGTGATTGGTAGGCCTGTTCAGGTGATCCGGTCCTTGCCTCTATCTGGGCAAGGCAACTGTGGGCGATCAGTCCGGGATAGCTTTGCTGCAGGTGCTCACAGTGCGTCCGGGCGATCTCATAGTTCCCCTGTACGATTTCCAGGTTGGCAAGTAGCAGTGTTGCCTGGGTTTTCTGCAGCAGGTCGCCGGTGCGAGCAATCACATTGCCGAGGTCGCTCCGGGCGCTGTCAAAACGATGAAGGCTTTGCTCCAGGGTGGCACGCAATACCAGTAGCCGGTCTGTCATCTCTCCCTGCCACTGCTGCAGAGCGCCTTCGGCATAGCCGAGGAAACGCGGGTCGCCGCTGCTTCTGGCACGGTCGATCTGGCGGCGAACAAGGTCTGCCAGCTGCTCCGCTGAATCAGAGGATGCCGGGGTGATCAAGGCTACGTCCGGCAGCTTCACAAGAATGTCATTGTCGTTGAAATCTGTCTCGATAGTTCCCGGTGCGGCGATTGCGGTGGTGCAAAAGCCCGCCAGTGCCATCAGCAACAATAGCCCGGCACAGAAACCCCCACCCGATCGGGTGGGGTATGTGCTCGCCGGCTTCAGGAGTTCTGGAAGCCGGCGTAGGCTCCTAGTGCATGAACAGATCATCAAAGGCCTGTTCATTGTTCTGGTCATTGAAACTGAACTCCTGTTTGTTAACCAGGACGGCTTCGCGAGTGTCACCCGTATCTGCGATCTGTGTTTTCACAAAAGATGTGAAATCAACCGTTGGATCCGGCCCTGCTGCCCGGTTGCTGCTGGAACTGTCCGAGCAGGCCACAATCGTTGCAGTCATAGCCACCAGGCATGACGTTTTCAGTAATACATTCATCATGACCTCCTGTTAGCTATTGGGTGAGCCGGCGATCGGGGTAGCCAGGTACGGAAAGCTTTCCCTGAGCTCAGCCGGGTCCAACTGAACCCCGTCGGTGAACGGCGTGTCTTTATTGGGGGCGTCAGAAGTCAGAGCACCCATCACCACACGCAGCGCAATGTCTACGGTGTCATCAACCGGCCGACGGCCGTTGGGGAAACCAGCATTGTCAGCGCCAAGCACACCCAGGTCGTTCTGGCTGGCAGCTGCGGTAGCTGGGATGGCAGGGTTCAGGCGCAGAATTTCTGATGCTGTGACGCCCTCAGGCTGATTCAGATCAGGCACCCCAGTCAGAAAGGCCGTTACCAGATCGGTACGCGGGAAGTTATCCGGCGCCGAGGCTCCTGCGCTGCTGAACAGTATTTCCAGCAGTTCCGGCAAGGTGGGATGAGTGACATAAGTGGCGAACTGGCCGTCGTCTTTGGGCTCGCTGGCGTTGAACAGATCCTTGTCTTTCAGGCCGATGACCACTTCGTTCACCAGCGGCATGCCGAGGCGGGACACCTGGGTCCAGGCACCGCCCTCAACTGTGGCGCCCTTGCCGTTGGTGGTCGGTGCAGGATTCAGTACCCGGGCCTGACGCACGCTGGCGGTGGTCCAGCCACCGATCACCGGGTCACCGGATGCGGTTGCTGCCGTGCCTGTCACGCATTCGGTGGGCACTTCCAGGGCGAATGAAGTCACGTTCTTGTCAGCCAGGTCGCCTGGGCCTTCACCATCACGGGTGCCGAGCGGGTTGGTATTGACCAGGTCAAAAATCTCGCCGAGGTTCACCGCAAAGGCCTCCTTGCGCTGCCCCACAAACACCTGGCCGTTGGTGCTGCAGCCCGGAATGGCGATGTCAAAGATATGCTCGTTGGCATAGCTTTCATAGTCGGCAAAGGACTTGCCGCCAATATTGTCCAGCGGCTTGGCAAAGCTTTCCGTGCCGGTGCTGGCATTGGTGGCGGTCTGCACTGTCCCCGTGCGGCGATCGCCGCGGATGATTTCTACTGTGTACGCCTGGCTGAACTGGACATTATCGCTATTGCTGGCGTCGCCAATGTTCTTGAGCGGCACGGATACCATTTCCTGCTGGCCATCCGGCCCTACCGCCAGTTGGATGTCGTTCAGCGTATCGGTGAACCGGAAACGGAAAGTGAGGTCTTCCTGCGCGTTACCGCTGTTATCAATATGGATTTCGTAAGCCGCATCCTCGTCCAGATCGAAGTAGTTGGGTCCGCCATAGGCGTCCTGCAGTGGCAGGTAATTGGCAACCAGGGTCACGAAGTTTTCGCGGCCGACTTCGTAACTGCGGAACATGTAGAAGTCGGTACCGTCCACTTTCGGGATCTCGGTGATGAACGGGGCTTCGCGGTGGCTGGAGGCTTGCGCCAGGCCGGTGGTCAGGCAGAGTCCGGCAATCGCAACTGCAAGACCGGAGCGTTTTAGCAGTGTATTCATTCGGTTTTCCTCTTCTGTTGTTGGTGTTATCGGAGTGGAACGAATCGGCAGACGAAAAAGATGCAGTCTTGAAAAATTTTTTTGCGGGCAGGACTAATGCGCATCTCGTGCCGACAGCAAAACGCGCCTTTACCAGCGTATTTTTATCCCCAGAGCATTTTCGTCGTTACTCTGTTACAAAGTGAGTCAGCGATATAAGGTGATCTGTTCACTGGGGTACTTTGCGTGAGAAAACCGGCTGGTTTGTGCCACCGTGCTGCTGGCGTGTCACAAAAACTGGCAGGGAATACTTCGGGTGGGTGCATCCTTGAGGCATCCGCAACCGTAGAACAGAGACCTAACCTAAAAACAAACAGACGGATATCAATTCATGGCCACGGATACCGAACAGGACGAACTCATGGGTCTGCTGATTGCTGTCGCCCGTGAAGACCGGCAGGCGTTCCAGCGACTGTATGAAAAAATCTCCGGTAGGATGTTCGGGCTATGCCTGAAACTGGCCAGCCAGCGGGAGCTGGCGGAAGAGGCGGTGCAGGATGCCTTTGTGCAGATCTGGCACCATGCCGGTGAGTACCACGATGAACGTGGCGCCCCATTGAGCTGGATGCTGACGATCGCCCGCTACCGCACGCTCGACCTTATGAGGTCCAGAAAGGCCAAAAAGACGGCAGGCGATAGCCAGCTTGAGTATGTCGAGGACGGTCGCGAAGGGCCACTGGATGTTTCCCTGCGCAGCGCCGGTGTCGCTGAACTTACCGGGTGTCTTGAGGAATTGTCCGAGTCCCAGCGCGACAGCATATTGCTCACTTATTACCGGGGTTTCAGTCATGATGAGCTGTCTGAAACGTTGAGCTCCCCCATAGGAACCGTCAAAAGCTGGGTTCGTCGCGGGCTGATTGCTTTAAAAAGGTGCCTGGAACGATGAAGAAGACATCCGAAAGAATTGAGGCACTGGCAGCGGAGTATGTTCTGGGTTCTCTTCGCGGGCCAGCCCGCCGGCGTTTTGAACGCTGGATGATGGAGTCAGTCCGGGTCCGTCAGGAGGTCTGGTTCTGGGAGCAGAAACTGGGGCACCTGGGCGAACGTATAGAAGAAGCCACGCCGCCGGCCTCGGTATGGTCAGAAATTGAGCGCCGGCTATGGCCGCAAAGCATGGGCGCCAGGCCTGCACCAGCCGCCAATGATGGAGTCGGCCATTGGTTGTGGCCTGGCTGGAGCCTGTTGGCAACGGCAGCAGCGCTGGTGCTGGCGGTCGTTCTGTTGCAGCAACCGGCACCACAGGATGACCAACGGTTGTCCGGTGCCATTGTGCAGGCGGAACTGAGCGATCCGTTGTGGCTGGTGAGTGAGTCAGCGTTCGAAAAGCAGCTGAAATTACGCCCGGTTGCCGCCACGGCAGCCGAGCAGGGCAAGGACTACGAGCTCTGGATTGTGCCGGATGACGGTCAGCCGGTGTCACTGGGGGTAATGCCGGTGGGCGACGCCTACGAAGTGATCCTCGACGACGAGACCCGGAAGCTGCTCAGCAGTAGCCGGACCTTGGCCATCAGCCTGGAGCCTGCGGGCGGATCGCCCACCGGTGCCCCCACCGGGCCGATTTTGCACGTGGCCAAGTTGTATGAACTCTGATCAGTTCGTGGCAGATCAGTTACTGGACAGCAAGGTAATGCACAGCTGGGCGTTCTGGACGAAGTGTCCGAACGCCATGAGTTGATCATCGGACGGCAAGTAGTCTGCGGCAGCGTTGTCAGCATAAAACAGTCCTACCAGGCGTCCCTTGGCTTTCAGTGGGCCGACCAGTGCCGGCACATTGCCCAGCCAGCGATCGTATGAGACTGTTTCCGCTCCTGATTTGGGCTGGTAAACGTAACAGCTCGCATGAGGCAGCACGGCTCCCAGGGTGCCGGTGCCATCCTTGCGTATGATGAAGTTGTCTTTCCAGTTTTCGGTGCCCTTGCCGCCCAGCTTACGGGGTATCAGCTCCATCCCACTGTGGTCGCTCATCAACAGCACAACCCTTTGCATACCCACCGCCCGGTGTATGCCTTCAATGACCAGTTGGCAGACTTCGTTGATATCTGGCTTATCGGTCAGACTGTGGGTCAGATCCCTGAGAATCTGCAGTTGCAGCACGGGGTCCACTTCCGGGGCTGCGGCGGTCTCCTTCCCGGAATCAGGCTGACTGCCGGGCATCAGGGCGGTGACCTGAGGAATGCCTAGGGAGACCGCCACCCGGGCTGCCTCTCCGGCGTTGATTTTGAGCTTATCCCGTACCGTTGCGGGGCTTTCACCGATGTCCTTGCCCAGTGCTTCCATCACTTTTTCCATTTCCACGCCACGCCACCCCTTCTCGGACAGCTTCGCCATTTCGACGGCGTTGCGCACCAGACTGGCTGCCTTGGAATTGGCTTGCCCTGGCGCGACCACTTCCTTGATGAACGGGCCCAGCGACCAGGCGTCTACCAGACCCCGGGTGATCTGTGCAAACGTCGTGTGGAGCACTGCTTTTTGGGCCTCTACCGGGGGTTCATCCGCACGCAACCTTACTTCCAGCTCGTTGGCCTGGTCTGTTTCACAGGACCAGAAAGCCAGCTCACCAATGTTCATAAGCAGGGCGCCGATAAACACCTCTTCCAGCGCATGATCGGTGCGCTTTGGCAGCAGGCAGCGGGCCTGAACGGCCGCATGGATTGCCCGGGCCAGACAGCGAAGCAAGTGGGGCCGGTCGTTTTTCTTGAGCAGGGAATCCACGAGCAGCGAAGAGATGGCCATCGATTTCACAGCGTCGAAGCCGATCAGGGTGATCGCACGGCTCACAGTGCTGACCTGGGTGCGGGTCTGGTTGTAGAAAATGGTGTTGGAGAGTCGCAGGACCTGGGATGTCAGCTGGGCGTCATTGAGAATGACATTGGCCAGTTCGTTGACCGTGCTGTTGCTGCTGTCCGTCAGCTCGTTGATGCGGCGCAGGGTATTGGCGAGCACCGGCAGCTCGACTTTGCTCAAGTACTCGACCCATGCCTGGGTCGAGTTCATGCGGGTCGGTAGTGTGTCACTGGAATTATTATGGGTGACCAAGGGGCTCTGATGCCTCCCTCTTAGATTACGTGGCAGCGTTTACAGACTCTGTTTGATTCTAGCGCATTGGCGGCGGCGCGGATAATGGCCCGTAACGGCTTTTTACGCAACCGGTGGCTCGGGTTCGCTGGCAGATTGGGCTATACTGTCGCGCTTCTGACGCTGCACTCACAAGGCTGCTACGTGATCGAATTTGACCAGGTAAAAAAGTCCTACCAGGTCGGTGACCGGGCGATCCCCGCGCTTCACCCCACCAGTATGACCATCCAGACCGGCGAGGTGTTCGGCATTGTCGGGCATTCCGGGGCGGGCAAATCCACCCTGATCCGGTTGATTAACCGTCTCGAGGCCCCCTCAGGAGGGCGTATACTGATCGACGGCGAAGACGTGACTGGTTATGGCGCAGATGAGTTGCGCAGCTTTCGACGCAAGGTCGGCATGATCTTCCAGCATTTCAACCTGCTTTCCTCCAAGACCGTTCGGGACAACATCAGTTTTCCCATGAAGCTTGCCGGCATCTATTCCCGCAATGAAATCCGCCAGCGGGTGGATGAGCTACTGGCGCGGGTGGGGCTGAGCGATCAGGCCGGTAAATACCCGGCCCAGCTCTCCGGCGGGCAGAAACAGCGGGTCGGTATCGCCCGTGCCCTGGCCTGCAGGCCCACCATTCTTCTGTGTGACGAGGCCACCAGCGCCCTGGACCCACAGACCACCCAATCGGTCTTGCGGCTGCTGGCGGACATCAACCAGGAGCTGGGCCTGACCATCGTACTGATTACCCACGAGATGGACGTTGTGCGCCGGGTCTGTGACCGGGTGGTGGTCATGGACGCCGGTGAAGTGGTGGAAATGGGGCCGGTTACTGATGTGTTTCTGCACCCCCGGCACCCCACCACCCGGGATTTCGTGTTTGAAAGCGAGAATATTGACCGGGACGAGCTGCAACAGGACCTCCAGCGGGCTGAAGGCCGGATTCTGCGCCTGACATTCAAGGGCGAGGCCACCTACAAGCCTCTGCTGGGGCATGTAGCCCGGGAATCGGGGGTGGATTTCAGCATTCTGTCCGGTCGTATTGATCACATAAAGGCAACACCCTACGGCCAGCTTACCCTGTCCCTGGTGGGGGGTGACCTTGACCTGGCCATGGCCGCTTTTCACCGGGCGGACGTGGATGTGGAGGTAGTTAGATAATGGATGAGCTACTGAGCAATGTGCAGTGGGACGAGATCGGCTGGGCCAGTTGGGATACGCTGGTCATGGTGGGGCTGTCCCTACTGTTCAGTGTCCTGATCGGCCTGCCCCTGGGGGTGCTGCTGTTTCTGACCGGCAAGCGCCAGCTCTTGGCCCAGCCGGTGGCCTACGCGGTGATTTCATTCGTGGTCAATATCCTGAGGTCGGTGCCGTTCATCATCCTGCTGATCGTGATGATACCGGTGACGGTGATGATCATCGGCACTTCCCTGGGTGTGGCTGGTGCGATTCCGCCCCTGGTCGCTGGCGGCGCGCCCTTTTTCGCCCGTCTGGTGGAAACCTCACTCAGGGAAGTCGACCGCGGCATTATCGAGGCGACCCAGGCCATGGGCGCCAGCGTGCGCCAGATCGTGATGGGCGCGCTGTTACCGGAAGCGCTGCCGGGCATCATTGCGGGCATCACCGTGACCGCCATTACGCTGGTGTCCTATGCCGCCATGTCTGGTGTCGTGGGCGGTGGTGGCCTGGGTGACCTGGCGATACGCTTCGGTTATCAACGATTCCAGACCGACGTCATGATTATTACAGTGGCGCTCCTGGTTATTTTCGTTCAGCTTCTGCAAATGCTTGGTGATCGTCTGGTGCTGTATTTCAGCCGGCGCTAGAACCACCTCGAAAAGTCACGGCAACCACGACTGTAACGGCAGCAATGTCGGCAATGGTTGCCCAACCTCAGAACCCCAAAGAGGGATATAGTATGAAAACAACCCGAATCATTGCAGTGCTTGCTGCGGCCCTGGCGGCATTTTCAGTCCAGGCTGCGGAAAAATTGAGCGTGGCAGCCACGGCTGTGCCCCACGCCGAAATTCTCGAATTCATCAAGCCTGACCTCGAAGACCAGGGCGTCGAGCTGAATATCAAGGTGTTCACGGACTACGTCCAGCCCAACACCCAAGTTGCCCAGTCCCGTATGGACGCCAACTTCTTCCAACACCAGCCTTACCTCGAGTCCTTCAATGAAGGCAAGGGCACCAGCCTGGTCAGTGTGGTAGGGGTCCATGTGGAGCCCTTTGGCGCCTATTCCAGCAAAATTGAGTCGCTGGATGAACTTGAGGACGGTTCCACTGTAGCCATCCCCAACGACCCCACCAATGGTGGCCGGGCCCTGTTGCTGCTCCAGAAAGCAGGCCTGATCAAGCTCAAGGACGACAGCAAGATCACCGCGACACCCCGTGATATTGCCGAGAATCCCAGGAATCTCGAGTTTTATGAGCTGGAAGCGGCAACCCTGCCGCGGATCCTGGATCAGGTGGCGCTGGCCATGATCAATACCAATTACGCCCTGGAAGCGGGCCTGAATCCCACTGAGGACGCCCTGATCATCGAAGGGTCAGAGTCACCCTACGTGAACATTTTGGTGGCCCGGGAAGACAACAAGGATTCCGAAGCGATGCAGAAGCTGGCAGATGCCCTGACCTCGGAAAAAGTGAGGGAGTTTATCGAAGAGGAATATGAAGGAGCCGTTGTACCGGCCTTCTGATTAAGCCTGTCAGGCGCATTAAAAAAGCCGGCGCAAGTTCTGCCTTGCGCCGGCTTTCTGCTATCTGGCGTTCAGGTCAGAGGCAGACCTTATTCGCCGCTCCAGTTGGTTTTCGGGTCCGGCGTCATGCGCAGGTAGGGCCGCACCGCTTCGTAGCCCTTCGGAAAGCGCTCTTTTATTTCCTGCTCGTCCTGCAACGAGGGCACAATCACCACATCATTGCCCCGTTCCCAGTTACCCGGGGTGGCCACCTTGTGCTCGTCGGTCAGCTGCAGCGAATCCACCACGCGTAACACCTCGTTGAAGTTCCTGCCGGTGCTGGCGGGATAGGTAATGATCAGGCGGATTTTCTTGTTCGGGTCGATCACGAACAGGGACCGCACAGTCAGGGTCGCGTTGGCGTTTGGGTGGATCATGTCGTAGAGCTCGGACACCTTCCTGTCGTGGTCGGCGATGATGGGAAAGTTCACCGTGCAACCCTGGGTCTCATTGATGTCGTTGATCCAGTCCTTGTGGGATTCGACCGGGTCCACGCTCAGGGCGATGGCCTTGACGTTGCGTTGAGCAAATTCATCTTTCAGCTTGGCAGTCAGTCCCAGTTCCGTGGTGCACACGGGGGTAAAGTCCGCCGGGTGGGAAAACAGGATCCCCCAGCTATCGCCCAGCCATTGGTGGAAACTGACGCGTCCTTCGCTTGAGTCCTGCTCAAAGTCCGGTGCGGTATCACCCAGATGTAAACTCATGATTGCTCCTCCTGCATGAACCGGTCGGTTGGCCGGTAAGTTGGCTTGTTCGTCTCCCTTTAATGGTGACGAGCTGGCTGTGAATCAAGGCGTAGTCCTACTCGAGTTAGCGGGGTAGAAGGGGCCAATGTCTGTCTGTGTCTGAGTGTAGCAGCAAGCGGGGTTAACGCACCGGTGCGGTATCGGTTAATCTGGAGCTAACTGAATCAGCAAGTGACGAGTCATGACACAGCAGAATCCCGATAACAGCAATCCGCAACCCCATAAGCCCGAACTCAGCCATACTGAAGCTAACGGGCTGAACTTCTGCGTGGAAACCCGGGGCGACCCGGCCGGTGAGCCGGTAATTTTCGTCATGGGGCTCGGCGCCCAGATGACCCTGTGGCCGGAAATGTTGCTGAACGCCTACAGTGATGCGGGCTTCCGGGTCATCCGGTTCGATAACCGGGATATCGGCCTGTCCAGTCATCTGAAGCACCGCCTGTCCGGCCATCCAATGACCGTGATGGCCCGGGCCCGTATGGGGCTGACGGTGGACGCGCCCTATACCTTGCGTGACATGGCGGCGGATGTGGCTGCACTGATCGAGGCCATGGGCCTGGCCAGCGCCCATCTGGTGGGCGTATCCATGGGCGGCATGATCAGCCAGATTCTGGCCTCTACCCGGCCGGAACTGGTGCGCTCGCTGACTCTGATCATGACCTCCACCAACAGCCCGCGCCTGCCCCTTCCCCAGCCCAGGCTGATCTGGAAACTGGCGGGTGTCGGGGCCAAGGGCCACGAAGAGGACATGGTGGTCAGCCGTAGTCTGGAATTCTGGAAAGCCATACAGAGCCCTGGATTTCCGCCCCGGGAAGACGAAGTCCGTGAGCGGATCCTGCGGGACTTCAGGCGCAGCTATCATCCTGCCGGTATCCTGCGTCAGACCCGGGCCATCATGGCCACAGGCAGTCTGTCTTCTCTTACCCGGCGAATCAGGGTCCCGACCCTGATCATCCACGGCGATGCCGACCCCCTGGTGCGGCCGGTGGCAGCGGAGCAGCTCAAGTATTTGTTGCCCCACGCCCGGCTCGAAGTCGTCAAGGGCATGGGCCACGACCTGCCGGAGCCTCTGTTGCAGGACTTTGCCGGTATGAGCATGGACCTTATTGGCAGCAGGGGTGCCTCGGCAGCGTGAAGCCGGGCGGCTTTACGGCAACAGTCTTATCCGCTCCCGGACCCCGTAGTAGTCCAGACTGAGGGTGCCTAGTGGATCTGTGTAGTCGGGCAACTGCTGCTCCAGTTCGTCAAGAAGATCGGCAATACTGAGTTTCAGGGGCGCCCCGCACCGGGCAGTCAGCCTCAGGTGCTGCAACTCGGCAGGGCTGTGCAGGAAATAACCGCGAACCCGGTCGCAGAGCAGGCCGAGGCGGCTGACCAGGGAGTCGCGGTCGACGCCATCAAGAATCAGCATGAACTGGCCACCGCCGATCCTGCCGACCGTATCCCGGTAATCAAGCCCGGCCAGAAGCTCCCGTGCCAGTTCGCGCTGGACCTGGTTGATCATCGCGACGCCAGGATCAGGTGGCAGGCTGTAGTTCACCTGAAGCCAGACCAGGGTCTGCTCACCACCCACAAGTCTGAGGCGGTGGCTGGCCTCTTCAAGAAGCCGGGTAATACCGTCCCAGTTCCACAAGCTGGTGACTTCATCCAGCAGCAGCGGGTGGGCGGTATTCCCCAGGCCTATGTCCGGTGCTCTGTTCAGGGGACTTTCCAGGCAGAATTCCCGTTCGGCGAGCGCAGCCAGGTCCCGTAGCACGGAAATGTCTATGTCCTGCGCCCGGCGTGGCTTGTCATCGATAATGCACAGGGTCCCCACCCGCATCTGGCCTGGGGAGTGTAAGGGGATGCCGGCATAGAACCGAATGTATGGCTCGCCGGTGACCAGCGGGTTGTCCTTAAAGGCTTCGCTCGTTTGGGCATCCTCGACGAGAAACACCTCATCATCGAGTAGGGCATGGGCGCAGAAGGAAACCTCCTTGGGCGTTTCCTTTATATCGAGACCCTCAACTGCCTTGAACCATTGGCGCTCAGCATCAACCAGGGTGACAGCGGCGACCCCGGTTCCGAAAAATTTCCTGGCCAGCCGGGTAATGCGTTCAAAACGCTCCTCCACAGGGGTGTCCAGGACACCCATGGCGAGGAGCGCCTCCAGCCGCTGGGGCTCGTCCAGGGGCAATGGCGGCTTTTTCATAGACTTTCCCTTGAGTACCGGTGTGCAACGCTTTAAGCATAGTTGTTTAATTTCTCAAGAAGCCAGCCCGGGGCATTAACTCTTGCTTAACAAACGTTTTTGAAGAGCCTGGGCTTTTGTCTGCCAATTCTGTTTCTATTTTGTATTGCACCTTTCGGGAACCATTACCTATGGTTAAAGGAGCAGGTACAGTGGTTAGAAAGGCTTTACCCATTCAGCGCGTGTCACAAGGAGAAACCTGTCATGCTCTCGCTCAAAGCCTCTGATGTCATGTGGAATCATATCGAACCGATCCGTTGCGGCACGCCGCTGACACGTGTAGTGAAAACGCTGCTTGCCAACCATGTCTCGGGTTTGCCAGTGGTGGACGCCCACCGCAAGGTACTTGGGTTCGTATCTGAACAGGATTGCATCCATGCGCTTCTGGTGACTAATTACCATAGTGAGGGCGAACCCAATGTGGATGATGTGATGGTCAAGGAGCCTGTCACCGTCAGCCCTGAAATGTCTGTCGTTGACCTTGCCCAGAATCTCGGCCACGGTAAACCCAAGGTGTTCCCGGTTGTCGAGGGTGGCCGCCTGGTGGGCATTGTTACCCGGACCGCCATTCTTGCGGAGCTGGCCAGGGCTGGTTTTGGCATAGAGTCGCCCAAATTCGTCCAACACTGATCGGCATGTACCGAAGCTCGTACATTGAAGGCACCTTGAATAAACAAGGTACTTTGAACTAACCAGAACTGAGGATCGTCATGAAGTCACGTGCTGCGGTAGCTTGGGAGGCGGGCAAACCGCTTGTTATTGAAGAAGTCGATGTCGAGGGGCCGAAGGCCGGTGAGGTATTGGTGCGGATCGTCGCCACCGGAGTATGCCATACCGATGCCTATACTCTGTCAGGGGCCGACCCGGAGGGCAACTTCCCGGCCATTCTTGGCCATGAGGGCGGCGGTATCGTGGAAGAGGTGGGCAAAGGCGTTAATGGCCTGAAGCCCGGCGACCACGTCATTCCCCTGTATACCCCTGAGTGTGGCGAGTGCGCCTATTGCCGTTCCGGCAAAACCAATCTCTGTCAGGCTATCCGCACGACCCAGGGCCAGGGACTGATGCCGGACGGCACCTCCCGCTTTTCCCTGAACGGCAAGCAGATCAAGCACTACATGGGCACCTCCACGTTTTCGGAATACACCGTCATGCCGGAGATTGCCCTGGCCAAGATCAGCAAGGAGGCGCCGTTGGACAAGGTCTGCCTGCTGGGCTGTGGCGTCACCACGGGTATCGGTGCGGTGCTCAATACTGCCAGGGTGGAGCCCGGCTCCACAGTGGCGGTCTTCGGTATGGGCGGCATCGGTCTGAGCGTGGTTCAGGGCGCGGTCATGGCGAAAGCGTCGCGGATCATCTGCGTGGACATCAACGAGGACAAGTTCGAAATGGCCCGCATGCTGGGGGCAACCGACTTTGTAAACCCGAAAAAATACGATCGCCCGATCCAGGAAGTGCTGGTGGAGCTTACCGATGGTGGCGTTGACTATTCCTTTGAATGCATAGGCAATGTGGATGTCATGCGTTCGGCTCTGGAGTGCTGTCACAAGGGCTGGGGTGAGTCTGTCATCATCGGCGTCGCTGGCGCCGGTGAGGAGATCTGCACCCGGCCGTTCCAGCTGGTCACCGGCCGCGTCTGGCGCGGAAGTGCCTTCGGGGGGGTCAAGGGTCGTACTGAACTGCCAGGCTATGTGGAGCGCTACATGCGAGGTGAAATAAAGATCGACCCCATGGTGACCCATACCATGGCACTCAAAGACATTAACCAAGCCTTTGACCTGATGCATGAAGGCAAGAGCATAAGGTCTGTCATCCTATTCTGAGGTGCGTCATGGAACAGATAGCGACCAATATGAGTTTTGGCGGCGAGCATCGTCGCTTCAGGCATCAATCCAAAGTGCTGGGCTGCGATATGGAGTTTGCCGTGTATCTGCCGCCCCAGGCTCTGGGCACGCAGCCACGGCAGGTGCCGGTGCTTTACTGGCTGTCGGGGCTGACCTGTACCGACCAGAACTTCATGCAGAAAGCCGGTGCCCACCGGCGCGCAGCAGAGCTGGGGATGGCCATCGTGTGCCCGGATACCAGCCCAAGGGGCCTCAACCTGCCGGGTGAGCACGACAGCTATGAGCTTGGCAGCGGCGCCGGGTTTTACCTTAATGCGACCCGGGCGCCCTGGGCCGACCACTACCGCATGTACGACTATGTGGTCGAAGAGTTGCCGGCGCTGGTTGAGAGCGCATTGCCGGTTTCGCCTGTGCGGTCGGTGAGCGGGCACTCCATGGGCGGCCATGGGGCCCTGGTCTGCGCTCTGAAGAACCCCGGGCGCTACAAGTCGGTTTCAGCCTTCGCGCCCATTGCCAACCCCAGCGATTGTCCCTGGGGTGAAAAGGCGTTCAGTGCCTACCTGGGTGAGGATAAAGAAGAGTGGGCAGAGTGGGACGCCACCATGCTAGTTCCTGGTGCACCTGAAAGACTGCAGTTGTTGATCGACCAGGGCACTGCTGACGAATTTCTGGATGAACAGCTCAACCCGGATGCGCTAGTGGAAGCCTGTGAACAGGTGCATCATCCCATTCGGCTGCGGATGCGCAGGGGCTATGACCACAGCTATTTCTTCATTGCTTCGTTTATTGACGAGCACCTGGAGCACCACGCCCTGGCCATGGGCTTGCAGGCCTAGCACTGCAAAGCTCGGAAGTCCCGGCGCAGGTCAGCCAACTCCTGGATAAGATGCCGGCGCTGTTCCGGACTGGCGTCCTGCAGCAGGCCGGTTATCAGATCAATCAGGGCTGTACGGCTGTCCTGCACCATGGCCTGATATTCAGGTCCGCGCGCGGCCTGACTGTTCTGGATAAGGTTGGCCAGACGTGGTTCGAAGTCCTCCCGGTGGCGGTCGCCAAGAGCCTCGCTTAGACGCTCTTGCCAGCGCCGGCGGCCCTCCAGCCAGATCTCGGTCTGATTACCCCGGTCCAGGTTCCATTGTCGGATCAGCTCTTGCTGTTCCGGGCCAAGCTCACCCAGCCATCGTTCGACCCGCTCACGGGTACGGTCTTCCCGACGCTGGCGCTGCTCCTCGGGGTCGGGACTGAGGAACTCCTCTTCCTTTTCCCGGTGCTTTTCAGCCATGGTGCGGTCAAGCTGGGCAACCTGCACGGCGCCCAGTCCTGAAAGAAGATCGACGGCTGTTGGCGTGATCCTGACCAGAAGACGGTCCAGGGCTAATGACAACTCCTCAAAGCGGGCCCGAACCAATTGCCGATTGCTATTGCCCTTTGCAATATCGGCCTCCAATCCGGCCAGCCAACCGCTGTAAATCGGGAGTTCCTCACCGCAATGCCATTGTTTGAATGCCTTAATGTCCTGCTTCAGGCTCGCTTCCTGAGCCTCGGTAAGCGTGACATAGTCATCGACCCACCAGACGATGCCCCAATCGGCGAAGCGATAGGCAGTGCGGGTGGAACTGCAGCCTGCCAGCACCACCAGCAACAGAGCCAGGGCCAGTCCGCGTAACGGAATCGCGCTCACCGGTCAGACCTTGAGCATGGGCCACAGGCGTAGCGCTTGTCGTAGCGGCGGTCAGCCCAGCGTTCGTAGACCCTCCGGGCGACACCGTGCACGCCGGGCCAGAGCAGCGGACGGAACAGCCAGCCGAGGCGGGTATGGGACCAGGCGCGGACATTCGCCTGCAGCCCGACAATCCAGTGCCCCTCTCCAGTCAGAAGGTGTAGCCGCCTGAGCAGATTTTCCCTTGATGGCAGGTGCGCCGGGGCATCGGCGGCAGACTGATGTATGTCAGCGAAAGCGAGCCCGCCGGATTGCAGGCGTTTAAGCGCGGCGATTTCCTGCTGACACAGGGGGCAGCGACCATCAAAGAACAGGGTATCCATAGGCCTCTCCATGAAATTCATGGTGATTGTACGTTCCGTTTACCCTGGCAGATGGGTTACAGGCCCGGCGGCAGAACTCAGGTCTGTGGAATGGCAAGCAGTACCTTGCCGGTGCTGCTGTTGCTTTCGAGGTACGCCATGGCTTCGTCTGCCTTGGTTATTGGCCAGGTCCTGTCGATCACGGGCACGATTTCGCCGGACTCCAGCATAGGCCAGACGGTTTCGTAGAGGGCATCCATGACCTCACCCTTGGCAGCAACCGGTAGCGACCTGAGGGTGGACCCAATGAGTCGTTGCCGCTTCATCAGCATCAGACCGGAGTCAATCTCGGCCTTGCGGCCGCCCATCCTGCCGATCAGTACGATCCGGCCGTCAGGGTTCAGGGCTTTCTGGTTTTGGCCAAGATAAGAGCCGCCTACCGGGTCCAGTACCATGTCGGCACCGCCCCACTCACGCACCTTGTCCGCAAAGCTGCCGTGGTGCCGGTTCCAGGTTGCCTCGGCGCCCAGCTTGCGACAGAACGCCAGCTTTTCGTCGCTGCCGGCGGTGGCAAACACAGGGTTGCCCATGGCTTTGGCCAGCTGGATAACGGCCGTACCGACACCACTTGCGGCCGCATGGAGCAAGAGCCGCTGTCCGGGTTTGAGGTCTCCGACGATATAGAGATTCAGCCAGGCAGTGGCAAATACTTCAGGCAGGGCGGCTGCCTGTTCCAGGCTAAATCCGGCCGGAATGGGCAGCACCTGGGCAGCCGGAACCGTCACCTCCGAGGCATAGCCGCCACCGGTCAGCAGCGCACAGACGGGATCACCTGGTTTGAGGTGGGTAACGTTAGCGCCCACTTGTGACACTTCCCCGCTCACCTCGAGGCCAAGAATCTCAGAAGCGCCCGGCGGTGGCGGGTAAAGCCCGGCCCGTTGCATCAAGTCGGCCCGATTCATACCAGCCCAGGCCACGTTGATGGTTACTTCATCGGCACCACAGGTAGGCAGTTCCGCACCGGGTTGCCAGCGCATACCGGTGTCCGTGATTGCTATAGCGTGCATAGGTTGCTTCCTGACAAACGGGGTTCAGTGTTTAAGGGCATCAAGCAGGGCTTCTGCCGCGGGCTTTGACGAAGCCGGATTCTGGCCGGTAATCAGTTTGCCATCGACCACCACATAGGGAGCCCAGTCATCACCACGGCTGTACTGGCCACCATTGTTCTTCAGCATATCCTCCACCAGAAAAGGCACCACATCGGTGAGCTGGACGGCCTCTTCCTCGGAGTTGGAGAAACCGGTCACTCTGCGGCCGTCGACAAGGGGTGCGCCCGAACCGTTGCGGGGATGTCTGAACACGGCCGGGGCGTGACAGACCGCGCCCACCACCAGGTCACGGTTAACGGCATCTTCAATCATCGCAATGGCGGCCGGGTCTTCCGCAAGGTCCCACAGGGGGCCATGGCCTCCGGGAAAGAAAATCGAGTCGTAGGCGTCGATGGGCACTTCCGTCAGTTTGCGAGTATTGGCCAGCTCCTCCTGGGCCTCACGGTCTTCGCTGAATCGGCGAGTGGTGTCGGTGAGCGCTTCCTCGACCTCACTGTTGGGGTCCACCGGCGGTTGGCCACCGGCTGGGGAGGCCAAGATAATGTCGGCACCGGCGTCCTTGAAAACGTAGTAAGGCGCGGTGAACTCTTCCAGCCAGAAGCCGGTTTTATGTCCGGTATCGCCCATCTCGGCATGTGACGTGAGTACCATTAGAATCTTCATGAAGCGCTCCTTACTCTGGCATTTGCCGTGGAATCAGGGCCGGGTATGGCCTGAGATCATTGACTTGATATGTTCTGTGCATCAGGTGTATCACTACTGACGCTCCAGGCCAACCGGTCTGAATAAACCCTGGCAGTTTGTCAGCTATAGGTTGTGCGGGCAGGCGGGCATTTCAAGGGCCCGGCGGATCCGTGGGATAGTCCGCCTTGCTAATCAGCGTGCCAAAGCAGGCCAAAGTCCATGGAGGGCATCACATCCAGGTCTTCGAGGGCGCGGATATTAAATTCAAGAAGACTGGTGTCGCGCCGGAACATGCCCATGTAGCGCTTGCCGGTAGGACCAATGATGGCCTGGGCTATATGGTCACCGAGCCGTTTGGGCCGTTGTGTAACCACAGCCACCTCATTGTTGGCCAGTCGGACCAGGGTGCCCGGGGGGAAGCTCGTGAGGGCTTTCAGTAGCGCCCTGTAGATCTCCGGGCGGGGGTTGTCACGGAAGGCTTCGTGAATGGCCTGGCAGGCCTGGGTGACATTCAGCCGCTGACGATAGGCCCGACGGCTTATCATGGCGGTGTAACGTTCAGCCAGAGCCAGGATCCGTGCCTCAACCAGTATGTCAGTGTCCTTCAGCCCGGCGGGATAGCCGGAACCATCATGCTCTTCGTGATGCTGCTCAATGATCCGGAGCAGCCTCGGGTTGGTCACCCCGGCTTCCTCGAGGGCCCTGATGCTGACCAGCGGATGCTTGCGGATCACCATGCGCTGATCCTCTGAAAGCCGCTTGCGGGAATTGTTCAGTTTGTCGAGAAAAGGCAGCAGGGCAAGGTTCGCGGTCAGGGCTGCACCCATCAAAACCAGGCGGTTTTTCTCGGCCAGTCTGAGCTCAACGGCAATGAAATGGCACAGAATGGTATGAAAAAGCGTCTGCTCGTAAGCCGTGGGCTCCACTGAATACAGGTGAACCAGGGCCAGGCTGGCATCCGGCGCCTCAAGGCACATGCGGTCCAGAAGCCTGGCGAAGCCCGTGAGTCGCTGGCGGGCTGAGGCGTCTTTGTCTGAAACCGCGGCCAGTGTGATTTCCAGCGCCTCCAGCAGGCTGGGGTAGTCGGCAATCGGGTTACGGGCCCGGGTGTCCTCAATCACCTCTGCTTCTACCTTGAGATTGATCTTCCTCGGTGCGAACAGGCCACGCTCGAACAGCTGCTCAAGCTGCATGTCATTCTGGATCACATAGCCCTGGCGCAGCAGAACGTTGCCGTCTGCATCGTAGACGGTCCAGGGTAGAGGTTTGCCAACGATCAGGGCTCCGGGTGCGACACGAACATGCTTGGACACGCTTTGGACTCTTACTGGTTCTTGTGGGTACATCGACTACCGACCGGCTGAGCGACGGGTAACTGCGTGCAGGGAAGCCCCCTGCATAAGCGGCCTGCCTGTACCCGTAAAGATAGCCTAGTTCAGGCGCCAAGGCACGGAGCCGCAGGGGTCATTTCAGCCAACGGTTTCGCCCGCATGGCTGATCAGGACACCCGGTGCTCCGGCTTCCAGTAATGCTCTTGTTGAGTCCGGAATCACCTGCTTGTTCCCGGTGGAAGGGGCGATCAGGACATAGGTTATGTCTGCATTGGCGACTTCCAGGTCAGTGCCGAACCTGACAAACCCGAGCTTGAGGCTGAACGAGCTGTTGCCGAGACGACCCGGCACGATGGTGGCGCAGAGAACGTCGTCAAACAGAGCCGGCGCCTTCCAGTTGATGGTCAGACTGACCACCTGAATGTCCATGTCCTGATTCAGAAGGTTGCGATAATCGCCGAACAGGGTGCGAATATACTCATTCACGGCGATATCCACGTATTCAGCGTAACGGGCATTGAAGACTACGGCCTGGGCGTCGCATTCGCCGTAGCGCACCCGGAACCGGAACTCAAAAGGACGGGTCATGGTTTAGCACACCTGTTGTTTTTGAACGGTTGTTTGCCGGCCATGCCAGCCAGGGTGGCTTGATATGGAAGCATAATTCCGGCCCGGCTGTCATGGCCAGGATAAAATCCTGTTAAAAATGTGCCCGCTGTTGGTTTTATGACAACTTAGACTATCCTCTAATGATAAGCTGGCTATGCTCGAATTCTAACAATTTCGTAATCCGGATAACCCGGTTGAAAACCTGAGCGCTGAACGGCGGGACACGCCGGTCGCGCGAGGAAAAAGACCTCTGATGCTTTACCGTTTGCGCCACGATTTCCGCCTGTCGATCATCACCATGCTCGGTGTCTGTGCTATCGGCGGCATCACGCCCTTTGCGGTTTTCCGCTTCCTGGACGGCAATCTGCTGGCCGGCTTTGTGGACACAATAATACTGCTCGGTATCTGTACCGCCATGGCCTATGCGTGGATGACCGGCGACACCCGCCGCAGCGGGTTTGTGGCCGCCCTGATTGCCTGCGGCGGCGGTGTTGCGGTTGCCGCCGTGCTGGGCAATATTGGCCTGTTCTGGCTTTACCCGCCTTTTATTACCAGTTTCTTTCTGACCAGTCCGCGGATAGCCGTGATTATCAACGGCGCGACCCTTGCGGTTCTGGTGGCCGGTAACATTGCCTTTGAGTCCACTGAGCACATGCTGTCTTTCGTCACCACAGCGCTGGTGGTCAGTGGTTGCGCCTATGTATTCGCCCTGCGCAATGAAAGCCAGCGGGCCCGGCTGGAGCACCTGGCGACCCTCGACCCCCTGACAGGCGTCAAGAACCGCCGCGCGCTGGAAGAAGAGCTGCAGGCCGCGGTGGCCTCCCAGGAGCGCAATGGGCTGCCGTTTGCCCTGGCGTTGCTGGATCTGGACCATTTCAAGCAAGTCAACGATGACCACGGCCATAGCGCCGGGGATGAGGTTCTGATTGACTGTGTTGAAGTGATTCAGCGCAATACCCGGCAGGCCGACCAGCTGTTCCGCTATGGTGGCGAGGAGTTCGTGCTGCTGTTGCCCGGGGTTGAGGATTTTGCCATGCGTTCGGTACTGCACAATCTGCACCAGGCATTGCGGCGGGAGCTGAGAAGCCCGACCAGTCCGGTTACAGCCTCGTTCGGTCTGGCCCTGTTACGGCCCGGAGAAACCGCGGACCAGTGGCTTGCCCGGGCCGATGATGCCCTCTACCGGGCCAAGGAAAATGGTCGGGACCAGGTCTGTATTGCCGGCGAGGGCACCCTCAAGGCCGAGATTGCTGGCGTCGGGTTGATCGACTAGCCTTTGGTCGGGAGGTTTTGGGCGCCCTGAGCCGGGCTGAACAGAAACAGACGCGCACCCAGCAGAACACTGGCCGAGACCAGCCCGCTTGTCAGTCCTACCCAGAACCCGGCTGCCCCCATGGCTGGCAGCAGATAATCCGTAAAAGTCAGCAAGTACCCCAGGGGCATCCCCAGCACCCAGAACGAAAACAGCATGATCATCATGGGAATCCGGGTGTCCTTGTAGCCTCGCAAGGCGCTGATGCAGGTTACCTGAATCACATCCGCAATCTGGAAAATCGCCGCATACACGAGTAGGGATATAGTGACCGCCTGAACCGCGGGATCGCTGGTGTAGAGCCGGGCAATTGCATCGGAGAACACGTACAGAGCAGTGGCGAATACCAGCGCCACCGCCGCCGCCAGAACCAGTGAGCTGCGGGAAAGCAGGCTGGCCGATGCTGGCGCATCGGCGCCAATGAGGAAGCTGACCCGCAACGTGAGGGCCATGCCCAGGCTCAGGGGCACCATGAAAAGCAGGGAGACCACATTGAGGGCGATCTGGTGGCCGGCAACCACGACCGGTCCCAGGGGCGCCAGAAACAGGGCGATCACACTGAACATACTGGCTTCCACGAAGATCGTGAAGCCGATGGGCACCCCAAGACGCAGGATGTACCTAATGCTATCCAGGTCCGGGCGGACCCATTCAGCCAGCAGGTGGAAACTCTGGTACGCCCGGCTTCTGTTCAGATAGACCAGCAGCGCTATAGCTGCGGCGCCGTTTGAGAGCGACGTGGCCCAGCCACAGCCCACGCCCCCCATGGCCGGCAAACCCAGTTTCCCATAGATGAAGATATAGTTCAGAGGCAGGTTCAGCAGTGTGCTGAGGACCGAAAAGGCCATGATCACCTTGGTATGGCCCAGCCCGTCAGTGAGACCCCGCAACGCCGCCATCAGCAGTAATGCCGGTACGCCCCAGGCGAAGGCATTGAGGTAGCCCTGGGTAATGCCTGCGGTCTGGCTGTCCAGCCGGAGGATGTCCAGCACTGGCCGGACATGGGTCAGCAGCAAAATCATGATCACGGCCGCCGCCAGCGCGATATAGAGCCCTTGCCATACCGTCGGCATGATCAGGTGGAACTCGCGCCCTCCCCGGTAACCGGAAATAATCGGCTGCAAGGCGCCCAGCATGCCCATGAACAGCAGGAAGAGGGGCATCCATAGGCTGCTGCCGATGCCCACCGCGGCCAGATCCTCGGCGCTTGCATGGCCGGCCATCACGGTATCGATCACCCCATTGGCCATCTGCGCGAGCTGGGCGATCAGAATGGGGCCCCCCAGCAGGGCCAGGGTCCGCCACTCGGAAAGCGTCCGTATGAGCAGGGGCTGCTCGGGCTCAGGGATGGGTTGCCGGATTTCGTCCACAGGAACAGTCAGCCAGTTTGCATGGGCCCGAGAGTATACCGGAAGCCGCGCAGTGTTATGAATGCCTCGGGCCTGGCACCGGGTCCCTGTGCCTGGGGGGCACTTGGCCATTACGTGATTTATATCAATTGACTCAATTTTTCTGGCTGCTAGGGTTTCGGTAAGAAGTGACCAAAGGTGAGCTTATGGATGACCCTCAAGATGTCCCTATGGAAAGGGACTCGCAGATGTCCCGTAAAAAGGACGAGCGCAGACTGTTCATTTTCCTGATCGTTTTCCTTTTTCCCATGCTCGCGGTGGCGGTGGTAGGGGGCTATGGCTTTGCCGTCTGGATCTCGCAGATGTTTCTCGGCCCTCCGGGACCTCCGGGCTGAGGTGGGGCAATGTCACTGAATACATCCCGGCGATCGCTTCTCCGAGGTCGCCCCGGCCCGAACCCCAGCCGACGACCGCCCTGGACCGGGCTTGACTTTACCGACCAGTGCACCCGCTGTGGCGACTGTGTCAGCGCATGCCCCGAGCAGGTACTGTTCAAGGGTGACGGAGGCTTTCCGGAAATCCGGTTCGGCGAAGGCGAGTGCACTTTCTGCCAGGCCTGTGCCGATGTCTGCGAAGCACCGGTCTTCGACCTCACCCGCAAGGCCTTCCCCTGGCATGCAACGCCTGTGCAGCCGTGCCTGGCCCTGAACAATATTCATTGCCAGAGTTGTCAGGACGCCTGCGACGCTGCGGCGGTGAAATTCAGGCCGGCCCTCGGCCATGTGCCCCGGCCCGAGGTTGATCCAGACCTGTGCACCGGTTGTGGCGCCTGTGTTTCCGTGTGCCCTGTGGACGGACTTGGCCTGGAGGATGCCAGTGTCCAAGTCTGATCAATGCCATATCGCCAGTTTCATCGTTCATGTCCATCCCGACCAGAGCGGGCCTCTATTAGCGCTGCTTGAAGCGGAACCGGCCCTTGAGGTCCACGGCGCCAGTCCGGAAGGCAAGCTGGTGGTTGTCATGGAAAGCTCGGACCAGCAGGGCGTTGCCGACACCATAGACCGGATCAGCCAGCAGACCGGTGTTCTTAACTGCGTATTGGTCTACCACGAAGTGATGACCGGGGCTGAAGGTGACCAGGAATTGATCGGGACCGGGTAAACCGTCCGCTTACTGCAAGGCCATAGAAGGTGGATCAGGGAAAGAGTGATCAGGGAAAGAGGAACAAAAACTAAGGACCCAGCCATGAAAATGACCCGTCGAGAATTTGCCAAGGCCAATGCAGCGGTGGTCGCAGCGTCGGCAGCCGGGCTGTCGTTGCCTGCAGCAGCGTCGAATCTGGTGACCAACGAGGAACTGACCCGCCTGAAATGGAGCAAGGCGCCGTGCCGGTTCTGTGGCACCGGATGCAGTGTGATGGTGGCGACCCGGGACAACCAGATCGTGGCCACCCACGGTGATACCCAGTCTGAGGTCAACCGGGGGCTCAACTGCGTCAAGGGCTATTTCCTGTCCAAGATTCTCTACGGCAGGGACCGGCTGACCCGGCCCCTGCTGCGCATGCGCGATGGCCAGTACCACAAGGAAGGGGATTTCGAGCCGGTCAGCTGGGACCAGGCCCTCGACCTCATGGCCGAAAAATTCACCACGGCCATTCGTGAACATGGCCCTGAAAGTGTCGGTATGTTCGGCTCCGGCCAGTGGACCATCTGGGAAGGTTACGCTGCCAGCAAGCTGTTCAAGGCCGGTTTCCGGAGCAATAACATAGACCCCAATGCCCGTCACTGCATGGCTTCGGCGGTGGGCGGTTTCATGCGTTCGTTTGGCTCCGATGAGCCCATGGGCGTCTATAACGACATTGAGCATGCGGATGCGTTTGTGCTCTGGGGCTCGAACATGGCCGAGATGCATCCGATTCTCTGGACCCGCGTCACTGACCGGCGGCTGTCGAATCCCGATACGAAAGTGGCGGTGCTGTCCACCTTTACCCACCGGAGTTTCGACCTGGCCGATCTGGGCATGGTCATGACTCCCAACGCGGACATACCGATACTCAACTACATCGCCAACCACATCATCGAATCGGGGTCGGTGAACCGGGAGTTCGTCGACAGGCACACCAGCTTCGCCCGTGGCGTCACCGATATCGGCTACGGTCTTCGCCCGGAAGATCCCCGTGAGGCGGAGGCCGCCAATGCTGATAATCCGAACGAATGGTCGGACATGTCCTTTGAAGAATTTGCGGAGTATGTCAAGCCCTACACTCTCGAGCGGGCGGCTGAAGCATCGGGCGTGCCGCAGGATCGGCTGAAGCGCCTGGCGGAACTTTACGCCGATCCGGACAAGCGTGTGATGACCTTCTGGACCATGGGGGTGAACCAGCATACCCGGGGCGTCTGGATCAATAACCTGATCTATAACCTGCATTTGCTCACCGGCAAGATCTCCACTCCCGGCAATAGCCCCTTCTCCCTGACTGGCCAGCCATCTGCCTGTGGCACTGCGCGGGAAGTCGGCACTTTTGCCCATAGGCTGCCAGCGGACATGGTGGTCACCAATGCTGAACATCGTGCCAAGGCGGAAAAAATCTGGAAGCTGCCGGAAGGCACTATCCCCGAAAAAGTCGGCTTCCACGCGGTTTTGCAGAGCCGAAAGCTCAAGGATGGGGTGCTCAAGGTTTACTGGACCCAGGTGACCAACAATATTCAGGCCGGCCCCAACACCATGCAGGAAACCTTGCCTGGCTGGCGCAACCCGGACAACTTCATCATTGTCTCCGATATCTACCCGACGGTGTCCGCCCAGGCGGCGGACCTGATTTTGCCGTCTGCAGGCTGGGTAGAGAAGGAGGGCGCGTTTGGCAATGCCGAGCGCCGGACCCAGTTCTGGCACCAGTTGGTGGACGCGCCCGGTGAGTCCCGGTCTGACCTCTGGCAGACCATGGCCCTGGCCCAGAGAATCCGAGTAGCCGATGTCTGGCCTGAGGAGATGCTGGAAAAGGCACCGGAATTCCGGGACAAGACCCTGTTCGATATTCTCTACAAGAACGGCAATGTCGACCAGTTCGGGCTGGAGGAAATTCATCCCGACTACGCCAATGCCGACGCCCGGGCCCTCGGGTTCTATGTGCAGAAGGGGCTGTTCGAGGAGTACCGGCAGTTTGGCAAGGGCAAGGGCAAGGACCTGGCCCCGTTCGACACCTACCACGAGACCAGGGGGCTGCGCTGGCCGGTGGTTGACGGAGAAGAGACCCTCTGGCGCTACCGGGAAGGCTCCGACCCCTACGTCGAGGAAGGTGCCGGCTTCCAGTTCTATGGCAATCCAGACAACCGTGCGCGCATCTTTGCCCTGCCTGATGAAGGGCCGGCTGAGGCACCGGATGAAGAGTATCCGTTCTGGCTCAGCACCGGGCGGGTACTGGAACACTGGCACACAGGTTCCATGACCCGCCGGGTGCCAGAACTTCATAAGGCGGTGCCCGACGCCCTGCTCTACATGAACATGGAGGACGCCCGGGAGCAGGGCTGGCGCCGGGGGAGTGAGGTCAGGATCATCAGCCGTAGGGGCGAAGTCCGGGCGCGGGTTGAGACCCGGGGTCGGGTGAGCATGCCACGGGGGGTCGTCTATGTGCCTTTCTTTGATGCCAGTTGCCTTATCAACAAGGTCACTCTTGACGCGACCGATCCTATCTCCAAACAGACGGATTTCAAGAAGTGTGCTGTTCGTCTTGAGCTGGTCAACCTGGCATAAGGACCCATAGCCATGAAAACCCTGAGCCTGTTTATCCTCATTGTCTGCTTTGCCGGCTTCGCATGGGCTGCGGAGAAAAGCCTTGACCCATCGGCCCCGGACGGCCTGCGCAAGGGTGGTACCCTGACAGAAACGCTGCCGGCCGAACCGATTGCCGATGAACCGAGAGCCAGTGGCCGGGAAGTGCGGAACTGGCCCGAGCAGCCACCGGTCATCCCCCACAGTATCCGCGGCTATCAGGTGGACAAACGGTACAATCAATGCTTGACCTGCCACAGCCGGACGGCAGCGCCCGAGGCAGGCGCACCCATGGTGAGCGTCACCCACTTCATGGACCGGAACGGCCAGACCCGATCTGCGGTCACGCCGGGGCGTTACTTCTGCACCCAGTGCCATGTGCCCCAGACCGATGCCGAGCCGCTGGTGGGTAACGGATTCAAGTCCGCTGAAGAAGTGATCGTCGGGGAAGGCGAGGACTCCAAATGAAGCGTCTGCGTCACTACTGGTCTTTGCTGCGGCGGCCCAGCGTCCACTACAGCCTGGGCTTCCTGACCCTCGGCGGTTTTCTGGCGGGGATCGTGTTCTGGGGCGGCTTCAACACCGCCATGGAGGCCACCAACACCGAGCAGTTCTGCATTGGGTGCCACGAGATGAAGGTCAATCCCTACGACGAGCTTAAAACCACTATCCACTACACAAACCGTTCCGGGGTACGCGCCACCTGCTCCGACTGCCACGTTCCCCATGACTGGACAGATAAGATCGCCCGCAAGATGGAGGCGTCCAAGGAAGTCTGGGGATGGATCTTCGGCACCATAGACACGCAGGAGAAGTACGAGGAAAAACGCCGGGTTCTTGCTGAGCGGGAATGGCAGAGGCTCAAGGCCAACGACTCCCTGGAATGCCGTAACTGCCATGAATTCGAGTTCATGGACTTCACACAGCAGGGCCCGCGTGCCGCCCGGATGCATGCCAACGCGCTGGCGCCGGGGCAGGACGAAGAAGGCGCCACCTGTATCGACTGCCACAAGGGCATCGCCCACGAACTGCCGGATATGAGTGGGGTCCATCAGCGCTGAAGGTCTGGAAGGTCTTGTAGGTGTGGTAAAGTTCCCGGCTTGGACTTATCAGGGTACGGGGATACGCACCACCATGCAGGGACTTATCCGACCATTGGCCGTTTTGCTGGCGCTGGCCCTGGCAGCGCTTTTGCTGGCGGTCATGGTGGGCAGTGTTGCCATCACCCCTGGTGAACTGATGGCGGTGGTCATGGGCCAGGGCAACCCGCTGCACCATACCCTGATAACCGAGCTGCGCCTGCCCAGGGCTTTGTCGGCCCTGGCCACCGGCGGCCTGCTGGCGGTGGCCGGAGCCCTGATGCAGATCCTGCTTCGCAACCCTCTTGCCGACCCTTACGTGCTGGGCATTTCCGGCGGCGCCGCTGTGGGTGCCCTGCTGGCCATGCTCGGGGGCCTGGGAGCTTTTCTGGTATCAGGTTCGGCCTTTGCCGGGGCACTGCTATCGACCCTGCTGGTATTTGGCCTGGCCCATGGCACCGGTAGCTGGACACCCACCCGGCTACTGCTCACCGGCGTGGTGATTGCTTCGGGCTGGGGCGCGATGATTACACTCATGCTGGCAATCAGTCCCACCGAGCAGTTGCCTGGCATGCTCTACTGGCTGATGGGCGACCTGACCTACGCCAACAGTCCATGGCCTCCACTCTTCGTGCTGGTGACGCTGTGTCTGCTCCTGATGCCCCTTGGCCGCAGTCTGAACGTTCTGGCGCGGGGCGCATTGCAGGCGGCTGCGCTTGGGGTTTCGGTGCGTCCGCTGGAATGGCTGGTTTACATTCTCGCCAGTCTGGTAACCGCCGTTGCGGTAACCACCGCCGGCAGCATTGGCTTTGTAGGGCTTATCGTTCCTCATATGCTGCGCCTGGTGCTGGGCAACGACCAGCGGCTCATCCTGCCGGCCTGCGCGCTGGCCGGCGGCACCCTGCTGCTGCTCGCGGACACCCTGGCACGGACAGTCATCGCGCCGGAGCAGCTTCCGGTTGGGGTGATCACGGCCCTGCTGGGGGTGCCGGCCTTCCTGATTCTGCTGTACCGGAGCCGCTGATGAGCCTACTGAGTACGGACCAGCTTGTCACCGCCATACCCGGCCGGGCGCCGGGCTATGCTCTTGACCTCAGTTTCGAACCCGGTCAGGTGTGGGGTATCCTGGGACCAAACGGTGCCGGCAAATCCACCCTGCTGCACACGCTTGCCGGCTTGAGTCCGGCCCGGTCGGGTCATGTCAGGCTGGATGGCCACGATATTGCAGGGCTCGCCCGGCGCAAGGTGGCGCGGCAACTGGGGTTGCTGTTCCAGGATCACCACGACGGCTTTCCGGCCACGGTTATGGAAACCACTCTGATCGGGCGGCATCCGTTTCTTTCCCCCTGGCAGACCGAAACACGGGAGGATATGGCCTGTGCCTATAATGCCCTGACTGTCCTCGGGCTGGGTGCTCTGGCGCCGCGGCTGGTCAATACCCTCTCCGGTGGCGAGCGCCAACGGGTTGCCCTGGCCACCCTGCTGACCCAGGACCCGGATATCTGGCTGGTCGATGAGCCAACCAATCATCTCGACCTGCACCACCAAGTGGAAACCATGACGCTTATGGCCGACCGCGCTAGGCAGGGGCGCACGGTGATCATGTGCATGCACGATCTGAACCTGGCGGCCCGCTGGTGCGACCATATCCTGTTGCTCTACCCGAACGGAGACGCCTGCTGGGGCCCTGCGCGGCAGATGCTGGTGCCCCACGCGCTGGAGCGTCTTTATGGCCAGAGGCTGGCGACTGCCGAGATCGAGGGCGTGCCGGTGTTCATACCCCGTCCCTGATCAGGCCGGCGTCAGTTGTTCTCCGCCAGGTTTCGATCCAGGGCCTCCATGTGGGGCTCTATCGCTTTTATATCTTCTTCCGGGGCATTAGCCATGCTCTCTACCGATTTCATGGCACCGCCCATCATGGCCATCATCTGTTCTTTCTGGGCCTGGCTCATGTCGGGGTTATTCTGTATCTCACGCATGGCCGCGGACATCTCGTTCTGCATTTCGTTTCCTTCACCGCCCATGCGCTTGGCCATATAGGCATTCAGGACGCGATCGCCGACGGTGCTCCACTCCTCCACCGAGTCGAAGCCGTGATCTTCCACGACCTGTTCGACCTTGTCATACATTTCATGGCCCCGGATCTGCTCCATGCTGTTGGACATCAGCTTGCTCATGTCGGGCGGGGTCTTACCGGCTCCGGCGCTCATATCGGGACCCATGTCCTGGAACTCACTTTCCATGGTCTTGAGCTCTTGCAGGCTGGCGATGAAATTTTCGATACGTTTGTCTGTCAAAGTCTCCGCCTGCAGTGAACCGGCTACTGCCAGAAGCGCCAGCACCAGGACGGCTGTTGCGGATTTGATGAGGCTGTTGTTCATATCACCTGCTCCCTTTGGTGTCTCTTGCGGTCACCCCGGGTGTAAAGCAGGGGCGACGGACTATTCAACATAGTGTCGGTAGCGGCTATGGGCAAGTGATCCCGGCCCGATGAGATGATCTCAAGCGGCGCCGGATTCGTAAGCTATCGAACAAGAGCATTACTGCGTTCCGGGCGTTGGCCCGCCTGTAGCGGCTAGCCGCCGGCCCGGCCGCAACATTAGAGGTAAAGACCTATGAATTTAAGAATGACTACGATGATTCTGGTCGTCATGACCGCAGTGCTCGGCATACAGATCAGCGCTACCGGCGCTGATAGCAAGGATTCCAACTACGCGCCCCAGGATGACTCCCTGGCAGTGGCGACCTTTGCCGGGGGCTGTTTCTGGTGCGTGGAGGCGGGATTCGAAAAAATTCCCGGGGTGAAAGAGGCGGTTTCCGGCTATAGCGGTGGTGATGAGAAGAATCCCACCTACCAGCAGGTAGCCGGTGGCATCACCGGGCACACCGAAGCCGTTCAGGTCTACTATGATCCTGAAGTTATCACCTACGAGGGACTGTTACAGGGCCTCTGGCGGATGATGAATCCAACCGACGTGAAGGGTCAGTTCGTGGACCGGGGCCAGCAATACCGCCCGGCCATTTTCTACCATGACCAGGAACAGAAGCGTCTGGCTGAGGCGTCCATACAGGCCCTGGAAGAGTCCGGCCGGTACGACCATCCGGTACTGATCGAGGTTGTGCCCTTGGACACCTTTTATGAAGCCGAGGATTACCACCAGGATTACCACAAGACCAATCCGGTCCGTTATAACGTCTATACCTTCAACTCGGGGCGTTACCAGTTCATTGACAAGGTCTGGGGCGACGACCGGGAGATCGACTATGCCCGTTTCGCGCCGGAGGCAGGCAATGGGGAAGCGTCGGGGGAGCCAGAGCAAACCGGCAACTCTAAAAGCTTCGATGCCAGCAGCTACCAGAAGCCTTCCGATGCCGAGCTGAAAGAACGCCTGAGCCCGGTCCAGTATCAGGTCACCCAGCAGGACGGTACCGAGCGGGCCTACGATAACCCCTACTGGGATGAAAAACGGCCGGGCCTGTACGTGGACATTGTCTCGGGAGAGCCACTGTTTTCGTCCAGCGACAAGTACAAGTCAAACACCGGCTGGCCCAGTTTCATCAGGCCGCTCAAGCAAGGCGCCGTCATTGAGCATGAAGACCGCTCCTGGTTCGGCGTTCGCACCGAGATCCGCAGTGCCGTTGCCGATTCCCATCTGGGCCATGTGTTTAACGATGGGCCGGAGCCGACAGGCCTGCGGTATTGCATGAATTCGGCAGCTCTTCGCTTCATCCCCAAGGACGAAATGAAGGCCGCCGGTTATGGTGAGTATGTTGATCAGGTTGGCGAGCCGATCAGCTAAAGCAGCTGATTGAAATGTTCCGGCTCAGGTCCGGAACCGCGCTACCAGGCCGCGCAGTTCCTTGCCGAGGCGGGCCAGTTCCTGGCTCGTCGAGGCTACTTCTTTGGCATCCCCTGACGACCGGTCGCTGACATCCCGTATCAGTGTGACGTTCTGATTGATCTCGTCGGACACGGCCGTCTGCTGCTCTGCGGCGGTGGCTATCTGGCTGTTCACCCGGTTGATCTCATCCACCGCCTCGGTGATCTCACGGATCTGCTCGCCGGTGGCGTGGGCCTTGTCCAGCGTTTTCTGGGCCAGGTCAGAACCCACGGTCATGGTGTTCATTGAGCTGTCGGCGCTGGTCACCAGGGTCTTTATCAGGGTTTCGATTTCAGTGGCTGAGGTTTGGGTACGCTGGGCCAGGGAACGCACTTCATCCGCTACAACGGCAAAGCCCCGGCCCTGTTCCCCGGCCCTTGCCGCCTCAATGGCCGCGTTGAGCGCCAGCAGGTTGGTCTGTTCCGCCACCGATTTGATGACATCCAGTACAGTGCCTATGTTCTTGGTGTCGGCCTGAAGCGCCTGAAGACTGCCCATGACTTCAATAACCTTGTCGTTCAGCTCGGTGACGTGACCAAGCGTCTCGCGAACGGCCGTTTCGCCGGTTTTTGCCTTTTCGCTGGCCTGGCTTGCGGCGCTTGAGGCTTCACCGGCGTTGTGAGCCACATCATTAGCTGTCGCCACCATTTCGTTCATGGCGGTGGCGACCTGATCCGTCTGGTCACGCTGCTGGGCGACACCGGCACTGGTGCGCTCAGTCACCGTCGATAACTGCTCGGCGGAGGCTGCGATCTGGCTGGAGTTGGTCTCAATATTGCCCACCAGGTCTCGCAGGTTGACTACCATGGTGTCGAGGGCAGACATCAGTTGCCCGAACTCATCGCCCCGATGGCTCTGCACGTTCTGGCTCAGGTCGCCGGAGGCCACCTTCGACGCCAGGGTCACGGCTTCGTGGATAGGCCGGGTAATACTGCGGGCCAGGAGCCAGCCCAGCACCGAGCCGATCAGCAGTACCGCCGCCACCACAATAACGATGAACCAGGTAGCCTGGCTCTTGTCATTGACCATCTTCTCCAGCTGCAGTTCCTGCAGGGCCACCGCGTCCGCAAGAATTGCACGCGCTATGTCCACGGTTTTCAGTTCCTGGGCTTCGGTGGTCTGCCTGGCACCCAGCGCTGCACTGAAAGCGGCGGTGTAGGCCTGGAACTGCTCCCTGACCTGCTGCTTGGCATCAGGCTCGGCATAGCTCGAGTTAAGGGCTGAGGTCACATCGTCGATCAGGGCCCGGAAGCGTGCCGGGGCCCCGCTGTCATGTTCGAGCAGAAATTTGCGTTCTTCCTGGCGCATGGTTGCGAAGGCGCGATCCACCTCAAACAGGGCCTGTTCTTCGGCCAGCTGGGTTTCGATCGCCAGGGCTGCCGCCTCGATGGCACCCACCTGGGCGGCTTGCTCCCGACTGGCCTGTGCGAGCAGGGCGATCTCTTTGCGATAGTCGCGGATGCCGTCCAGCATGGCCTCTACCCGGGCAAGGTCGGCGGGCACCACCAGGTTGTTTTGCAATGAAGCCAACTGACGGGCGGCCAGGTCAATGGCGGCGGTATTCTGGTCGAGAAATTCCTGTTCACCCCGGATCAGGAAATTCTTTTCGTCGGTGCGGGCTTCCAGTACCGCAGCTTCGATGCTGCTGGTCTCAGCCACAATCAGTGACCGCGCGCCGTAGCGATCCAGGGCCATGATGCCAATGGCACCGACCACAAGAGAAAGTAAAACCAGTATGGCAAAGCCGGAATACAGCTTGGCGCCGATGGACCAGCGAGCGGTGACATTGGAGAGCGGCATGCTTGGTTCCTGATCAATAGGACAGAACTGCTGGCGAATCATCGCCTTCTGATTGTTCATCGACCGGTCAGGGCAAAAGTTTAATTTTTGTGCAAATAAAAAGGCCTGCAACGACAGCGTTGCAGGCCTCAAGTTCCAGTCAATGTGACCGGTCTGTCAGAACAGCAGATCCGGCAGATAAGTGGCAATCTCCGGAAACACCATAAGGCAGCCGATACCCACGATCTGGATGAGCACGAAGGGCACGACTGACCGGTATATATCGCTCATGGTTATCCCCGGCGGCACCACCCCCTTAAGGTAGAACAGGTTGAACCCGAAAGGCGGCGTCATGTAGCCGATTTCCATATTGATCACGAACAGAATGCCGAACCAGATCGGGTCGAAGCCCAGGGACGCCACGATAGGCGTGAATACCGGCAGGGTGATCAGCATGATGCCCACCGGGTCCAGCACCATGCCCAGCAGGAAGACAATCAGCATCATGAAGAGGATGATTGCCCAGGGTCCGCCAGGTAGGGACATGAGTATCTCTTCGATCATCGGCTGGGCACCCATGCTCTGGTAGGCGGCACTGAACGCATGGGCCGCGAACAGGATCCACATGATCATGCCGGTGAGCTTGAATGTCCGCACCGAGGCATCCCTGATCAGTTCGATGTTCAGGGCGCGGTAGACCGCGGCCGAGAGCAGTGCACCCAGCACACCCATAGCCGCTGCCTCGGTGGGCGTGGTGATGCCCCCGATGATCGAGCCCAGCACCATGAACACCACCAGGATCGGTAGCAGCACCGAGCGCAGGGCGGCGAATTTTTCCGGCCAGGTGCCCCGCTCTTCTTTGGGCAGGTCGGGAGCCAGGTGAGGCTGCAGATAGCAGCGTATTAGCACGTAAGCCGAGGTCAGGACCATCAGCATGATCCCCGGCAGTATACCGGCCGCGAACATCTTGCCCACCGACACGCCGGTGATCAGGGCATAGAGAATCATCAGGATCGAGGGTGGGATAAGCACACCCCAGCCACCGCCGGTGTTGATGACCCCAAGTACCATTTTCTTGTCGTAGCCACGCTCCAGCATGGCTGGCAGCGCAATGGTACCCATGGCCACAACAGCTGCACCGCTGATGCCGACCATCGCTGCGAAAATCGCACAGATCACCAGGGTGCCAATGGCCAGGCCGCCGCGGACGCCACCGAACCACAGGTGCATCATCCGGTAGAGGTCCCGGGCAACCCCGGTTCGCTCAAGAATCATGGCCATGAACACGAACAGTGGAATGGCTACCAGGGTAAAGCTTCCCATGGTGCTCCAGATCTGCGAAGCCACCAGGTAGAAGGAGTCAAAACCCCAGGTAAAGTAGAGGAATATAACGGAAACACCGCCGAGGACGAACGCCAGTGGCAGGCCCAGTACCAGAAAGAACAGCAGGGAGCCGAAGAAAAGCAGGGTCAGTAATTCGATGCTCATGCCATATCCTCCGGGTGTTCTTCTACTTCAGGTTCTGGCTGGTAGTAACTGAGGTTGAATGCAATGGCAATGTCCTGCAGCAGCTTCACAACGCCTTGCAGGATCAGCAACAGGGTGGCTAATGGTATAAATGCTTTCACCGGCCAGATGGGCGGGTTCCAGGATGAATACGACGTTTCCCGGTTGCTGAACGATTCCCAGGCCATGTCGACAGCAAAGTAGAGCAGTGACAGCGTAAACAGAAAAAACAGGAGCGACGTAAACAGGTCAAGGAACGCCCGGTTTCGGCGGCTGAATTTTGAGTACACCAGATCCACATTGACGTGGCCGTTGTGGGCCAGCAGATAGCCGCCGGCCATCAGTCCGTAGATTCCGAAAAGCAGCTGGGTCAGCTCCCCAGTCCAGGACAGGGGCCGCTCAAGCAGATATCGAAAAGCCACACCCGTGATCAATAACAGGAACATAACCATGACCAGGTAGGAGAACCACCGGCCGAGTAGTTCGTTGAGCCTGGTTATGCCTGTCATGAATGCGGTTAGAGCACGCATCTTGTCCCTCCGCCGTAAGGATTTGCTTGAGAAGATAGTGATTGGCAAAGAAAAACCGGGCGGGAGCCGCCCGGTTTTTGCTGTATGCCTGCTTACAGACGGCCGAGCTGCTTCAGATAGTCCTTGACCATATTGACGGCTTTCTGGGCGTTTTCGCTACGCTCAGCTTCCTCGTCCCAGATTACCTGGGCCGCTTCCATCATGTGATCCTGGACATCCTGCGGCAGTTGGTTGATCTCAACGCCTTCTTCGTCGATGGCCTTCTGAAGAGTGACTTTTTCCTTGTGCTGGTACTCGTTGGTACGGAACCAGAACTGGTCCCTCAGGGCATCCTTGACGGTGGCCTGCATCTCTTTGGGAAGTTTATCGAGCGCTTTCTGGCTGACGATAATGGCGTCTGTACCGGCCACGTTTAGTGCTGGCTTGACGTGGTACTTGGCCACTTCGTACAGGGACATGCTATACGCGCCCTGGGCTGCACCCCAGTGGGCCCCGTCAACAATGCCGGAATCCAGCGCCGAATATAGCTCAGCACCGGAAATGTAGGTAGTAGATGCGCCTGCTTCGTCCAAAAACTTTTCAAGGGCGCCTGAGGAGCGGATTTTCAGTTTTTTCAGATCTTCCACGCTCTTGATTGGATTCTTGACCACCATCTCGGTCGGGTAGACCTTGTCAGTCGCCCAGTAGACGTTATGTTCGGCGGCTTCTTCCTGCAGCATCTCTTCGAAGCCCATGTTCATATGGAAATAGGCAGCTTCGGCCGGGGTGTGGAAGGCCAGCGGAAGACCGGAGGCCACGCCTGCCAGGCTGATCTTGTCCTGGGCATAGGCCGGCGAGATGGTGCCCATTTCCAGAATGCCACGACTCACGGCGTTGAAGGTTTCCGTGGGCTTGAACAGGGAGCCCGACTCGTACAGCTCCAGTTTGAGGCGGCCGTCCGTGCGTTCATCCAGTTCCTTCTGCAGACGGCCGAGGCTGTCCTTGTAAGAGGAGCTGGCGCCGGGCCAGTGTGACTGGACTTTCCAGGTAATGGTGTCCTGGGCGTTAACCGGCGCGGACACCAGGGCAGCACTCAGGCCGAGGGTGAGAGCTGAGGCATAAACAGTAAGGGTTTTTTGGGCAGTGTTTAGCATCTTCATTGCGGGACCTCGATCGTTATGGCTTTAATTGTCGTTATTATTAGTTTCGCTCTGCAGAATTAACGACTGCAGAATGGATCTCAGTAATTGAATCTATCACACACTTTGCTTTTTGCAATAGGTTACAGATTGATATTCTGTTATCCGTTTTAGTTTGCAAGAGAAAGTATAGTGGTTATCCCTGGCTCCAGGCGGACATGTCCATTTGGTCACTTTCCGTCAATGCCAGTAAGGGGCGCGAAGCTCCCGCTTTAACACCTTGCCGATGGTCGAGCGCGGTAACTCCTTGCGTAGCTCTATGGCCGCCAGGCGCTGAGTTTTGCCCAATTGGCCGTTAGCCCACGCCAGCAGTTCGGCTATGGCTTGCTCACTGCTGTCCTGATCGGGCCTGAGCACCACCAGCCCCAAGGGCGTCTCCCCCCACTGGTCGCTGGGAATACCTATCACAGCGGCATCGGCTACAGCCGGGTGCGCCAGCAGCACCTTCTCCAGATCCACCGCGTAGATATTGAAGCCGCCGGATATGATCATGTCCTTGCGGCGATCAAGGATGTAGACAAAACCATCCTCGTCTACGCGGCCCATGTCGCCGCTGCGGAAGAACGCCAGGCCTTCGGGGCTGGTCCACAACATCTCCCGGGTTTGGTCATCCCGGTTGACGTAGCCTCGCATCATGGAAATGGCACGGCCGACGATTTCCCCGGTTTCGCCCCGGGCAAGCTCATTGCCCTGCTCGTCAATCACCCGCACCTCGGCACCTTCGGTGGGCAGGCCCACCGAATCCCATTTGTCCGGGTGGGCGGCGCAATCCAGGCTGGTGGAAATGCCGCCTTCGGTGAGACCGTAGATCTCACGGATGTTGCCCGGCCAGCGGTCCATGGCTTCGCGGATGACCTCCGCACGCAGGGGCGCGCTGGTGCACAGCTTGAGCTGGAAAGACGACAGGTCGAAGCGCTCAAACTCCGGATCGGCAAGAATGCGCTGATACTGCACGGGCACCAGCATGGCGTGAGTGACCCGGTGGCGTTCGGCCAGCTCCAGGAAGCGCCGGGCATCGAATCGGGCCATTAGTACCAGCGTGCCGCCGTTGAAGAGGGTCGGCAGTGCCGATACCAGGGTCGTGTTGGAATACAGCGGCGTGGAAACCAGGTTGACGGCGTTGCCATCCAGTCCGAACCGGCTCAGGCGTACCATTTGGCGCTGGCGGAACCGGTAATCGTGGAGAATGCCCTTGGGTGTGCCGGTGGTGCCGGAGCTGTAGATGATATTAAACGGATGGTCCAGGGTAACCGGCGCCGGCCGGGCCTCGGTGCTGACCGTGCCAAGCCACTGCTCAAGATCAGGCAGCGCTGGCCCGCTCTCCGCGGTTTTGTCGGGCTGTGGGTCGAGCGCAATGCAACTTACGTTGAGGCTCTCCAGCTCGCCTGCCATTGCCTCCAGTAACGGCAGGTTCTTGCCTGAAACGAACAGAAAACGGGCGCCGCAATCCTTGACCATCAGGGCCAGGCTGGCCTCACTGGCCATCCCGGACAGTGGCACCATGCAGCCCCCGGCCACCAGCGTGCCCAGATACAGGGCGACCGCCTCAATCCGGTTTTCAGACAACAGTGCCACGGTATCCCCTGACTCGAGACCCTCGGCCCGCAGCCTGTTTGCGATACGGTTGGCCTGCGTCACCAGTTCGCTCCAGCTGATCTGGCGCTCATCGTCGATGAGTGCGATCTGCTGCGGACGTTCTGCTGCCAGTTTCTGTATACGTTGGCCGATGGCTTTCATGGCTTCTTCGGGATCGACGGGCCCGATAACGGGCATTTGCAGCAAGCTTTTCATTTTTCGGGCCTTCACTGTTGTCGAGTTTTATCTAGTGAAATTAACTTCCGATTATATTGACTCAAAACCGGAAGGCGTGACAAATTACTTCGAGATGAAATTTGCGTTGGCAACAACAAACCACAACAGGGAGCATCAGTAATGGGGCGTTTCGATAACCGGGCAGCCATAGTTACCGGCGCCGGCAGTGGCATTGGCAGAGCTACTGCGATCCGCCTGGCGCGTCAGGGAGCCCGTGTCATGATGGTGGATCGTTCCGAAGCCGGTTTGCTGGATACCGAAAGCCTGCTGCCCGAGGGCGCTGATAGCCTGCGGCGGATTGCTGATGTGGCTGATGAGTCCCAGGTCAAGGCGCTGGTGGAAGAGGCCGTCAAGGCCTTCGGCAAAATAGACGTGCTCTGCAATGTCGCCGGTATCGCCAGCAAAGGGGGCACTCATCCGGATATCACCGCTAACGATCGGGAAGAGTGGGAAGCGGTGCTGGCCGTGAATCTGATCGGCACCATGCTGCTCATCAAACACGTATCGCCTCACATGCGGGCCCGCAAGCTCGGAGCCATCGTCAACACCGCCTCGGTGGCGGGAATCCGTTCCGGCGCCGGCGGTAATGCCTATAGCGCGTCCAAGGCCGGCGTGATCAACCTGACCCAGACGGCTGCCTGTGACCTGGGCGGGGATAACGTGCGGGTGAACGCGGTCTGTCCCGGGCTGGTGGAAACCGGCATGACCCAGGCAGTCTTCGACTACGCGCGCGCCAACGAAAAGGCCCATAAACTGGGCTCACGGTGCGAACTGCGTCGCTATGGCGCACCGGACGAAATAGCTGCGGCTATTCTCTTCCTGGCCAGTGACGATGCCAGCTACATCACCGGCCAGGCTCTGCCCGTGGATGGCGGCAATACTGCTTCTTTGAACCTGCCGGGAATGAAAGTGTAATGAATGACCACAGCCTGCCTATCAGAGGTGGCCAGGATCTGCCGGGATTCCACCGCTTGCTGGGTTACCGCCAGGTTTCCTGGCAAGAGAACGAAGCGGTGATCGAACTGGAGCTTGCCTCGCAGCACCTGAACCTTGGCGGCGTAATCCATGGGGGGGTGCTGACCTCGCTGCTGGATATCGCAATGGCCGAAGCGGGTACTTACTGCCCCTACCCAGGCCGCATGCGCAAGGCGGTCACGCTGTCCCTGACAACGACCTTTACCGGCCAGTGTTCTGCCGGCACTATTCGCGTAACCGGCCGCAAACGGGCAGGCGGCACCCGCATATTCAACAGTACCGGCGAAGTCCATGACGACCAGGGCAACCTGCTGGCCATCGCCGAGGGCACTTTCCGCATCCGCTCGGGCAGTGAAAAGCCGGAAGGTGTGCCAATCTGAATATCGGGACAGAACAAACAACACGGAACACGCCGCTGGCGTCCCCATCAGCAAAGCCAATCAACGAATGAGGTAACGGACATGTTCGAGCTGTCTGACAAAGCGAAAAAACTGCAGACGCAGCTTCACGAATTCATGGATGCTCACATCTATCCCAACGAGCACAAGCACCATGAGCAGGTCGAGCAGGCCGAAAACCGCTGGGCGCCCGTACCGATCATCGAGGAGCTGAAGGCCAAGGCCAAGGCGGCCGGACTCTGGAACCTGTTCCTGCCGGAGAGCGAATACGGTGCCGGCCTGACCAACTACGAATACGCTCACCTATGTGAAGTCATGGGCCGATCCGAAATGGCGCCCGAGGTTTTCAACTGCTCGGCGCCCGATACCGGCAATATGGAAACCATCGCGCGCTACGGCAACAAAGAGCAGCAGGACAGGTGGCTGAAGCCCCTGCTTGAGGGCGAGATCCGCTCCTGCTTTTCCATGACCGAGCCGGATGTGGCCTCCTCGGACGCCACCAATATTGCCTGTGAAATCCGCCGTGACGGCGACGAATACGTGATCAATGGCAAAAAATGGTGGTCCTCGGGCGCCATGACCACCACCTCGAAGATCGCCATCGTCATGGGCAAGACCAACCCCGAGGCCGAGAAGCACCAGCAGCAGTCGATGATCCTGGTGCCGCTGGATACCCCGGGGGTGAAGATGATTCGCTCACTGACGGTCTTCGGTTACGACCATGCCCCCCACGGCCACGCCGAGATCCACTATGAGAATGTGCGGGTGCCGGTGGAGAACCTTCTGCTGGGCGAGGGCCGCGGTTTCGAAATCGCCCAGGGCCGCCTGGGACCGGGCCGTATCCATCACTGCATGCGCACCATAGGTGTCGCCGAGCGCGCCCTGGAACTGATGTGTAAACGCGCCAATGAGCGTGAAGCTTTCGGTAAGCCGCTGTCCAGCTTTGATTCCATCCGCAAGGACATCGCCCGCAGCCGCATCGAGATCGAACAGGCGCGGCTGATGACCCTGAAGGCGGCGCATATGATGGACACCGTCGGCAACAAGGTGGCCCGTCAGGAAATCGCCATGATCAAGGTGATCGCCCCGAGCATGGCATTGAAAGTTCTGGACCGTGCCATTCAGGTCCATGGTGGTGCCGGTGTGTCCCAGGACACCTTTCTGGCGAGTGCCTGGGCCAAGGTGCGGACCCTGCGGCTGGCGGACGGCCCGGATGAGGTGCACCTGGATTCCGTGGCCAAGATCGAGCTTCGTCAGTACCGCTAAACCGATAGCCTCTGAGTCAGGGGTAGAGCGGTCGGGGTGGTGTCCTTCCGAGACACACCGTGAATACGTCCATGTAGGCTTGAGCAAAACATCCCTGTTTTGCACAGTCCCGAAAGGACACCACCCCGGCCACTCCCACGCTTCAGTGCATGAGGATTGAATAATGACTAATCCACTGTTTGATATGACCGGAAAGGTCGCTCTGATCACCGGCTCCACCAAGGGCATCGGCCGCTCCATCGCCGAGGAAATGGCTCGGCTGGGCGCTAAAGTGGTGATCTCCAGCCGCAAGGCCGACGCCTGTGAGCAGGTCGCCGGTGAGCTGAAAGCTCAGGGCTACGAAGCCATTGCCATTCCCTGCCACGTGGGCAAGAAGGACGAACTGCAGAACCTCGTGGATAAAACCAACGAAGCCTGGGGCACCATCGACGTGCTGGTGTGCAACGCCGCCACCAACCCGGTGTACGGCACCACCGCCGAAATGAACGATGAGGCCTGGGACAAGATCATGGACACCAACGTCAAGGGCACCTTCTGGCTCACCAACATGGTGCTGCCGCAGATGGCCGAAAAAGGCGAAGGTGCCGTTGTTCTTCTGTCCAGCATCGCGGGTATCCGTGGCAACACCACCATCGGCACCTATGGCGTATCCAAGGCTGCGGAAGCGGCGCTGGCCCGGAACCTTGCAGTGGAGTGGGGCCCGAAAGGCATACGGATCAACAGTATTGCGCCCGGCCTTATCAGAACCGACTTTGCCAAAGCTCTGTGGGAAGACCCGGTGCGCATTAAACGTGCGGAAGACAAGACTCCGCTCAGACGTATCGGTGAGCCGGTGGACATTGCCGGCCTCGCAGTCTTTCTTTCCACAAAGGCAAGCGCGTACATCACCGGCCAGGTCATCGTGGCCGATGGCGGCGAGACAATCAGTTGAGAACCCGCCTCGGTGGGCCGAAGCAGGTGGGTGGGTTATTTTTCTGTCGGGAAAAGGTGTCTGAGCGCAGCGAGTTCTTTTCCCGACAGAAAACTATCACTCCCGCCGGCCATCACCCCCAAATATGAAGGCAACATAAAAAATGAGTATCACCCCAGAACTGGTCGACGTACTGGACGCCCACAAGTTCGATGAAGCCAAGCTCTTGGCTTGGCTGCAGGAATCCATACCAGGCTTCGGCAAGCGCCTGGAGGTCAGGCAATTCCAGGGCGGCCAGTCCAATCCCACGTTCCTGCTGGACACCGACAGCGGCCAGTATGTGCTGCGCAAGAAACCACCGGGAAAAACTCTGCCCTCTGCCCACATGGTCGAGCGGGAATACAAGGTCATGCGTGCCCTGTCCGAACATACCGATGTGCCCGTGCCGAAAACCCGGGCTCTGTGTGAAGACAGCAGCATCATCGGTACGCCGTTCTACGTCATGGACTATCTGGAAGGCCGCATCGTCAGTCACCCCGCATTACGGGCACTGGATCGTTCCCAACGGATGCCAGCTCATCATTCGGCTATCGATACCCTGGCTGCATTGCACTCAGTGGATGTCAACCTTGTGGGCCTTGGGGATTATGGCCGGCCCGAAGGTTACGTGGCTCGACAGGTGGCCCGGTGGAGCAAGCAGTACCTGGCATCGAAAACCGACGAAATGCCGGCCATGGAAAATCTGATGGACTGGCTGCCAAAGAACCTACCGTCCACAGAGGAATGCGCCATTGCACACGGCGACTACCGTTTCGGCAACCTGATGCTGGCCCCGGACAAGCCCGAAGTGATCGCCATTCTCGACTGGGAACTGTCCACTCTCGGTCATCCCCTGGCGGATCTGGCCTACTACTGCCTGCCTTACCATCTGCCCTCCGATATGGGAGGCATGCGTGGGCTGCAGGGAGAGGATCTGGAAGCGCTGGGGATACCTGACGAGCAGGAGACTATTGCTCGTTACTGTAAGCAAAGCGGCCGTGAGGGCATTGCCGACTGGCATGTTTTCCTGGCGTTTTCCCTGTTCCGCCTGGCGGCCATCGTCCAGGGGGTATACGCACGGGCGCTACAGGGCAACGCTGCCAACGCCGATGCCCTGCAGGTCGGCAAGCGGGCCAGTCTGCTGGCTGATGCCGGCTGGCGCATTGCCAGTGAGGGAGCCTCCCGATGAAGGAGCCTATTGTCCAGCGTATCCTCATCACCAATGACGACGGCATCAATGCGCCGGGACTTAAGGTGCTTGAGCAGATCGCCCGCAATCTGGCGGAAGAGGTCTGGGTAGTGGCGCCGGAACACGATCGCAGTGGCGCTGGCCAGAGTATTTCCATTCATGACCCGCTGCGGGTGTATGAGCAGGGGGACAGGCGCTTCGCGGTCTCCGGCACTCCGGCCGACTGCGTGCTGTACTCCCTGGCCCAGTGGTTCGGCGAAACCCCGCCGGATCTGGTGCTGTCGGGGGTGAACTGCGGCGCCAACATCAGCGACTCGGTGCAGTATTCCGGCACCGTGGGTGCGGTGCTCAGTGCCCAGCACATGGGCATACCCGCCATCGCCCTGAGCCAGGCCTTTCTGAGCCGTGAAGGCATAGACTGGTCGCCGGTGTCCGTTTTCGGGGAAGCCGTAGTGCGCCAATTATGGCAGCCAGGTCAGCGCCTCGCCTGGAATGTGAATTTTCCGGCTTGTGAAACCGCGAACATCAACCAGGCGCGCTGGTGCACCCAGTCAAACGGGTCCATCCAGCGTGCCCGTCTGCTGGCGGGTCAGGATGCCCGCAGTCTGCCGTACTGGTGGCTGGGCTTTGATCGTAGTTCCCGGCACATAGTGGCGCCGGGTGAGGACGTCAGCGTGCTCCGGGACAAGGCAATTGCCATCACACCACTGCGCCACCAGGAAACGCTGCCCGGCGGCCTGGACTTTTTTGATCTGGCCGGCACAGCGGCTCACTGAACAGGATAAGGGGATCACAACAATGACATTTACTCGCCACTACGCCGTTTGGCCGAAAGAGTTACCCAAGAGCATGGCGCTGCCACGGACCAGCCTGGTGACAAACCTTGAGATTTCGGCGCTACGTTACCCGGACCGCACCGCCATCATTTTCTATGATGCCCCGATCACCTACAGCAAACTGTTGCAGGAAGTGGAGGCGATGGCCGGCTACCTGCAGTCCGAGGGCGTCAAAAAAGGCGATCGGGTACTGCTGTACATGCAGAATTCTCCCCAGTATGTGGTTTCCTATTACGCCATTCTTCGAGCCGATGCGGTGGTAATCCCCATAAACCCGATGAACCGGGCGGCGGAGCTGGAGCATTATGTGGCCGATACCCGTGCCCGCCTGTGTCTGGCCGGGCAGGAGCTGACCGGCTATATCGCCCCGCTGCTGGATACCACCGATCTGGAACAGGTCGTGGTGGCCTCCTACTCCACCTACATTAAGGCGGATACGGATCTGGATCTGCCAAAGGAAGTGGCTGCCCCGGCCTGGTCCCAAAACGTCCCCGGGGTGATCCCATGGGAACAGGCACTGGCAGAGAACCGGCAGCCCACCGCCCGCACAGCGGGCCCGGATGATCTGGCCGTGATTCCCTACAGTTCCGGAACCACCGGCGCGCCGAAGGGTTGCATGCACACCCACCACAGCGTGATGGCAACTGCCGTGCACCGGGCGTTCTGGAATCTCAGCACCGCCAACACCGTGCAGTTGGCCACCCTGCCGTTCTTCCACGTCACCGGCATGACCGGGTCCATGAACAGCCCCATCTACAGCGGTTCTTGCTTCGTGATCATGACCCGCTGGGATCGCACCACCGCGGCCCGGCTTATTGAGCGCTACCAGGTTACCGGCTGGACCAACATCGTCACCATGGCGGTGGACTTCCTGTCGAACCCGGACATCGGCCAGTACGATCTGAGCAGTCTCAACACCATTGGCGGCGGTGGAGCTGCGATGCCCGAATCGGTGGCGGCCAAGCTCAAGAACATGACCGGGCTGGACTACATCGAAGGCTATGGCCTGTCAGAAACCATGGCGGCTACCCATATCAACCCCCCCAACCGTCCCAAGCCCCAGTGCCTGGGCATACCGGTATTTGATGTGGACAGCCGGATTATTGATCTGGAGACCCTGGAAGAGAAAGGGCCGGGCGAAGTGGGTGAAATTGTCTCCCACGGTCCCCAGGTTACCCAGGGCTACTGGAACCGTCCGGCAGACACCGAAGCGGCCTTTGTGGAAATCGACGGCAAGCGCTTCTTCCGGACCGGCGATCTCGCCTACTACGATGAAGAGGGCTATTTCTTCATGGTGGACCGGGTCAAACGGATGATTAACGCATCCGGCTTCAAGGTGTGGCCCTCGGAAGTGGAAGCGCTGATGTACCATCACCCCGCCATCCACGAAGTCTGCGTCATTTCCTCGCCCCATCCCAAGCGAGGGGAGACTGTGAAGGCCTGCATCGTGCTGGTGCCCGGGGCGGACGCCACAACCGAGGCGGATATTGCCAGCTGGTGCAAGGAGCAGATGGCGGCGTACAAGGTGCCTGAAATCATTGAATTTGTGGACGAGTTACAAAAATCACCCACAGGCAAGCTGATGTGGCGGGCTTTGCAGGAAGAGGAGTGGAAGTCACAGGGCTGACCGAGCTCGCCCGCGGGCGATTGGCCGGTGAATAAAAAAGGGGCCCCAGGCCCCTTTTTTATTCCTCTGCAAAGCTCGTCACGCCACGTACATCACCAGATTCTCTGCCACACAGCCAGGCCTGCTTTCGCCCTCAATCTCTAAGGTGGTTTTGTAGGTAGCCAGAAAGCGCTGCCCGTCCAGGGGGGTCACATCCATCAGTTCCATTTTGCTCCGTATCCTCGACCCTGATTTGACAGCCGAGGGTAAACGCAGCTTGTTGATGCCGTAATTGATACTGGCGCTTTTGCCCTGAACATTGATCACCTGCTGGTTCAGCAGGGGAATCAGTGACACGGTCAGGAAGCCATGAGCCACCGGACTCTTCCAGGGCGACTCCCGTTCTGCCCGTTCCACATCCACATGGATCCACTGATGATCCCCGGTGGCGTCGGCGAAGGCCTGGATCATCTCCTGGCTGACGGTTTTCCAGGGACTGTGGCCGATCACCGAGCCGGTGTGTTTATGCAAGTCTTTCAGATCAACCGTCAGCATGATTGTGTCCTGTTCCTTGGTTTTAATAGGGTTACCAACTGGCGTATAGCTCAGGCGCTAGACCGCGTAGCCGGGATTCTTGCTGTCCAGCAGCCGAACCAGTGCCGGCCAGGTCAGGGCAGATGCCCGGCCGAGAGACTGGGACTGGTCCGCTGTCGTCCTGATGGCCTGCTCTGAGGGCAGATGGGTTGGGCCGCAGCTCTGGGCCTTGACCTGAATCTCACAGGCCTTCATCAGGAAGTAGAGATAGGTGAAGGTCTCAGGCACATCCCTGCCTGCGGTCAGCACGCCGTGGTTACGCAGAATCATCATGGATTTGTCACCGAGATCGGCAATCAGCCGCTCCCGCTCATCAAGATCAAGGGCGACGCCTTCATAGTCGTGGTAGCTCAGGTGATTCAGGCAGAGCATGGCCGTCTGGCTCAGAGGCAACAGGCCATCACGGTGGGCGGATACCGCGACCCCATCCGGCGCGTGCAGGTGCATCACCGCGCCGGCGTCTTCCCGGCCCATGTGTACGGCACTGTGGATGGTGAAACCGGCCGGGTTTACGCGGCTGAGGCCGCCGGACTCCACTACCTGTCCCTCTTTGTCCACCTTCACCAGGGATGATGCGGTAATCTCGTGGAACAGCAGGCCGTAGGGGTTGATCAGGAAATGGTGATCCGGCCCCGGTACCCTTGCCGACAGGTGAGTGAACACCAGATCGTCCCAGCCGAACAGGGCCACCAGGCGATAGGCTGCGGCGAGCTCGGTACGCACCTGCCACTCGGCTTTCCTGAGGTCCCGGTCTTCTGACTGATCGCTTGTTGCTGTCATGATGATGCTCCCCGTGAACATGTATTGTATTGCACTGCACAAAAAAGGGGCAGCTGATGCCACCCCAAAAAGACCCCCTGCTGGATCAGGAGATCCTGGGCTACAAGTGCGCAGCCCCTTAACCTGCCTGCAACAGGCTGGCAAAAGCCTCGAGGTGATGATCATCATCACCCAGCTGGTGGTTGATCAGAATCAGTCGCTTGGCGTAGTGGGCAAAGCTGTATTCCCAGGTCATGCCAATGCCGCCATGCATCTGGATGCCGCTTTCGGAAATGAACTGTCCGGCGCGGCCAATGACGTTCTTGGCGGCAGCCAGCACGCGCCGGCGCTCGGTGCTCTGTTCGTTGTCAGCCACGCTGGCGGCGAGAATGGCCATGGATCGGGCCTGTTCAAGCTCTGACATCATATCCACCATTCGGTGCTGCAACACCTGGAAGCTACCAATGGGCACGCCAAACTGCTTGCGCTGCTTGAGGTAGTCCAGCGTCAGCTTGTTGGCTTCCTCCATGCAGCCGACAGCCTCGGCACATAGAGCGGCAATGGCACGACCAGCCTGGTACTCGATCACGGGCCCGGCCTTGCCTTCATCGCCAAGCAGCGCGTCCGCGCTCAGTCTGACGTTGTCCAGGAAAACATCACAGCCTTTCGCGCCGTCGTTAGTGGGGTAGCTGCGACGCTCGACACCGTCGACCTTTGGGTCGATGGCAAACAGGCTGAGGCCTTCCGCGGAATCACTGTCGCCGCTGGTACGGGCAGAGACAACCAGCAAGCCTGCACTATGGCCGCCGATGACCACGGCCTTGCGTCCATTGAGCGTGTAGCCGTCGCCAGATCGCTCGGCACGGGTTTCTACCCTGTGCAGGTCGTAATGGCTCTGGGGTTCCTGTAGGGCGACAGCAACCTGTAGTTCGCCGCCGGCAATGCCAGGCAGCCAGTGGTCTTTCTGGTCGTCATTGCCCGCCTGACTGATCAGGCCGCCGCCCAGAATAACCGACTGCACGTAGGGTTCCAGGCACAGGCCCCGGCCCAACTCGGTCATCACCGACTGAACTTCCACACCGGTGCCGCCAAATCCACCCAGTTCCTCGGGGAAAGGCACCGCGGTAATACCCAGTTCACCCAGCTGTTTCCAGAAGTCCGCGCTGTAGCCAAGCTCAGTCTCGCTGAAGTCGAGGCGTTTCTCGAAACTGTACTCACCGCGAACCATGCGCGCCACGGTGTCTTGCAACATCTGTTGCTCTTCGTTGAGTTGGAAATCCATGGTCGCCTCCTTAAAGCCCGAGTATCATTTTCGACACGATATTCTTCTGGATCTCGTTGGATCCGCCGAAAATCGAGAGCTTGCGGTTGTTGAAGTACTGGGGCGTGACCGGTGCCGCGTTCTCGTCGGAGAGGAACTCGCCGTCGTAATCCAGGCTCATTTCCTCCTCCACAAACGGCATGGCGTAAGCGCCCAGTGCGCGACGGGCCAGGTCGTTAATGGACTGACGGATTTCGGTGCCCTTGACCTTCAGCATGGAGCTCTCGGCGCCGGGCATACCGCCGCCTTCCACTGCTGCGATGATGCGCAGGTTGCTTATGCCGGCGGCCAGAAGATCGATTTCCACCTTGGCAATACGCTGGCTGAAGGAGGGGTCCTCAAGCAGGGGTCGGCCGTTTTTCATGCGCCGTGAAGCCAGGTCTTTCAGGTGCTCGAGTGCCGCCTTGGACAGCCCGATGCCGGCCAGACCTGTGCGCTCGTATGTGAGCAGATACTTGGCGTAGGTCCAGCCCTTGTCCTCTTCGCCCACCAGGTTTTCCACCGGCACCTTCACGTTCTCGAAAAACACTTCGTTGACTTCGTGTTCGCCATCGAGGGTGATGATCGGGCGTACGGCGATGCCCGGTGTTTCCATATCGATCAGCAGGAACGAGATGCCTTCCTGTTTCTTGACTTCGGTGTTGGTGCGGACCAGGCAGAAGATCATGTTGGCGTGCTGGCCCAGGGTGGTCCATGTCTTCTGGCCATTGACGATGTAGTGGTCGCCCTCACGCACTGCGCGGGTCTTCACAGAGGCCAGGTCAGAGCCGGCTCCGGGTTCCGAATAACCCTGGGCCCACCAGTCCTCGCCACTGAGAATGCGGGGCAGGTACTTTTGTTTCTGGTCTTCGTTGCCGAACTTGATGATCACCGGAGCCACCATATTCACCCCGAACGGGACAGTGCGGGGCACACCATAACGGCAGGATTCGTCGTCCCAGATGTGCTTCTGCACGGGCGACCACTTCACACCGCCGTATTCTTCCGGCCAGTGGGTGGCATACCAGCCCTGGCCGGAGAGAATCTTCTGCCAGCGCTGATGGTCTTCTTTGGTCAGCTTCTTGAAACCCTTGACCTTGGCGGCGATGTCTTCGGGCAGATTCTCATCAAGAAAGGCCCGGACTTCGTCCCGAAACGCCAGTTCGTCGGCGGTGTAGTTCATGTCCATGGATAAAACCTCCCGGTCTGTCTCGTTTGACGTCTATAACTGTGCGACGCCGGCCTGGGCCGGCTGCGCGTTAACATGATCAGCCAGGGACAAAGGCGGCAATGCCGGTCTGCCCGCGACCCAGAATCAGGGCGTGGACATCGTGGGTGCCTTCGTACGTATTCACTGCTTCCAGGTTCATGACGTGGCGGATCACGTGGTATTCGTCGGCGATGCCGTTACCACCGTGCATGTCACGGGCGACCCGGGCAATGTCCAGAGATTTGCCGCAGTTGTTGCGCTTCATCAGGGAAATGGCGTCCGGCGAGGCTTCGCCCGCGTCCATCAGCCGACCCAGCTGTAAGGCGCCCTGAAGGCCCAGGGTGATCTCGGTCTGCATGTCCACCAGCTTCTTCTGGATCAGCTGGTTGGCGGCCAGGGGCTTGCCGAACTGCTTGCGCTCCAGGGTGTAGTTGCGGGCCGCGTGCCAGCAGAACTCGGCGGCACCCAGGGAGCCCCAGCTGATGCCGTAACGGGCCTTGTTGAGACAGCTGAACGGGCCTTTCAGACCTTCCACGTCGAGCTTGTTTTCGTCCGGGCAGAAAACCTCGTCCATGAAAATGGAGCCGGTCTCAGAGGCACGCAGTGAGAACTTGCCCTCGATCTTGGGTGCATCCAGGCCCTTGGCGCCGCGCTCCAGCACAAAACCGGTAACCTTGCCGTCGAGTTTGCCCCAGACCACAAACACATCGGCAATCGGCGAGTTGGTGATCCAGGTCTTGGAACCACTCACCAGATAGCCACCGTCGACTTTCTTGGCACGTGTTTCCATGCCGCTCGGGTCGGAGCCATGGTTGGGCTCGGTCAGGCCGAAGCAACCCACCAGTTCGCCGGAAGCCAGCTTGGGCAGCACCCGCTTTTTCAGCGCTTCCTGACCAAACGAATGGATCGGATGCATAACCAGTGAGGACTGCACCGAAAGGGCAGAACGGTAGGCTGAGTCAACCCGTTCCACTTCCCGGGCGATCAGCCCGTAGCAGACGTGGTTGAGGCCGGGGCCGCCGTATTCTTCCGGCAGAGTGGCGCCGAGCATGCCCAGATCACCCATGTCGGTGAAGATGGACCGGTCGAACTTCTCGTGACGGTTGGCCTGGACAATGCCGGGCATCAGGCGCTGGTCGCAGAAAGATCGGATGCTGTCGCGAACCTGACGTTCGGTTTCATCCAGTTGCTTGTCAAAGTGCAGCAGGTCATCCCAGGGTGCGGAAGCCATAGTGTGTCTCCTCAGATAATTAGTCGGTTACTTTTTCAATCGGAACCCGTTCAATCGGATGCTCTTTTAATCGGTAACCCGTTCAATAACAGCAGCAATGCCCTGGCCTACGCCAATGCACATGCTGATTAATGCGTAACGGCCGCCGCTGCGCTCAAGCTGGCGGGTGGCCGTTAATGCGATGCGTGCACCGGAAGCCCCCAGGGGATGGCCGACAGCGATCGCACCGCCGTTGGGATTGAGCCGGGAATCCGTCGGGTCTATGCCCAGCCTGGTGGTACAGCCGAGAACCTGTGCGGCAAACGCCTCGTTGATCTCGATCACATCCATATCGTTGATGCTGAGACCGGCGCGGGCCAGGGCTTTTTCGCTGGCTGGCACCGGTCCGTAACCCATCACCTGTGGCGGTACACCGGCAATGGCTGCGGATACGATGCGGGCGCGGGGACGGATGCCCGCGCGCTCGCCGGCGTCAAGGGAGCCAATAAGCAGGGCCGCAGCGCCATCGTTTATTCCGGATGCATTGCCTGGTGTAACCACGCCACCGTCGAACAGCGGGCGCAGTCCGGCCAAGGCCTCTACGGTGGATTGGGGGCGCGGATGCTCATCGGCGCTCACGCTCACCGGCGGTTTTTTTCGGCCCTGGGGTACCTCGACAGCAAGGATCTCGTCTTTATAGAAGCCTTCTTTAAGGGCGATGTCATAACGTGCCTGGCTCTGGGCAGCAAACCGGTCCACCAGCTCGCGGCTCAGGCCAAGCTCCCGGGCAATGTTGTCGGCTGTTTCGGGCATGGTGTCCGAGCCGAATTCCGCTTCGATACGCGGGTTGGGAAAGCGTGCGCCGATGGTGCTGTCGAAGGCGCGGAAGTCCCGGCTGAAAGGACTTTCGCTCTTGGCCATTACAAACGGGGCCCGGCTCATACTTTCCGCACCACCGGCCACGAACAGCTCACCTTCGCCACAACGGATCGCCCGGGCTGCGTCAATAACGGCCGCAAGGCCGGAGCCACAGAGACGGTTGATGGTCAGACCGCCGGCTTCAACGGGCAGGCCGGCCAGAAGACCGGCATGACGGGCCAGGTTACGGGCATCTTCGCCGGCTTGGTTGGTGCAGCCGGCAATGACGTCTTCGTAGAGCTCCGGGGCGAAGGCATTACGCTCCACCAGGGCCTTTATGACGGTGGCCAACAGGTCATCGGGACGCACTTTGGCCAGGGCTCCGGCATGTCGACCGAAGGGGGTCCTTAGCCCGTCATAGATAAATGCGCTCATGGCATCTCCCGTTTCGTCAGACAAGTCTATTGTGGTCCTACTGCTATAGAGAAGAAAGGATCCAAGCTTGTCATGTCATTAATGTTGATATAGTTTCGTATAGCGGAATTAAGTTTTGTATATCGAGTTATAAAGACTAATCCGGGGTTGTGTGAAATGCAACCGATACCACCGTCGAGGACGTGAATCTTTTATGGGCCGATTTCTGGTTCCCGTTGCCGTGTTGCTGGAGCTTGTGGCGCTATGTCTGGCCAGTTCCTGGCTCAGTGTGCTTGCCGGGGTGCTGTTCCTCTTCTGCTTTCTGACGTCACTCGGGTCGCTGCAGGTCTATTCCCGATACTTGCTGGTGGTTTCCGTTCTGGTGGTTGGCGCTCTGTCGCTGGCCGGTGAAATGAATCTTGATGATATGATCCGGGCGGCGTCCAACGCCGCCTTCTACGCGGCCTTTCTGGGCAGCCTGGGCATGATGCAGTGCCTGGTGCGACGGCTGGAGGTGCTGCGGCGTATTCATGACGTCCTGCTGGGGGGCCATCCGGTCCTGCTATACCCGAAGTATGCGGTGGTCAGTTGCGGAATTGCCTCGGTGCTGAGTTTTGGGGTGATGAACCTGCTCTGCGGTACCCTGGCGGACACCCTGCGGGAGCGGGGTATCACGGGCACCTCGCGTCTGCGCTGGTTGCGCAGTGTGCTGATCAGTACCCTGCGGGGATTTGCGCTGGTCCCTATGGTTGCGCCAACCAGTGTGGCGGTGGCGATCATTACAAGGGAAGTGCCGAGTCTGAGCTGGTCGGGGTTACTGCCCTACGGCATTGGCAGCGCGCTGATACTGCTGCTGGTGGGCTGGTTTCTCGAGCACAAGCGCTTTCGTCTGGTCAGCGCCGAGCGCCAGCCATTGGACCAGTGGCCCACTGGCACCGCACGCCTGGCGCTGCTTGTGACAATCATATTCCTCGGGATGGCACTGTTGGTCCAGCTTACTGGCCTGCGGGTTTCGGTGGCGGCCATGCTCACAGTACCGGTGGTGACCTTCCTTTATATGCTCTGGAATGATCGTTCATTGCCGGCGGTTGCGGAGGAGGCAGTCGACAATCTGCTGGGCATGAGTAATGAAATGGCCATTTTCGCCGGTTCCGCCGCGCTCGGCGTTGCCCTGGTGGCGGTGGTGCCGGTGGACGTCCTGGCAGGCCTGGCGTCGGGTCAGTGGGGGGTGTTCCTGCTGGCGGCCGGTGGCTTGCTGATGATGCCCATGCTGTCGGCCATTGGCATCATTCCCATTACCGTGTTGAGCGTCCAGGCCGGGTTGATGCCGCAACTGGTGGCAGAGGGCGTGAATCCCCTGCCGGTTGCCGTTGCCCTGGTAATCGGCTTTTCGCTTGCGATGATGCTGTCGCCCTTCGGCCCTGCGGTGACACTGCTGTCACGGTTTGGTCAGGTGTCGCGCTGGGTTGTGGCTTTCAGTTGGAACGGGCTGTTTGTACTGCTGTCCATCCCGTTGTTGCTTCTGATGCTCTGGGTTCTGTTCGGGGTCGTACCGGCCACGGGCTGACCCTGACGGCCGGTAGTGATTTTCTGATGCTCAGTAGCCCCGACCGGTATCCACCATGCCGGTAATGGGCTGACCGTTGTAATGGGCGCGGATCTTCCCGGTGATCTGTTCAAGGGTGGCACCCCTCAGGGTGCGTGCGGAAATGTGCGGTGTGAGGGTAATCTCAGGACGCTGCCAGAACGGGTGGTCCGCCGGTAGGGGCTCCTGGCGGAACACATCTAGGGAAGCCCGCGCCACCTGGCCCTCGTCTATGGCCCTGAGCAGATCCTCGTCCACCAGATGCTCGCCACGTCCCACGTTGACGACCATCGCGCCAGGCATCAACTGGCTCAGGGTCTGATAATCAAGAATGTTGCGGGTTTGCTCGGTCAGCGGCAGTGTATTTACCAGAACCCGGGTCGAGCCCAGGAATTCGGCCATGCCGTCGGCGCCAGCGTAGGTGGTCACGCTCTCCAGTTTATGCTCGCCGCGCGCCCAGCCATTGACCCGGTAATCCAGGTTCGCCAGCGTGCGGGCGACCCGCTTGCCGATATGGCCCAGCCCCATGATGCCCACCGGCCATTCACTGCGCTTGATCGGCCGGTGGATCTTCCACATGCCCTGGCGCTGCTGTTCCCGGTAAGTCTCCATGCCGCGGCTGGCCTCCAGTAGCTGGTGCAGGACATATTCTGCCATTTGTACCGACATGCCGGCGTCTTCCAGGCGCACGACCGGCAAGTGCGGTGGCAGATTGGGTACCGCCAGCAGGCCATCAATGCCGGCGCCCAGGTTGAAGACAGCCTTAAGCCCGGTCTCCCGCTCAAACAGCTTTTCCGGTGGTTGCCAGACGATGGCGTAATCCGCATCCACGGCCGGACCGTCCGGGTCCCATGGGTATACCTCGGCCTCCGGAAGCAGTGCCTGAATGGGGTCGGTCCAGCGCTCCGGCTTGGGGTCGCCGGCAACAAAAAGGACTTTCATGTCTTCTCCCGGGATCGTAAGGTGGCTATAATTTATCTATAACGTTCCGCTTTGCAGAATAATATACCGAAATATTTACGTAAACCCGATGTCGCGTAACATAAATACCGATTATCAGTGAGACAGTAATAACAAGTGTTTCTTATTTGGCACGACTTTTGATTCGTTACAGGACACCTGTGGTACTTGAGGGTTGCAGCTACTAAGATAGCGCAACTTTTCTTCTATCTGGCCAGGTTCCCGGCATTGTCAAAACACGGCGGGCTTACCGGATCAGTCAATGCAGTTGGAGGACGCCCAACGATGAACAGAGCACAAACCACTATATCGGACCTGTCGGCCTCAGCCGGTGGTGGTGAGCCGGTAAAGCCGGAAAAAGACCGCAAATTCGTAGAGGCGCTTTCCCGCGGTCTCGACGTGCTTCGTGCCTTCAGTCAGGGCTCGGTAATCCTGGGTAACCAGGATATTTCACGGCTGACCGGACTGCCCAAGCCGACTGTTTCACGGATGACCTACACCCTGACCAAGCTCGGTTATCTGAGCTATAACCCGCAACTGGAAAAGTACCAGCTCAGTTCCGGCGTTCTGGCCCTGGGTTACGCCTATGTCTCCAATCTCAAGGTACGTCAGCTGGCCCGGCCCTATATGGACGAGTTTGCACGGCAGACCAACATGTCTGTCGGCCTCACCTGCCGTGACCGGTTGCACATGATCTATGTGGAAAACCGGCTGCCACCGGAAGCCTCCCTGCTGCGGATGGACATCGGGCTGAAACTGCCCATGTCCACCACCTCTGCCGGCCGCGCTTATTACTGCGCCATTTCCGACAAGGGCCGGAAAGTGATTGATGACGCCATGGAGGCCAAATACGGCGATGCCTGGCCGGAAAAACAGGCGGGTCTTCAGCGCGCCATGAAAGACTACAAGAAGTACGGTTTCTGCCTGTCCCTCGGCGAGTGGGACCGTAATATCAATTCCGCCGGTGTGCCGATTCATCTGCAGGACGGCACCATTATGGCACTGACCAGCGCGGCGCCGTCCTATCTGGTGCACGGCGAAAAGTTGAGAGACTCCATCGCCCATCAATTGGCCATGCTGGCAAGTGACATTGAGTCACTCGGCGTCTGATCGATGTTCCTGAAGTGCCCGTGAAAAACCCCAGGATTCGTTCTGGGGTTTTTTTATGACTGCAGTTAAATTGGTGGTTGTAACCCTATTGGTGTGTGCAACCATAATTGATGGTTGAAACCGACCGTAAACTTGTATTAAATCGTTATTATGTTTCGCTTGTTAAAACTACATTCCATGGAAGCGAGGAAAAATTATGTCTGAGGTCGTAACATACAACCGGGAAGGCTCTGTTGGCGTCATCACCGTGAGCTATCCGCCGGTGAACGCCCTTAGCCACGAGGTTCGTTCCGGCCTGGTGGCTGCGCTGGAACAGGGCCAAAAAGATTCCGACGCCCAGGTGCTGCTGCTGGTCTGCGAAGGTCGCACCTTCATCGCCGGTGCCGATATCCGCGAATTTGGCAAGCCGATGCAGGAGCCGGGGCTGGCCGCTGTTGTCAACCAGTACGAAAGCAGCGATAAACCCATCGTGGCCGCCATTCATGGCACCGCCCTTGGGGGTGGTCTGGAAACCGCCCTCGGCTGCGACTATCGGGTGGCCCTGAGCAGCGCCAGGGTCGGCCTGCCGGAAGTCAAGCTGGGCCTGCTGCCCGGCGCCGGCGGCACCCAGCGACTGCCCCGGTTGACCGGCTCGAAGAAAGCGCTGGAAATGATCACCACCGGCGAATTTGTCTCAGCTGACGACGCTCTGGCGGCCGGCATTATCGATTCCGTTGATCAGGGCGGCGATATCCGCGCCATTGGTCTCGCCTTCGCTGACCGAGTGGCAAAAGAACAGCGCGGGCCCCGCCGCGTGAGGGACCTGGATGATCGTATTGCCGCCGAAAAAGGCAGCCAGATCTTCGATGAGTTCCGGGCTGCCCTGAAAAAGAAATCCCCCAATCTGTTCGCGCCGTTCAAGTGTGTGGACGCTGTTGAAGCGGCCACCCAGCTGCCTTTTGAGCAAGGCTTGAAACGTGAGCGGGAGCTGTTTAGCGAATGCATGGATTCGCCCCAGCGGGCCGGCCTCGTGCATGCCTTTTTCGCTGAGCGGGAAGCTTCGAAGGTTCCGGGCCTGAGCCGCGAAACACCGGTCCGGGACGTAAGCAGCGTCGGGATCATCGGCGCGGGCACCATGGGTGGCGGCATCGCCATGAACTTTGCCAATGCCGGCATTGCGGTGTTCCTGCTGGAGCAGAAACAGGAAGCCCTGGACAAGGGCCTGGCTGTCATCCGTCGTAACTACGAGAGCACCGCCAAGAAGGGGCGCATCAGCCAGGACGATGTGGAAGAGCGCATGGCCCTGATCCGTCCCACCCTGTCCTATGACGACTTTGCGGACGTGGACCTGGTTATCGAGGCCGTGTTCGAGGACATGGGGGTCAAGAAGCAGATCTTCGGGCAACTGGACGCGGTGTGTAAGCCCGGCGCCATTCTCGCCTCCAATACCTCTACCCTGGACATCGACGAAATTGCCTCGGCTACGAAGCGGCCTGAAGACGTGGTCGGCATGCACTTCTTCAGCCCGGCCAATGTCATGAAGCTGCTGGAAAACGTGCGTGGCAGCAAAACCTCGGATGAGGTCAAGGCCACGGTGATGAGCCTGGCCAAACGGATCGGCAAGGTCGGCGTCATGGTGGGTAACTGCTACGGCTTTGTTGGCAACCGGATGCTTCACCGTCGGGGTGCCGAAGCCACGGCCCTGGTCAATGAAGGCGCCACACCCCAGCAGGTGGACAAGGTCCTGACTGGCCTCGGCTTCCCCATGGGCCAGTTCGCCATGTCGGACCTGGCAGGTATTGACGTGGGCTACCGGATCCGCCAGGAGCGCCGTAAAGCGGGCGAATCCATTCCGCCCAACTGGATGGACAAACTGGCCGAGGAAGGCCGCCTGGGGCAGAAAACCCAGGCCGGTGTCTACAAGTATGAAGAAGGCAGCCGCAAGCCGGTACCGGACCCTGCCGTGGACGCCATGATCGAGGAGTTCCGCCAGGAACAGGGCATCGCGCCCCGGAGTATCAGCGACGACGAAATACTCGAGCGTTGCATGTACGTGATGATCAACGAAGGTGCCAAGATCCTGGAAGAAGGCATTGCCAACCGCGCCCTCGATATTGATGTGGTCTGGATCTACGGCTATGGCTTTCCCTCCTATCGGGGTGGCCCCATGTTCTGGGCCGACCAGGTCGGGCTGGACAAGATCCTGACCAGCATTCGTAATTTCCAGGCCACGGTTGGCGGCGACCAGTGGCAGCCTTCGGCGTTGCTCGAGCGGCTGGTGAAGGAAGGCAAGAGCTTCGCTTCCCTTAACCGGACCTGAAACCGGACCTGACTGAGCCGGCAGACAGGTTCGACCTGTCTGCCGCACAGCTACAGCAACGTATTGCTGAAGCAATCTATAGAACCTCTAGAACCCCTGAAAAGGAGCGCCAACATGTCAGACGCCGTTATCGTCTCCACTGCCCGTACCGGACTTGCCAAGTCCTATCGCGGCTCCCTGAACAACACCCACGCCGTTGACCTGGCAGGCTATGTTATCCAGCAAGCCGTGCAGCGCGCTGGCGTCGACCCCAAGGTAGTTGAGGATGTGATTATGGGCACCGCCTACCCGGAAGGCGCCCAGGGCCGGAACGTTGCCCGTCTGGCCGCCATCCGCGCAGGTATGCCGGTCACCACCGCCGGCCTGACCATCAACCGTTTCTGCAGCTCCGGCCTGCAGGCCATCAGCCTGGCCGCCCAGCGAATTGTGTCCGAGAAAGTGCCGGTCATGGTTGCCGGCGGGGTTGAATCCATCTCCATGGTCCAGAACGAGCACGTGAATTCATTTCACGCCACCAATGACTGGTTGCTACAGAACAAACCCGAGCTCTACCTGGCCATGATCGAAACCGCTGACGTTGTGGCTCATCGCTACGGCATCAGCCGGGAAGCCCAGGATGAGTATGCCCTGATCAGCCAGCAGCGCACCGCCGCCGCCCAGGAAGCCGGTCACTTCAAGGATGAGATCGTGCCCTTCGACGCGGTCATGAAGGTCAAGGACAAAGAGACCGGCAACGTCAGCGAAAAGAGCGTCACCCTCGACATGGACGAGTGCAACCGGCCCGGTACCACCCTGGAAGGCCTCGCCGGCCTGGAGCCGGTGCGCGGCCCCGATCACTTTATCACCGCCGGCAATGCCAGCCAGCTGTCCGATGGTGCGTCCGCCTGTGTGGTCATGGATGGCACCTACGCCGAGAAAAACAACATCGAGCCGATGGGCATCTTCCGCGGCTTTGCGGTCGCCGGCTGCGAGCCTGATGAAATGGGTATCGGCCCGGTCTACGCCATACCACGGCTGCTGGAACGCACGGGCCTGACCATGGACGACATTGATCTGTGGGAGCTCAACGAAGCCTTTGCCTCCCAGGTTATCTACTGCCGTGACAAGCTGGGCATTCCCATGGAAAAGCTCAACGTCAATGGTGGTTCCATCTCCATCGGGCATCCGTTCGGGGTGACCGGTTCACGCCAGACCGGCCACATCCTCATCGAAGGCAAGCGTCGCGGAGCCAAGTACGTTGTGGTCACCATGTGTATCGGCGGTGGCCAGGGTGCCGCTGGCCTGTTCGAGGTGGTGTGATCGACTCACTATCGTGAATCCTCTGGCCTATTACTGACCGAAACAGGAGCGCGCAGTGCAGCAGACAATCGTCAACACCAGTGACCTGGAGTTCCAGCTGTTCGAGCTACACAGGGTGGACGAGCTGCTGCGCTTCGAGCGCTACGCCGACCACAGCCGTGACACCCTGCAGGCGGCGCTGGAGCTGGCTCTCAAAATAGCGGTTGAGGAGTTCGCGCCCCACGCCAGGCTGGTGGATGAAGAAGAACCCCGGTTCGAGAACGGCCGGGTGACCATGCGCCCCGAAGTTAAAAAGGCGCTGGATGTTTTGCGGGGCACCGGCCTTATGGCCGCGAGCCAGGATTACGAGCGTGGCGGTATGCAGTTGCCTTCCGCGGTCGCACAGATGTGCATCGGCATGCTGAAGGGCGCCAATGTCGGGACCCATGCCTATGCCGGCCTTACCATGGCCGCGGCCAACCTGATCCTCGCCCATGGCAGCGAGGAGCAGATCGAACGCTATGCCAACCCTATGCTGGCGGGGCACTTTTTCGGCACCATGTGTCTGACTGAACCCCAGGCCGGCTCCTCCCTGGGTGACTTGCGCACCCGGGCTGAACCCCAGGCCGACGGCAGCTATCGGCTGAAAGGCAACAAGATCTATATCTCCGGTGGCGATCACGAGCTGAGTGACAACATCGTGCACATGGTGCTCGCGCGCCTGCCTGACGCCCCGGCCGGGGTGAAGGGTATTTCCCTCTTTCTGGTGCCGAAAATCCTGGTCAACGACGACGGCAGCCTGGGTGAACCCAACGATGTCGCCCTGGCGGGCCTGATTCATAAGATGGGCTACCGGGGCACCACCTCCACCATGCTCAATTTTGGCGAGAAGGAAGGCGCTGTCGGCTATCTGGTAGGAGAGCCCAACAGGGGGCTGGCGGCCATGTTCCACATGATGAACGAAGCCCGCATTGGGGTCGGTGTTGGCGCCGTCATGCTGGGCTATACCGGTTATCTTCACAGTCTTGAGTATGCCCGCGAGCGCCGCCAGGGCAGGCCCTTGTCCGACAAGGACCCGGCGTCGCCCCAGGTGCCGCTGATCAGGCACGGGGATATCCGCCGTATGCTCTTGTGCCAGAAAGCCTATGTGGAAGGCGGCCTGGCACTCTGCCTGCAAGGCGCCAAGCTGGTGGACGAAAAGAAGTTCGCGGAAACACCGGAGGCCCGCGAGGCGGCAGCGGGTCTGCTGGATCTCCTCACCCCCATCATCAAGTCCTGGCCCTCCCAGTTCTGTCTGGAGGCCAACAGTCTGGCGATCCAGGTTCATGGCGGCTATGGCTACACCCGAGAATACCCGGTAGAGCAGTTCTACCGCGATAACCGCCTCAACCCGATTCATGAGGGTACCCACGGTATTCAGGGCCTTGATCTGCTGGGCCGGAAGGTCTGGCTGCAGGATGGCCGGCACTACCGGGCCTTGCTGGGGATTATTAACAGCACCATCGATGAGGCGGAAGCTGTGCCGGATCTGGCTGACAGCGCCCACCGGCTCAGTGAGGCGGTGGCGGCGCTTGCCGATGCGACCGAGGCCACGGGTGCCCTCCGGGAAGCAGGCGAGACCGAACGTGCCCTGGCCAATGCCTCCCTGTATCTTGAGGCTTTTGGTCACACCGTGGTCGGTTGGCTGTGGTTGCGACAGGGGCTGCTGGCCCGGGCCGGCCTGAACAGCCATGGCCCCCAGAGCCAGACCTTCTATGATGGTAAGCTCAAAGCCTGCACCTATTTCGCCCGCTATGAACTGCCCCGGGTAGTGGCCCTGGCCCGGCTGCTGGAAAGTGGCGACTGCACGGCACTTTCAATGGACGAAGCCAGTTTTTAGGCAATGGACGAAGCCAGTTTCCAGGCTGCCCTAACGGCCTAGAGGCCGCAGCCATGCCTGCCGCATCCGGATGGATACGGCCCCTTAAAATCAGAACTATAATCGGCAAAGGAGCGATATCACCATGACGCGTAAATCGAAGGCTGTCGTGTGTCGGGAATGGGGCCAGCCCATAACGGTGGAAACCATTAACATCGCGCCTCCCAAGCATAACGAGATCACCATCAAGGTCGCTGCCTGTGGCGTCTGCCATTCCGATCTCTCTGCCACCACCGGCAAGATCCAGTACCCGCCTCCCCTGGTGCTGGGCCATGAAGGCGCCGGTGTTGTGATCGAGGTGGGTGAAGGCGTTACCGAATTCAGTGAGGGCGACCATGTGGTCAGCTCGTTCATTTCCATGTGTGGCAAGTGCCGCCAGTGTGTCCGTGGCCGCCCGGTGCTCTGCGAAAAAGCCCATAAGGCCATGTTCACCCTGCCTGACGGCACGGTTCGTACCACCGACGCCGAGGGTCGGGATCTGAACGTGTTCGGGGCCTGCGGGGTGATGGCGGAATACGCCACCCTGCACATCGACAACGCCGTGAAAATAGAGCAGGGCGTGCCGCTGCAGAATGCGGCCCTGGTGGGCTGCGCTGTCATGACCGGCGTCGGGGCCGTCTTCAATACCGCCAGGCTGGAGCCGGGCTCCCGCGCCGCCGTGTTCGGCGTGGGTGGCGTCGGCCTGAATGCCATCCAGGGTTGCCAGACCGCCGGTGCTGAAATGATTGTCGCCGTGGATACCAGTGACAGCAAGTTGGCCATGGCCCGTGAATTCGGTGCCACCCATACCGTCAATATCAACGAGGTTGAGGACGTCGCCAAGGCGGTAAAAAAGCTAACTGGTGGTGTTGATTACGCTTTTGAATGCGTGGGCGCCGGCGCTGTGGTTGCCCAGGCCTACAAATGCCTGGGTCGCGGCGGTACTGCGGTGGTGGTGGGCGTCGCCGATCCCAAGGATAAGACGTCGTTCGGTACGCTCTCCATGCCGGCGGACGAACGCACACTGAAGGGCAGCTGGCTCGGCTCTGCCCGCCCCCAGCATGATTTCCCGCGCATACTGGCCCTTTACAAGGCCGGCAAGCTTAAACTCGACGAACTGGTCACCCGCACCTATACCATCGATGAAGCGCCCCAGGCCTTCGAAGACATGGTGGCAGGCAAGAACGCCCGTGGCGTCATCGTATTTGACTGACAGGAAGCTGAATCCAATGAATCTGAGCAAACTCTACATCGATGGCCAATGGGAAGCGTGGGCCGGCAAGACGCTGCCTGTCCATGAAGCCGCCACAGGCGACGTGCTGGCGCAGGTTCCGGCAGCAAGTGAAAAGGAAATGAAGCGGGCGGTGGCAGCGGCGAATACCGCCTTTGAAAGCTGGAGCGAATCGAGCTTGGAGCAACGCATCAAAATCCTGGAGCAGCTTCATGCCGGGCTGAAAGCGCGCAGCAGCGAGATTGCCGAAGCCATCAGCCGCGAAGTAGGCATGCCCATCAAACTCGCTACCCAGATCCAGGCCGGTCTGCCCGCGGCCATCACTGAAAGCTACCTGAAACTGCTGCCTCAGTTTCCCTTCACCGAGCAGGTGGGTAACTCGGAAATCCAGTACGCCCCGGTGGGCGTGGTGGGTTGCATCACACCCTGGAACTACCCGCTGCACCAGGTCATCCTGAAGGTGGTGCCGGCCTTGGCCGCCGGCTGCACCGTGGTGCTCAAGCCCAGCGAGATTGCACCGACCAGCGCCTATATCCTGGCTGAAATTCTTGACGACACCGATCTGCCTGCCGGTTGCTTCAACCTGGTCTCCGGTCTGGGTCAGGTTGTGGGCGATGCCCTGATCAGGCACCCGGATGTACGCATGGTCTCCTTTACCGGTTCCACCCGCACGGGGCACCTAGTGGCTCACGCCGCCGCTGATGATTTCAAGCGCTTCGCCCTGGAGATGGGCGGCAAATCAGCGTCCATCGTGTTGCCCGATGCGGATCTGAAGGCTGCGGTAAAAGGCACCGTCAACAACTGCCTGCTCAATTCCGGCCAGACCTGCACAGCCCTCACCCGTTTGCTGGTGCCGGAAGACCGGCACGACGAAGCCTGTGAGCTGGCAGCCGAGGCAGTGGCCAAAATGACCCCTGGCAATCCGCTGGAGGAAACCACCCGCCTGGGCCCCCTGGCCTCAGCCGAGCAGCGGGACAAGGTGCTGGACTTCATTCGCCTGGGCTCGGCGGAAGGCGCCACCCTTGTTGCCGGCGGCCCCGAGGCGCCCGAGGGCCTGACCGAAGGCTATTTCGTCAGGGCGACGGTGTTTGGCAACGTCAAACCCGACAGCAGAATTGCCCAGGAAGAGATTTTTGGACCGGTGCTCTGCGTGATTCCCTACAAGGATGAAGCGGATGCCATCCGGATCGCCAATGGCACCGCCTACGGCCTGTCGGGCGCGGTCTGGTCAGGGGACGGGGAAAAGGCCCGGGCGGTGGCCGGCAAAATGCGGACCGGCCAGGTCTTCGTCAATGGCGGCGCGTTCAATCCCCTGGCTCCGTTCGGCGGCTTTGGCCACTCCGGCGTTGGTCGGGAGTTTGGCAAGTGGGGTCTGGAAGAGTTCCTGGAAGTACGCTCGCTTCAGCTATAACCTGTGCTCTCTTTTCACTCTGGAAGGCAGTTATCTATGAGCAGTATCTGGACCGTTACCCCCTCCCTGGAAGGCATGGCCGAACGCACCAGGAACACCGCTGTCGAGGCCATGGGCATCGAGTTTCTGGAGGTGGGTGATGACTATCTGGTCGCGCGCATGCCGGTCGATCACCGCACGGTCCAGCCTGCGGGGATCCTTCACGGCGGCGCATCGGTCGTACTGGCTGAAACTCTGGGCAGCGTGGCCGCCAACCATTGTATTCGGCGGCCCGACAAGGCGGGGGTTGGCCTTGAGATCAATGCCAACCACATCCGCTCGGTGCGGTCAGGCTGGGTTATCGGCACAGCCCGGCCCCTGCACATCGGTGGCACTACCCAGGTCTGGGAAATCCGCATTGAAAATGAAGAGGGCAAACTGGTGTGCATGTCCCGGATCACCATGGCGGTTATTCCCGTACCGGGATGAGTCCGGGTTAGGCTAACCGGCAGCGTTGATCACCGTTCCGATTAATACCACAGCTCACCCACCGGTGTGTCGGGTGAGAAATGATGCTGGATCTGGGCCTGAAGCAGCTCGGCTGACGCCAGGGCATCGGTCAGGGCATGATGTGGGGGGTAATGGGGAAGGCCGTAGCGAAGCCGGCTGTCTGGTAGGCGGATGGATAGTGCACGTTTGCCCCTCACCCGGCTGAGCCAGTTGGGGGACCGGCGGGGGTGGAGCTTGGCTTCAATGGCCATGGTGTCGATAACCGGAAATTCGATGCCTTCCCGAAGCCGCCACTGAAGCGCAACTTCCAGAAAAGGTCGCTCAATGCCCCGATGGTGTACCACCACCACTTTGCCGGCCAGGGCCGGCAGGAACTCCGCCAGTATTTCTGTCAAATCCGGAGCCTCTTCAATATCGCTATGGGTGATGCCATGGATGGTGATCGACTCCCGCTGTAATGGCAGGGGTGGCCGGATGATCCAGTGCTGGGCATCCCGGCAGCGTATCCTCTGTAACGTCATGGGCACCAACCCAATGCTGACAATGGAATGGGTGTTGGGGTCGAGTCCGGTGGTTTCGAAATCCAGCGCCACCAGTGGGACCTGGGACATGGGGGTTTCGGGGGCTACGCATCCGGCGTCGTAAAACGCCTTGAGGTGCGGATTTCTGGCCTCGGAAGCCAGCCGGGCCATGCGCTCAGGCCAGGGTGCCAGCTTCGGGTTGGCGGGATTGGCTGAGGTGTGCTGGCGGCCCATCATAAGCCTCGGTCTCCCCTGCGTCCGGATGACGAACAAATCACTGTAACTGACGTCCGGTCGGTGCGTGGTAGCGATAGCGCAGGAATTTCTGGCCATTGCTCAGAACCTGGAAGGCATCCTTGAGACTGCGGCGCTCGAACGGCGAAAGGTCCTCAGGCCGGACATTGTTGTCGGGCTCTTTGCCGGCTTCGATGGCCAGGGCCTGGTGGCGGATCCGCACAATGGCAATGAACTCGAGGGCATCCCTCAGATTCTCAACGCTGCCTTCCGGCAATAACTTGGTGTCGGCGACGGCTCGCAGCCGCTCAAACGAATTCTGGGCCCTGGAGCCGCACGCCAGCGAATGAATCCGGATCAGGTCGGACAGGGGGGCCGTGCCGCGGCGTTTGAGGTTGATGGTGTCGTTCTGCTTGCCGTCCTGCTCCATCACAAAGGTGCGGAAGAACCCGAGTGGCGGCGTGCGATTGAGGGCATTGCGGGCCATCAGCGCCAGGAAGCGCTGGCTTTTCTGGGCTTTGGCTGCCACCAGTGCCTTGAGCTCGTCGGTGTACCGGGTTTCGCCATGGATACCTTCCAGATCGAAGAAGATGTTGCTGTTCAGCAACGCCTCGGCCTGGGGGTTTTCGATCCAGTCGGTAAAGTAGGCCTTCCAGACCTTCAGCGGCTGTCGCCATTTGGTGTTGGTCGCCATGATGTCACCGGTGCAGTAGGTGTAGCCACAGGCTGCCAGGCCATCGCTGACAAACTTGGCCATTTCCTGGAAATAGCCATCGTGCTCTGCCGGCTCAAAGGCATCGTCCAGCACCAGGGCGTTATCCTGGTCGGTAACCACCAGCTGCTCGTCCCGGGCCATGGACCCAAGCGCCATGAAACAGTATGGCACCGGCGGCGGCCCGAGTTTTTCTTCCGCCAGCTCCAACAGACGCTGGCAGAAACTGCGTCCGATGCCCGCCATGGCGCTGCCGATCATCTTGGAGTTGGCATCCTCGTTTACCATCCGGACGAAGCTGTCCCTGACATCCTTGCTCACCGCTTTAAGACCGCGCACATCCTGCTGGCGGTGGATATTGCTGACCACGAACAGGGTGCTTTGGGACTCGTAGCGGATAATGTCAGACAACCCGATGATGCCCCGGGGTTCCTCACCGTGTACCACGGGCAGATGGTGGACGTTGTTGTGAAGCATCATCAGCATGGCTTCAAAGATAAAGGCTTCGGAACGGATAGTGATCAGCCCGGTGGACATGATGTCCCGGATCGGCGTCTCCGAGGGCAGGGCCTCAGTCACCGCTCGTGTGCGCAGGTCCCGGTCAGTGACGATGCCGCTCATCACAGGTGTCGGCCCGGACTCGTCCATCAGCAGGAGGGCCGAGACACCCTCATCGGTCATTATACGGGCAGCCTCCTGCAGCCTGATGGTGTCGGGCGCGCTGACGGTGGGCCGTGAAATAAGCCGGGTCACCTTGTCGGTCAGCAGATCCCCGGACTTGCCCTTGCGGGCAACCGCTGTCCTTAAGCGCGTGCGGTCCTCGATTTCGACGAAGTCAGCGAAGATTTCATCGGTTTCCCAGAGCTCCTGGAACAGGTCAGCGGGGATGCAGTATATCAGGGTGTCTTCCAGCGCCTTGGCCGGGAAGCGAACAGTCTTGCCCATCATCAGGCCAAACTGGCCGAAGATGTCACCTTCGCTCAAGCGGTTGTATAGTTCACCGGAGCGCCGGAAAATTTCCACCGCCCCGCTACGGATGTAGTGCAGATCGGTGGCGGTCTGGCCGAACTCGGTAATGGTGGAACCTGCGCGATAGTAAGCGACGTCCACCCGGCCGGCGATCTTGTCGAGGGTCTCCGGGGCCAGGTCTTCAAACGGTTCGTGCTGACTCAGGTGATTGCGGATTTCGATCAGTTCAGCCTGCATGAAAAGTCCCGGTTGCTGGAATTGACGGCAATAGAACCCCGAGTGTAGCAGCGAGCTCTGGTGGCAGGCCACGGTAGTTGTACCAAGGCCAGCCTTCGAAGCTATCCCGACCAGCTGGGTCTGTGGCCATGAAGGCCCCGGTCAATAATCCTGAAGGCAGACGATGATGAATTTACACACACTGGTGCTTGGTGGTATCCGCTCAGGCAAGAGTGCCCGCGCCGAGACCCTTGCCGCGGCCCATGGGGCGCCTGTGATCTATGTGGCTACGGCCACCGCCGGAGACGAGGAAATGGCCATCCGGATTCGCCAGCACCGGGAGCGGCGTCCTGACAGCTGGGGACTGATCGAGGCGCCCCTGAGGCTGGCCGAGGTGCTTGCGGGACAAAGCCGGCAACACCCGCCAGTATTGCTGGTTGACTGCATGAGCCTCTGGCTGAGCAACCTCATGCATACGGGTGAGACAGTGTTTACCCGCGAGCGGGCAGCCTTTCTCGCTGAGCTGGCGGACTACTCGGGTCCGGTGGTGATCGTGAGTAACGAAGTGGGGTTCGGGACTATCGCCATGGATCCCCTGACCCGCAGATTCTGCGACCAGTTGGGCTGGCTCAACCAGGACTTGGCGGCCCACTGTTCATCGGTGGTAATGACCGTGGCCGGGCTGTCCCTGAACCTCAAATAAGTCTGGTCGGCTCAGCCCCCGTGGGCAACAAGGCAGGAAAGCTTGCCATAAGAGGAGTGGTCAAGCCGTATCCGGCTGCGGCACGCATAGGGCACCGCCAGTGCCGAAAGCACCCGGTCACGGCTGATGCCCATGACATGTCCGACCACCACCCGTATGACCCCCCCATGGCAGACCAGCAGCACCCGTTGTCCCCGAAGTCTGTCTGTCCAGTCTTCCCAGGCCGCCTGGACCCGACCTTGGAAATCGCCGAAAGGCTCGCCACCTGGCGGCGCGTTCCTGTCGGCATCGGCCCAGAACCGGGCCAAGCGGTCCTGGCCATAGCGCTGTTGGATTGCGTCTGCGGTGAGGCCTTCCCAGTCGCCAAAGCCGATTTCTCGCAGGCGCTCATCGCTGTGCAGCGGGGTACCGGACTGCCCTGCCAGGGTGCGGGCGAACTCACCACAGCGCAGAAGTGGCGACGTCAGGATGGCGTCCCAATGGTCATCCGGAGTAATGGCGTCTTCCATCTGCTGCCACCCCTGGGGGCTTAGCGGGTCATCCTTGCTGCCACGGAACATGGGCCCGCCGTCCGGTTCGCCGTGGCGAATCAGGTCGACAAAGGTGGCCAGCGTTCCGCTATTGGCCATCGCTGACTCCGGCATCCGCAAACCGGGCCATTTCGTTATGCAGGGCGCAGGCGGAACGTACCAGTGGCACGGCCACAGCAGCGCCACTGCCCTCGCCCAGGCGCATGCCCATATCGAGTAAGGGCCTGGCTTCCAGGGCATCCAGTACCCGACCGTGACCAGGCTCGCTGGAGCGATGGGCAAAGTGTAGCCACTGCTGCAGTTCCGGTACCTCCCGAACTGCTGCCAGAGCCGCCACGGTGACGATAAAACCGTCCACCAGCACCGGAATTCGCCGCGCCGCGCAGCCCAGAAAGGCCCCAGCCAGGGCGGCCAGTTCAAAGCCACCCAGTGAGGCAAGGACCGCTAGGGGTGCCTGGTCTTTACCGTGGCGTTTCAGGGCGCGTTTTATCACTGCTGCCTTGTGGACGACCCCTGCAGGGTCCAGGCCGGTGCCAGGACCTGCCAGCTGCTCCGGCTCAGCACCAAGCAGGGCGCAGGCGACGGCTGCGGCACTGGTGGTGTTGCCAATGCCCATGTCACCGCCAATGAACAGCTGGGCTCCCTCTGCTGCGGCCCGATGGGCAGCGCGGTCGCCGGCGTCAATGGCCGCCTCGAGCTGGTCCCGGGTCATGGCCGGTCCGGTCGCCAGGTTTGCCGTGCCCGGGGCGATGGTTTCGTCCCGGACGCCGGGCAGGGTTGAAAGTGGTGTCACCGTACCAAGATTGATCACATCCAGGCCGGCACCGAGCATGCGTGCAAGAACACTGATGGCAGCGCCACCATGGGCGAAATTGGCGATCATCTGAGCGGTGACTGCCTGGGGAAAGGCCGAGATGCCCTCGGCGCAGACCCCATGGTCAGCGGCAAAAATCGCAATCTGGACCCGATCCGCGCCCGGCCGGTGGGTGCCCTGCTGCGCGCACAGTTCTATTGCCGCAGTTTCCAGCAGGCCCAGGGAGCCGGGCGGCTTGGTAAGGGAGTCCTGTCGGCGACGGGCGGCGTCAGCGTAGTGGGCTTCCGGGGTTGCGATGGCGCTTTGCCAGGCTAGAGGCAGGGGCATGAACATACTCATGAGAGGAGATTAGCGCCAGATGGTCTAACGCACCTGGGGACCTGTCAAGTACACTGCTTTGCGATCAGCGCTGCACAGCGCTGGATGCCGGAAACTGGCCAAAGAGTGTCGAACCGAGGTGGGTGCATTGTTAGTGGCAGTGTTGGTGTGCATGGCGGCGTTGTTGCTGGACCATCTGGTCGGCGAGCCGCGCCGTGGTCATCCGGTGGTCATCTTCGGCCACTGTGCCACCTGGCTTGAGCGTCGTCTGAACAGCACGCCAGGTTCTGGTGGCTTTCCCAAAGGCTGCCTGGCCACGTTGATCCTAGTACTGCCGCTGGTCTCACTGGCGGCCCTGATCGTGTGGCTTCTGCCTGCGCCCTGGTCTTGGTTACTGGAGGCGGTGGGGCTCTGGCTGGTTTTGTCGTTAAGAGGACTGGCGGAGCATGGCCTGACTGTGGCCGAGGCTCTTGAGCAGCAGGACCTTGCAACGGCAAGGGAACAGGTCGGGCGCATTGTGAGCCGCCAGACCGATCAGCTCGACGAAACCGGGGTTGCCACAGCCGCCACCGAATCCATGCTGGAAAACGGCGCTGACGCCGTCTTTGCCAGTCTGTTCTGGTACTTGGTGGCAGGGCTGCCGGGCATAGTGCTGCATCGGGCAGTCAACACCCTGGATGCCATGTGGGGCTATCGTAATGGGCGTTTCCTCTATTTCGGCCGCTGTGCGGCCAGGCTGGACGACGTTCTGAACTGGCTTCCGGCCCGCCTTACCGCCCTGGGCTATGCCATCGTCGGCCACTTCCGGCCGGCGATCGAATGCTGGCGTCGGCAGGCGCCGGACTGGGACAGTCCCAATGGCGGACCGGTCATGGCGGCCGGTGCCGGTGCCCTGGGGGTCAGCCTTGGCGGTGCCACCCGTTACGACACTGGCCTCAAGCAGAGACCGGTTCTGGGGGCCGGGCCCGCAGCCAGCGCAGCCACAGTTCACGGCTCGATTCGACTGGTGCGCCGAAGTGTTGCGCTCTGGCTTCTGGTGATGGTACTGGGAGCCCTGGCCTGGGAGTTGGTCTTATGGTGATGCCAGAGCACGGTGGCAGATTGAATGCGGCATCTAAACGCTGGGGCCGACCTGCCGGGCAATGGCTCGACCTGTCCACAGGCATCAACCCACGGGGCTGGCCGGTTCCCGACATCCCGGCAGAGATATGGCGCCGACTGCCAGAAGCACAGGATGGCCTTGAGAAGATCGTACTGACCTGGGTCCAGGCCGGGCCTGGTGCTGTCTGCGTGCCGGTGGCCGGTAGCCAGGCGGCTATCCAGACCCTGCCGTTTCTCAGGTCCCGCTGCCGGGTGGGTATACCGGAGCCCGGTTACCGCGAGCATGGTCATGGTTGGGCCCGGGCGGGCCACCATGTGGTGCCCGTGTCCCTGGAAGCGGTGAGCCAGGGACCTGGCTGGCTGGATACCCTGGACGTTCTGGTGTGGATCCACCCCAATAACCCCACCGGTCTGGCCCTGGAGCCCCAAATGCTCATGGACTGGCATCGCCGATTAAGCGCCCGCGGTGGCTGGCTGGTGGTGGATGAGGCCTTTATTGACGAGATGCCCGGCAGGAGCCTGGCCGGATACGCAGGAGACCGGTCACCTGGGCTGATCATCATGCGCTCCCTGGGCAAGTTCTTCGGCCTGGCGGGCGTTCGGGCCGGGGCCGTGCTCACGGACTCGAACATTGCCGATGCGCTGGAGGAAGCGCTGGGCCCCTGGCCCATGAGTGCGCCCGCCCGGTACGTGATGGCCCGGGCCCTGCAGGACCTGCCCTGGCAGGCCTCAATGCGGTCAGAACTTGAGTCGGCGCGGCACCGACTCATTTTCCTGCTCACGGCCCATGATCTTGCCCCTGCGGGCGGAACCTCCCTGTTTCAGTACATTCCCCATCAACAGGCCCGCCAGTTGGCCGACAACTTTGCGCGTCTGGGCATTTTGCTGCGCTGCTTTGACCGGCCGCCTGCCCTGCGTATCGGTTTGCCGGGTAGCGAGGATCAGTGGCGCAGGCTGGCGCAGGCGCTGGCTCAGGTGAAATCCAATTGACCGGCTGGCAGCCGATTGGTAGCCTTGCGCGGCTTTTCCAGGTGTTTTCGTACATGCGTACGAGAGTGAAACGGGAAGTCGGTGACAATCCGACGCTGCCCCCGCAACGGTAAATGAGTAAAAGACGGTTGAATGCGCCACTGTGCCGCCAGGCATGGGAAGGCAACCGTCCCGGGTCATAACACCTCAGCTGATGTGTTCGTGACCCCCTCACAAGCCCGGAGACCGGCCTGAAAAACACCAAACGTTGCGGTGGGCGACTTGTGGTGGGTGGTTTCCGGTTCCCTGCCTGTATTGGTATCCCGTTCGCCCGCCCCAGTCCGTTTCCCGCTGCTGCTACCTGAACCTGATCGTACGGGTGCGTACGATGTGCAGAGCGAACCTGGTTATGTGCTTTTCGAAGTTCTCCCGAACCCCCCTGTTTTACGGTGTTTCTTCCTTGTTATTGCCATGGGTTTCCGGCCAGGCCATTGCCCAGCCTGTGTCAGGGCAGGAACCCAGCCAGCTTGATCCTATTGTGGTTACCGCGACTATCGGCCCGCGCACGGCGGGCGAAAGCCTGTCGTCAGTGACCGTTATCGATGAACAAGACCTCAGACAGCAGAACCCCTCCAGTATGGCGGACGTCCTTCGGGGCCAGCCCGGCATCGATGTCATCACCAACGGTTCCTTCGGCAAGAGCACCAGCGTCTTTACCCGCGGTACCGGCACGGAATCCACCGTGCTGCTGGTAGATGGCGTGCGTTTGCGATCAGCCACCAGCGGCGGCGCTTCCTGGCAGTATTTTCCCATGGACCTGGTTGAGGGGGTGGAGATCGTCCGCGGCCCTCACAGCGCGCTGTACGGTGCCGATGCCGTAGGGGGGGTCATACAGGCCTTTACCCTTGACCCCAAAGCCGGTCGCAAAGGCTGGGTGGAAGCCGGTGCCGGCAATTTCGACAGCCAGAAGGTCAGCGCCGGTGCTTCCGCAAGCACCGATTCGACCCGCTTCAGTATCAGCGGCCTGCATCGCGAAACCGACGGCACCGCCATTATCGAAGATGGTGAGGACAAAGGCTTCCGCAACACCGCAGGGGTGGGGCGTCTGGTCCACGAGCTGCCCAATGGTGGCGAAGCCAGCGTTGTGGTCATGCAATCCGAGGGTAATACTGAATATACCGGTGGCGACATCGACTTCATGATCCGAACGGTAGGGGTTGCTGTGGAAACGCCATTGAGCGACTACTGGCGAAGCGGCGTGCAGCTTTCCGAGGCGCGGGACGAACTGAGCAACTTCTCAGGCGGCAGCGAATCCGTGTTTAACACCCGCACCCGAACCGCCCGCTGGGAAAACACGTTCACGGCAGGGGTGCACGAACTGGCCCTCGGCGCCGAGTTGCAGTCGGATGAGGTGAGTTCCACCACCAGTTTTGACGAAGACAGCCGCAATAACGCCGCCCTGTTCAGCCAGCTGCGCCTGAACTTTGGCCCGAGTGACGTGCAATTCGCCCTGCGGGGTGATGACAACGAGGCTTTTGGTCAGGAAGAGACTGGTTCGGTCGCCCTGGGTCACAACTTTGACCGCAATCACCGGGTCCGCCTGAGCTATGGAACCTCGTTCCGCGCCCCCACATTCAATGACTTGTACTATCCTTTGGAAACGTACGACTTCCCTACTTTTAAGGGCTCCTTTGCAGGCAACCCCGACCTGAAGCCGGAAGAGGGGAAATCTGTGGAGCTAGGCGTCCGGGGTCACTATAACCGCTGGTACTGGGATGTAGCGGTTTACCAAATGGACATAGACAACCTGATCAGCACAGAAGACACCAGTCCGGATGATCCGAGCAATGACCTCCGTCCGGTCAACGTCGCCGAAGCCCGCATTCGCGGTATCGAACTGGCTTCCGGATATGAAGCCGGCGGCTGGAACCTGGCAACTGCCGTCACCTTCACGGACCCCAGGGATCGGGAGACCGACAACCGTCTGCGCCGGCGAAGCCATCAGTCCGCACGGGTCGACCTGGACCGTCAACTGGGCAACTGGTCGGTTGGGGGCTCGGTGGTTGGCAAGGGCTATCGCTACGATGACGAAGATAATGACGAGCGTCTGTCCGGTTTCGTGACCCTGGATCTCAGGGCCGGCTGGGAGTTCGCGGAGGACTGGACCGCCAGGCTGTCGGTTGAGAACGTAACCGACAAGAAGTATTCGACGGCCCAGGCTTCAGCCACTACCGACTACATCGCGGCTGGCACCACCGGCTTGTTGTCGGTGCGGTATGATTTCCGCTAGTCATCGAAGCAGCCAGGCCTTGCGTGGGCTGCCGGTCAGCTTTCGCTGGCTTCTGGCGCCGCTGCTGGTTGCGCTGACCCTGGCATTGGTTTCATCGCCAGCCACTGCCGCCACGGTGGTAGGCGTGGTTTCGGAACGATCAGCGGCAGAACTGGCAGCCGGAGCCCACCGATTTCTGGACGTCTATCCAGAGCACAGGGTAGAGCTGCGAACCCCGGACCAGTTGGCTAGGTTCAGCGACGAGCAGGTCCAGGCCCTGTTTCAGGAGGCCGATGCGATTCTGCTGGCTGCGGTGTTCGGGGATCAGGTCGGGCGTCTGGCCAGTATCGTTGAGCGCGTCAGCGCCGAAGGGCCAACGCCGGTGCTGGCGATCAACAGCGATTGGCGAATCTCCCGCCTGTCCCGACTGGACGGCCGTTACCCACTCGAAGCACTGGACGCTGACTCCTTTAAGGCCCTGGTAACGGGTCCGGGGCCAGGCGCTGACGCCACCGACCATCTTGCCGATCGTCAGGCCAGCCACCCCCGGCAGGCCCTCTGGCTGGAGGGCCGGGCCTTCTACCAGGGCCGCACCCCGGAACACATTGATGGCCTGATGCGGTGGCTGCTGGCCCGGGCCGGCCATGATATCGATTACGACTCACCGGAACCCCGGGCCAGCATCCGTTACTACCGCGGTGGCGAAGCCAGTGCTGAGCCGTCTTCGCTGGCACTCAAGCCCGGCCCGGTTGTGGCAATAATGGATCTGGACAGTGGCGACCGGCCCGGCGACCGGGCGTTGCTGGATGCGATTTGCGACGCCATGGAAGCCAGGGGCAGCCAGTGTTTCGCAGTGCTTTCCCGCTGGGGTGGCGCCAGCCTTGAGGCGGTGCGCAAGTTGCCCGATGTGACCGGGCCTGCCCGCCTCAGTGCCGTGCTGAGTCTGCAGGACTTCATGGTGGGCGGCGGCGAGGGCCGTCGTGAGGTCAGCCGGCTGTTCGCCGACATGGGCCTGCCGGTACTCAAGGGCATACGCCTGGTCGACAGGACCGAGAGCCAGTGGCGGTATTCGGTGGATGGCCTGCCCCGGGAGTCAATTCACTACCAGCTGGCCATGCCGGAGCTGCAGGGCGTCAGTCAGCCCATGGTGCTGGCCGTGGCAGAACCTGCCACCCTTGATGAACGCACCGGCGTCAGTCTTACCCTTACCCGTCCTGTGACGGGCAGAGTGACGGCCATGGCGGATCGGCTGAGCCGCTGGCAACAGTTACAGGAGCGGGACAACGCCGACAAGGAAATTGCCCTGGTGTATTACAACCACCCTCCCGGGCGCCAGAATATCGGTGCCGACAACCTGGACGTACCCGCCTCCCTGCTGGAAATGCTGACCTGGCTCAGGCAGGAAGGTTATAAGGTAGGCCCCTTGCCGGACAGTCCCGAAGCACTCCTTGATCTGATTCAGGCCCGGGGCGTGAACCTGCCGGAAGTTCCGGAAGCCCTCCGGGACATGAAGCATCAGGTGCCCTTTCTGAGCCTTAGTCAGTATGAAGACTACTTCGCTACCCTGGGAAAGGTGATTCAATCCGAGCTGCGCGACGGCCCGCTAGGGTACCTCCATGCCCGTCTGGAGCAGGCCCGCTCGGACCGGGAGCATGAGGCCGCCCGCCGGATCCTGGAGCGTGGTGTCAAAGACCTGCGACACCTTGTTGAGCACCTTGATCACCCAGCCCGGGACCGGGCCCTGGAATTGTTGGATCAGTATCACGCTGGCTGGCTGCAGCATATCGGTGGCGAGGGCACGGAGGCTGGGCTGGAAGAACTCCGTGCTGAGCTGCTGGCCACAGGAATCCCGGGCCTCAACGGCTGGGGTGATGCCCCGGGCAAGTCCATGGTGGTGGACGACCGGATGCTGTTCCCGGGCCTGCAGTTCGGCAATGTGTTCGTCGGTCCCCAGCCGCCCCGTGGCTGGGAGATCGATGAAGAGCTACTGCACGCCAACACCACCTTTCCCCCGACCCATCAGTACCTGGGCTTCTATCACTGGCTGAGAGATCACTTTGAAGCAGATGCCCTGGTGTATGTAGGGCGCCACTCCACCCGGGAGTTTCTGCCCCGGCGGCGTGCTGGCCTGGCGTCAGACGACTACCCTGACCTGCTGGGGGGCGACCTGCCCCTGATCTATCCCTATATTGTCGACGGCGTTGGCGAAGGCATCCAGGCCAAGCGCCGGGCCCTGGGGGTCATGATCAGTCACCTGACGCCACCGCTGGCGGTGACTGAACTGTATGACCAGTTGCTGGAATTGCGCCAGCTGGTGGAGACCTATGAAGCCTCCCTGGACCCGGATGGCCCCACCCGCCAGCGGGCCGTGGAAATGCTGCGCCAGAGGATTGACGAGCTGGAGCTGCGAGGAGATTTCGAGCGGGAGATTGCCAGCGACCTAGGTATCGCGCGGGACACGGTGACTCTGGATGAGGTATCCGGTGAACTTCTGGTCCACGAGGCCGGCCATTACGTCACCACCATGCAAGAGCGCTTCATGCCCCTGGGCCTTCATGTGTTCGGCCAGGACTGGAGCGACGAGGCAGTAGACACCATGCTTGAATCCATGGCCGGCAAGGGCCAACTGCCAGACCCCACCTGGCGCCGACTGCTGGCGGACTCTCCGGCTTCGGAGCGCAGCCATTTCATGGCGGCCCTGAGTGGCCGGTTCGTGCCACCGGGGCAGGGCAACGACCCGGTAAGAACGCCGGCGGTGCTGCCCACGGGGCGGAACTTCCATGCCATTTCAGGGGATCTGATTCCCACCCGGGTGGCCTGGTCCCTGGGTCATGAGCTGGCCACTGAGGCCAGGGCAAGGGACGGTGCATCGGCGAAGGAAGCTTCAGCAGACGGCAGCGAGGCCCTGGTACTCTGGGCTTCGGATACCGTTCGCGACGAAGGCGTGATGATCGCGTTCGGGCTGGACATGCTGGGGGTCAGGCCGACCTGGAGTTCCCGGGGCATCGTGAACGGGCTGGAACGCCTCGAGCTGGGGCCTCATAGTGATTACCAGCAGCGCCGGGACGTCCTGTTTACCACCTCGGGTCTGTTCCGTGACCTGTATGAAGACCAGCTGGCGCTTCTGGACCAGGCCGCGAGGGTGGCACTGGACGGCGCCAGCAAAACCATTATGTCACAGCATCCGGAACTGGAAGCTGCCCTGGAGGCGGCGCTTGCGCCCCTGCCTGAAAGCATGCAGGCGCCCGGCGACGAAGATCTGGAGGTAAACCGGCTGGCAGGCCAGTGGGTGGAAGATGCCCTGGCCATGGTGGCCGCCGGCCTCTCCCATGCCGACGCTGGCAAACAGGCAGCCCTCAGGGTGTTTGGCACGGCCCCTGGCGCCTACGGTGCCGGCATAAACCGACTGGCTACCAGAACCGGTGCCTGGGATGACCGGGCCCAGCTGGGCGAGGCATACCAGCGCCGGATGGGCCATGCCTATGGCAAGCAGGCCAGTGGCGAACCTGCCCATAGTGCGTTTAACGACCGCCTGAAGCAGGTAAGCCGGACCTACCTGGGTCGGGCCAGTCACCTCTATGGCCTGCTGGATAACGACGACGGCTTCGACTTCCAGGGCGGTCTTTCCACTGCGGTGGAGCATGTCAAAGGCCAGGCGCCGGATAACCGTGTGCTTCAGCATGCGGATCCGGCCAGCCCCCGGGTCGAGTCCCTGGAGCGCGCCCTGCTGGGTGAGCTTCGTGCCCGCAGTCTCAATCCCCAGTGGCTGAAACCGTTGATGCAACACGGCTACGCCGGTGCCCGCACCATGAGCAGCGATTTTCTCGACAATCTTTGGGGCTGGCAGGTGACCAGCCCCGAGGTAGTCCGCTCCTGGGTCTGGGATGAAGTGAACCAGATCTATTTTCAGGATCGCCATGGGATCGGGCTGGATGAGTTCCTGGCCACAGGCCAGAATGTGCATGTCAAAACCCACATGCAATCGATTGTGCTGCTGGCGGCCAAGCGGGGCTACTGGCAGGCAGATCCATTCACGGTGCAGGCTCTGGCCCGGGATTTCGCCCGGGAAGTGGTGGACCATGGCCTGCCGGGCAGCGGCCATACCCGACCGGGGCATCCGCTGATGGACTGGCTGGAAGACCAGCTTGAGCCGGAGCTTAAGGAGGCCTTCCAGGCGCTCCAGAAGGACGGCGGGCCTGCCCAGGCGGCGCCCATGCCGGCCGGTTCCTGTGCCCGGGGAGAATTGTGCTGATGCCTAATCTGCTGGTTTGTTTGCTGAGTCTCATCGTTGTGTGGCCCCTCGCGCTGGGGGCAGCAGCAGTGCATGCCACCGTCTGTGCCATAGACGACAAGGATCGCGAGGTATGCCTGGACGAGCCGGCCCGGCGTATTGCCGCGCTTTCGCCAGGGGCGACCGAGCTGGTCTACGCCGCTGGAGCCGGTGACCAGGTGGTGGCGGTGGTGTCCTACAGCGACTACCCCCCAGAAGCAAGACAGGTAACCTCAGTGGGCAGTCATACCCGTATGGATCTGGAGCGTTTGCTGTCACTCGAACCGGACCTGGTGATCGGCTGGGTCACGGGTAATCCACCGGAGCAGATCGCTACCTTGGAGGAGCTGGGCCTGCCGGTGTTCTTTATCGAGCCCCGGGATTTCGAGGGCGTATCGTCCGCCATCGAACGGCTGGCGGCTCTGGCAGGTACCGGCACCGAAGGCGGCCGGGTTGCTGAAGACTTCCGCCGGGGCATGGCAGAGTTGGCCGAACGTTATGCTGGCGCCGAACCGGTGCCGGTGTTTTACCAGGTCTGGGAAGAGCCTCTGATGACGGTGAACCGTGAGCACCTGATCGGCAAGGTGGTGAGCCTGTGCGGCGGTCGGAATGTTTTCGGCGACCTGCCCCGTCTGGTTCCGAGGATCAGCCGTGAAGCGGTCCTGGCCGCTGACCCCGAAGCGATTATTGCCGGCGGCATGGGCGAGGAAAATCGGGAATGGCTCACTGCCTGGCAAGACTTTCCCGGTCTCAGGGCGGTGCAGCGGGACAACCTGTTTTTCGTGCCGCCGTCGCTGATCCAGCGCCCCACCCCGCGACTGCTCGAGGGCAGCCGGATCTTCTGCAACAAACTGGAGCAGGCCCGTGAACGGCGATAGACACCAGACACCCAATCAGAATCAGGGGGAGACTTTCAGTGGCAGGGCTGCCGCAGCCCTGATCACAGCGCCCGGCTCTGGCCAGGGCAAATCCATGGTCACTGCGGCGCTTGCCCGCCTGCATCGAAACCAGGGGCGGCAGGTCCGGGTCTTCAAGCATGGGCCGGATTACCTGGACCCCATGGTGCTTGAGCTTGCCTCCGGCCATCCGGTCTATCAGCTCCACCCCTGGATGACCGGCGAGGAGGAATGCCGCTGGCGTCTGGCCGAGGCTGCAGAACAGGCGGATCTGATCCTGGTGGAAGCTTCCATGGGGCTGTTCGATGGCAGCCCTTCCAGCGCCGACCTGGCGGTACTGGCAGGCATCCCGGTACTGCCGGTGATCGATGCCCGGGGGATGGCGCAGACCTTCGGTGCCGTAGTGCTGGGGCTGGCCAGTTATCGGTCGGATGTAAAGATTCACGAGGTGATCGCCAACCGTATCGGCAGCCCCCGCCATGGGGAAATGCTGGCCGGCGCACTGCCTGACGGCGTCGCCCTGCTCGGGGCAATCCCACGTCATGAGGCTATGGCCATACCGGACCGGCACCTGGGTCTTATGCAGGCATCGGAACTGCCCGGCCTTGATGCCCAGCTTGATGCCGCCGCAGAAGTGCTGCTGGCAGCCGGACTGGGTCGTTTGCCTGCCAGGGTAGAGCTTACGGCGCCCAGGCCAGAGACTCCGCCCCGACTGCTGGAAGGGGTCCGTATCGCCATCGCCCGGGATGCGGCCTTTGCCTTTCTCTATCCTGCCAACCTGGACCTGCTAAGGGCCATGGGGGCCGAGCTTCAGTATTTTTCGCCCCTGGCGGACAGCCACTTGCCTGACACCGATGCCCTGTGGCTGCCCGGTGGCTATCCTGAGCTGCACGGAGCCACTCTCGCGGCCAACACTACGCTGCTGGCGGGTATCCGTGCGCACTATGAGGCAGGCAAGGCCATTGTGGCCGAGTGTGGCGGACTCATGGCCTGCGTCGAGACGCTGGTTGATGGGGAAGGGGTCAGTCATGTCATGGCTGGCCTGATACCGGGCACCGCGGCAATGGCTGGCAAACTCAAGGCCCTTGGGATGCAGAGCCTGACCACCAGCCTGGGCGAGATGCGGGGCCATACCTACCATCACTCAGAACTGGATACACAGGCCGCACCGGTAGCGTTTACCCGGCGGCTGGCGGGTTCCGAAGCCGAACCGGTTTTCCAGAGCAAGGGCCTGACGGCCAGCTATTTCCACGGCTACTTTCCCTCTGCACTGGCAGTGGTAGCTGCTATGTTTAAGGGCCTGCCGCTGCACACCCCGGAAGGACCGTAGCTGCCTCCGCACTTGAACTGACCGAACTGAACTGAACTGAACAGGACCCGTGACCATGAGAGAAAATGCCAAAGAGCCTGAACGCCACGCCCGCCGTATGGCAGCAAAACAGCGAATCATGCAGGAGCGTATCGCCCGGGCCCAGAAGGAGCAGGGAGTCCTGCTGGTCCTCACCGGGCCGGGTAAAGGCAAGAGCAGCTCAGGGTTCGGCATGGTGGCTCGGTCTCTTGGCCACGGCATGAAAGTGGGCATTGTGCAGTTCATCAAAGGCGCCTTCAGTACCGGTGAGGATGCGTTTTTCCGGGACCTGCCCAATGTGGACTATCACGTGATGGGCCAGGGCTATACCTGGGACACCCAGGACCGGGATCAGGATGTGGCCGCCGCTCAGGCAGCCTGGGTGGTGGCCCGCAAGATGCTCAGTGACGACAGCTACCAGATGGTGCTGCTGGATGAGCTCAACATTGCCCTGCGCTACGAGTACCTCAACCTGGACCAGGTGCTGGACGACCTGCAGGCCCGGCCGGAGATGCAGCATGTGGTGGTTACCGGTCGCTACGCACCCCGGGAACTCATCGAACTGGCCGATACGGTGACCGAGATGCAGGTGGTCAAACACGGCTTCAAGGACCAGGGCATCAAGGCCCAGAAAGGCGTTGAGCTTTAACTGTTAATTGCGCGGAAAGCGTCGCTATGACCACATTGATGATCCAGGGCACCACCTCCGACGCCGGCAAGACCACGGTGGTGGCAGCCCTGTGCCGCTGGCTGGCGCGGCAGGGCGTGTCGGTGGCGCCCTTCAAACCTCAGAATATGGCGCTTAACAGTGCGGTAACCATCGACGGCGGCGAAATCGGCCGGTCCACGGCATTACAGGCGCTGGCCTGCGGCATCGAGCCCCACAGCGACATGAATCCGGTTCTGCTCAAACCCCAGAGCGACCGCGGCGCCCAGGTCATTCTTCGGGGCCGGGTCCACGGCAATATGGATGCCCTGGACTATCACCGCTACAAGGCCGAAGCCATGAATTCGGTCATGGCGGCCTGGCACGACCTGCAGCAGCGCTACGACGTGATCATCGCCGAAGGCGCTGGCAGCCCGGCTGAGATCAACCTGAGAGCCAACGATATTGCCAACATGGGGTTCGCCGAAGCCGCCGACTGCCCGGTGCTGCTGGTGGGTGACATTGACCGCGGCGGCGTCTTCGCCCAGCTGGTCGGCACCCTGGCCCTGCTCAGCGAATCGGAACAGGCCCGCACCCGGGGCTTTATCATCAACCGCTTCCGGGGCGATATGGCCCTCCTGGAACCGGGGCTGGACTGGCTGACAGACCGTACCGGCAAGCCTGTGGCCGGTGTCCTGCCTTACCTTCCCGGCCTCATTATTGATGCAGAAGACAGCGTCGGCACCTCGGGCACCAGCGAGGCGGGGGCTATTACCATTGTCGTACCAGTGCTGCCACGGATCAGCAACCACAACGACTTTGATCCCCTGCGCCTCCACCCCGGGGTCAACCTGCTGTTTATTGGCTCTGACCGTGCTATCCCCCCCGCGGATGTCATACTCCTGCCGGGCAGCAAAAGCACAAGAAACGACCTGGAATGGCTGCGGCGGCAGGGCTGGGACACAGCCATCCGCCGGCATCTCAGGTACGGCGGTAAGCTTTACGGCCTGTGCGGTGGTTTCCAGATGTTGGGTGTGGCCGTTCATGATCCAGATGGGCTTGAAGGCCCGCCGGGCAGTACCGAGGGTCTGGGCCTGCTGGCCATGGAGACCCGCATGGTAGCGGGCAAACAGTTACGGAATGTGACCGGCCGGCTGACCCTGGGCCAGGGCGAGGCATCCCTGACAGGCTATGAAATACACAATGGCGTTACCACGGGTCCAGCTCTGGACCGGCCCCTGTGCCAGCTTGAAAACGGACCGGACGGCGCCATCAGCGAGGATGGCCAGGTCATGGGTAGTTACGTACATGGCATTTTCGACAGTGCTGACGCCTGCCAGGCATTGCTTGCTGCCCTAGCGTCAGAGGGCGCGCCCGGTCAGGCCGCGGTTGACTACCAGCAACACCGCTTCGCCCAGCTGGACCGCCTGGCTGACAGCATCGCGGATAATCTCGACCTGCCATGGCTGCAAGGTCTTCTCAAGATTTCATTATGAGCAGGCACCGACGGGCGACACGCTATTATCCTCGCTTGAGGACCCCTCACTGATCCTCGAGGTTGACCTGGGGCAGCCAGGAACATAGCTTAAACAGGGTACATACGCGGCCATGGAACAGGGCCGGACAGCAAGCGCGAACCAGAGCGCAGGGAGGCAAAATGGTAGAAATGGTAAAACCTCTGGCTGAGTGGTGTGCGGCCATCATCGAAACCCTTGGCATCGCCATCATTGCCGCGGTTGCAGTCTACGCCCTGGCTCTGGCGGCCTACCGCGCCGCAAAGGCAGCCGAAAGTTCCGCCATACTTCCGGAAGTCCGCCAGCGTCTGGGCCGCGGCATCCTGCTCGGGCTGGAGTTTCTGGTGGCAGCAGACATCATCCATACCGTTGCTGTCGAGCTCACCTTTGAGACGGTCGGGGTACTGGCCATCATCGTACTGATTCGTACTTTCCTCAGCTTCACCCTGGAAGTGGAACTGACCGGTAAATGGCCCTGGCAGCACGACCGTAAGCCCGAGAGCTGACCACAAACCCTAGGTCATACGTAGCTACTCGCTGGGCCCATAGCTTTGTTCATGTGCGATCAAATTACGTGCCCCTGCGCATGAGGCGAGAATCCCGAGGATGCCCGGGCATTGCACCTGTTAGGCGTCCGTTATGGCCAGGGTTTCTATTTTGCCGAGCCCCCCTTCCTCTGGAAGTCCGTCAGCGGGCCTAGTAATCACTCCATAGTCTTTACTGCCCGCAGGATTTTCCGAATCCCGGAAAAAATTACCCTGTAAATGGTGCGATCTCCACATTTTTTTGCGCCCTCCTGCCTTTCTTGCCAGCTGCACAGGGCTTGAAAGGCCAAACTGAAGCTATGGCATGATTGCTGCTTGACTAGGACGGTAGATATCCGCTGGAAGCAACCTACCGGATCGAATTCACTTTCGAAACGGCAAATGAAAGGGAGGACACCTATGCAAACACCTGACTCGACTGGCAACCCTAATGCAGCGTCATCCGGAACCCCTAACAGCGACGGGAGTACAACCCGTGAAAGCCTGAAACAGGAAGGCCGTCAATTGGGTGAGGAAGCCGCGAACACCGTACGCGCCCAGGCACTGTCTGAGGCAGAAAAGCGCAAGTACACTGCTTCGCGCACAGTTAGCCACTCCGCTGAAGCACTGGAAAGCGCGGCAGACACCTTCCGGGATCAGGGCGAGCAGACACTTGCCAAGACCACTTCCGCCATGGCTCAGCATCTGTCCGAGTTCGCCGACACTATAGACGGGCGTAACACGGAAGATCTGGCGGCCGAAATCGAGCGCCTTGCCCGCCGTAACCCGGGCCTGTTCGTGCTCGGCGGCATTGGTGCAGGGTTTGTGCTCAGCCGGTTCCTAAAGGCGTCATCCCAGGGCGGTCCAAGCCACAGGTGATTAATACCGATTGGTGCTCAAGATCCCAAACATGGAACAGAGGATAGTGATATGGCTGATGGAGCTCAGAGAGAACAGGCAAGGCCCACCGAAGCCAACGGTGCATCTCAGGAGGTGCCGAAGCGGGAAGAAGGCACTCGGGTCTATGATCTCGTCAAGCACCTGATTGACGACCTGGCAATACTGATCAGAAAGGAGCTGGCACTGGCGGGCTCTGAAGTTTCCCAGGCTGTCAATGACACCAAGAAAGGCATTAGCGGGCTTGTCAGCGGCGCAGTGGTGCTCAATTCCGGTTATCTTTTCCTACTTCTGGCAGCGATGCTCGGACTTGCCCAGGTGGTTGAAGCTTGGCTTGCGGCCCTCATAGTCGGAGGTGCGGCAACCATTCTCGGGTTGATTATGGTTCAGGCGGGCAAAAAGAAGTTGGAGCCCTCCAATTTGAAGCCGGACCGGGCAATGAACGAGATGCAAAAGGACAAGGAATCGATAAAGGGAGCGAGATCATGAGTACAGTAAGAGACCAGATGAAGCAGGACATGGACAAAAAGCCAGAGGAACTTGAGCGTGAGGTAGATAGTGCTCGCGCTGAGGTAGAAAGCACGCTGGATGAACTCATGCATCAGCTGTCTCCGGGACAGTTAGTCAACCAGGCCATGGGCATGTTCCAAGGCGGCGGCGGCGACCATCCGTTCGTGCGGAACCTGGCCAATCAGGTTCAGAATAATCCGATTCCGGCAATCCTGGCGGGTGTCAGCCTTACCTGGCTGATGGTGGCTTCCAACAAACCATCGTCTTCAGGCACTTATTCAGACGCTTCGTCAGGCCAGGGGAGTGAGCGTATGAACCGTGCCAAGGAAAAGCTTTCAACAGCGAAAGAACGTGCCCAATCGTCTACCAGTAATCTGTCCGAGTCCGCCCGTGAGCGTGGTCACCAGGCCGCTGACTCGGCAAACAGCATGATGGATCGGGTAAGTGAGGCCAGTCGCCACACCATGCATAACGCGCGCGCCAAGGCTTCAACAGCCGGGGACATGTTGCGCGAACGGCCGCTGATGGCAGGTGCCCTGGCTGTTGCGGCCGGTGCTCTCATTGGCGCCTTGCTGCCGCGGAGTAATCAGGAAGACAAGTGGATGGGGCGCACAAGCGATGACCGGACAGCCCAGCTCAAGGAGCAGGCATTGCAGAAGAAAGAAGAGCTCAAAGAGCAGGCGCTGCACAAGAAAGACGAGTTGAAAGAGCAGGCCCAGGAGCAAATGCAGCAGCAGCGTTCCGAAGCTGGGACAGACCGCTCCGGCAGCTCTGACTCCGGCCGTAGCTCAACGGCCACGTCTGCTTCAGCCGGTGGCACGACCGGCAGTGGCTCCGCTACCGCCAGTGGCCAGCAGGGCCAGACATCCACTGAAAGCACCAACGCGGGCGCCAGGCCTGCCAGTGCGCCCAAGACCCCGCCAGCGGGAGCCAGTGGGCCTCCGGGTCAGGCACCGACGCAAACCCAGTCAGGCTCGTCCCGGACTGATACCAACCCGGGCTCCAACCACTGACCCGGAGCCAGGCCCATGGGTGAACCTGAAGACCCGCACATGATGCGGGTCTTTTTGCTGGGTTACTTGTTCTCGACTCCCTCGAGTGCCTGGGTATCTCGTCCGAACTGGCCCTTCAAGGCGTTCACGCCGGCCTGGGGATTGGCTTGGTCACGCAGCCCGGCGCGCTTCCGGCGGATTTCCTCCAGTTCCATTTCGAGCATTTTCTGTCTTTGTTCGAGAAGCTCGGGATCTGCCTCGCCGTCGCGGTTAAGGGACCATGCAAGTTTGGGTTCACCCAGAGGAAGGTCGTCCTGAGGACGGGTCGACAGGCCTGAGTTCCAGGTATGCCAGGTCTTGCCATAGGAGTTTATCTTGCCTTCCATCAGTTCCAGTTCAGCGGCGTCAGGGAGGTTTGGAGCAACGAGGGTACCTGAAAGGATTTCGTAATTGTGGGGGTGCCAGAACTGACGCTCTTCCTCCGGTAGTTCATCAAACAGCTTTTCTGAAATTATGTACTCTACCCCTGTGAGGTGGGCGTCTTTATCGCTGCCGCTGAACAGGGCACATTGGGCGAAATCGGCATTCACCTGTCGACAGAAGTGATGAGTGTCCATCTGATGGTTTGGGTCATCCTTCATGGGGTGGATACCCACGAGATGGATATTAAGCGCATCGGCAGGTGCGTCAGCCTGTAAAACCGCAGATCCGGCTTCCAGGCTTTCGGTGACCAGATTCTTTTCGTCACCGGGCAATGCCGATGGGTCCTGGGCATGGATGGCAACGCTGACGAACGTGAGGAAGAAGGCCAAGGGGGCAGGTTTCATCATTTTCTCCTTGTGCAAACCGGATGCGACCGATGTCGGGTCTTGATAGGCTGGCGTCAGTCAAGAGCTCAGGCGCAGCAAACATTCGGCCAATTCTGTGGTTTGCTGGACGGGGCAAGCCTGCCCCGCTGGCTTGAAGGGGCTAGCCTCCGCCGGGAGGACATGGGGTGAGGTAAGATTGTCCGGTTTGTGTAAAAGTTGCTCGTTTGTCCCCATGCGGCGATACCGAATCAGGGAATGATAGGGAGAGATCTTCATGGAGTTTGTGCTTCAGTTGTGTGGCGTTCTGCTCATCGGACTGGTGCTGGCGGATATCTTTCTGGTCGTGCTTTTTCCTGCCAGTGGCAAAGGGCTAATCCAGCGTCCACTCGCGGCGGGGGTCTGGGCAGCCTTCGGGTCGGTGGCGGCGAGACTGGAAGCCCAAAGCAGCCGCAATCTCCTGTCCTATACCGGACCCCTGATCATCGCGCTGAACCTGGCCGTCTGGTTCGCCATTTTGGTGGTGGGCTGGGCCATGATCTTCAAGCCTGTGCTCGGGGCCGCGATCACCGCTTCCTCAGGGCCCACCGACACGTCCTGGACTACCGCGCTCTACTATAGCGGTTTCAACATAACGACCCTGGGAGTCGGGGATGTAACGCCAAGTACGGGACTCTATCGGGTACTTACTGTCCTGCAGGGCGCCATGGGGTTCGGCTTCTTCAGCCTGACGATCAGTTATTTTCTTTCAGTCTACCCGAATCTCAAGGAGCGCAATGCGCTTGCCCTGGGCCTCTATCACCTGGCGGGTCAGAGTTGTGATACAAAGAGGTTGATCACGAGGCTGGCAAAAGCGGACGACCTTTCGGACGTAGTGTCGAGCCTGGGGTCGAAGTTTCCGGACCTGTGTGCGATATACGAAGCCCAGCGCTTTTATCCGGTGCTGCGCTACTTCCATTACCGGGAACCCTATTACGCCCTCCCATACTTTCTCTTCATCCTGCTCGACACGACGAGCCTGCTCCGGACTGTCCTTGACCCTGAGCATCACCGGGAGGTGGTGACCGCGCCGGTTCTGGAAGATATCTGCCAGGTGGCTCTGGGCCTCGGCAACGCAACGCTTGTGAGCACTACCCATTGTGAATTATCGCCAGACGCCTGGGAAAACTGGCAGCAGCACTACCTTGAGGCCCATGGCCAGCTGGCGGACGCAGGCCTGAGTGTAAGGCCCGACCCCAGTGAAGGCGTCAGACAGTACGCCGAAATGCGTGCCCGATGGGCGCCCATGCTCGTGGCCCTGAGCAGGCATATGGCGGGGGCGGATACCCGGGACTCGTAGTCCCCGGGTCAGTATAGATACCGATCAGGTTTCCTGGTCCCGAGAATGGGCTTCCCGGATGGTGTCCCGGGCATCTTTCCATTCCTCGGTGTCGGCTTCCGGATTCTCATGTTCGTCTGAACGGCTGGGGCGATAGCAAAAGGTCACCAGGATGGGAAAATGGTCCGACCCGAACTGCTTCAGCCTGCGCATGGATTTCAGGGTGAAATGTTCACTGCTGAATACGTGGTCCAGGGGCCAGCGCAGGAACCAGTATTTGGCGTGAAAGCTGCTGAACATAGCGCGGCCCCGCCGCGGATCCAGCATGCCACTGACCCGGCAGAACAGTCGTGTGGTGCGAGACCAGGCGACGTCGTTGAGGTCGCCAAAGACAACGGATGGTTCGTCACGCTCATGGATACGCTTGCCTACCAGCAACAGTTCGGCGTCGCGCCAGAGGGATTCCTCGCTTTCGCTGGGCGCCGGCGGCCGGGGGTGCACGGCATAGAGCTTCACCAGGTTGCCGCTTTCCAGGCGTAACCAGGTATGGATGGAGGGAATATCGTCCTGCACCAGCCATTCTACCTCGGTGTCCACCAGCTCAAGTCGCGAGTACAGGTGCATACCATAGAGGTTGTCCATGGGAATTCGCACGGCATGGGGCCAGCGCTCGGAAAGTACCGGGTCCAGCTTGTCCTGCCACCACCGGTCGCTCTCAAGGGTCAGCACCAGGTCCGGCTGCCAATGCTCGATCTGCTCAATAAGGTCGTCGGAGTTGCGATTGGGTGTCAGTACGTTGGCAACCAGTATGGTGAAGCAATACTTTTCATTGCCTTGGTGGGCGGTCTGTACCTGTTTGGGCCAGAGCGGGGTGTAGGGTGCAATCCGCCAGACCTGCCAGATCAGTGTAACCAACGCCATGACGAAGGTCGGGCCCTGCCATGGCGACTCGCTGAAGGGGCACAGGGCGAGCACTGCGGCCGCTGCGATCGCAAGCTGGACCCGGGGGAAGTCACAGGCCCTTATCCACCAGTCGAAAAAGGGAAGTCTTGCCAGCACTGTGGCTGTCAGCAAGACCGCCGCCACTCCGGTCAGCACAACTTCGAACACAGCTACTCTCCCTGTCTGTAGGCCCTGTCTATGGCGTTTTTATGTCATCACTATGGATATGTCTGGGTCACCCCGTATTTATCAGCATAGAAGGTCAGGAAACGGATGGGAACCTGTGGTGTAGCGCTTATTCCCCAACGAGTTAAAGCGTCAGTGTTTATTTCCAATAGGTATAGAAAACCCGGGCTCAACCGGTTCAATTTGCTTGTTACTGTATTATGTTGGAGGGCACCTAAAGATCATGACAAGGAGGAGATATGTCCCACAAGCCATATCGCAGTCACGGGTCCGTAGCCAAGGGCGGTGAACTTCACCAGCAGGCTGGCGCTGACAAAAAGACACTGACCACCCAGCAGGGCGGTCCCATAGCCGATAACCAGAATTCTCTTCGGGCCGGCACCCGCGGCCCCACACTCCTGGAAGACCATATCTTCCGGGAAAAGATTTTTCACTTTGACCATGAGCGGATCCCGGAGCGGGTCGTACACGCAAGAGGCTACGGCGCCCACGGCTTTTTCGAGACCTATGATTCCCTGTCGGACCTGACCCGGGCCGATATTTTCCAGCGCAAGGGCGAGAAGACTCCAGCCTTTGTCCGGTTCTCTACCGTCGCAGGTAACAAGGGCTCGGGCGACCTGGCCCGTGACGTGCGGGGCTTCGCGGTCAAGCTCTATACCAAAACAGGCAACTGGGACATCGTGGGCAATAACATCCCCGTCTTCTTCATCCAGGACGCCATCAAATTCCCCGACCTGATCCATGCCGCCAAGCAGGAGCCCGACCGCGGCTTTCCTCAGGCCCAGACTGCCCACGACAACTTCTGGGACTTCATTTCCCTGACCCCTGAAAGCATGCACATGGTCATGTGGATCATGTCTGACCGGGCAATTCCCCGTTCCTTCCGGTTTATGGAGGGCTTCGGGGTCCACAGCTTCCGGATGATCAACAAGGAGGGTAAGGCCACCTTCGTGAAGTTCCACTGGAAGCCAAAGCAGGGCATGCAGTCCGTGGTTTGGAACGAAGCCCTCAAGCTCAACGGCGCCGACCCGGACTTCCACCGCCGCGATATGTGGGACGCAATCGAGCGCGGCGATTTCCCCGAGTGGGAGCTGGGCATCCAGGCCTTCGACGAAGACTTCGCTGAACAGTTCGAGTTTGACGTACTGGACGCCACCAAGATCATCCCGGAAGAACTGGTGCCGATTCGCCCGGTTGGCCGGCTTGTGCTCAACGGGGTGGTGGACAACTTCTTCGCTGAAACCGAGCAGGTGGCGTTCTGTACCCAGAACATCGTCGACGGCATCGACCACTCGGAAGACCCGCTGCTCCAGGGCCGCAATTTCTCCTACCTTGACACCCAGCTCAAGCGTCTGGGGGGACCGAACTTCACTCATATTCCTGTCAATGCGCCCAAGTGCCCCATGCACCATTTCCAGCAGGACGGCCACATGGCCATGAAAAACCCCACTGGCAGGGTTAACTACGAACCCAACAGCTGGGAAGAAGACGGCCCGAGGGAAAACCCGGAAACCGGCTTCAAGAGCTATCCCCACCCTGTTCAGGGCGTCAAGGAGCGGGTGCGTTCGGAAACCTTCGCTGACCACTACAGCCAGGCCAACCAGTTCTACAAGAGCCAGACCAAAATTGAGCAGGGCCACATAGCAGCAGCGCTGGTCTTTGAGCTTAGCAAAGTGGACCGGGTTGATATCCGCGCGCGGATGGTCTCCCACCTGCTCAATATCGATAAGGAACTGGCCGAGAAAGTTGCCGATGGCCTGGGCCTTGAGGACATGCCGGATGCGGCCGAGCCTGCCATGAAGCCCCGTCATGACCTGGCGGTGTCGGATGCGCTCAGTATCCTCAAGAACGGCCCCGACAGCTTCCGCGGCCGGAAAGTGGGCATCCTGATGACCCAGGGTGGCGACGGTGGCCTGCTGGCCGACCTGAAATCGGTCATTGAGGCTGAAGGTGCCATAGTCGAGGTAATAGCCCCCGCTGCCGGCGGTCTCAAGGACAGCAATGGCAAGCCGGTCGATGTCAGCGAAAAAGTCGACGGCGGGCCTTCCGTACTCTACGACGCGGTTGTCATTCTCACCACCGACGAGGGCGCCGAGTCGCTCAGGAAAATGCCCCCGGCACGGGACTTTGTCAGTGATGCCTTCGCCCACTGCAAGTTCATCGGTTACGTTGACGCCGCCAAGCCGCTTATGGAGAAGGCCGGTATTCTGCAAGACCTGGATGCCGGCTGCATGAAGCTGACGGATCGGGCCAGTGTGGAGTCGTTTATAAAGACCTGTCGGGCCCTGCGTCATTGGGAGCGAGAGTCGGCCTGAAAACCGTACCTGTATGAACGCCCCGCTCCGTCGGGGCGTTTTTTATCCTGCTTTCGAGATCAATTTATCACTGCATTGAGCGGGTGGCTGAAATGACGGCGGCTTAATATTGGTTTATGCTTTCCGTTGATGTTCCTGTCCAGGCTGACCCATGAAGTTTCCGTTTTTAGTCCTTTTTCTGATTCTGTCTGGTGGCACAGCCACGGCCGGTACCATTTCACTGGCAGCGGAAGATGACTTTTTTCCCTATTCCGCAGAAGTTGACGGCGAACTGGTCGGATTTGTGCCCGACGTGGCCCTGGCGGCCTTCGACGCGGTAGGGGTTGATGTTGAGTTCAGGGTCGGGCCCTACTCCCGGGCCCTCATGCTGGTGAAAAGCGGTCAGATCGCTGGTGGCTTTACCGGCGCCATTGACGACTCCAATGAAGCCCAGTTTTACTGGCATGAAACACCTTTAAGCTCGGTGCGCCTCGCTATCTGGGGCCGGGCTGGTGCCGGATACAAGGACCTGACCGCGGAGGATATGGAAGGCAGGAAGGTCGCCATCACCCGGGGTTTTTTCTACACCGATGCCATCGATGCAAACGAAAAAGTGGAGAAGGTCGTAGCGCCCTCAGACAAGAGCACACTCAAGATGCTGGCCCTGGGTCGAGCAGAGTTTGCTCTTGTGACCGAAAAGATTGGTCAGGCGATTACGGAGTCCTCCAACGATCCTTTGCTCAAGGATTCGCTGAAGATTGTCGGTGTTATTGAGGAGGTGCCTCTGTACGCGTTCTTCTCCAGGACCCACCCGGACGGCGAAAAAGCAGCGCAGCTTTTCCAGCAGGGCCTTGAGCGGATCATAGCCAGCGGCGAATACGACCGCATACTGAAAGCGTGGCTGCCCTGACAGAACCAGGGTGAAGGTCCGGTCCTGCTATTGATAATGATTGCCTTTCAAATTGCCGGCCGAATCGGCTACCCTTGCTGCTTTCATTTGATGAAGCAGCCTTATGCCCGAGCCAACCGTTTCCCAAGAGATTGCATCTGATCAGGCAACCGCTGAGCCCGAGAGGGCCACCAGCAGTTTTGCAGCCCTCGCCCGCCTCCTGCGCTATGCCCGGGGCTATCGGCGCCAGATCCTGGCTGCCAGTGCCTGTTCCATCATCAATAAACTGTTTGATATCGCTCCTGAAATCCTCATCGGGGTGGCGATTGATGTGGTGGTAAACCAGGAAGAGAGTTTTGTGGCAGGCCTGGGGTTCGAGTCAGCCCAGGAGCAGATCATGATTCTTGGGGGGCTGACGTTCTTTATCTGGGCTGGCGAGTCGCTGTTCGAATACCTGTTCCAGATTCTATGGCGCAACCTGGCCCAGCGCCTGCAGTCGGATCTGCGTCAGGACGCCTACGAGCACGCCCAGAAACTGGACATGAGCTTTTTTGAAGCGCGCAGCTCCGGCCAGCTGGTGGCGACCATGAATGACGACGTCAACCAGCTTGAGCGCTTTCTCGATGGCGGCGCCAACGCCATGATCCAGGTGGTTGTAACAGTAGTTGCAGTGGGCGCGGTCTTTTTCTTCCTGTCGCCGCTGATTGCCTTGCTGGCGTTTACCCCCATCCCCCTGATCATCTGGGGAGCTTTCTACTTCCAGCGCAAGGCCGGCCCGCTTTACGCCGATGTCCGGGAAAAAGTGGGCGATCTGTCCAGCCGCCTGGCCAATAACCTGGGGGGCATAGCGACCATCAAGAGTTTTACCGCCGAGGACCGGGAGGCGGAGCGCCTGAAAGCGAGCAGCGAAGCCTATGTTGAAGCCAACCGACGGGCAATCCGTATCAGCTCCGCCTTCATACCGGTCATCCGTATGGCGATTCTGGCGGGTTTTCTGGCCACCTTTACCGTCGGCGGCATGATGGCGATCGAAGGCAGCCTCAATGTCGGTGCCTACGGTGTGCTGGTGTTTCTCACCCAGCGTTTACTCTGGCCCCTGACCGGACTGGCGGAAGTCATCGACCTGTTTGAGCGCGCTATGGCCAGCACCCGGCGTATCCTGGATCTGCTGGCCGAGCCGGTCCATGTCCGTAATGACACCGATCAGCCACTTGCCTCGCCGGTACGGGGCGAGGTTTCATTCAACAACGTCAGCTTTCATTACCCGTCAAGCGGCGCCGGGGTCAGGGGCATATCCCTTCAGGTCCCGGCGGGGCATACCCTGGCTCTGGTGGGCTCGACCGGCTCTGGCAAGTCCACGCTCATCAAGCTGTTGCTGCGCTTCTATGATCCCACAGCCGGCGAAATCCGCATCGATGACCAGCCTATACGGTCGGTAAGCCTGAAATCCCTGCGCGAGGCCATTGGCCTGGTGAGTCAGGACGTTTATCTGTTCGAGGGCAGTATCAGGGAAAACCTGGCTTACGGTATGCCCGGGGCCAGTGACGCGCAGATCATTGAGGCGGCACGAACGGCCGAGGCCTGGTCTTTCATTGAGGCTCTCCCCCAGGGGCTGGACACCGGCGTCGGCGAACGGGGCGTACGCCTGTCCGGCGGCCAGCGACAGCGCTTGTCTCTTGCTCGCGCACTGCTCAAGGATCCACCCATCCTGGTGCTCGACGAGGCCACCAGCGCCGTCGACAACGAGACCGAAGCGGCCATCCAGCGCTCTTTGAAGCGTATCGGCCACAACCGCACGGTCATCATGATCGCCCATCGGCTCTCCACCATTGTGGATGCCGATACCATTGCCGTCGTCGCTGACGGGACGGTGGTTGAAAGCGGCAACCACCAGGCATTGCTACAACGGGACGGAGCCTACGCAGCCCAGTGGCGGGTCCAGACCGGGCAGGCCTGACCGTCAGCCGACTGACATACGTCATTGATACGGATTCGCATTTAGATTAATCTTCCGGGGTTGACGTTTCCTGTTGCCCACGGCAGCAGGAAATGCGGTTTGCCATGCTCTCATCCCGAGACCGCAAGCGACCCCATTCGAAGAGTCCGGAGCCCGCCATGATGCCTTTCCTTGACGTTAAAGATCTCAGCGTTCGCGTCGGGTCGACACAGATACTCCAGGACATCAGTATCGGCTTTGCAGAGGGCGAGGTTACTGCCCTGCTGGGTCACAACGGTTCGGGTAAATCCACCCTGCTCAACGTACTCGCACGTCAGCTCAAGCCTACGTCAGGTCAGGTTCTGCTCGAGGGTCATGACTGCGAGCGCACCGGGGCGCGGGAATTCGCCCGTACCGTGGGCTACCTGCCCCAGCATCCGCCCGCTACGGATGGGCTCACGGTCAGGGAACTGGTCGCGCTGGGGCGCTACCCCTGGCGGGGGCCACTGGGAAGATACGGCAGGAATGACTACCAGCTCATCGACCGGGCCATCGCGGATACAGGCCTTGCGGGGTTCAGTCACCGTTCCGTGGACACCCTGTCCGGCGGCGAGCGCCAGCGGGCCTGGATTGCCATGCTGCTGGCCCAGCAGACCCGATGCCTGTTGCTGGATGAGCCCATATCGGCACTGGATGTCCGGCATCAGGTGGAAACCCTGCGCCTGATCCACCGCCTGGCCGAGGAACGGGAGCTGACGGTGATCATGGTGCTTCACGATGTGGACCTGGCGGCTCGCTTCTGTGACCGTCTGGTCGCCTTGCGTAGCGGTGCCGGCGGTGGCCAGCTGATAGCCGACGGCACGCCTGCGCAGATCATGGACGGCGACACCCTGCAGGCCATCTTCAGCGTTCCGATGGGGGTGATGGAACGGATGCCGGGGCAGTGGGTTTCCTATGTCCACTAGGCCACGCGGGTGGTTTCTTTTCTTCCTGTGCACGCTTCTCAGCTCTTCTTTAAGCCAGGCAGGCGTCTGGCAGCATGAACGCGGACAGGTTGAGCTGGAGGGAACGCCCCAGAGAATCGTTGCCCTCAACTGGGCAGCCACCGAGGCCCTGCTTATGCTGGGGGTGGTGCCGGTGGGGATTGCCGATAAGAGCGGTTACCCGGTGTGGGTCCAGGAGCCCGAGTTACCCGACTACGTCCCCAATGTCGGGATGCGAAGCGCTCCCAGTCTGGAGGCAATTGCGGAGTTGCAACCCGACCTGATCGTCACCAGCGGGCAACTGGCGCCGGCCTGGGAGCAGTTGCGTGACATTGCGCCCACCTACGTGATCAGTGTTTACGACCAGGGTGCCCAGCCGTTTGCCCGCGCCCGCGATATGCTGCTTGCCCTGGGCGGCATTCTCGACCGTCAGGAGCAGGCTCGGCAGGCCCTTGCCGACCTTGATCAGGAGCTGGCAGAAAACCGGGCGCGCCTTGAGGCTGCAGGTCTCACAGGCAAACCTGTGGCACTGGTCAACTTCATGGACGCACGGCATGTGCGGGTCAATGCGCCCAACGGACAGCTACAGGCTGCGCTGGAAGGACTTGGTCTGGACAATGCGTGGACCGAGCCGGGTAACTTCTGGGGTTTTTCCATGGTCGGGCTTGAGGCCTTCGGCGACCTGGCAGGCATCCGCTTGGTCGCTATCTCCCCTGTTGCCCCGGGCCTGGCCGCACAGCTTGAACAAAGTCCGTTCTGGCGGTATTTACCTGTGGTCAGCTCCGGCGAGATCTATCAGGTTGAGCCGGTCTGGGCCTATGGCGGAGTGCACTCGGTAAAACGGATGGCGCGGCTTTTAACGGAGGCGTTACTGGCTGGAGGGCAGAGCAATGTTCGCTGAAGTGAGCTCAGCCCATGCGACAGCGCCGCGGTCCGGACTGCCGCTGCGCCTGCCGTTAGCAGCGGCCATGCTCTGGGCCGTGGCCTGCGCGATCACGGTCATGCCCTGGCTGGACCAGATGGGTTTGAGTGCTTTTTTACAGGCTTTTGCCCTCGATACCGTCGATACCTCAGATAACCCCGGTTACGATCAGGTGATGATTTACTACAGCTGGGCCCCGAGATTCGCCATGGCCATTCTTATCGGCCTGGGCCTTGGCTTGGCCGGGGCAGTGCTGCAACAGGTGCTGGGGAATCCCCTGGCGTCGCCGACTACCCTCGGGGTTGAGTCCGGCGCCCAGTTAAGCATCGCAGTAACCACCCTGTACGCACCGGCCCTGCTGGCCCTGAGTCCTGACTTTGTGGCTGTCGCAGGCGGTCTTCTGGCTGCCGGACTGGTAGTTGCCCTGACCTGGAAGCTGGGGTTTTCGCCAGTCACGGTCATCCTGGCCGGTCTGGTGATCAGCTTCTTTCTGGGCGCTCTTAACACCGCCTTCCTGTTGTTCCACGGCGAGTATCTGGGCAATCTGTTTATCTGGGGTGCCGGCTCCCTGGTACAGAATGACTGGTCCCAGTTTATGGAACTCTGGCCGCGGGTACTGGTTGTGGGGATCGCCCTGGTCCTGCTGATGAAACCTCTGCAGCTGCTACAGCTGGGGGCCGGGTCGGCGCGGTCCCTGGGAGCCAACGTCGGGGCCCTGCGCCTGCTGGCACTCTTGCTGGTGGTACTGATGACAGCCTTTGTGGTCAGTCGCGTTGGCGTGGTGGCCTTTATCGGCCTGGCCGCACCGGTGCTGGCACGGCTGCTGGGCGCCCGCACACTGGCGCAAAAGCTGGTCTGGAGCGCCTTGCTGGGGGGCGGCCTGTTGCTACTGGCGGATGTGCTGGCGCAATGGGCCACGGGCTGGACGGATGGCAAACTGGTGCCAACCGGAACGGCCACCGCTCTGATCGGCGGGCCGGTCATACTGCTGGCGCTGCGGACCATGAAGAATGACCGCCATATGCCCGGTGAGAACTCCGGGCCGGCCCGCTTCATTCCCAAACGCTATCCGCTGAAACCTATCCTGGTGGTGGGCGGGGCGCTACTCGTCGCGGTTGCTGTACTGTCGCTGGGCTGGGCGCCGGGCCTGGAGGGCTGGCGCTGGACCGCCCCCGCGAACTGGCAGGATGTCATGCCCTGGCGGGGCCCGCGCCTGCTCGCAGCCATGGCTGCGGGGGTTGCGCTCGGGCTTGCAGGTACCATTATCCAGCGGCTCACCGGCAATGTCATGGCGAGTCCGGAGATTCTCGGCATAAGCTCCGGCGCCGCTCTCGCCATGGTGGCCCTGACGTTGTTGGGGGCGGACCAGAGCCGGAGTATCCAGTTACTCACAGGCGGGGCCGGTGGCGCCGCCGTTCTGTTGCTGTTACTGGCCCTGTCCCGTCGTCATCAGTTTTCCGGGCACCAACTGCTGTTGGGCGGGGTTGCCATCTATGTTTTTATGGACGCCGGCCTGCGGTTGGTGCTGGCGGGCGGCGGCACGGATGCGGTGCGGCTGCTGAACTGGATGGCAGGGTCGACCTGGCTGGTTACCGGCCCTGAGGCTATATCCCTGGCCGCGATTACCCTGGTGCTGGCGGTGGTCGCCCTGATGGGCTCCAGAGCCCTGGTCATATTACCCTTGGGCTCCAGCTCAGCCCGGTCCCTGGGGCTGCCGGTGTCAAAGGCCCGCCTTCTGCTGCTGTTGCTGGCGGCCTTCCTGACCGCGGCGGCCACCATGGTCATCGGACCTCTGAGTTTCGTTGGGCTCATGGCACCGCACCTTGCCCGGGTTCTGGGGCAGCAATCGGCGATCCGCCAACTGCTGGTAGCAGCCCTGGTGGGTGCCTTGCTGCTGGCTGGTGCCGATTACCTGGCCCGGGTGGTGATGTTTCCCTATCAATTGCCTGCCGGCCTCCTGGCTGCCCTGGTGGGTGGCGGCTACTTCCTGTGGGGTATGAGTCGTCATGGCCGAGCATGAGGTCTGGCTGGAACGTTACGACGCACTGCTTCAGGAAGCTGACGTTACCCCCAAGGCCGTTGCCGTCAGCATGGATGTCGCAGAGCCAGAGGGTTCCCTAAACAGGCAGGCCCCCGGGTATGCGCCCATCGGCCTGGCGGCCAGCTTGGCCTGTCCTGAAGTCATGACTGGCCCGTTGCGGGAACAACGTAATGCAGAGCCACTGCGGGTCTATGCATCGGTTCTGCACCAGGATCTTGCTCTGACCATCGTTGCGCCAGCCGTGACCCGACTGCTGCTTGACGGTGCCAGCCGGGTTCCAGTTGCGGAAGATATCTGGCTTGCCCCCGGCCCCAAAACACCGGCCTGGCAGTGGCGCCCAAGCGCTTCCGCACAGTCCGTAAGCGACTTTCTTGCGCTCATCGCCCGGGAGCTCAATCGTTGGTATCCGTTCTTCCGACACAGCCTCGGGGTAAGTCCGGGCGCTTTCTGGAGCAGTGTCGGTCTGGGCCTGTGTGCGCCTTTCTCCGCCCTTTACGATAAGGCTCCGCCAGAGCGCCTGTGTCAGGAAGCGACCGAATGGCTGAACCAGTTTGACTGCGATGCCCGGCGTTTTATCGACTGGATTCCCCTGGAGTTCAATCGTCATCCCTGTGCCATCCCCCAGCGACGTGGCTGCTGCCTGAAATTCAAATTGCCGAATGGCGGCTACTGCGGGACCTGCGGTATCTACCGCAAAGAGCGAATGGCAAAGGTGGTCAGTTCATCGGCGTAATACGGCCTGCCAGTCCTGTCCAGTCGATAGGCAGCCGCCTTTGCAGTTCCTTCAGCCTGGGGTTTTCTCTGGTAATGGGAGCGGCCGGCTGAACGCTGGCGTAGAGCACGTAATTGTTGGTCTTGCTCCTGAACATGAACACACTCGCAAAACACCGGCGGATATGCTGGAACAGTGGCCCGTCCTGGGGCGAGCGGTGATAGTTGATTGCCAGCCAGCCGGACTCTGAAAGGGCATCCAGGCACTGGTCAATAAAACGTCGTTGGGATTGGGCGGGGCTCATATGATCAGCGCCATACATGTCGGCCAGGATCAGGTCCGTACTGCCAGGAGCCAGTTCGCGCAAGGCGGGCCGGGCGTCGCTGACCGTAATCCTGATGTTGTGGCCCTGGGGGAGGCTGAAATACTCCCTTGCCACCGCGACCACCTCGCCCCGAAGCTCTACCGCATGAAGTTCGCATGCCGGCAGCATGGTGTGGAGGGCGCCGAGCAGCACGCCGCCGCCAAGGCCCAGAATCGTCGCGTGGCGGGGCTCACGCCAGACAAGGGGAAGCAGCATGGCACGGTTGTATTCGTGAACCGGCACATGGGGTCGCAGACGTTTGATTTTGCTCTGCTCAAAGACCGAATCGAAGCTCAGGATCCGATGTTTGCCATGGTCGATCACCAGAATGTCGCCCAGGGCGTCTCCGGTCCGGTGAACGATGGTGCCGCGGAGGCTCAGGTTCATCTTGGTCGTCTGGTTATTGGTCGGTAAGGGTTATGGCTCCGCAACCTTACGACGGTTCGTCAGTCTGTTGCAAAATTCACCGGTGCCCGGCCGGATCAAAGTCCATTCCAGTGCCGTTTCAGGTTCGGATCAGGGCATTTTGGCCGTCCGACGACGGCTACAGGCGGACTACCTTCTGCATTACGAACTTACATTCAGTATCATTTTCAACCGCATGTTTTCAGTCAAAAATTAAATTTGTAAGAATTTGAAATTTTGTCAACTCCCGGGCTGGAACACCCCATTGTCTTGCTTTATATTGCAAGCCAATGAGCTCTACTCCACCACGTGTCCGCACTCCGGAGGCCTGGAGCCTCGTCGCCATTTCCCGATAATCCGAAAGGCCAACTATCGTGACGTTTCGCCCACGTATTGCTGTGCTTGTGTGTCTGCTGGGTCTGAGTCCTGGCACTCAGGCCCATTGGGCAGACGCCATTGCGCCCGTGGTTGACGAGTTCGCCAGTGAAACGTCCAAGAACGACACCAGCTCACCAACCGAAACCGCCTCGCCTGTTGGCAAGATGGTCGTTTCTGCGCCCCCCGGCTGGCTCGAGGAGCGGGTTGCCATCGATGGCGACAGCCATCAGCAGGATGGTGACTATCGGGGTGAACTGGGCCTGGCGGCCAGCGACCTGACCGGGCTAAACGATGCTCTGGCACTGAATTACCGTCGGTCACTTGCCCGTAGTGATGCCCAGACCCGTGGCTTCGGATTCGACTACTCCTTCCCCTGGCGTGCCGGCACTATCCGGGTGTACGGCAATATGCACGAGTACGAACGCTCGGCGATGAATTCCGAGCGCAAGTACCAGGTCAGCGGTAACAATCGTGCGGTCAACTTCAGTGCCAATCGCACCCTGCTCAGTACCGACAATACGGTGTTCGGCGCGGTGCTGGGGCTGGGCACGCGGGACAGCGAATATTTCGTTGAAGGCGATCGCAATGATGATGCCAGTCGCCGATTCTCAACGCTTAGGGTCGAGGGGCGGCTGCGGCAGTACCTGGCGCTGGATACTACGGCAACCACCAGCCTGATGGCTGAGCGCGGTCTCGAAATGTTCGGTGCCGATGGTGATGAGCAATGGTCCGGCGAGCAGCGCACGGAGTACCGCAAGTACATTTTTCAGAGCAAGCTCAGTAAAGAACTCTGGCGCTGGCACTACGATCTCAATGGCCGATACCAGTTCACCCCTGACATTCTGCCCGGTTCCCAGCACGTGCTGGCGTTCAGCTCCGGCATGATGCACGGCTTTGCTGGTCAGAGTCTGGGGGCCAGTCAGGGCGGGTGGTTGCGGATGAACGCAAACAGTCCCTGGTCCCCCATTTTCTATGTGCCTGGCTTCCGCGCCAACCTTCAATTGTCGGTCCTGAAGGGCTGGATTCCGGAGGATGAAGTGAACCAGAGTCGCCATGGCAGTGCCAGTGCCGCTGAGTTGGGGTTCAACCTCCGGGGCGATGGGCTCAGTGCAGGCTTCCGGGTGGGCACACTTCTCGCCGCCTCAGATGATGCTGCCCATCGACCTGACGTGCCCGACATGTCCCTCTCCCTTTCCTTCGATCTCTAGTGCCGCCGTCTTCCTGGTTCGCTGATCGTCAGTGACCCCGTAGCACGACCCCTACCGTACTTTGCTTCTGACGACCTGTGTTTGCATGGATAATGTGTCTGCAAGGGTAAATCTATGCGGCAGGCACACTTATGCTACGCTTAGATCAGCTAGTGCCAGAGTTGGTCTGGTAGCCAGGTTTTTTGCCCTGGAAAATGCTCTCTCCACCCCCCGTTACGTACTTGTCACTTGAAGGGGTCCGCCTGGCCGTGTCTCATAAGCGGTTGCGGTGGAGTAAGTGTTTGCCATCGCAGGCTGGAACATTCTATAAAAAGGGACGCTGACCCCGCTTTCTCCAGGCGCTGTCGTGATGCCGTTGCGGCTTGCTGAGCCGGACCGGACCATGGCATTTTCCGCAGACACATGGGGTCGCGATATACGGAGATGGAAAGTCCATGTTCTTAGCACGGATTACTTTGGCATCGGTTGTACTCGCCACCTGCATATCCCCTGCAATTGCCGACTCTTTCGGTTTTGACCAGGTCGCGGAAAAAGCCAAGGCGCTTGCAGCCGAAAGCTATAAGGCACCAGAGCAGGTGCCCCAGTTCCTGCGTGACCTCAGCTATGATCAGTATCGTGAAGTGCGTTTCAAGCCGGAGGCCAGCCTGTGGCGTGACGAACCCTCGAAATTTGAAGTCATGATGATGGCCCCCGGAAGTTTCTACGGTCATCCGGTGAGGCTTAACGAGATCGATTCCGACGGCGTTCGTCAGATCAGCTTCGACAAAAGCCACTTCGACTTTCCCAACGACGGCTTTTCCAAACGCATACCGGCCGATCTGGGTTATACCGGATTCAAGCTCACCTATCCGCTGACGTCCGAGGACACCCAGAACCAGTTTCTGGTGTTCGCCGGAGCCAGTTATTTCAGGGGTGTGGGAAGTGACAATAACTTTGGCCTTTCAGCCCGGGGTATAGCCATCGATACCGGTCTTTCCTCCGGCGAAGAATACCCGGCCTTTATTGAATACTGGCTTGAGCAGCCGTCGGCCGAGGCTGATTCCATGGTGGTCTATGGTCTGCTGGACGGGCCCAGCGTAACCGGGGCCTACCGGTTTGAGGTCTATCCCGGGGAAGCCACACGCGTTGACGTTTCCGTGCGGCTCTATATGCGCCGCAATGCGACCCTGCTGGGCTTTGCACCGTTGACCAGCATGTTCTATTACGGCGAGAACACCCCCCGTCCTTTCGGCGAATGGCGCCCCCAGGCCCATGATTCCGATGGCCTGCTGGTCCACGACGGGGCCTCCGGCGAGTGGTTGTGGCGTCCGCTGACCAATCCAGAGACGCTTAGGGTCAGCTATCTGCAGACAGAAAACATAAAGGGTTTTGGCCTGATGCAGCGTGATCGGGAATTCCATCACTTTGAGGACATGGAAGCCCGTTATGAGAATCGTCCCAGTGCCTGGGTAAAACCCCAGGGCGAGTGGGGCAAAGGCGATATTGTTCTGGTGGAAATCCCGACCCATTCGGAAACCAACGACAATATGGTCGCATTCTGGCGCTCAGAGGCAAATGCACAAGCAGGGGATGAGTTTAGCCGTCGCTATCAGTTGTTCTTTGGCGAAGAAGACATCACCGATCAACCCGGCGGACGTGCCAAGCGCACTTTTGTGGGCGACGGCGAGCGTATTGGCGGCGGGGACACCGATGGCGCCTTCCGGTTCATCGTGGATTTCGCAGGCAATGCCCTGGACGGCCTCAAACCCGATGCCTCGGTTATAAGCAAGGTATCTGGAAATGAGAAAACCGAAGTGATCGAACATTTTGTGGAATATATCGAGCCCAAACAGGTGTGGCGTCTGTCGATGCTGGTTAAACCCGATGCAGATGCCACGCTCTCGCTCAGGGCGTTTCTTGAAGCCGAAGGCGAGCCTCTGACCGAGACCTGGACCTATGAGTTGCCAGCGGGGCAGGGGTTGCGAGGGAACGCAAACAACTAGAAACAGGCAGGGATATGGCGAAGGTATTATGTCAGCAGGCGCTCGACAGAGTCATTGCGTACCTGAAGGGTTACGGCGTTGAGCCGACCAATGAGGTCTGCCGAAAGGCACTGAAGGTAGTCGATGTCGCCATGGCGGACGGCAGTGAAGACCTGATGGCCCGGATTGTGGACCGGGTACCTGAGTTCTTCCATCTACCGGAGCTGCAGGTGCCCACCCAGCGCCCCCCGCTGGCCCGTGGCAGTATTGGATATTTCCCCTATGGTTGACGCTGTGGTTACGGCCCATGAAGACATTGTGCCGCCGCCTGGCAAGGTGCGTTGGCGCGGGGTTGCCTTTTTCCGTCGAACGCTACTTATACTTCTGGTGCTGGGCCAGACGTCCGTGGCCTGTTATTACCTGCTCTGGGTGCTGCCTTACCATGGCAGTACCTGGGTCGAAAAGGGGTTGGTGGTGCTGTTTGCCATTCTCTACGCCTGGATCGCAGTAGGCTTCTGGACAGCAGTCATAGGACTGATACTGAGGCTTGGCGGTGGTGACCGCTATTCCCTGCTGAAACGCCACAATGATGAAGAACTGGCCGCCACCACCCTGGCTCCCACGGCTGTGGTCATGCCTATCTATCACGAACCGGTGCAACGGACGCTGCGTGGCCTGCGGGCGGTCTATCGTGACATTGAGCGCACCGGACAGCTTGAGCATTTTGAGTTCTATATTCTTTCTGACAGCCGGGATCCGAACGTCTGGCTGGAAGAGCAGGCGGCCTGGCAAAGCATGTGCGACGAACTGGGCGCCGATGGCCGGCTTTTTTATCGCCGTCGCACGGTAAACCTGAACTATAAGAGCGGCAACGTTGCCGATTTTCTTCGCCGCTGGGGCCGGCGTTGCAAATACATGATCGTGCTGGATGCCGACAGCTTGCTCAGCGGGCGCACCCTGGTAAAGATGGTTCAGCTCATGCAGCGTGAGCCGGGTACAGGCATTCTCCAGACCAACCCCAACGTGATCAATGGCCGCTCGCTGTTTGCCCGCCTCCAGCAGTTCGCCAATCGGGTCTATTCACCTCTATTCTCAACCGGACTGGCGGCCATACAGATGGGCGACGCCGCTTTCTGGGGCCATAATGCAATCATTCGCGTGGATGCATTTATGGCCCACTGTGGCCTGCGCAAGCTGCCCGGGTTCGGGCTCTTCAGTGGACCGATCATGAGCCACGACTTCGTCGAAGCCGCCTACATGGGTCGGGCCGGTTACGAAGTCTGGCTCGAGCCCGGCCTGGGTGAAAGTTATGAGGAGTCGCCGCCATCGCTGGCGGATGAACTGACCCGGGACGAACGCTGGTCCAAGGGCAACCTGCAACACCTCTGGATCATGCTGTTTGGCCGGGGCATCCGGTTCGCTCACCGGCTTGCCTTTTTCAACGGCATCATGGCTTACGTGGCTTCCCCACTGTGGCTCGCGTTCCTGGTGCTGACGACTGTAGAGGCAGCCCAAATGGCGCTGGCGCCCATCAACTATTTCCCTGAGGGTTATCATGGGCTATTCCCGTTGTGGCCGGAATGGCGACCGATATGGGCCGTGACCCTGGCCCTCAGTACCCTTGCACTGCTGTTCCTGCCCAAGTTCATGGCGATACTGGACGTTGTCGTGAAACGGCAAACCGCTGCGTTTGGCGGTTTCCTCCGGCTCATAGCCAGTGTGTTCGTCGAGATTGGCATCTCTGTGCTACTGGCCCCCATCCGTATGCTGGCCCACAGCCGTTACGTGCTTGGGGCATTGTTTAACCTGTCGCTGCACTGGGGCGGGCAGAATCGTACCGAAGCCACTTCCTGGCGTCAGGCTTTCATGACCCAGCTACCAGGCACCATTGCCGGGCTGGCATGGTCGGCCTTTGCCTGGAATCTGGACATCATGTTTTTCTTCTGGTCGCTACCTGTTGCGATTCCTCTTGTGCTGGCGGCGCCCACCTCGGTTCTGCTGAGTCGGAACCGGCCCGGTGATGCACTTCGGCGGCGCAAGCTGCTGCTGATTCCGGAGGAACTCAGGCCGCCGGTTTTGCTCAATGACACCACGGATGAGCATCAGCTGTTGCCCCCGATAAAGGGGCTGACCCGATTTGAGGAAGCCGTGCTCGCCCCCCGGGTCAATCACATGCACCAGAGTTTTGCCCGCACACACCGGGGCCAACTGCGCCGGGAGACGTTGGGCAAACTGGTCAGGCGCTGCCTGAAGGATGGGCCTGCAGCCCTTACCCGAAGTGAACTGAGTCACCTGTGTCGCGACCGGGATTCGTTACTTGATTTGCACAAAGGCGCCTGGCGGTCCAACCCCGATTCTTTCTGGGGCCGCCGCCTGGCGGTGCTGGCGGATGAGAGCTGAATCCGGGGCTTAACAAATCCGGGGTTTACAAATAAGGACAGGGAGATGCTCTGCAATGGAACGACGTGAGCTATTGAAAATGGCGGCCGCCCTGGGAGCCTGGGGGCTTCCGGTGCCGGCTCTGCTGACCGGGCAACTTGCCTGGGCCAAGCCTTCAGGTGAAGCGGAACCGTTTGATTTCGCCTGGCTCAAGGGGCATGCCCGTGACCTGTCGTCACGACCCCATCAATCCCATGAAGGTGAATTGCCGGAAACTCTCAAGTCCATTTCATGGGACGACTACCAGAAAATCCAGTTTCGGCCCGAAAAAGCTCTCTGGCGGGAGGATGACCTGGCGTTTCAGGCCCAGCTTTTCCACCTTGGTCTGTTCTTCCAGACCCCGGTTCGTATTTACGAAGTGACCGATGGCGAGGCCCGGAAGATTCCCTACAATCCGGATTTTTTCAAATACAGCGGCGAAAATCCGCTCGGGGATCTGCCGGAAGACCTGGGCTACGCCGGGTTCCGGATCCAGTTCCATACCAATTTCAAGCTGGATCTGGCTGCTTTTCTGGGAGCCAGCTATTTTCGGGCGGTAGGGGAGGAGTTGCAGTACGGCCTCTCCGCCCGGGGTCTCGCTATTGATACAGGGCTGCCTGGAGAGGAGGAGTTTCCGGTTTTTACCGCTTTCTGGCTGGAGAAGCCCGAGCCCGGGTCCGGAAAACTGACGGTCTATGCCCTGATGGAATCGCCCAGCGTGACCGGGGCCTACGCTTTTGATCTGTTCCCGGGACGGGACATGGTGATGGACATCAGTGCGGCACTCTACCCCCGAACCAGCATTGAGCGGGTAGGTATTGCGCCTCTTACCAGCATGTATCAGGTCGGCGAAAATGACCGCAGGATGGGTTATGACTGGCGGCCCGAGATCCATGATTCCGATGGGCTCAGTCTCTGGACGGGCGCTGGCGAGTGGCTATGGCGGCCCCTGGTGAATCCGAGATCGGTGATGGTCAATAGCTTCGTCGATCGGAACCCCAGGGGTTTCGGCTTGCTTCAGCGGGACCGGAATTTCGATCACTACCAGGACGACGGCGTGTACTACGACCGCCGGCCCAGTGCCTGGGTTGAGCCTGGTGAAGACTGGGGCCGTGGTCAGGTGATGCTGGTCGAGATTCCCACCACCGACGAGACATTTGATAATATTGTGGCGTTCTGGAATCCGCAAGAGCCCCTGGCGCCAGACCAGGAGCATCTGGTGTCCTACCGCCTGACCTGGGGTGCCGAACCGCCACAGGCGCCTCATAGTCTGGCCAGAACGGTGGCCACCCGAACCGGGCTGGGGGGAGTGGTGGGTCAGGAACGAACCAAGTTTTCATGGCGGTTCGCCATAGACTTCGCGGGCGGGCCATTAACGATGTTGGGGCCGGATGCAGAGGTAGAAGCCGTCATCAACGCAAGCCGAGGAGGGGTGGAGATAACCTCAGCCAGGCCTCTTGAGGAGATCAACGGTTATCGCGCCATGTTCGATCTGGTACCCGGTGATTCAGAAGAGCCCATCGACCTGAGGGTTTATCTGCGCCTGGGTGACCAGCCGCTGACCGAAACCTGGGTCTATCAGTATACGCCGCCCCCGGAAGACGAGCGGACCCTTTACTGAAGCTCAAAGGGTAAACGAAAGCCACCGCCGGCACGGGCTTCATCCTGTGCCGGCCGGGCCTGGTTTAGCCATACTGTCGCTTGGCTTACTGCCTATTTCTGGTAATGACGAGCAGCACTGACAAGCTTTTTCGCCAGGTCGGCATCGTCGCAATGGTCAGCAATATCACTCAGGGTGATAATCCCCGTCAGGTCCTTGTTGCTGTCGTTGTTTAGCACAAGCAAACGCTGAACCTGCTGGTCAACCATGTTCTGGACCACATCGGTTACGTCGTCATTTTCGAAGGTGTACAGCACCCGTTCCGTGGCGATACTGCTGGCTTTGTCATTGGGGTTCTTGCCTTCGGAAAAGGCGCGTAAGGCGATGTCCCGGTCGGTGACCACTCCAACCACCTTGTCGTTGTTAACCAGGGGCTCAAACCCTGTGTTGTTGTCGCGCATGGTCTGCACGACCTCCTGGATGGTGACGTCCGAATCCAGATAATGGGGCCGTTTGGTCATTACATCTCTTACTTTCATGGTTAAGCCTCCTTTCTGCCTGAACCAATGGGGGCGAGAGACACGCAGCCTTGGCCGGCTGCATACTATGAAACTGATGGTTATCTCCGGAATTTCAACCGCCCCAGGCCGGTTTTTTTAACAGGCAGCGGAAGTCTTTTAGGTTAGAATCTGAGCCCGAACTTCGTCAGGACGACTTATCAATGGCCCTTCAGGCAACACCCTACAAGGTAAATCTCAACCTCTCGGATGTAGATCGGGACGTCTACGACAACCTGCGCATGACGGTTGCCCGACACCCTTCAGAAACCGAGCAGCGCCTGGCCTCAAGGGTGTTGGCCTATGGCCTCTGGTATCACGAGCGTCTTGAGTTTGGCCGGGGCCTGTCCGATGTGGACGAAGCTGCCTTGTGGCAGAAAAGCCTGGACGGGCGCACGGAGCACTGGATTGAAGTGGGCCAGCCCGATGCTGACCGCCTTGTCTGGTGCTCCCGTCGTGCCGAGAAAGTCTCCCTTCTGGTCTATGGCAGTACCCGGGTATGGGGCCCGAAAGTGCTCTCTTCAGTAAACACGCTGTCGAATCTGAATATAGCGGTTTTGCCAACTGAGCCGCTGGCGGCGTTGTGCTCCAAGCTCAACCGGACCATAGACTGGGGAGTGATGATTGCAGATGATGTGCTTTATGTAAGTAATGCTGAAGAACAGCACGAACTGCCCATTGAATGGCTGCAGGGAAACCGGCGCTGAGCTGGGGGTACAGGTAGTGAAGCTGGGGTTAATCGCTGGAATTGATAGCTGGAACCGAAATAAGGCATTTGCGGTGGCTTCCGGGTCCTGCTCATGAAGCCGGAAGCCACGCCTGGGTCAGGGACCGCTACAACTTGGGTCCGCCTCCCTTCCTTGAGTTCATGATCAAAGAAACCACGAAAAGAATGAGGAAGATAACGAACAGTATTTTAGCGATTCCTGCCGCGGTGCCAGCGATACCGCCAAAACCGAGTACACCCGCAATTATTGCGATAATAAGACATACGACTGCCCAATAGAGCATAGTTCCCTCTCCTCAGGTCTTCGGTCGCCTGGCGATCCTCGACCTATCCTTTGTGTTTGGTATGCATATTCACCATCGTAAAACCTGCTCGATAACGCAAGCACAAGCTGGGATTCTGACTACCTTTTAATGTGTTATCCATTTACATGTGCGTGCTGCTGGCGCTCAGCCACAGCAACAATACCAGCTCGCAGAACACGACGCTGGCGCCCAGGGCATCGCCGGTATAACCCCCAAGATCGGCTTTCAGGGCGCGACCCCAGGCCAGGAAGACCAACCCAACGCTGACCAATGCCGCCAGCGGCAGTGACGGCGCCCAGGGGGTCAGTGCGATACAGACCATTACGACAAAGGCGATGGCGGCGATCAATCGGGTCGTCGAGAAATGCTCGGCCACCGGCCTGCTCTTGCTGGTGTCCGGGTCTGTTACATACCTTAAGCCCCGCATCAACACCAGGGGCGCCAGACGGGCGATGCAAGGGGAAACCAGCAGAGCCAGCCAGATATGCTCAACCGCAACCAGAAGCGCCACCTTCAGGCCCAGGGCAAGAAACAGAGCTACACTGCCATAGGTGCCTATCCGGCTATCTTTCATGATGCGCAGACGGTCGGCGACGGTGTAGCCTCCGCCCAGGGCGTCGACACTGTCTGCGAGGCCGTCTTCATGGAAGGTACCGGTTAGCCAGAGGTGGAAACAGAGCACAAGCAGCAGGCAGACCAGCGTCGGCCAGAGGGCCGACACCAGGCTGAACAGCGCCGCATAACTGGCGCCCAGCAACAGGCCCACCAGCGGAAAGTAGACGCTGCTCTGGCTCATGAGAGCCGGTGTATAGTCAATACGGACAAGCATGGGAACGCGGGTCAGAAAGCCGACCGCAAGCCAGAAGGCCTGCCATTCTCGCTGCCAGACTGAAGACGGTTGCGTCGGCACTGGATCTACTGCTCCCGAATCTGCAAAAACGGCAGTTTAGTCGAAATGAACCGCTCCTGCTTGCGCGGGCCGGTCTCGGCTCCGTATTAACCCCTGGACAATGACAGTGTAGGATGGCCTGAACAGCGACGTAGAACACCTGGCTGGCATCCGAACTAGCCGGCAGGCAGAGGAATGATTATGGGGCTGGCCGATAACTTGCTGACCGGATTGCAGATTTTTTTCACCACCCTGCTGTTTCTGGCCGGCCTCTGGTTTGCTGTTCGCAACACAGACTGGCGCCGGTTGCGTTCCGATCAGACCCTACAGCATATGTTCTTCGGTTCAGCCGTTGTCCTGGGTTTTCTCTGGCAGTTGCGTGCCGGCATCTCCCCTGGCCTGACCATCCACATATTCGGTATGACCGTGGTGACGCTGATGATGGGCTGGGGCCTGGCGGTCTTTGCGGGTCTTCTGGCTTCCTTGATCGTGGTCATTACAGGGCGCGAGCCCTGGCACCTGTTTGCCGTCAACGGTTTTTTTACCGTTATGGTGCCGGCACTGGTGAGCCACGGCATCATGCTGTGGGAGCGCCGGCGGGATTTCCGTAATTTCTTTGCCTACATCTTTTTCTGCGGCTTCTTCGGGGCTGGCGCCGCCGTCGCGATCGCCGGTTGCGCCATGGTGGTGATGTTGTGGCTCGGCGGAGCCTATACCTGGGAGCACCTGGTCCACGAATACCTGCGTTACCTGCCCCTGATACTGATACCCGAAGGCTTTGTGAACGGCGCCATTGTGACCGGCCTGATGGTGTTCCATCCGGACCGTCTGCTCACCCTCGACCAGCGCCGTTACCGACCACACTGATAGTGCGCAAGTCTGGCTCGTGCCAAGGGGACGGAATCAGACACCCTGCCAGGTTGGGTTGGAGGCAGGGTGTTGTCGGGGTACTGGCAGGGACTTTCCAGGCAAGCCTGGGCCTAGGATGGCTGTGATTCAGCCTCCTGGCGGTGCTTCCAGTCCTGGTAGGCCTGGAGGTCATTTTCCACAACGCCCAGGCAGACAGCGATCACAGCGGCATCGTCCATCAGGCCTACGCCTAGGATCATATCAGGGATCAGGTCGAGAGGGTTGAACACGTAGAGTAGGGCCCCGGCAATGGCTGCAATGCTCAGCCACGGCACGGCCCGGTAGTTTCCTTTCCAGTAGTCTCCCACCATGTCAAACATTAAACGGATGTCGGTGAGAAAACGGTTCAGCCGGCTGCTTTTGCGGGCCTTGCGCTCGACATTCTCCCGGGCCGCCATCACCGCTTCCAGATCTTTGCGGTCTATTTTCGCTGACTCTTGCTCCAGAGCTTCATTGGCTGCGTGGTCGGGGATAGCCATAATCTTTATCCTCCTGATATCAGTGTGCGACTGTGCGCTATCAGGATGATGCCATAGAAGCCGGCTTAGTTCAGTGAAGATTGGCAAGGGTCAGGCCGGACCTTCTGCTCAATGGGGCTTTTTCGGGTCGCTCTTGTGGGAGTCCCGGTAAACGAAGTAGCCAACGCCTCCGAGGAACGCAAACATGAGTAAAACCGTGCCAATGCCTGCCAGAACAACAGTATCCAAATACATGGGTATCTCCTCAGAACATGTGTCTGAGGCCAGATTACGACGCCTGCCGGGGCTGCTTCTTGATCCGGGTCAAGGAATGCCGTCAAATGAAATGACCCTAGACCCCGGCGGGCTCGTCTTCCCGGGTCCTGGCCCGTTTCCGTCCACTGCCGGGCTTGATCAGAGAGCCGATAACACGGTTCCTGCCCTCAGCCTTGCCACGGTATAGTCGCGTATCGGCAGCAGCCAGCAGCGATCTTAGGGAGACGCCGTCGAAGCCATACTCGGCGACACCGACACTCATGGTGAGCTCGATACACCGCCCCTGATTATGGAACGGTGAGTGTTCCAGCGTGTGGCGGAGATCTTCGGCCACCTCCATGGCCAATTGGCCGGAGGTGTCCACCAGGATGATGCCGAACTCTTCGCCGCCGAGGCGGCAGGCGAGATCGGTGGCGCGGAGCCGACGTGACAGCAGGTTGGCAACGTAAACCAGGGCAGCATCGCCCGCTTCATGACCAAAGCGGTCGTTAACCTCCTTGAAGTAGTCCAGGTCAATCACCAGCACTGATAGGGGTGTCTTGTCCCGCTGGGCCCGACTTTTTCCCGCTCGAAAATGTCCTTGAAGCGGGCCCGGTTGGCGAGCCCTGTCAGAAAGTCAGTTTGCGCCATGAGCAAAAGGCGGAGCTCGGAGCGTTCCCGGCTGACTTCGTAGACGTGGGAGAAGGCCAGAATGGCAAACGAGACGATGGTGATATTGGCAATCGCCAGCTCCTCCATCAGGGCCGGGTCGTCGCCATGCTTGAAAAAGAAAATGACGCCGGCGGTAGCCATAAAGAAGAGGGATACGGCAAAGCCGAGCTGGCGCCCCAGTAGGAGGTGGGAAACAATGGGGATCAGCAGGACCCAGGCAAAGACCGTAGCAGACGACCGAGGTACCCACATGGCGAACATCATCGCTATGAAAAAGGGTATGACAAAGGCCAGTATCCAGCGCTCAAGGTGCTGGACGTGCCGGGTTTCGACCAACAGGAAAATGGCATAAGCCGCCATGACAAGCTCGACCATAGCCAGTTCGAATGAGCCAAACAGGATATTGAGCCCGGCAAAGAAAATGCCGGCACAGAGGGTTATCCAGAGGAGCGTCGTGAAAACCGCTTTTCGATGCGGCTGCGCAAGACGAATTGCGGTATCCGGCATGGCATCCACACCCTTTGCTCACTGATTCTTGGCGGTCAAGAGGCTAAGCTAAAGCAGTGCACCTGGCCTGACAAGGGGATAAAACCGGTGCCTCGGCTAAGTCTTTGACTGTCGCTATGAGCGACATAAAATATGACATTTTTTTAGACTAAAGTATTAATCGCATGGGGAAGGTGAACAAGGGCGAGCAGGTAACGGGCTTCAGGGTGAGGGGGTTCATGGTTGACCCGGCCGACTTTTTGCTCAGGGCGCTGGTGATAGCCCTGTTTGGCCTTTTGGTGGCCTGCAGCTCTGCTCCGGACAAGGAACAGCCCGGCGCTTCAGAGGACGCGCCCTTGACCAACACCTACTGGAAGCTGATGGAAATCGGCGGTGATGAGGTACCAGCACTGGAAAAAGCCCGGGAGCCCCACCTGATCTTTCTTGACGATGGCCGGGTCCTGGGCCATACCGGCTGCAATACGTTGAACGGGCAGTACGGGGTCCAGGAGGGTCAGGTGCGGTTTCTGGCCATGGGCGCCACCCGTATGGCCTGTCCTGACTATAGATCAGCCGAGTCGGCTTTTATCCAGGCCCTGGAGCAGACCCGGGCCATGGGGATAGAAGGCCGGCACCTGAAACTGATGGGCAAGGACAACGCTGTACTTGCGGTTCTGGTGGCCACTCATCTGAAGTAGTGTGATCGGGGCTCTGACGGCGGCTTCTGGAAACTCTGTACCGTTCAGTTAGCTGACTGGCTGTATCTGCCGGCAAAGGCTCCGATCTGCAATTATCTCATGGTGAGCAATGCGTCGGGCAGGCTGGCCCTGCGGCGTAGCGCTTCAGTCAACCAGGAGAGTGACACCATGAGTACCGTTAATGGCAGGCTGAAAGCCACCCTAGTAGTCTGGCGGCAGCGTGCCTCGAACCGCAGAAGCCTGCGGGCGAGGCTTCAATGGGGCAATGCAGTACAGATAGAGCGCGACATCGGTGTGGTGCCTGGAACGCTCATCCGCGAGGCCTACAAACCGTTCTGGCAACCATGAGCTGCGTGGGGAAATCAGGGCGGCTCGCTGATTCCTAAATCACCAGGGTTGCGCACTTGGCCGTACTGGCGACCCGATGCGCCACACTGCCAAGGAACATACCGTCCCGATCGCTGTTGGTGCCACGCGTACCCACAACGATGAGATCCACGCCTTTGGACTCTGCAAGCTCGACAATGGTTCTGGAAGGCTTTCCGCTTTTCACAAATCCCCGAACGCCGGTTGCGCCCTTTTCCGTGGCGTGGGTCTTGGCCTGTTCAACCACACTTTCCGCAAACTCTGAAAGTGCTTCGTCGGGAATCTGTATCTGGCTGGGCCGGCCCATCGATAGGGACGCCTCGAACAGGCTGTGATGCTTATAGACACAGAGCAGCAACAGCTCGGCCCCGGTCAGTTTTTGAAGCTCGACAGCCTTGTCCAGCGCCCGGGTGGCGGACTCGGAGCCGTCGATTGCAACCAGTATCTTCTTGAACATCGGTTACTCTCCGTAGACGCTATGGGTGCTTTAACGGAATGCCATGTCACGCAGGAAAAGCGCGATTTGCGGGAATGCGATCAGCAAGCCAGCCGCAGCAACCAGCATGAAGATGAACGGCGGCGTGCCCCGTATCACTTCCCAGTAAGGCCGTTTGAAGATGGCAATGGCAGTGAATATATCGCAGCCAAAGGGCGGTGTTGCCGATCCTATGGCCACCTGAAGCGTAATCAGTACACCCACAAGCACCGGGTCCAGTCCGGTGGCCTGGATAGCCGGCGCAAAGATGGGCGTTAACACCAGAATGACCACGATGGGATCAACAAACATACAAGCCACAAAAAAGGCGATACAGATGGCGATAAGCACACCCGTAGGTCCGGCTTCATTAACGCCGACGGTTTCCAGTATGGCCTGGGGAATCTGAGCAAACGAAATAATCCATGAAAAGCCGTTGCCGACCGCCACCAGAATGAACACCACCGCCGTGATTAAGCCGGTCGATTTGGCGATTCGGTAGATGTCGGGCAATTTCAGAGAGCGGAATACCACGAACTCCAGAAAGAATGCGTAAAGAACGCAGACAGCCGCTGCCTCGGTGGGACTGAAGATACCGCCATAGATACCGCCGACAATGATGACCGGGAAAAACAGCGGCCAGGTAGCGCCCTGAACGGAACGGGCCCGCTCACCCCAGGTGGATTTTTTTTCGGTGGGCACGTTGTGGCGGTACGCATAAATCAGGCAATAGATGGAAAACATCAGCAGGATCATCAGGCCTGGGCCGATACCGGCAATAAACAGCTCGGCAATGGAGGTCTCGGAAATGACCCCGTAGATAATCATCCCGATGCTGGGCGGAATGAGAAACGCAATATCACTGGCGTTGATGATCAAGGCCAGAGTGAAGGAGTCCGAGTAACCTGCTTTGAGCATTTTTGGCCGAAGCGGAGAGCCTACGGCGACCACTGTTGCTTGGGTTGAGCCGGACACCGCGCCGAACAGGGTGCATGAGGTGGCGGTGCTGATGGCCAAGCCTCCTTTTACATGGCCAATGAACGACATGACCATGTTGATCAGCCGGTCTGCCGACTGACCCCGGGTCATAATATCTGCGGCGAGTATGAACATGGGTACGGCGATCAGGGAGGCGGGTCGAATACCCCCCATCATCTGCTGGATAAACGTGCCTGTCTGACCAAAGCCATCGAACATCATCACGAAGCCCACAAGGGCAGCTGTAATGAGAGGGACCATCATCGGGAAGCCTAGCAGCAGCAGCCCGATCATGATGAGCATGAGAGTCGTCGCCATGAATACGTCCTTCCTGTTTACTGGGGCTGAGCGTTCACACTTCTTTTTCTGTATCGGCGTAACCATCCACCACACCGGTGGAGAGGTATACATCCTTGGCCGTGAAATTCTTAATGGCTGTCAGAAAATACTGGATACCGGTAACGGCGAAGCCTATCGGAACCCATACATAGATAGTCCAGATCGGGATTCCCAGGGCAGGCAGAATTCGGCCACGGCCGTACAGGGTCTCTACGTAGGCATAAGACCAGTAGCAGAGGAAAAACATGATGCCGGCGGTAAAGAGCGCAATGAAAATCATCAGAATTTTTCGCCCCAGTGCGGGCAATGCGTCATAAATGGCTGACATACGGATATGACGGCCGTGTCTGGCCGCGTAACCAATACCCGCGAAGGTAATCAGGATAATCAGGATGCGGTTGATTTCACCGGCAAAGAAAAAGCCTTCACCAAACACAAAACGAGCAACGACGTTGACGCAGGTATTGATCGCCATCGCCAGGACACCGGCGGCAAGCATGACTGCCTCGATCTTGCTGATAACTACATCGATGGTACCCAGGATGCCGGGCAGGCCCGACTCGAAGGTTCCCGTATCGTCGTCGGTGGCGGGATTTTCACTCATGGATTCTGCTCCGTGGAATGGCACCCGGCCGTCAGGTTACGGCCGGGCCCCGAAGCACCACTGGGCAAGCTGGTGCCGGGGAATGCGCCGCTTACTTGTCCTGAACTTCTTTCAGATCTTCCTTGAACTGGTTGAGAAGCTCCTTGCCGCTTTCACCAGTCATTTCGATGAACTTCTCTTCGACCTGAGGCGCGCGCTCCTTGAAGGCTTTGATCTGTTCTTCATCAAGACGGGTCACGGTGACTTCGTCGCTGGCTTCCTTGATCTTCTCAAGGGATTCGTCGGCCAGACCGTCGATATGATCGATGATTTCCTCAAAGGCGTAGTCGGCTGCGTCCTGGATCAGCTTCTGGTCTTCCTCAGACAGGCCGTCGTAGAAATCCTTGTTGGCCATGGAAGCGGTGGTGAACCAGCCATGACCGGTGAAAACCAGGTTCGGCGACACCTCGTAAAGACCGCCTGACTCGATCCAGAAGATCGGGTTTTCCTGGCCCTGGATCATGTTGGTCTGCAGAGCACCGTAGACCTCGCCCCAGGGCAGAGGGGTTGGGGTGGCACCAAAGGCACTGTAGGTTTCAGAAAGAAGCGGGTTGGTCATGACCCGTATCTTCTTGTTATTAAAGTCTTCAGGCTTGGTCACCTTCTCATCTACGGTTACAACCATTTCGCCTTCCGGATACATCTTCAGAAGCTCAAGCCCTGCTTCTGCATAGAGCTCGGGGAAATCTTCATTGATCGCTTCGCTCTCACGGAAGAACTCGATCACCGTGTCCATGTCCGTGGGCATCAGATAGGGAATGAAGAAGATCTGGGCTTCGGGAATCAGTGAGCCGGTGAAGCCGGGTGACTGATTGACGAACTGCAGGATCCCGGACTGGGTCTGCTCCATGATGTCATCGGACTCGCCCAGCTGGCCAAAACGGTAGACTTCCAGCGTGTGGTCGGAATTTTCCTCGATGTATTCCTTGAATTTATAGGCGTACACATCCTGAACGTCGCCCTCGTATTCTTCGTGGGCATAGCGCCAGTTGGCAGCGTTAACGGAATTGGCAGCACTGACGGCTGCAAACGCAAACGCCGAAATCCCCGCGAGTTTCTTCAGTTTCGTTAGGTTACTCATCTGATTTTTCTCCGCTGGTTATTAGTAAAGTTACCCCATACATTTGTTAAGAGTGGTAAAAAAATGACGTTTCCGCAAGAAAACTGTGAAATTCATTAACAGAACGTCAGACTTCGACTCATCAAAAATCCTGATTTCGGCTTTAACGTCCGGCTGCTGACCGACACCCATTCTCTGGCTGGCATTCACCAGGTAACTCGGCTTAAGCTAGGGCAGGGGCAGATCACAGCGTTCCTGTCTTACTCGACTCGCAAGCGGATGTCGTCGACCATGACCACCAATACGATCGAAATTAACCGGCTTCGCTACCCCATGGACGATGGCAAGCCGGTGTGGCTGTTCGGCTACGGGTCGCTGATTTTCAAAGCCGACTTTCCTTACCTGGAGCGCCGCGAAGCGCGCATTGAAGGCTGGTCCCGCCGCTTCTGGCAGGGCTCCTATGATCACAGGGGCACGCCAGAAGCCCCGGGCCGGGTAGTAACCCTGATTGAAGAAGAAGGCGCCTGCTGTCGTGGCATGGCCTACCGGGTATCGCCTGAAGTTTTCACTCATCTGGATTTTCGGGAAAAGAACGGTTATCTCCGCTTCATGGTTGCCATGCATTTTGCCGACAACCGACAGACCCAGGGCTTGCTTTATATTGCTGCCCCGGACAATGCGGCTTTTCTGGGCCAGGCCCATGAGAGCGAGATTGCGGCCCAGATTGCCCGCTCACGGGGGCCCAGCGGCCCCAATGACGAATATGTGCTGAAACTGGCTGAAGCCCTGCGGGAGCTGGGGGATCACGACTCCCATGTGTTCGAAATAGAGCGCCATCTGCTGGGTGAGGAGTAACTCTGGCTCTGGGTCGAAAAGTGGGTGCACCCCGGGCGCCTTTTTTCGCTATGATCCATGGCTAAGAGCCGGATGCCCCCGAAACGGGCAGGGCCCTGAACATCTGAAACAAAACCCAAAACGGATGTCATCATGAAACGCATAACAACTCTGGCAATGCTCGGGGCCATGCTCTGGGCGACGGCAACCTTCAGTACCTCGGTGCTGGCACAAGAAACCTACACGCTGAAACTGGCTGAAACCTGGGGACCGAATTACCCGATTCTGGGCGAGGCTTCGCGCAGTATGGCCCAGATGGCCGAAAAAATGTCCGGCGGCCGTTTGAAGATCCGGATTGATTCATCCAACAAGCACAAGGCGCCTTTCGGTATTTTCGACATGGTGAAAGCCGGTCAATACGACATGGGGCATACCGCGTCCTATTACTACAAAGGCAAGATCCCCAACGCGATGTACTTCACTACCGTCCCCTTCGGGATGCTGGCCCAGGAACAATATGCCTGGTTCTACTATGGCGACGGCATGGACCTGATGCGCAAGGTCTACGAGCCCCATGGCATGCTGTCGTTTCCTGGTGGCAACACCGGCAATCAGATGGGCGGCTGGTTCCGTGAAGAAATCAAGGGCCTCGACGACCTCAAGGGCCTGAAAATGCGTACGCCCGGTTTTGCGGGCGAAGTCATGTCAGAACTGGGCGTGGCCGTGACCAATATACCCCCCGGCGAACTCTATACTGCCCTTGAGCGTGGCACCATCGATGCCCTCGAGTGGGTAGGTCCGGCGCTAGACCTGGATATGGGCTTCCATCAGATAGCCGACTACTATTATTCCGGCTGGCAGGAACCGGGTGCTGAGGTGCAATTCCTGATCAGCGAGAAGAGCTGGGCGAAGCTGCCGGAAGAGCTGCAGGAAATACTCCGGGTGGCCATGCGCACAGCTGCTTACGATATGTATGCCCAGAGCATGCACGTCAGTGGCCAGAACTGGAGCAAGATGCGGGAGGACTACCCTAGCGTCCAGGCCAAAACGTTCCCGCCCGAGGTGATTGATGCCCTGAGGGAAGCGACCGCGAAGCTGCTGGCGGAAGCAGCAGAAAAAGATCCTCTGGCCAAGGAAATCATCGACTCCCAGCGGGAGTATCTCCAGAGTATCCGCAAGTGGACCAATATCTCCGATCGCGCCTACCTGAACACCATCTCCATTATTGAATAGCCCGGCCCGTTGCTTGACCTGAGCAACAGCTAAAGTCGGGCCTTCTCCACCCATTCCGGTTCTGGAATGGGTGGAATTCTACCCATTTTCCCTCCCGGTCTGCCTGCCTCCCACGTCGGCCCCGTTGTCCTGTAAGGTTTTTTGGCATCTGGCCCAGCCATTGCTTTGGTAGGGACACGAACGTCTCGTCGACGTCGGTTCATCCAAAACAATGACAATCTCTGGAGCCAGATATGAACAGGACCCTCGCCTTTACCACTGCTGCACTCGTAGCCTCTGTTACTACCTCCGGACTGGCTAACGCCCAGGACCGCTCCGGTTGGCCTGATAATTTCACCGTTGGCACCGCTAGCCAGGGCGGAACCTATTTCGCCTATGGTTCAGGCTGGGCCAACTTCGTGGCCGAGAACCTGGATGTGTCCGGCGGCGCCGAGATAACCGGGGGCCCTGTGCAGAACATGGCATTGGTACACACCGGCGACGTGGGTTTTGGCCTGACCACCATGGGCCCGGCCCGGGAAGCCCTGGAGGGCAACAGCCCGCTGGCTCCGGGCATGAAAATGGACAATGTTTGCGCCATGTTCCCCATGTACCAGACCCCCTTCTCGGTAACGGCACTGAAGGACTCCGGCATTACCTCTATCTCTGAGATTCCGGATGGCTCGACCATTGGCTTCGGCCCGTCAGGGTCCACATCAGACAGTTACTTTCCCCGCATGATGGGCACCCTGGGTGTGGAATATGAACGCCGTAACGGCAGCTGGTCTGATCTGGGCGCCCAGTTGCAGGATGGCCTTATCGATGTGGTTGCCTTCGCCGCCGGCATTCCCATTCCCGCCGTCAGCCAGCTCGAGGTCCAGACGGACATCAACATCATCGAGTTCACCGAAGAGGAGATGGAGAAGATCACCGCTGAATTCCCGGTATCGGAATTCACTATACCTGCCAGTACCTACAGTTCGCTGGAAGAGCCGGCCCGTGCCGTCTCCATGTGGAACTTCGCCATTGCCAACTGTGATCTGCCGGAAAGCTTTGTCTATGAAGTCACCAAGCTGACCATGGAGAACAACGACAAGATGATGTCCATCCATAAAGCCGCGCGGTCGACGGTGCCAGAGAACGTGGACAAGAACACCGTGCTACCGTTTCACCCGGGCGCTGCCCGCTGGTTTAACGAGAATGGCCACGAAATCGAAGACAGCATGATCAAGTAAATTCTTGGGCAAGTCACGGGGCCACAGCGGTGGCCCCTGGATTTTATTCTGACCGGCAAAGACCGGTGAGCCGTCATTTCTGTCAAGCCAGGTGAGCCATGACATCCGAAAAACAAGATCTGCCTCCAGCAGCCACCGCAGACGACCTGGTTATTGTGCAGGGGGTAGATGAAGAGCCAATAGAGCCCAACCGCCGCCTGTACAGTGGCTGGCAGCTCAAGGCGGTTGCCTTTCTGGCCATCGTCTATTCCTCGTTCCACCTGTACACGCTCAATGTGTCGCCCTTGGAGACCTGGTCGTTCCGGATCATCCACGTGTGCGGCGCCCTGATTCTCGGCTACATTCTGTTCTCCGGGGCGCGCTTCACCGAGGAGGGTGTGAAACGCCGCAATGCCTGGACCACCCCTGCCGGCCTGGTTCTGCTCCTGCCCGCACTCTATGCCCTGTGGCAGACGGGGGTCATGTACCGGATGATTCTGGAAGGCACCATGCGGCTGCCGCCAGAGCTTGAAACCTGGCATTTCGGCTGGCCCCTGCTGGCGGCTACGGGCCTCGGCATCATCGTGAGCTGGTTCCACCAGCGCGACCGTTCCCTGTTCAGCTACCCGGACCTGGTGCTGATCGTCTGCTCCATCGCAACCGCGGCCTATTTCCTGGTGGTGTATAACACCTCCATGCGCATGACCACCGGTACCTCCTTTGCGCCCATTGGTATCTCCTTTGCAGCCATAGCTGGCACCGCCCTGATCATGGAGCTGACCCGGCGCCTGACCGGCCTTGCACTGGTAATTATATCCCTGGTGTTTCTGGTGTATGTGTTCGCAGGCCCCTACCTTCCGGGCTTCCTGGGCTATCCGGGGCTGTCGGTGCAGCGCTTTTTCAGTCAGGTGTATACCGACGCCGGTGTCCTCGGGCCAACCACGGCGGTGTCCTCGACCTACATTATCCTGTTCATTATCTTTGCGGCGTTTCTGCAGGCATCGAAGGTGGGCGATTATTTCGTGAACTTTGCCTTTGCTACCGCGGGCCGCTCCCGGGGCGGGCCAGCCAAGGTCTCCATCTTTGCCTCCGGCCTGATGGGCATGATCAACGGCACCAGTGCCGGTAACGTGGTCTCAACCGGGTCCCTGACCATTCCGCTGATGAAAAAGGTGGGTTACAGCCGCAAGTCGGCAGGTGCTGTCGAGGCGGCAGCCTCCACCGGCGGGCAGATCATGCCGCCGATTATGGGCGCGGGCGCGTTCATCATGGCGGAGATCACCGGCATTCCTTACACCGAGATTGCCATTGCCGCAATCATACCGGCGATACTCTATTTCGCCTCGGTATACTTCATGGTGGACTTTGAGGCCGCCCGTACAGGGATGCGCGGCATGCGCAAGGACGAGTTGCCACAGCTGCGCAAGCTGATCAAACAGGTGTACCTGTTCATCCCGATCATCATCCTGATCTACGCCCTGTTCCAGGGTTATTCAGTGATACGCGCCGGTACCCTGGCGACGGTTTCTGCTGCGGTGGTGAGCTGGCTGTCGCCCAACAAGATGGGCATAAGGGCCATTCTGCGCGCCCTTGATCTCGCCAGCATCATGGCGATCCAGATCATCGTGGTATGCGCGGCGGCCGGGGTGATCGTCGGCGTGATTTCACTGACTGGCGTGGGCGCCCGGTTCTCATCCCTCCTCCTGGGCGTGGCCGAAACCAGTCAGCTGCTGGCGCTGTTCTTCGCCATGTGCATTTCCATCCTGCTCGGCATGGGGATGCCAACCACAGCCGCATACGCGGTGGCAGCCTCGGTGGTGGCGCCCGGCCTGGTGCAGTTGGGGATTGATCCGCTGACCGCCCACTTCTTTGTGTTCTACTTTGCTGTGGTGTCTGCCATTACGCCCCCGGTGGCCCTGGCGTCCTACGCCGCAGCAGGGATATCCGGTGCCAATGCCATGGAAACCTCGGTGGCGTCGTTCCGGATCGGGCTGGCGGCGTTTATCGTGCCCTTCATGTTCTTCTACAACAGTGCGCTATTGATGGATGGCACCTTCATGGAAATCGCCCGGGCCCTGGTAACCGCCACTTTCGGAGTCTACCTGTTGTCCGGTGCGGTGCAGGCCTGGTTCATGAGCCAGCTTGCGGCCTGGTATACCCGTATCCTTCTGCTGGTCGCCGCCCTGCTCATGATTGAGGGCGGGCTGGTGACGGATCTGGTCGGCATCGGCGCCGCTGTTGCCGCGTTCCTGCTCCAGAAACAGCGAGGGAGGCAGCAGCCGCTTACCCAGGCATAGCAACAGACTGCCTGCAGGTCAGCCCTGCAGGCAGGCTCCGCTACTGGTCGTGATGCCGCCCGCCTTGTGCCATATTTGCGCAGTGACTAGTCTATCGGCTGTTCCTGACCACTGAGCATTCATGAACTATCGAATCTGGGCATTGCTTTTTTTGTGTCTTACTGCGGTGCTGGCCTGGCAGCTTGGGGCCTGGGTCGGCTACCGTCTGGTGGAGCAGGAGGCCCTGGAAGAATCTTTCCGCTACCGGCAACTGGTCGCCAACGAACTGAATCGTTACCGGCCAATGCCGGAACTGATGGCAGAACATCCGCTGTTGCAAAGGCTGCTGGAACGCCCGTCAGACCAGCGGCTGATCCTCCAGGCCAATGAAGAAATGAAGCGTATGGCAACCATCGTGGACAGTTCCGACGTTTACCTGATGGATCGGACGGGGCTCACCATCGCGGCCCACAACTACGACCAGAGCAACAGTTTTATCGGCCGGCGTTTTGACTACCGTCCCTATTTCAGTGAGGCCATGGCGACCGGCGAGTCGGCCGTGTACTTTGCGCTTGGCGTAACCTCCGACCTCCGGGGGTTGTACTTCTCTCATCCGGTCAAGAACGACGCGGGGGAGATTCTCGGTGTGGTGGCGGTCAAGATCCAGGTGGATGAGCTTGAGTCCCAGTGGCTGCGTCCGGCCTCGTCGGCCAATGCCGAAATGGTGGTGCTGGACGGGGATGGCATCAGTTTCCTGGCAAGCCGGGCGGAGTGGCTCTACCGGGACTTCACCCCGGACACCTCCAGTGCCGATAATCCCGCCCTGCAGCAGCGTTACCCGGGCCGCGAGCTGACCAATATGGACGTGCTTGAGGTGAACAGGAAGCTGACCATGACATCAGGAAGCTCCAGTCTGGTACTGCTCAATCTGGACGGGGTCAGGCGGGAATATCTGAGTACCCAGACGCCGCTGCCCAGGCTGGACTGGAATCTGCGGGTCCTGATTGGTACCGGTCCGGTGCTCTGGACCCAGATTCAGTTCCTCACCGGCGGCCTGATGCTGTTCCTGGGTGGTTTCCTGACCTGGTTGTATGTTCGGGAGCGTTACCGCCGGGAAGCTGAACTCGCCCAGCGGGGCGAGCAGCTGGAGAAGCGGGTCACAGAGCGTACGGCGGACCTGGAAGCCTCAAACAGGCGGCTGCTGGCCGAGATCCGTCAGCGGGAGGCGACCCAGAATGAGTTGAAGGCAACCCAGCAGGAGTTGATCCAGGCAGCCAAGCTGGCGGTGCTGGGGCAGATGTCCGCGGGCCTTAACCATGAAATGAACCAGCCCCTCACTGCCATCCAGGCGTACGCCCGCAACAGCCGGCGCTTCCTGGAAAGGGGCAATGCCGAGATGGTGGACGCCAACCTCGCTGAAATCGTCACCCTGTGCAATAAAATGGCGGAGCTTACCCGGCAGTTCAAGGTGTTCGCCCGCAAATCCGAAGGCCCGCCTGCCACCGTAGACCTGCGCCTGGCAGTGGATGCCGCACTCAAGATCATCACCGCCCAGGATAGCAGTGAGGGTGTCCGTATCCGCTGGCGCCGACCCGACCACGGGGTTATGTGCCACGGGGACCTGATACGGATAGAACAGGTATTGGTCAACCTGATGGCCAACGCCATCCAGGCGGTTGAAACCGTGCCGGAGCCAGGTATAACGATCAGCATCCACGACGGCGGCGACCACTGGCAGTGTTGTGTGGAAGATAACGGTTCGGGGTTGCCGGCAGACAGCGACCAGGTATTCGAGCCGTTCTTCACCACCAAATCCGTGAAGCAGGGCCTGGGCCTGGGTCTGTCGATATCCCGCCAGATCGTGGACGCCCTGGGGGGCACACTCACCGGTCATAACCGCGCCGACGGACCCGGTGCAGTGTTTGTCCTGACGCTGGCCAAACCAAGGAAAACCCCATGACACGAGCGACGGTAATTTTCATTGATGACGACCCCGACATCCGCCAGGTCATGGCCCAGACCCTTGCCCTGGAAGACCTGGCGGTGGCCTGTTATGCCGCAGGCGCCGATGCCCTGCCGGAGATCACAGCGGACTTTGAGGGCGTGGTGCTGTGCGACTACAACATGCCCGGTATGGACGGGCTGGCGGTTCTGGCGGCGGTACGCAGGGTGGACGACGCCATTCCGGTTATCATCCTCACCGGGCAGGGGGATATCAGCACCGCTGTGAATGCCATGCAGTCAGGGGCCTACGATTTCATCGAGAAACCGTTCGAGCATGATGAGCTGATCGAACTGCTGGCCAGGGCCCGGGAAAAGCGCCAGCTGGCCCTGGAAAACCGACGCCTGAAAGCCCAGTTGCGCATGCTTGCCCGGCCTGGGCCACGGTTGTTGGGGGACTCGCCAGTCATGCGCAAGCTGATGGCGACCATAGATCCCCTGCTGGGCATTTCCGCAGATATCCTGCTGCGCGGGGAAACCGGCGTGGGCAAGGATGCCGTCGCCCGTTATATCCACGAAAACAGCCCGCGGCGGGATCATAACTTTGTCGCCATAAACTGCGGTGCAGTGCCGGAGAACCTGATCGAGAGTGAGCTTTTCGGCCATGAGCACGGAGCCTTTACCGGGGCGGACAAGCGCCGCATCGGCAAGTTCGAGCACGCCCATAAAGGCACCCTGTTTCTGGATGAAGTCGAGAGTATGCCGATGCCCCTGCAGATCAAACTGCTAAGGGTAATTGAGGAACGCAAGGTCGAGCGCCTGGGCAGCAATACGCCGCTGGCGGTGGATGTGCGGATTCTGGCGGCCACCAAGACGGATCTGAAGATCCTGAGTGATGAGGGCGATTTCCGGGCTGACCTTTACTACCGGCTGAACGTGGTCCAGCTGGATATTCCGCCGTTACGGGAGCGCAAAGAGGACATTCCTGTCCTGTTTCACCACTTTGTGCTCATTGCCGCGGCCCGGTACGATCGTGAAAGCGTGCCTCTGAATGCCAGCCAGGCGGCCCGGCTGATGCAGCACAGCTGGCCGGGCAATGTCCGGGAGCTGCGTAACCTGGCTGAGCGTTACGTACTGCTGGGCCCTGCGGCGCTCATTGAAGACCAGAGGCTCCCGGCCCGGGATCTGACAGGCCTGCAGACCCTGGCGGAAATGACTGACAGCTTCGAGCGTGCTGCCCTGATGAGTGCGCTGAACATCGCCCAGGGCAGCATCAAGGACACCATGCTGCAACTGGGCCTGGCCCGCAAAACCCTGTACGACAAGATGAAAAAGCATGGTCTGGATAAAGCCGATTTCAAGGACTAATAATGACCGATTTCGATACGCCCCTGTCCCGGAACAATACCCAGGCGGTGAAATTTGATGCCCGCAAGGCGGTGTTCGGTACCGACGAGGTGATTCCCCTGTGGGTCGCCGATATGGACTTCCCCGCCCCGGCGGCGGTGACCGAAGCCCTGGTCAACCGGGCCCGGCACCCGGCTTACGGCTATACCCTGTTCCACGAAAGTCTCTATCAGTCGTTGATGGGCTGGTTCGAACACCGCCACAACTGGTCCATAGACCGGAGCTGGCTGATGATGGCGCCGGGCGTGGTGCCGTCGCTGCATGCGGCGGCGCTGGCCTTTGCGCAACCCGGGGAGGGCGTAATCGTGCAACCGCCGGTGTACTTCCCTTTCTTCTCGGCGGTGACCCAGACCGGGCGACGGGTGATTGAAAACCCCTTGCGCGAGCGTCCCGGCGGCGGCTATGAAATGGATCTCGAGCATCTTGAGGTCTGTGCCCGGGACGGCGCTCGCGTGCTTTTCCTGTGTTCACCCCACAACCCGGTGGGCCGTGTCTGGACCAAAGACGAGCTCCAGTCTGTACTGGCAATCGCCCGACGCCATGGGCTGGTGGTCATTTCCGACGAAATTCACTGCGATCTGGTTTATCCGGACAAGCCCAGGCATACCGTTCTGGCCACTCTGGCGAGCGAGCAGGATCAGCTGATAACAACCGTTGCGCCCAGCAAGACTTTCAATATTCCCGGTCTGGGGCTGTCCAGCCTGGTGGCTCCAGACCCTGCCCACCGGGCGGCCCTTAAAAAGGTGTTTGACAGCCTGCACATAGGCCAGTGCAATCCGTTCAGTGTCGCCGGCTTCGAGGCCGCCTACCGGCAGGGCGAAGCCTGGCTGGACGAGCTGATGCACTACCTGAAAGGCAATCGTGACTTTGTGGCGGCGTTCGTTGCGGAGTATCTGCCGGATATCCGACTGGTGGAGCCTGAGGGGACCTATCTGCTCTGGCTCGACTGCCGCGCCCTGGGGTTAACCGATGACGGGCTCAAGGCCTTTTTTGTACACGACGCGGGGGTTGGCATGAACCCCGGGTTACAGTTCGGTACCGGTGGCTCGGGCCATATGAGGATGAACATCGGAGCACCGCAGGCCTTGCTTGAACAGGCGCTGGTTCAGATCAGGGAGGCCTATGGCAGGCTCTAGGGCTCTACGGCTTGGCACGCCACTTAATCGCCCATGGGCTTCTGTAATGCATAAGGCCCGGCATCTGTACTGCCGTAATGCCGGTGATCTCTGGCATGATGGGCGGATGCCTACTCTACTCAATACTAGCGGACGAGACCTGTGACGCTGGCCAGCGATAGTATCTGGCTCAGGCTGATGCCGGTCACCTTTGTGCTGCTGTGGAGCACCGGCTTTATCGGTGCCAAGTTCGGCCTGCCTTATGCCGAGCCGTTTACCCTGTTGTTCTACCGCATGCTGCTGACGCTCACCTGTCTGGCAGTACTGATGGCATTTCTCAAACCGAGCTGGCCGGCAAGCCTGCGCCAGGCTCTTCACCTTGGGGTGACCGGGCTGCTGGTGCACGGGGTGTATCTCGGCGGCGTGTTTTCGGCCATTGAGGCCGGTATGCCCGCCGGACTGACGGCGCTGGTGGTTGGCCTGCAGCCTCTTCTTACCGGCGTGCTGGCGGTGCTGGTGTTCCGGGAACAGATAGGCGCAAGAGTCTGGCTGGGTTTGTTGATGGGCCTTGCCGGTGTGGTCATGGTGCTCGGGGAAAAAGTGGCACCGGACTCCGCCGGCCTGTTTGATGGCTTCCCGTTATGGGCGGTATTCTTTGCCCTGGGGTCCCTGGTGGGTATCTCGGCGGGCACCCTTTACCAGAAACGATATTGCGGCAATACCGATCTGATCACCGGCGCTTTTGTGCAGTACTGTGCGGCGGCCATGGCCTTCGGGCTGCTGGCGGTTACTCTGGAAACCATGGAAGTGCAATGGACTCCCCAGCTGTTTTTCGCCCTGGGCTGGCTGGTGCTGGTGCTGTCCCTGGGGGCCATCGGCCTGTTGCTGGCCCTGATTCGCCGCGGCGCTTCAGCCCAGGTGGCCAGTCTGTTCTATCTGGTCACGCCGGTTACGGCACTGGAAGCCTGGCTCCTGTTCGATGAACAGCTGGGCTGGCTGGCCCTGTTCGGCACAGCCATAACGGTGGCCGGCGTCTACCTGGTCATGACCCCCCGAGCATTGCCCCGGGCGGCATCGCCGGCGAAAACCGAATAGCCACAACCTGGAAACAGGCCTGATCAGGTCTCGGTATTTGACGAGGCTTCGTTCAGCAACTCCGGCTTCTTGAGGGCCCGGGCAAAAAGGTCTTTCTCTTCAGCAATGGCCAGAGCACATTGCTCGGCCAGTTCTTCGGACAGACCACTGACGCGTTTCTGCAAAAACACGGTCACTTCCTCCGACAGCTCCAGGATGCGGTCACGGGCATCGGCCTCGGCCTTGGAGGAAAACAGCATCTTGTCGGCATTTTTCAGCGCCATTTCCAGCCCGTCCCTTTCCGAGTAATAAAGTGCTTTAACTGCCATGCATTGAATCTCCGGTGGGTTACCGGACACAGGCGTGCCGGTAAGACAGTTCATTCAGGACGGCAGTGTATCATACTGTTTTTATATACAGCATCCCCAGAACAAGCCTGAGCGAACTCAGGGCCCCCGGGGGTCACTCTGCCTGGCCACGCTCCGCCCCGGCCTTCTTCTTGAGTTTCTCTATACACTCGGCAAAGGTCCGGCTGATGCGGATCTGATCCCGAATCATGGGAATACGAGGCCAGGTGGCCTGTTCGCCCAGGCGGATGTACATGGCCAGATCCTCCATGCTCGGATTGGACAGGATCTTGCGGTACAGGGCAGGTCGAAACGGAAAGTGAATGTTGATGTCACCGAGGTAACTCTGGGTGGTCATGGCATGGGCCTGCTCCAGATACGGCCTGACCAGGGTGGAGGACCAGGTATTGCGGGTCAGCTCCAGTGCGACCGATACCTGCGAATGGAGCAGCGACAGGCCTGCCTGTTTGAGTGACGCCTTTACACCACGCTCATGGTGATGGCTGATAAACGGTACCACGTGGGGGTTGGCCTGGCTTACGATGGTCTTGTTGATATTGTGCAGTCGTGCCATGCGCATCAATGGCAGATCGCCATGGACGCTACCATCCATCCAGCGTTCTGTCGGCATGTAAGGGCGGACGGCGTCGCCGCCCTTGAGCCGGTCCCGGGCCTTGAGCATGACCGAGGGATAGATGCCCGGCACGGCACAGGACGCCAGCACGGCGGAGTCCACCAGCACTTCAGGCGATGCCAATTCGTTTAGCAGCCTGGGCTTTTGCCGGGTCCGAGTGGGAGAGACAGATATGTTAAGCGTACGTCCGCTTCGTTCCGAGGCCTCCCCGAAACTCCGGCTGCCCAGGTTGGTAAGGATATGCTTATGAAGGTGCGACTGGTCCATGATCGCGCCTTTATTCCAGATCTTTCTCGGGGATAGCCAGTCAAAGGCATCCCGATGAAGCGTCTCGGGATCTTCGAAAAAGTCCTCGAGCTCGTCTTCGGTCCGGTTGCAGATGGCGCCTGCGATGATCGCTCCCATGCTGGAGCCGGCAATAACCCGCGGTAGCAGATCCTGGCGCCAGAGTGCCCGCGTGACTCCCAGGTGATAGATGCCGAACGCAGCGCCGCCGCTGAGCATCAGGGCCGGCCTGCCATACACTCGTTCAGCAGCGCGGAACAGGCGGAGGCTTTGCTCTGAGGACATGCCTGGCATCGGGTTGTCGCAGATAAAGCGCATCGACCGTTCCACTTCCAACAGAAACTCGGTCGCCAGATACTTGGTGCCGGTGCGGGCAACCGCGTAGAGGTCCGGATTGGACAGCTCGCCCAGGTGCCGGTACAGGCTCTCCTGCAGAACCCGGGTCAGGGTCCGGGTCTCGCCGTTTTTCCGGTGCCGCCGCATGGCCTTCATGTGATCACGGATGAGTTCTTCGTGAAGTAACTCGGTGCCAGTCTCCTCCCGCCAGGCGAGGTGCCCGTCCAGCTCATCCAGAGCCTCGGCGGCAAAGAACCATTCTTCATATGTCTGGGCGTCATCAAGCTGACGTTGAAGCCTTTTGTAGCGTTTATCTGTGTTAGCCATGACGCCACCTTAACCCACCAGGGTGTTGACTGGTATGTCGTCAAAAAGATCCTACCGCTGTGGCCCTGCCCGGGCTCCGACAACACCTGGTTACCCGGAGTTAACACAAACCACACAGCGATTTCGGAACGCTTGTGCATAAAATCCCGATAATTGTCCTTAAGGAGCATTATTAATGAATTTTCTAAGCCGCCTGCGTATCCGGTCCCGGCTACTCCTCGGAGTCCTGGTCCCTGTTATTATTACAGCGGCAGCCCTGGCGTGGATCGCTGTTGCCCAGATTCAGGCCAATGGTCAGGCTGAGCTTGAGCGCCTAGGCAGTGAGTTGCTCGAAGCCCGCAAGGAAGGCCTGAAGAACGTGGTCGAAAGTGCCCGGGCGGTGGTCTATGACGCGATAAACAACCCTTCGCTGACCGAGGCCGAGGCCAAAGAGGAAGTCCGTGACCGGATCCGGGCCATGACCTTTGGTGATGAAAACTATGTATTTGCCTATGACCGGGAACTGATTAATCTAGCCTACCGGCCCAATCCGGCAGCGGAAGGCCCGACCACCAAGCCGGTGGTGCGCGACCTTGTCACCAATATCTTCGCCGCCGCGCGCAAGGACGGTTTCTACGGTTACAACTGGCCTAACCCCGGTTCCGGTGCAGAGGAGCCCAAGGTGTCCTATTCCATCGAAATCCCGGAATGGGACTGGATGATGGGCGCAGGCATCTACACTACCGACATCGAGCGCGTTCTCGCTGTGGTGCAGGAAGATATCGATAATCAGACCGAGGCAGCTCTGGGCTTCTTTGTCATGGCAGCCCTGGTGATTGGCCTGGTTGCCATAGCGATTGGCGTTCTAGTGGGCCGCTCGGTCACGGTGCCGCTGAACAGGGTAAGTAACCTGATGCAGGGGATAGCCGCAGGCGAAGGCGACCTGCGCCAGCGTCTGCCGGCTGAGGGCAATGACGAGCTTGCCGAGCTTGGCCGCCGCTTCAATGCCTTTGTGATCAAGATCCAGGACACCATCCGCGAAGTGGGCGCCACCACCGAGCAGGTGGCTTCCGCGGCGGAAGAACTGAGCCGCGTGGCTACCGAAACCCGGCAGTCTGTTCAGGTGCAGGGATCGGAAACGGATCAGATTGCCGCTGCCATCAACGAGATGGCTGCCACTGTCCAGCAGATTGCCGCCAACGCCAACGAAGTGGAAGGCGCCGCCTCAGACGCGGACCGACTGGCACGGGAAGGCGGGGCAACCATCACCAACGCCCAGGCTTCGGTCAATAAACTGTCTGAGGAGATCGCCAGCACTGCCAAGAGCATTGATGCCCTGGCGGCCAAATCCGATGATATTCAGCAGGTGCTGGACGTCATTCACGCGGTGACCGACCAGACCAACCTGCTGGCGCTGAACGCTGCCATCGAAGCGGCCCGCGCCGGGGAACATGGCAGGGGCTTCGCGGTGGTTGCCGATGAGGTGCGTCAACTGGCCCGTCGCAGCGCCGAGTCGGCCACCCAGATCCGCGACATGATCGATGGCTTTGTCACCGAAACCCGCAGCGCCGTTGAGCGAATGAAAGGGTCCAGAAGCCGGTCTGACGAAACCGTGGAGCGTATCAATCACGCTACCGACGCCTTGCGTACTATAGAGCGCTCTGTCGGCACCATTCACGAGCAAGTGACCCAGATAGCCACGGCTGCCGAGCAGCAGGGCCAGGTAAGTGAAGAGATCAACCAGAGCGTAGTGCGCATTGTGGATGCAGGCCAGCAGAGCGATACCGGTGTCACCCAGACCAACGATGCCAGTCTGGAACTGGCTCGCCTGGGCGAGAACCTGCGCCATCTGGTCACCCGCTTCAAGGTTTAAAGATACCGTGGGAGAGCGGGCCAGAGTCGTCTCTGGCCCGGCTCAAAAATCGATTACGACGGGTGGGTTCAGGGGCTTTAAACTGGCCAGACAGGTGCTGGCGTTGATAAAAGCCGTGGCCTCTGTCTCATGGCGGCCATAGCCTTCGTGAATATGGCCGAAGACATGCAGTCTCGGTCTTACCCGCTCAACAGCTGCAAGCAGGTCGGCGCAGCCAACGCTCTCGTCGTGGCTGCCGTTTGAAACCTTGTCCAGGATGCCCGCGGGCGGCCCGTGGGTGATCAGTACCTCGGTATCGTCCGGTATCCGGGCCCAACGTTCGGCCAGGGCATCGCCCCGCTCAAGGTTGAAGGCCCAATCAAAGAATACCGGTGTCCACGGGCTGCCCCAGAGTTTCAGACCTTCAATGGTTGTGCCGCTGTCTTCCAGGTAGACCGCCTCGGTCAAACGTTGCCTGGCGGCTTCGGGATCCGTCTGGAAACACCAGTCATGGTTGCCGGCAATCACCACTTTGTGGCGGTGGGGTAGCGTCCCGAGCCAGTCATTCAGATCCTCCACTTCTTCCAGTGTGCCCACGCCCAGGCAGTCGCCGGCGTGAATGAGCAGATCGCCATCAGGCACCTTCACTTGCCGGTGCATGCTATGGGTGTCGGAGATCATGACAATTCTCATGAGTACCTCATGTCGCACAATCATGGGTTCAGGTTGATCTGTGAGTCTATCATCCCCGGCTAAGGCTCTTAAGTGGCCAACTGCTACCGGAGTAGGGGGTAAATACCCCGGAAGTAGCGTTGTGAGTCGCTCGGGGGGTGTTGAGACTGAAAGGCGAAAAGAATAAAAGCCTGGAGCCTGGCCGTGCACCTCTCTAACCTGAACGCCCTGTTGATTATGGTGCTGATCGCGCTCCTGGGCATGCCTGCCAGTGCCGAAGTGCCTGACGGGCAGCAGGCTCTGATCATGGAGCTGTTCCCCAAGGCTACCCGCATCGATCCCAGGCGGGACGATTACCCCGTATATCCTGTCTATCAGCTCAACGAATTGCTGGGCTATGCCTATGAGTCCCGGGATGTCACCAATCTGGCCGGCTACTCCGGCAAGCCCATCAACCTGTTGATCGGCATCAGTGTGGATGGGCTGTTCGCCGGTGTGCATGTGCTGAACCATCATGAGCCGGTGTTCCTCCACGGCCTGGGCGAGGAGCCCCTGTTTGGTTTTGTGGATCAGTACACTGGCCGGTCTCTTACCGAGCACATTGTGGTCAACAGCAAAAAAGCCGGCACCGACGCAGCAGGGGAAGGCGGCGTGGTCTACTTCGATGGTGTCACTTCGGCGACCATCTCCGTCATTATCATCAACGATACCATTCTGTCCTCGGCTCTCAAGGTGGCCCGCAACACCCTGGAGGCTTTCGCCCAGGCACCTGCTGCCCGCCCCAAAGCAGACCTGTATGAGAAGCTGAGCTGGCAGGAGTTGCTCGACCGCCATTACATCGGTCACTGGCGGCTATCTGTCGAGGAGGCGGAAGATAGTATCGGCAGCGGGCTGGACCGATACCCGGCTGTGCCACAGCCAGAGCCGGGCGAGCCATTTACCGAGATCTTTTTCGGCTACGCCAACGCCCCCATGGTGGGGCGTAACCTGCTGGGGGATGAAGCCTATGGGCGCCTGATGGCTGATCTGAAGCCCGGTGAGCAGATGCTGGCCGTGATGTCCCGCGGGCTGTTTACCCATGTGCCTGACGACTTCCAGCCTGGCACCTCGGCCGGACGTCTGTTTCTGGAGCAGGGCCAGCTGGTGGTAGAGCTTCGGGACATGAACCGGCTCGACAGTGATACCCGCTTTCAGGCCGGCGGCATGCCCGCTTTTGACAAGGCTCACCTGTTCAAGATGGGCGGCAGCGGCGGGTTCAACCCCGGCGCTGAGGCCTCCCTTGTGCTGAGCCTGGCCTTGCCCCGGAACCACCTGGTGGTTGACCGGGCCTCGTTCCGAACTGGGCTTGACTTGCCCCAGGAGCTGTTCGAGCCGGTTGAGGCCACCCCAGAGGTGGTGCGTCAGGCGGCCTGGGTGGGCCTGTGGCAGGACCGTTGGGTCCAGATAACCATCCTGGTGGTCAGCCTGGTGGTACTGACCGTGTTTTTTGCGCGCCAGCAGTATTTCAGCCGCTATCCCAGGCTTCTTCACCGGTTCCGCTGGGCCTTCCTGTTTTTCACCCTGTTCTTCATCGGTTTCTACGCCCAGGGCCAGCTGTCCGTGGTCAATATATTCACGCTCTTCCTGTCGATCTACGATGGTTTTGACATTGGCGTGTTCCTGCTGGACCCGGTCATTTTCCTGTTGTGGATCTACACCTTTGTTACCCTGTTTATTTGGGGCCGAGGCCTGTTCTGTGGCTGGCTTTGTCCCTTTGGAGCCCTTCAGGAAATGGCCTCCTGGCTGGGCAAGAAGCTGTCCATCCGGCAACGACGGGTGCCGGAACGCTGGCATCGGCGACTGATCGGCCTCAAATATCTGATCCTCATAGGTCTGGTCGGCACCTCTTTCTATTCCCTGACACTGGCAGAGCAGCTGGCGGAAGTGGAACCCTTCAAAACCAGCATCACACTCTTTTTCTGGCGCTACTGGCCCTTCGTGCTCTACGCAGTGGGGCTCTTGGTGGTGGGGATGTTCGTGCACAAGTTCTTCTGTCGCTATTTGTGTCCGCTGGGTGCGGGCCTGGCGGTGCTGGGCCGGTTACGCCTGTTCAGCTGGCTGGAACGGGTGGACCTGTGCGGGTCGCCCTGTCAGATGTGCAAGCGCAAATGCGAAATCAACGCCATCCGCAGCGATGGCCGGATTGACTACGATGAGTGCATTCAATGCCTCGAATGCGTGGTTATTCTGCGTGATGACACCCAGTGCGTGGACAGCCTGCTCAAGGCCAAGCAGCAGCGGCCCCGGATCCAGGCCGTAAACGTTGGCTGAGCCGGGCCAACGCAAAGAGCCAAACGTCGCGCTAGAAAAACAGGCCTTTCACCACCAGGCCTGCGCCGGACACAAGTAACAGCACACGGCAGATCCGGGTAAAGGTGGCACCGTCTACCCGGCCCTGAATGCTGTGCCCCAGCTTTACCCCGACCCAGGCTGCCGGCAGCAGCAACAGTGAGATGAACAGCAGGCGCCACTGCCAGAAGCCGTTGAGGCTGTAAGGCACGATTTTCACCAGGTTCATCACCCCGAACAGAACGGCCGCTGTTCCCAGCCACGCTAGTTTCGGCAATTGCCTGCCCAGAAAATAGACGTTGATGGGGGGCCCGCCTGCGTGTATTAAGGTACTGGTGAGGCCGGATACCGTGCCCCAGAACCAGCCGGCTTGCTGAAAGCGCTGCAGGGAGCTGGAAATGCTCTGCCAGCTGGCGAACAGGATGGAAATAACCCCGGTGATCAGCTCCAGAGCCGACGTCGCCAGAACGCCCATGGCCAGGCCACCTAGCACGATGCCCACAAGCGCCGCCGGCACAATGCGTTTGAGTGTTTCCAGGCTGGCATGCCGACGGTACAGCTGTATGGTTTTGGCATCCATGAACAACAGCACCGGCAGCATGATGACCGTCGCCATGGGCAGGGGAATGACCAGCGCCAGCAGCGGCACAGCCAGTACCCCGGCTCCGCCGGCGAATCCGGATTTGGATATGCCGGTAAGAATGACGCCCACCACTGCCAGCAGCCAGAATAGGAGGGTATCGAAGGGAGCGGGCATGTCGACAACCTCGTGGCATTTTCGAAAGAGGGCTGGTCAAGCGCCTATACTGATAGTTAGCCTGCAACCTGTCCAGGCGAACACTCCCGCCTGCCCGTAGAGATTGAGCCAGGAGGTTGAATGAATACGTCGAAATCACTGTTTGAGGCGACGATGAAAAATCCGATGATCAGGAATCTGCTGTGCGTACTGGCGGGCTGTATTGCGGCGGCGGTGGCCTACTGGATCATTTCGCGTCCGGCCTTTGCTGAGCTATTGCCCTCTGCGGCACCCTGGATGGCGGCAGCCCTGCACTTTGTCCTTGGCATTCTCTGGGCCCACCAGAAACTGTCCCCCCCGGTTGAAGAAAAGCATCAGACCTGAAAAAGCCTGCTTTCGATTGGACGCTTGCGCTCCGGCTATTCTAGGATAGCAGGACGTTGGTGGGATTCTGCAGTTACCACTGTAACTCCACGTGAACAGGATGATCACGATGCCGACAAATCATATTGCCCATGAGTTTTCCAACCAGCCCCGAAAAACCTGCCTTGCCACGTTGATACTTGGTATCTCATTAGCCGTATCTGCCCCCGTCCAGGCCCAGTCTGAAGACAAAGAGCCACCTAACGAGGTGGGTATGCAGGGGGGCACTATCGAAATCGAGGAACTTGCGACCCTGGAATTTCCCTGGGGCATGGCGATACTGCCCGGTAACCGGATGCTGATTACCGAGAAACCCGGGAACCTGAGGGTATGGAGCGATGGCGAGTTGTCCGACCCGGTCAAGGGCGTTCCAGAGGTGCACTACGAGGGCTCCGGGGACCAGGGCGGCCTGCTGGATGTGATTCTGGATCCGGAGTTCGACAGCAATAACCGAATCTACCTCTCTTACACTGAAGCGGCCGACAAACAGCCTGAGGACCTTCGGGATACCAAAGACGTGCGGTTTGCTGATTACATCGACACCTCCCGGTCCACCCTTCGCGGCGGTGCGGTTGCCCGGGCCACGCTTGACGGCAACCAGCTGAAGGATGTTGAGGTGATCTGGCGCCAGGAGCCCAAGACCATCGGCCGTGGTCACTTTGGCCATCGCATGGTGTTCGGACCCGATGACAAGCTCTTCATCATGTCCGGTGATCGCATGCGATTTGAACCGGCACAGAATCTGAACACCAACCTTGGCAAGGTCATACGGATCAACCGGGACGGCTCGAACCCGGAGGACAATCCCTCCTTTGATGAAGAAGACGCCCGGGGTGATATCTGGTCCTATGGCCATCGAAACATATTGGCGGCCGCCTTTGACCCGGAGACAGACAAGCTCTGGACATTCGAGATGGGACCGCTCGGCGGCGACGAGGTCAACCTGATAGAAAAGGGCAAGAATTACGGCTGGCCAACGGTCAGTAATGGCGCCCAGTACAACCGCGACCCCATTCCGGGCCATCCTGGCACCGATGAGTTTGAAGATCCGATACGCACCTGGACACCGGTGGTTTCGCCCTCTGGTGCCATGTTCTACGACGGCACGCTGATTCCCGAATGGCAGGGCAGCCTCTTAGTGGGAGGTCTGTCGTCCAAGTCTATTGTCCGTTTGGAACTGGACGACGAGCGCATCGCAGTTGAGGAACGCATCGACATGCAACGCCGGATACGGGATCTGAAGCAGGCCCCCGATGGCTCCATCTATGCGCTTGTGGACGCAGAAGAAGGCAAGCTGCTGCGGCTTATCCCGGAGCGGACCGATGCCGGTCGCCCGGTAGCGGCTCCTGAAGCTGAAGAAGACGCGCAAAACTGAAGACCAGAGGTGTAACCGACTAAAGGGCTGTGTAAACAGCCAAGCCCACTTCCACAGTGGGCTTTTTTACGACTTCTCTTCGGAAAGCATCCAGCCAGCAGCCTTCTCGGCAATCATCAGGGTGGGTGAGTTGGTGTTGCCACTGGTAATGGTGGGCATGATGCTGGCATCGGCCACCCGCAAGCCGGTGACACCGTGAACCCGAAGGTGCGAGTCCACGACCGCCAGCGGGTCGTCCTCCCTGCCCATCTTTGCCGTACCGACCGGGTGGAAGATCGTTGTGCCAATGTCCCCGGCCAGCCGCCAGAGATCTGCGTCGGTCTGATACTGAACCCCGGGTTTGATCTCCTCCGGCTCGTAGCGGGCAAAAGCCGGCTGCTGGGCGATGCGGCGGGTCAGGCGGAGGGAATCTGCAGCGACCTGCCGGTCTTCATCGGTACTCAGGTAATTGGGTGAGATGGCCGGTGCCTGGGTCGGGTCGGCGCTCCGGATCCGCACATGGCCGCGACTGGTCGGGTTGAGATTGCACACGCTAGCGGTGATGGCCGGGTAGTCGTGCAGGGGCTGGCCAAAGGCTTCCAGGCTCAGGGGCTGGACGTGGTATTCCACGTTGGGAAACTCGTGCTCGGGCGAGCTGCGGGTGAAGGCACCCAGTTGCGACGGTGCCATGCTCATGGGCCCGGTTCGCCTGGCGAGATACTCCAGGCCGATGCCCAGCTTGCCCCACAGGGTAGACACCATGGTGTTAAGGGTCTTGGCATTGCTCACTTTATAGACTGACCGTATCTGCAGATGATCCTGCAGGTTTTCGCCCACCCCGGGCAGTAGGTTCACCGGCTCGATGCCATGCTGGCGAAGGAGCTCTTCCGGTCCGATACCCGAGAGCTGGAGCAACTGGGGTGTACCGATGGCCCCGGCGCTGAGCACGGTTTCCCGGGTTGCCGACACCCTCAGGGTTTCACCTTGGTGAACGAGCTCGAGACCAGTGCAGCGTGGTTTCTGGCCTTCAGAGTGACTGAACAGGAGCCGCCGTACTGGAGTGCTGTGCCACAGGGTGAGGTTGGGGCGCGAGTTGAGCACCGGCCGCAGGAAAGCCTTGGCGGTATTCCAGCGCCAGCCACTGCGCTGGTTCACATCGAAATAGGCCACGCCTTCATTACTGCCGCGATTGAAATCGTCAGTGGCCGGAATACCCTCCTGCTGGGCCGCTTTGGCGAAATCATCGAGCACCGCCCACTTCAGCCGCTGGCGCTCGACCCGCCATTCACCGCCATGACCATGGAAGGGCTCGAAATCTTTCGAGGTGGTCGGGTCGTCCAGCCGGTAATGGTCTTCGTGACGAATAAAATCCGGCAGGCAGTTCTGCCAGCGCCACGCCTCGTCGCCGCACATCTCAGCCCAGTGGTCATAGTCCCGGGCCTGGCCGCGCATGTAGATCATGCCATTAATGCTTGAGCAGCCACCGAGGACCTTGCCCCGGGGGTAGATCAGCGATCGGCCGTTGAGTCCGGGTTCCGGCTCGGTCTTGTAGAGCCAGTCGGTGCGGGGGTTGTTGATGCAGTAGAGGTAACCTACAGGAACATGGATCCAGTAGTAGTTGTCCCGGCCGCCGGCTTCCACGAGCAACACCCGGTTGGCGGGGTTCTCGCTCAAGCGGTTGGCGAGCAGGCAGCCCGCGGTACCCGCGCCAACGACGATGTAGTCAAACTCATGCTCGGGCATTGTTACCGGGTCTCGCTTGTTCTGGCGTTATTGTCTTGTTGTGCAATTCTCGTTTGGTTCAGTCTAGCGGAATGCAGTCACGGATGCTGAACTCCCGACCGATACATTAGTTGGAAGGCCGCGCCCTTGACCACCCGTACCCACTCAGCCAGACTACTGTCTAAATATACAGTTTTCATGAGCAGCATGCCCCAGGTCCAGCCCATCAGTTTTATCACCATCAGGCGCCGGTTTGACTTTCGCAGTATAGAAATCGGGCGCTGGGTAACGGAGCCCGAACGTGACCGGGCTGCGGTCCTGTTCTACCAGGCCCTGTGTGATCTGATGGGTCTGCTGCAGGCACCGGAAAAACTGATTTCGTTACGGCAGAACCTGGGGCTGCAATATGGTATTGGCGGCAGGCCAGGGGTCTCAGCTCACTATATCCCCGCGACAAGGCAACTGGCGCTGGCCAAGAACGCCGGGGCCGGAAGCCTGGCCCACGAATGGTTCCACGGATTTGACCATTATATCGCCGGCAAGGCTTTCCCCGGCAGCCCTGGCCAGACCTTTGCCAGCAAGGCCTGGATAAACAGCCGGACCATGAGTCCACACCCCCTGAACACCTTGTTGGCGGAGTGCTTCAAGGCGATCCTCCTGAATAAAAAGGGCACCGACCCCAGCGAGCTTTTCCTGTGCTCGCGACAGGCGGACCGGGCCTGTGGGGTGCTCTACTACGCCAGGCCGGAAGAGCTGGCGGCCAGGGCTTTTGAAGCCTTTGTGGAGGATGCCCTGCCACATAACCGGTTTCTGGTCTCGGGAAGCCGGTTTTCCCGGGAAGCGAAGGAGGGGCTTTACCCACAGGGAGAGCAGCGTGGGCGAATCAATGGCGCCTTTGGCCGATACTTCGCAACGCTGGGAGCCGCACTTTATCGACAGCAGGGCAAAGCCGGGTAAGGTTTCAGGGTATGATTGGGCACGTGTTCGGCCCGCTCATGATTGGAACCGGTTATGAATCGCAGACAGAAACTCGCCCAGTGCCTCGGATGCTTCCTGGTACTCTTCCTTATACTCCCGTCTGCTCAGGCCCGGGAGAGCAGTGACCGGTGGCACGATCTGCGTTCCGCCTTTGAACGCGGGGCCAGCCATGGCACTGCCTGGAGCGTCGGCTGGGGCTCGGTCTATGGTATTTCCCTGGCCCACAGTGTCTATGTAATCCAGGATCCCTCGGATTCTGAAGCACGGCTGGACGCCCAGGTGGCCGGAGTCAAATCCGCTCTGGCCTTGGCAGAGACATTTCTGAGTCCACAACCCCATGCAGAGGCTCTTGAACGGTTTAACCGGCTGGCTGACGAAGGCGACCCGGAGGCGCTGAAGCAGGCAGAGCAGCTAAGGGCTGAGGTGGCAGCAGAAGAGCGCCGGCTTCGCAGCCTGGATGCCCGCATTCGCCCGCTGGTGGTCAACCTGCTCGGCGGCCTGGTCATTGCCATCGGAGATGACCGCCCGGGCGACGGCGCGATCAGTTTCGCCACCGGCATGCTGGTCAACGAACTCACCCTCTGGAGCCAGCCCAGGTCGCTTTCCCGCCTGGGAGCCGCACCCGGAGGCGAGCTGAGCCTGCAGATGGGCAGGGGCCGGCTTGACGTGCAGTACAGCTGGTACGTCAGCCCACAGCAGGCGGGTTTGCAGGTCAGGTTCTAGCAGCGCCATTGCTTACCGGCGGCTCTTCGTGACCAAAGCAGCCTACCTCTGGTGCTCAGAACTGAAATCTCGGGTAAAGAACATCCTGCTCCAGGTGAACCTGGGTGGTGAGGCTGAGGTCCAGATCCTGGAGTCCATTAAACAGGCGCTGCCAGGACCGGCATGCCCCTTCCGGAGCTCGATAGCCATCGGTGAGCGCTCGGATTTCATCCAGTATTCCGTTCAGGACTTCGTGCTCTGTGATCATCTGGCTGATCGGCGTGCTTGGCTGAGGTGGCTGGTCTCCGGCCATCTTGGCGAATACGTGTTCCCGCTCCCGTTCCAGGTGTTCCAGATATTCCTGCTCGAAACGTTTAATCAAACGGGTCAGGCCATGGGGCGCATCAGCGTGTTCGCGGTGTACCACTTCAACTTTTCGAGCCAGTCTGTGTAGCTCCTCAAGCTGTTCAGTGTGCTTGGCATGGTACTCATCTGTAATTAAACCAAGAAGCGAGTCCGTGTCCAGCTTGGCCATGGCGTGGTCATCGATGCTGGTGGAGGTTGTCTCAGGGCCATTCTGTGAAGCTGTCCGGTCTGTCATAGCTGCGTCCTCATGTCGTCTTCGTACAAAGATATATTTAGCATGAATCTTAATGAGCGGCAAGCGGGCTTTGCTGGATCTGCGGGGAAACATGATATAGCTGGTGCCGAAACAGCGACGCTAGCTGTCGACCTTGCTCAAGGCGCTGTCCTTGTGCATCGCGATATGATCGGTTTTATCACTCTTGATCTCGTATTGCGGTTCGTCTTCGCTGGCTCGCCTGTTGTGGCCTTTGTATTCCGTATCACTGGTGTGAACACGAATGATCCGTCCACTGACGTGGCCGGCTTCGGAATTCCAGGTGACGTGGTCGCCCACTTTGAAGCGTTGTGCCATGGCTTGCCCCTTGCACATGATAGCTTTCCGGTATCGTTTCCTTATGACCTTACAGCGCTCGCTTACAACTGGTCAAGGTTACGTTCTCAAATCTCCTTGTCTTGAGCAATGGACCAAAACCCGACCATCATCAGCCGAACCATTAAAGTTGTGATGGCGTTATTTGCCTATCGACAGTTCCTGGTCTAAACATACATGTCAGGGTTTGGTTAACAGCATGGGCCGTCTGAGCCAGCTGCTTGAAAAATAAAAAGTCCACATTTGACAGGAGGTCGGATGCAACAGAAAAAATTCTACGGACCGCTACGGATAGTCAGCTATCTGGTTCTGCTCCTGATGGGGTCGGGCATTGTCTACGCTGCCTCCATTTCAATTATGCATTGGACCGGCATCACCGTTTAGGGTGAGGGATAGCCATGACTAACCGACAGGCCCGGATTTTCGCGATTGCCTCTACCGCCATAGCAGCACTGGCGTTTCTCGTGCTGACCCTCGACAGTCACCGCCAGTTCGGTGAGCTGACGAATGCCGACGCGATTACGCCGGAAGTGACCCACGGCAAGGATGTCTGGCACAAATACAACTGCATCAACTGTCATACCCTGTTTGGTGAAGGCGCTTACTATGCACCTGATCTGACCAAGATCACGCAGCATCGTGGTGATGCCTACCTTACCGCCTACATGCGTGACCCCTCGAAATTCTATGACGAGAAAATCCATCGTCGTCTCATGCCGACCCAGGATCTGAGTGAGAAAGAGATAGCGGACCTGATCAAGTTTCTTGACTGGGTTGCGAATGTGGACAACCAGGGGTGGCCTCCACGCCCCATTACGGTCACGGGCAGTGGTATGTCATCGGGTGTGGTTGCGCAGCGCCAGCCCGAGGGCACCACACCGGTGGACGCGGAAGACGACCCGCGGGCCAAGGGCGAGCAGATATTCCGTACCGCCCAGCCGGGCTGTACTTCCTGCCATTCCATTGAACCGGGTGTCGATATGGCCGGCCCGTCGCTGGCAGGTATGGCGACCCGTGCTGAGGAAACCCTCAATTCACCGGAGTATGAGGGTGACGCAACGGACATTGAAGGGTACATCCGTGAGTCCATTGTGGCCCCCAGTGCACATCTGGTTCCGGGCGAGATGTACTCTTCAGGCGGCACCTCCTTCATGCCCACCGGTTACGACGAGAGCCTCTCCGAGGATGAGCTCAGCCAACTGACCGCCTATCTGGCAACGCTTAAATAACGCTTCACCGTATCTCGTCAACATACGAGGCAGGAAGCCAGAAACTTCAAGGAGAATAAGAATGCGGTACAAATCGCAATCCGTCGCCTACTGGTACTTTGCGGTCGCCATGGTGCTGTTCGGGCTCCAGCTGGTATTTGGCCTGTTGTCAGCCGCAAAATATCTGGGCCCGGATCCGCTACTCTATATTCTGCCGTTTGACGTCACCAAGGTGATTCATACCAACTTGCTGATTGTCTGGGTGCTGACAGGCTTTATGGGCGCCACCTACTGGTTGATTCCGGATGAGTCGCGGACTGAACTGCACAGCGTCAAGCTCGCCTACCTACAGCTGATTCTGTGGACCGGCATGGGTGTGACTGCGATCATCGGCTATCTGTTCCGCTACGGCACCGGCAACAAACTGCTGGAACAGCCATTGCCTCACAAGATCGTGATCGTTATCTGCATGCTGATCTTTCTCTACAACATCAGCATGACCATCAAAAAGTCAGGCCGTTTCACCACCACAGAAGGTGTTCTGCTGATCGGGCTGTTCAGCTCGGCCGTGCTGTTCTTCCCGGCTTTGCTGCACTACGAGAACTATACCGTCTCTATCTTTTACCGCTGGTGGACTATCCACCTCTGGGTGGAGGGCGTCTGGATGATGATCATGGGCTCGTTCCTGGCCTATCTTCTGATCAGGCTGTCGGGGGCGGACAGGGAAGTGATGGAAAAGTGGCTCTACGTCATTGTCGGGCTGGTGTTCATCGCCGGCATACTCGGTACAGCTCACCACTATTACTGGGTTGGTGTCCCCCAGTACTGGCTGCCCATCGGCGGGCTGTTCAGTGCTCTTGAACCTGCGGCCCTGGCGGGTATGGCGGCCTTTGCCTACGCTGCCATGCGTCGGTCAGGTCTGGCGCACCCCAACACCCTGGCTCTGCACTGGACCATCGGAAGCGCCGTCTTCGCGCTCTTTGGTGCCGGCCTGTTAGGCTTGGCCCATACTTGGCCCGCGGTGAACAAGTGGACCCATGGCACCCTGATAACGGCCATGCACGGTCATGCGGCGTTTTATGGCGCCTATGCCATGATCGTGCTGGCGATGATCACTTATGTGCTGCCGAAGATGACCAACCGTGCGGAGAACGGCACCACGCTTGGCTACTGGGCGTTCTGGCTGCAACTGGCCGGTATGTTCGGCATGACTCTGTCGTTCGCGACTGCAGGCCTTGGCCAGGTCTATCTTGAGCGAATCATGGGCATGGGGTATCTGGATGCCCAACTGAAGATCCAGGTTCATTTCCTGATGCTGATCGCTACGGCCTCGGTGTTCACGGTGGGCGTGGCATTGTTTATCTATGATTTTTTCCGGTACCGGCCTCACTTTGAGACTTCTGAGGAGACGCTTGTGACGACCACCGGTCACGAGCGAACGGCGTGATCGTTTCTACCGAAACGCTGCATAAAATCCGTGACAAGAGTCCGGGCGCAGAGCCTTTCTACCTGCCAACCGGTAATGAAATCGAGATATTTGAGCAGTGCCATGCCCAAAATCTCGCTGTCATGCTCAAAGGTCCCACCGGGTGCGGCAAGACCCGCCTGGTGGAGCATATGGCCTGGCGGCTGGGGCGGCCGCTGGTCACCATTCCCTGCCACGACGATCTGGCTGCCAGCGATCTGATCGGTCGCTTCCTGATCCGCCATGACGGCACTCACTGGCATGACGGACCCCTTACCAGGGCCGTCCGGGAAGGCGCCATCTGTTACCTGGACGAGGTGGTTGAAGCACGCCAGGACACCATCGTTATTCTCCATGCACTGACGGATCACCGGCGGATATTGCCAATCGACAAGACCGGTGAAACCGTTAAGGCGGCGCCGGGGTTCCAGTTGGTCGTTTCCTATAACCCAGGTTACCAGCGCATGCTGAAAGATCTTAAACCCTCGACACGCCAGCGTTTCGTCGCGATGGATCTGGACTTCCCTGTGGCCGAGCGGGAGCTTGCCATAATCAGGGAGGAAAGCGGGGCAGACCATGCCACTGCCCACGCCCTGGTGTCGCTGGCCCATCGGATCCGCGTCCTGCGGGACCGAGGTCTGGCAGAAGTCCCGAGTACCCGCCTGTTGATAGCGACCGCGTTGCTGGCAGCGAAAGGTATACCCATCCGCGAAGCCTGCTATGCAGGACTTATCTCTCCGTTATCTGATGACGAATCGCTGGTAGGAGCCATGCGTGATCTGGTTGACGCGACCTTTGTCTAGCCTGTCCCGGAGCAGGCACGCCCTGGTGGCAAACCATGGCTGAAGCCGAGGAAGTCGTCAGTGACGCGGCCCGGTATGCTACGGTATATGCTCAGAAACTCTGGCGTAAACACAGGCGTCCGCCGGACCAGCCACAGACCGTGATGCTGGTTGATGTAGCTTCCCGGCTGGATCTTCTAATTACAGCCGTGTTTGACCGCAGCTACACCCTGCGCGCGGCACAGCTGCCTGCCCGGGCCACCCTGCTTGCCATGCTGTTCCGTTACCACCGCCGGCCCCGGCGACAAGGTGCCATCCCCGCCACAAACGGCGACTCTCTATGGTTACCGCCTGATTCCGGCATAGTGGATACTGCCTTCGGCGCCGAGCTATACCGGGCAATGGCCTTGCAGCAGATAGTGCGGGCGCGCCGGGGCGGGGCTGAGGTGCCGGTCACCCAGCTGAGCCCATTATTGGCGGATGTCTACCTTCTGCTTGAGGCCTACGCGGCTGACGAGCAACTGGCAGAACTGCTGCCGGGGCTGAAACATTCGGTAGACACCCTGCGCCGGTACGCACTGAAAGCGCGACCGGCACTCGACCAGTTCCCTGACTCCCGAAAGCCTCTTGAGCTGTTCCTGCGCAGGCTTCTTGGCAGTGAATGCGGCGCGCCGGACAGCGCCATTCCCATTGCATCTGAACCGCAGGAGTCTTTGGTCAACGCCCGTCGGGTGATAGAAGACTTTCACCTGCTACCCACCGGCATCACTGAACACCAGCTCGGACCGCTGCCGCTGGTGAAGGATTGGTGGACCGGGGAGTTACGTCCGCCACCTGGCACTGTTGAAACACTGCCAGTGGCCGGCGGAAACGATCAGGCAGCTGAGCCGGAAGACAGTGCCCCCAGGTCCGCCCGGCTTGCACGACGGCCGGATGAGCGCGAGGCCACCGAAGAGGAAAAGGAAGAGAACCCGGAGCCCGGCATCTGGATGGTGCAGGCGGACGAACCTCATCAGCATGCTGAAGACCCCTTTGGTCTCCAGCGCCCGACAGATCGGGACCAGGAAACCAGCGCTGATGAATTTGGCGATATGGTGTCTGAGCTGTCCAACGCGCGTCTGGTATCGACACCGGGCCGACCCAAGGAAGTGCTTTTGTCCGATGACCCGCCCGACGCCCGTGCCCGCCAGGAACTCAAGGCTGCCATAGCCGAGGGTAAGGGGTTCAGCTATCCGGAATGGGACTGCCGTAGGCGTATCTACCGTGAGCCCGGTTCGACCGTTCGGCTGCTCTCGTCACAGGCAGGCTCACAGAAATGGGTGGACACAACCCTCGCGGCTCATGAGTCCATGCTGACCGCCATTCGCAAACGTTTCGAGATGCTCCAGGCGCGGCGGGTAACTCGGCGGAAACAGCTCGACGGAGACCATATCGATCTCGATGCCTATATCGACAGCTACGCGGATTTTCGCGCTGGCAAATACATGGCGGAGGGCCTGTACCAGACCCGGCGCACGGCTGAACGCAACATGGCGATCACCCTCCTTATCGACATCAGCGGTTCCACGGACAGCTGGGTATCGGCCAACCGACGGGTCATCGATGTCGAGCGGGAAGCACTTCTGCTGGTATGTGCTGCGCTGGAGGGTCTGGGCGAACCCTATTCGGTGCAGGCCTTTTCCGGTGAAGGACCTGATGCTGTCACCGTGCGCCAGATAAAGGACTTTGGGGAGCACTACAGCAACGAAGTAGCGCTAAGGATCAGCGCACTGGAGCCCCAGCACTACACCCGGGCGGGCGCTGCCATACGCCATGCCACCGCCGGCCTGATGCGCCAGCCTGCAGCCCATCGTCTGCTGCTACTGATATCGGATGGCAAGCCCAGCGATAAAGACGATTATGAAGGTCGGTATGGGGTGGAGGACATGCGCCAATCGGTTACCGAATCCGGCCTGCAGGGCATTCACTGTTTCTGTCTGACCATTGATCGCCAGGCCGCAAACTATCTTCCCAGGGTTTTCGGGGCGCATGGCTACGCCTTGCTGACCCGACCTGAGTTATTGTCCTCGGCTTTGCTGAACTGGATGAAACGGCTGGTGACAGCTTAGCGCCAGGGCTTCCCTACCTGGCCACGCTCTATCCGCACCCTGCTCTTAGAGAGAGCTGATTCTTAACAGGATATTACAATCGCCACGGAACCGGTCGGCTTCCGGCTGCGTATCTTCTATTTCACCCTGGAAGAGCGATACTCAAAGCGATGGGTTCGGTACATGAGGTATCAAATAATTGCTTTGTCTAATGTTCAGGCTGGCCTGAAGCGGCCGATAACCAAATATATCCATATTTTTGGTGTTCAGTATGCAGCAAGACCTCAGTTCCAACGATGCCTCCACACTGACTGAAATACGCCAGCAAGCTGACTGGCACATGCTGTTGCTTCTGCTTGCCCATATCCCCGTGGTGGCTGGTCTGATCCCGATCGGCTACGGCACCTTCGGTTTTGCCCTAGTCAGCAGCGTGCTGGTAGGGCTTGCCTCGACAGCTGTTTATGCGCTCTGCCGTGGAACCCGCCTGGCGGGGGTACTGAATGGCTGTCTGCTGATGGTCTATTCCGCCATCATGATTCAGAGCCAGCTCGGCGTGACGGAGATGCACTTTCATATCTTTGCCGCCCTGGCCCTTGTGATTGTCTACCGGGACTGGCTGCCGGTAGTCGCTGCAGCTGGCCTGATCGCGGTTCACCACCTGTTGTTCACCGCCATGCACATGGGCGGGGTTACCCTCGGAGACATGCCCATCGTCATCTATGACCATGCCCCAAGCTGGGGAATGACCTTTGTCCACGCCGCCTTTGTGGTCTTCGAAGCAGTCATCCTGATCCTGATTGCACACCGGATCGGTGCCGAGCAGGCCCGCTCCATGGCCATGGTGGATATTGTCAACCGCTTCGCCCTGGACCATGACCTGCGGGGTCGCCTGCCTGGGAACCCGAACGACCGGGCAGCGCTCTCCTTCAATGCCATGATGGACCAGTTTTCAGCCGTGGTGGGTGAACTGGCTGGCCTTTCCGAAAAGCTCCGTTCGAGCTCCGGTCAGCTGAGTGTTATCAGCAGCCAGACCGGTGAGGCTGCCGATGAGCAGCGGGCCCAGACCGACCAGGCCGCCACCGCAACCGATGAAATGGTGGCAAGCATTCAGGAAGTGGCCGCCAACGCCCAGTCGGCCTCCCAGGCCGCGGGGAATTCCTACAAGGCTGCGACCAGTGGCGACGAGTCCATGGGATCGGCCGTGACACTGATGGATTCCCTCAATGCTTCCCTCGACCAGACCATCGGCGCGGTGAAATTGTTGGCTGAAAATGTTGAGGAGATTGCGTCTGTATCGAGCTCCATCAATGCCATTTCTGAGCAGACCAATCTGCTTGCCCTGAACGCGGCTATTGAAGCGGCCCGGGCCGGGGAGCACGGGCGCGGCTTTGCCGTGGTGGCAGATGAAGTGAGGCAGTTGTCAAAACGGACCCAGTCATTTACTGATCAGATCCGCAAGACCACCGAACGTTTGCAGGAAATGTCCGGCAAGACCCTGGCGTCCATGGAAGAAGGCAAGGCACGTTCGGGCGAGACCACCGCCGTCATCACCTCTGCCAAAGAAGTGATTTCAGGCATATTTACATCTGCCGGAACGGTGCGGGATATGAATGACCAGATCGCCGCCGCGGCCGAACAGCAGGCTGCCACTTCCCAGGAAATCAACCAGAACATCCACATCATTCTGGCCAAGAGCCAGGTCGTCATCGACGGCGCAGAAGGCGCCCGCCGGATGGCCGGAGAGATGAATGCCAGCATCGAGACCATCGACGGGATTGTGAATCGGTATAAGGTCGGGTAATCGTCCCTTGGCTATGTCGGACAGCGTACGCTATTCATCAACTGGCGCAGGACCCTGGTGCTCCTGCTCTTTTTGAAAGAACTGATAGCTGTTACGTCCGTGGTTCTTGCTGATGTACATGGCGGAATCTGCGGCAGCCATTAGGGCGTCTCCATCGAGGCTGTCGTCCGGGTAGATGGCGATGCCTACGCTCATGGTTATGCTTAGCTCATGACCATCAATAAGCCGGGGAGACGCAAATTGTGCCAGCACTTTTTCAGCGACCTTGGCGGCATCCTGTTTCTCTTCGATTTCTGAGAGCAGGACGACGAACTCGTCACCGCCGTGGCGACTCACGGTGTCGGTTGCCCGCACACATTCTCCAATCTCCGCGGCAATTGCCTGCAACAGGTGGTCGCCCACACTGTGGCCGAATGAGTCATTGATCTGTTTGAAGTAGTCCAGGTCGACGAACAGCAGGGCGATCTTTTTGCTGTGGCGGTCGGCCATGCCGATGGCCTGGGTAAGGCGTTCCGTCAGCAGCATTCGATTGGGCAGGCCGGTGAGGAAGTCGTGCTGGGCCTGGTGACTCATCCGTTTGATTTCGGGTTCTGACTGGCGGGCGTCATGGAAAACGATCACCGCGCCGGCGGTTCTGCCCTGGCGATTATGGATGGGCGCAGCGGAATCCTCGATTGCCAGGTCCGCACCGTCCCGGCGAATAAGCACGCTTCCCACCGCCAGTTCCACGATCCGGTTTTCATCAATTGCCCGCTGGGAGGGACTCTGGGCCCGCTCCCGGGTGACCCCGTCAAAAATGAAAAACACCTGTTCAATCGGGCGCCCGAGCGCCTCTTCCCGCGGCCAGCCGGTCATGGTCTCGGCCACCTTATTGAGGTAGATCACCTTATCTCGCGGGTCCACCACCAACACGGCATCGCCAATGGCATCAAGGGTAATCAATGCCATATCCTCGAACGACATGCTCTCAAGGGATGCCAGGGGAGGTCGGTTTATACCACTACCACGACGGCGGCCCGACCCCGTGTAAGAGGCGGAGCGGTGGTCATCGGTCGGGGTGGTCATCGGCATGTGTCCATGAAAAGGCCATACCTGCAAAACTAAACTTACCCTTCAGCCAGGTCTGTGCGGAAGCGCACACTTGTGATGCAGAGAAACGGGATGGGTTTCGGGAAGTGCGAGCTTCAGGCGGGCTGTCCGGTTGGGGAAAAGCCCGGTTTTAGCAGGCGGTCCGTCTCTTTCTTGACCACGGCGTAGCATTCGCAGCTCATTTGTTCGAGGCGGGGACGATCCATTACCTCGATGTGCCCGCGGCGGTATTCGATCACCCCAAGTTTCTGCAGCTTGCCCGCCGCCTCTGCTACCCCTTCCCGCCGTACGCCGAGCATATTGGCAATCAGCTCCTGGGTCATGACCAGGTGGTTGGAGTCCAGCCGGTCCAGAGAGAGCAACAGCCAGCGGCACAACTGCTGGTCAATGGAATGGTGGCGGTTGCAGACCGCGGTCTGGGCCATTTGGGTGATCAGTGCCTGGGTGTAGCGCAGGACCAGCGACATCAGTTCGCCGTGGCGGTTGAACTCATCGACCAGACGTTGGCCCAGTAACCGGTAACCGGTGCCCCCGCTCTGGACAAGGGCGCGGCTTGAGGTACTTTCGCCGCCCATGAATAACGAAATGCCCACCAGGCCTTCATTACCCACCACGGAGATTTCAGCCGAGGCGCCACTCTCCATGACATAGAGCAACGACACAATGCAGTCGGTGGGAAAGTATACATGGCGCATTTTATCGCCGGGCTCGTAGAGTACCTTGCCCAGGGGCATGGGTGTTTCTTCGAGATGGGGGAAGAGCCTCTCCTGGACACCCTCAGTCAGGGCCGCGAGGAGAGTGTTCTGCGCCGGGTTTGGGGCCAGGGACATGGTAATGCCTTCCTTTGGTGTGCAACGTATCCTGCTTCTACTGTACCTGACTTACGCCTGCTAATGTGCGAAACCGTACTTAGGTCTTATTGGCGAAAAGCAACAGACCCTGGAGATCGCCAAGCGGACACGTAAAAGTTCCCGTTACGAGTAATGCGTTTGATGCACAAGGCTGGAGGCGAAGCTTGAAGGCAGGGTCAGTCGTTTATCAGGTAATGGATTATCAGTTTACCGGGCACACCTGGCGGATGACGGGTGCTTTTCCAGACTCAGGGAAACATGCTGTTGTAATGATCAATACTTGCCCTGTAGCAACCGCAGGAGGCTGCCTCCAGGCCCGGGCGATCAATTACGGAGATCTTGCCTCGCCGATAGCGGATGATGCCTGTCCTCTGCAATCTGATGGCGGCAATGGTGACGGCGCCCCGCTGAACACCGAGCCTATCCGCGAGCAGCAGGTGGGTCAGCGGTAGTTTGTCAGTGCCTGCGCGATCGTGAGCCAGTAATAATCCCCGAGCCAGGCGCTTGCCGGCATCATGAAACCGGAGGCAGCCGGCAGATTGCAAGAGTTCCGCGACCACCACGTAGAGATAGCGCTGCAGGATAGGCAGCAATGCGGGGTAATCGATCAGCGCTGCCTGCAGGTCCCCGGCGCCTATCCGCAGGGCCTGACAGGGGGTCTGGACAATGCCCTGCTGGGACGCCCGGTTGATATCCAGTATCAGCGCCAGGCCAAGCATGCCTTCGCTGCCGATGCTTTCGGTCTCAAACGGCTGGTGGTCATCGAAGGCGTTGACCAGAGAAATATTTCCGTTAACGGGAAAATACGCGTACTCGAAGGGCAGCCCTGCCTCGCAGAGCACTGAGTCAAACGCAAGTTCAACACGGTCGCAGCGGGCCAGAACATCAATGCGTTGCCTGGCCGGCAAGCCGTTGATCAGGCGGTTTCCCTCTGGCGGAATGCCAGCAGTGTCCGCTTTTTCTTTCGGCGACATAGGGTCCTCCCTGGCATGAATTGCCGGGCATGCACAGAAGGTGACATGACCGGTCCACAGGCCAATGTCTATTAATAGAAGTACTTCCTCTGTGCGTTACACCGCTAACTCATTACATAACGCTGCTTTAGCTTTTATCCGAGACGGTCTGATGCTTATGGGTTCCTCTATAAAATGTAACGTTGGTGCATGTTTAAAGCGCGGTAGCGTACATACCAGGGTGTTTTCTGAGCACACAATGCTCGATGACGGCACAGACATTTGCGTATGTGAGTTTCCGTCTCATGTAAACGCGCTGGCGACGGCGCCACAGGAGAAAGCAATGAATAAGGACATTATTGAAGGCAACTGGAAAGAGCTCAAAGGCAAGGTAAAAGTCCAGTGGGGAAAGCTCACCGACGACCGCCTGGATGTGATGGATGGCAAGCGCGATCAGCTCAGCGGCGAAATTCAGCAGGCTTACGGCATTACCAAAGACGAAGCCGAAAAGCAGCTCAAGGCTTTCGAAGATTCCAACAGAGTCTGATCATCACGATTTGCAGAGCCTGATTGTAATGCCTGCGGTTTGACGCTGCAGGCAGTCAACCCATCCCTTCTTTGTGGGCGTGTAGGACCGCCCACGACCAGGGCAAGCACCAGGCTGAACTGCATGTTCACTGTCAGGCCGGTTTTCAGGTTTGCAAGAACTGAGATGCCGCCCAACAGTGCCCCGAACACATTACCGTCGCCCGCTCGCTAGCCTACCGAAGCAGCGCCCGTCCGGCGTCACAGTTGCACTGACGAAGTCAGGCTTCAGAAGGACCCTTGACATGAACCAGCCAAATCACCGTTATTTCACCCGCCGCGTCTCAAGTGCCTTGAGCCTGGCAGTGGCCGTTGTCCTTTTAAGTGCATGCAGCTCGGCCCCGCTGCCGCCGACCAACGCCTTGACTGAGGCCCGAGACGCTATCGACAGCGCCGAGCAGGAAGGTGCCCGCCAACACGCAGGCGCTGAACTCGACGACGCCCAGCAGAAACTGGAAATGGCGGAAAAATCCATCAGTAAAGAACAGATGGTTGAGGCCGAGCGTCTCGCCCGGGAATCGGCCATCGTGGCAAAGCTTGCCTCGGCGCGCACCGAATCCGCCAAAGCCGCAGCCATCAACAGGGAAATGGGCCGTGGCGCTGACGCCCTGACCGAAGAAATGCAGCGCACAGGAGATCAGCAATGAAAACGTCCCTAATGCAACCTCGCAAACGTGTAAAGCAGGCTACTGCCCTGACCGGGCTGCTGTTGTCCTCGCTGGTACTGGTGTCCTGTGCTTCTGCCCCGGGTGCGCCACAGGGCTCCGAACAGGTACGTGGCAAACTGACAACCCTGCAGGGCGACCCCAACCTGGCCGAGCGGGCCCGGGTCGAATTCAGGGAGGCTGAAGCGGCTGTTCGTATTGCAGAGCAGCCATTGCCCGAAGCCGATGCAGACCTGGGCAAACACCGGGTCTTCATGGCAGACCAGGCTGTTGCAATTGCCGAAGCCAAAGCAACCACCCGCTACGCGGAAGATCAGCGCCTGCGCCTGGGCGAGGAGCGTGACGCGGAGCGGTTGAGGGCGCGGACACTCGAAGTGAGCAATGCCCGTGACGATGCCACCGAGGCACGAGACGCAGCGGATGCAGCAGAGAGTTCGCAAGAGCAGGCGGCCGCCGGAGCAGCGCTGAAGGCAGAAGAGTATCAGCGCCAGATCGACGCCCTGGAAGCTGAGATCACCGACCGTGGCGTGGTCCTGACGCTGGGCGATGTGCTGTTCGCGACCGGAAGTGCGGAGCTTCAGGGTGGCGCCAACGGCAATCTCAACAAGCTGGTGAGTTTCCTGAACCAGTATCCCGACCGGCGTGTGCAGATTGAAGGACACACCGATAACGTCGGCAGTGCCTCACTCAACCAGGGACTGTCCCAACGTCGCGCCGACTCGGTTATGTCTTATCTGACTCAACAGGGCATAGCCTACCAACGACTGACCTCGGCAGGTATCGGCATGGACCGGCCGGTGGCAAACAATGACACCGCCAATGGGCGCCAGCAGAACCGTCGGGTAGAGATAATTGTAGAGAACCCTCCGCGGTCCTAGTGGGATGTCAGGGTCTGACCCAGGCATCCGGGGACAGGTTCTGTAGGATAAGAATGGTTGGAGTGTCAGGGCTTACGTTGATTGCGTAGGCCCTTTTTTATATGGCACCAGCGAGTTTTTGGGATCAGTGAGTTTATGAGGTAGACCGGTGAGTATTGCTTAGCCCTGCTGTGCACGGCAAAAAAATACGACGGAAAGCCGATACACCGGAGCTTTCGCGTCGCATTTTCTGCCGGCCCCGATGAGCGGGTGCCGGCCTGCTGCTGCGATTGCCAGCAGTTAACGGCCACCGCTGTGGCTGTTTTGCCCGCCTTTCTTGCCGGCCTTGCGGGCTTCTTCCGAGTCGAACTCGTGGGCATTGCCGCTTTCGTGGGCAGCCTTGCCAGCTTTGCGAGCCTCTTCGGAATCAAACTCGTGGGCATTGCCGCTTTCGTGGGCGGCCTTGCCAGCCTTGCGGGCTTCCTCGGAATCAAACTCATGGGCGTTGCCGCTTTCATGAGCTGCTTTGCCGCCTTTCCGGGCAATCTCTTCCTGCTTGTCCTTGTCCATTGAGGCGAATCCGCGGTTGTCAGTCCGGTTGTTAGCCATATGAGCTCTCCTTTTCTCTTGCGTCCAGTAACTATTGACGTAGTAACTGAGTTTGACGTAGTAACTGAGTTGTCACAGTAGCTTGGTGCCGGGTGCTGTCTTTTCTCTGGTTGAGCGGACATAAGCTGAAAAGCAAAAACACTTCTTTGCTCCCGACAGGTAAAAACTAACAACGACTCGGGCATCAGATCAATTACAATTAATTAAGTAAAAATGCAATTAAATCAATTACATACTAAAGCTCTTCCATAAAAGGCGATGTCACGACTGAGAGAAAGCTGTCATCATCGGAGGTGTAGGCTGGAGAATCCGAGGAGTGGCTTGCTAAGGTTTTGGCAACGGCCCAAGCATAGAGGAGTCGTCCATGTGCGGATATATCCGCCGCGTCACAGACAGCCCTGAAGTGGGAAATCTTCTGGAAGAAATCGGCCTTGGGGATCTGGTTCCGCCACTTTTCCGCCAGGCCCCCGGGGAAATGGAACACTTCTACCCGGCATTCGGCGGCAACGCAGAGCGCCGGATTCGTGGGCTGATCATCGCGGATGAAGGGCGGCCACGCCTGGTGGACGCAACCTGGTGGTTTGATTGTGTGGCCAGGGACGACCGGCTCGAAGTGGGCAAGCGGACGACCTTCAACGCCAGGAACCTCGATTCGCCCTTCTGGCGGGAACCCCTTCGCCATCACCGCGGCATTGTGGTGGCGACCGGTATTGGCGAATCCAAAAAAATTGGAGGGCGAAAGCACCAGTACCTGATGGAAGGGACCCGGCCCTTCCTTCTTGGTGCGTTATATTGCCCTTTCCCGAATGGGCAGTTCAGCTGCGCGGTTATAACCCGTGATGCCCACCTCAAGTTCGAGTCCTACCATGACAAGGCCTTTCCGCTGTTTCTGCCACCGACGCCGGAGTTCGTGGACCTGTGGCTGGACGAGACGATTACCCAGGCCCGGGAAATCGACCAGCTGCTTGAGCATCCCAGGCTATATGCGAATCTGGAAGTCGAGGAAGTGAAAACCTTTAAGAACGGCACAGTTTCACCCGTCGCCACTTTGCTTGAGGCTGATGAAGAAGGGGATCTTGCCCACCCATAACCCATAACCCCACGCCAGACGGTTGCTTTGTAGCTACAATTTGCCCGAGCCGGCCGGCACTGCGAATAGGGAGGCCTGTTCAGCTTCGGGGTTATGACCGACTGACCTGTTGCCATGGGCATAAAAAAGGAGGCTCGAAAGCCTCCCTTATTTACGCATGCTCGGCTAAATGCGGCGCTTAGGTCGCAGCGTGCTTCTCCTGCCGGTTAGACCACCATACCAGCGCCAGGGCTGGCGCAAGCAGAACCGCACTGATCATCGACAGCTCCAGGTTGGTGAAGGGCACTGGCCCGCCACCGGGTATCGCCAGAAGCATACCGCCGGCAATCAGCGCCAGACGTATTGGCCATTGAAGCACACGGTAAAGCGACAGATTGCCAACACCCAGCAGGTACCCCTGCATGCCGCCGGCAATCAATGCAACGCCGACAATGGCCTGGGACAACACCACCAGAATCTCGTCCCAGGCACCCTGGAGGATCAGTGCCGGGTTCAATACGAACAGGAACGGGATGAAGTAGATCACGCTGCCGAGCTTCATGGCCTGGAACCCTGTCTCCATTGCCCGCGCACCCGCTACTGATGCAGCAGCAAAGGCGCCCAGTGCCACCGGCGGCGTGATGAAACTCAGCATGCCCCAGTACAGGATGAACAGGTGGACAGCCAGCGGGTCCATACCGCCGCCGTTGATCAAGGCTGGTGCCAGAGCCACCGCCAGGAAAATATAGGCGGCCGTAACGGTCATGCCGATGCCCAGAATAAAGCTGGTTGCCGCGCCCATGAACAGCAGCACCAGCGTATTGCCGCCAGCAAGGAAAATCAGGTCATTGGCAATGGTGCCTGACATGCCGGTCACAGACAGCGCCCCGACCAGCAGCCCCACGCCCGCCAGGATCGCAATAAGTTCTGCGAACAGCTTGCCCGAACTGGAGAAAAACCCTTTCACTTCGTTCCAGCCCCAACGCTGGTAAGGCAGTATCTGGTTAATCACCAGCAACAAAGCAGTGGCGTAGAAAGGCGCAATTGCTTCCCGCCGAAGGAAGAACAGCAGCCAGATCAGCAGCACGAAAACGAAGATGAAGTACCAGCCTTCTTTCAGGGTCTGGCGCAGGGAAGGCAGCTCATCTGCGGGCAAACCCTTGAGTTCGTGACGGGCGGCGTAGGCATCGATCTGGATGAACAGCCCCATGAAGTACAGGAATGAAGGCACCACCGCCGCCAGCGCAATCGTACCGTAGGGAATATTCAGAAAGCTGGCCATGATAAACGCCGTTGCACCCATGACCGGCGGCATCAGTACGCCACCGGTGGAGGCACAGGCTTCAACACCGGCTGCGTATGAGCGTCCGAAGCCGACCCTGCGCATCGCCGGGATAGACAGCACACCGGTGGTGAGCACGTTGGTGATGACGCTGCCGCTCATGGAGCCCATCAGGCCGGAGGAGAATACAGCCACCTTGGCAGGACCACCCCTGACATGGCCCAGCAGGGCAAACGCCAGGTTAATGAAAAACTTGCCGCCGCCGGTCTGCTGAAGAGCCACACCGAAGAGCAGAAAGCCGATGACCAGATTGGCAAAGGCCTGCAGCGGAATGCCCATAACGCTTTCACGACTCATGGCGTGGTAGATGGCGGTCTGGGAGGGTGAGGATGGGAAACCCTGGATCGGCCCCGGCATCACATCAGCGAAGATCGGATACAGGCTTGCGAACCCGACAATGATCCCGATCGGCCAGCCACCGGCGCGTCGGGCTGTCTCAAGGACGACGCCCCAGAACAGAAAGCTCATCACAAGGGCGTACTCCGGGGCTTCGTATTCCCAGCCGCTGTCGAGAATACGCTCGGCATTGAACACGAAGAAGCCGCACACGGAGGTAGCAAACAAATACAGGATAATGTCGTACCAGGGCACACGGGTATGGGAAGCCTTGCGAGAGGCTGGCCAGAGTACAAAAACCAGCGGCAGCATCAGTGCTACCACGGTATAGAAGAATTGGCTTTCCACCTCGGTTACGAAAGTAAAAAGCCCCAGGTTGAACAGGTAGTCAATCGCCAGCAGGGTCAGAGCCAGGGTCGCGACCCTGGGCACCCAGAGCCAGAACCCATCGAGCTGGCGGATACCGGATATTTTAGCCGGACTAACGGGTTGTGCCTTGGGCAAACTCATGTGATCAGAGGCTCCGGAGAATATTTGAGGGTGACAACTGAAACGCCGGAGTATCGAAGCCTGAGCCCCGGTACCCCGGCGTAGCGGGAGGTCTTAGCGGAAAACCGGTTCCATTCCCTCGGCTTCAAGAGCTTTGGCACGGGCTTCCATCCAGCTGCTACGGAATTCGTCTTCGTCTTCCGGCGGGTTGGAGTCCATGAAGTCTTTCCAGGTGCTCTGCAGGACTTCCTGGCGTTTAACCAGCTTATCCTGATGCGCCTGCATGTCCTCGGTCCAGTGATCGATTTCCTTGTAATACTCCACAACCGCTTCGTGATAAGGGATTACCCACTGCATGTTCTGGTTTTCCAGCGAGTAACCGGCGTTACCGGGGGCAGCGTCCTTGTACTTGTCGTGATCCTCAATCAGCACCCGGATCAGGCTGCCTGCGGTTTTGTCGTCCAGGTCCTCATTGCCGACCAGTATCGGGTACGGATAGCTCGCGCCGATCCACGGGTCGTCCTTACCATAGCCCTCGCCAGCGGCAGCCGTGACCTTGTGAGGCTGGAAATACGGCGCTACATTCCGGAGACGCTCCCAACCTTCTTCGTTATCCGGGTCGAGTTTCGGCCATACGATACCCCTTGGGCTGGCAGCCAGCTGCTGGGCTGGCGGTGCCACACTCATGGTGAACGCAGCGTCAGCCTGATTGGCCACGATGCCCTCGAACGACCGGCCGTAACCGGGGAATTCAACCCGCTCAACGTCATCCCAGGTCAGATCGCCGAAAGCCAGGAAGGCCTCAGTGCCGACATTCAAGGCGTCATCACCGCGGATATAGGCCACCCGCTTGCCTTTGAGATCTTCCGGGGTTTCGACGTCGATATCACCGGCAACCGCGACACCCAGGCCAAAACTGGCAGTTGAGGTGGCAATCAGGCGGATCGGCTGTGGTCCCCATTGCGGGTCGGCGAAGAGGAGTACACCTTCGGCCCCGTAATAGCTGGCTATACCGCAAGCGCAGAGCGGCACTCGCCCGGTTCGCAGCGGAGTCATCCGGGAAACGTCATTCTCACCGGGCAGGATACGCAGGGAGGTACCGTATTCGTTCTTCAGGAGGTTGCCAATGGAAACCATTTGAGTGTAACCGGCCGACCCGGTCCCGTACGCCGTCATTGCGAGGGTGTCGGGCAGTTCGACATTGTCGGCACTGTGGGCGAACAGCGGTGTGGCACTTAGTACACCGACGAGCAGACTTTTGTTGATTTTATGCATCGTACTTTGTCCTGTGTGGTTGTCCGGATCTCCGGCCTGTGACCAGAAATGGCACTGGGGCCAGTTGCCGGATCAAAACGTTTGTCAGAGCAAATTCAGTATAGTCAACCTGTGGCATTGTCCTAAAAACCTGCTCTTTTTAATCACCCGGGTGTGGTGGCCCGGTTGAATCGACGACTCCGGCACCGCGGGCGCTGGATGACGCTACAAAATTCAGCCAGGTGGTTTCGGATAACCTACCTGTTTTGCATTGCGGTACTAAATATTGTCCAGTTTCGCCATGCAATACTGATTTTTGTAATTTGAGAGTAAACAAAGTCCGATCCGACAACAACCCGTTCAGGAAAATTCGGAAATCAATTCTACGCAACAGCGCAACGGGGACCAAAAACGCTGCGAATAGAATGAGTAAATGCGGGATAGGCTGTAAGTCAGGTGAATTAGCGGTAATACTCGCCCGGCAGGGAAGCTTCAGAACCAGGCCTCTAGCTGCGGCCGGACTGCCGCCAACCAGTTTGTATTTCTGCGCGAATTGTTTCGCACAGCGGAACCTGTCTCCGGTTCAGCTCATAGACCACCATATTGACCGCAGACGCCAGGTTCAGACATTCAATCGCGGCGTCGGCGGGATACGGTCACTGTAATCAATGTTTAGAAAGTGACGGTCTCAAGGTCGGATCATCGCTCACCCTTACCAGTAACTTGCCACGATTTGCACCTTGCAGAAGTCCCTGAAAGGCACTGATAGCATTGTCGAAACCGTCGATGATGTCTTCCTGGTAGCGGATCTTGCCTTGCTGAATCCACCGGCTCATGTCTCTCCGGAAATCCGGCAGCCGATCATGATGATCTGACTGTATAAAGCCGCGTAGCATCAGGCGTTTGACCAGCACCTTGCCCATAAACGGAATGAGCCGGTCCCGCCCTTCGGGTAGCGATGTCATGTTGTAATGGGCGATGCGGCCACAAACCGGGATGCGGGCGAAGTCGTTGACCAGTTCCATGACCGCATCAAACACCCGACCACCCACGTTTTCGAAATAAACATCGATGCCCTTCGGACAAGCCGCCATCAGCTGGGCCTCGAAGTCGTCGTCTTTATAATTTATACAGGCATCAAAGCCGTATTCTTTGACCACGTACTCGCATTTGTCAGGTGCTCCTGCAACACCAACCACATAGCAGCCTTTCATCTTCGCCAACTGGCCCACCACCTGGCCGACTGCGCCGGCTGCGGCGGAGACCACGACGGTTTCACCCGCTTTCGGCTGGGCCAGATCCAGCAAGCCGACATACGCAGTAAAACCAGGCATTCCCATAATTCCGACGGCAGTGCTGATCGGCATCTCTTCGGGATTGAGCTTGACCAGCCCCTCGGCCGGCGCCACGGCGTAGCGCTGCCAGCCGTTATCGCTGAGGACAATGTCGCCGGGTGCCAATGAGGAACTGTTGCTGGTCATGACCTCGCTGACGGTACGCCCGGTCATCACGTCGCCCAGATTCACGCTGCGGGCATAGGAGGCGCCCGCATTCATCCGGCCCCGCATGTAAGGATCCAACGACAGATAAATGGTTTTCAGCAGTACTTCTCCATAACCCGGGGTCGGTAGAGGCGCTTCAGTAAACACCAGGTGGGTGTCGTCAGGCATACCTTTGGGCCGTTCGGTCAAAATGTACTGTTGGTTCTTATCCATTGTTCGATCCTCTGTGTTTGGTCTTGAGATTAGAGCCAAATAAACTTTTGGGGGCAGATTGTTCCCGTATTGTCTGTCAGGATCTTTATGCCCGATTCAGCTCATACACCGCCATGTTAACGGCCGACGCCAGGTTCAGGGATTCAACCGTCGCAGCGCCTGGGATAGTGAATCGGTGGGCGTTGAGCCTGGCCAGCGCTTCGCCAGGTATGCCACGGGCTTCATTGCCAAACAGGTAGCAGTCGTGGGCCATGAAACCAGGGCTGGTGATCGCTTCACCGCCAATGTCCAGGGAGGCGACCCGAGGGTAGCGTCTGGCTAGTGTTTCAGGACTGATTTCAAATTCCACCGGCACATGGAAAATGCCCCCCATGCTCGCACGCACGACTTTCGGGTTGTAGGGGTCGACACTGCCGGGGCTGAGCAGGCAGCGAAAGCCACCAAACCAGGCTAGCGTGCGCAGGATGGTCCCAAGGTTGCCCGGGTCCTGAACCTCATGCAGGTAGACGGCCTTTTCGACCTCCGCCGGGGCGTTACTGGCCAGAGGCGGAAGGCGCGCGACCGCTAACAGGCCCTGGGGAGTTTTGGTGTCTGTCAGTTGCGCCATTTGCCGTTCGGTAACCAGGTGCCGGGGCCAGGGGCTGGGCCAGTTCTCATAAGTACTGGTGACAAACAGTTCGGCCTGCTGCCAGTGGGCATTGGCCCCTGCCGCTTTCTCCAGTTCCAGCACCAGATGCTCGCCTTCTACCAGGAAGTGTCCGAGAGCCTGACGATATTTCTTCTGGTGCAGTTTCCTGACGTCCCCTAGTTTCACGGTCTGGTTTCCGCCTGGGTTGCTGTTCGGTTTTCTGAGCCGGCTCCAAGGTCCGCCATCATCGCTTTGGCGACGGCTTCCGCCACCTTTATGCCATCCACACCGGCTGAGAGTATGCCGCCTGCGTAGCCCGCGCCCTCACCGGCAGGGTAAAGCCCTCTGGTGTTCAGGCTTTGCAGGCTCTCCCGGTCACGGGTAATACGAACCGGCGACGAGGTGCGGGTTTCAACGCCGGTCAGCAGTGCATCTGCCCGGTCAAAGCCCCGGATCTGCCGGCCGAACGCGGGCAGGGCTTCACGGATGGCTTCGATGGCGTAATGGGGCAGGGAAGGTGCAAGATCACCCAGTCGGATGCCGGGCTTGTAGGAAGGTTCCACTTCGCCCAGTTGCTCTGACGGTCTGCCCGCAATAAAGTCCCCCACCAGCTGGGCGGGGGCGCAATAGTCGCGGCCCCCGAGATCATAGGCCGTGGCTTCCAGCTGTTCCTGAAGCTCTACCCCTGCCAGCGGGTCGCCGGGAAAGTCCTTGGCCGGCTCAATGTTCACCACGATGCCGGAGTTGGCATTACGTTCGTTACGGGAGTACTGGCTCATGCCGTTGGTGACCACCCGCCCGGGCTCGGAGGTCGCAGCCACCACGGTACCGCCCGGGCACATGCAGAAGCTGTACACCGCGCGACCGTTCTTTGCGTGGTACACCAGCTTGTAGTCAGCGGCGCCCAGGGCCGGGTGGCCGGCGTACTTGCCCAGCCGGGCATGGTCGATCAGGCCCTGGGGGTGTTCGATGCGGAAACCGATGGCAAACGGCTTGGCTTCCAGGAAGACATCGCGCCTGTGCAACATGCGAAAGGTTTCCCGGGCGCTGTGGCCCAGCGCCATCACCACATGGCGGCTCTTGATCTGTTCGCCGCTGGCCAGCGCTATGCCCTGGACCTCTCCATTTTCCACCAGCAGGTCGGTGACCTTGTGTTCGAAGCGGATGTCGCCTCCAAGGCTGATGATCTCCTCCCGCATCCGGGACACCACGCCGGTCAGCCGAAAGGTGCCGATATGGGGTTTGCTGACAAACAGGATTTCCTCCGGGGCCCCCGCCTTGACGAACTCGGCCATAACCTTGCGGCCATAGAACTTCGGGTCCTTGATCTGACTGTAGAGCTTGCCGTCCGAGAACAGCCCGGCACCGCCCTCGCCAAACTGGACGTTGGACTCCGGCGACAGCTGTTTTTTGCGCCATAGGGCCCAGGTGTCCTTGGTGCGACGGCGCACATCCTTGCCCCGCTCCAGCACGATTGGCCGGAAGCCCATCTGGGCCAGCAGCAGGGCGGCGAACAGCCCGCAAGGCCCCAGCCCCACCACGACCGGCCGCTCCGTTAATCCGGCAGGAGCCTGAGCGACAGGATAGTAGGCGGTATCCGGCGCCAGGCGAACGTGGGCGTCTTCCGAAAAACGTGCCAGCACCGCCGCTTCGTCCCGCACAGCCAGATCAACGATGTAAACGAACTTGATCTCGCTGTTTTTTTTGCGGGCGTCGTAGCTCCGCTTGAAGACGGTAAAGTGCATCAGATCAGCATCACGAAGCTGCAGGCGCTGCAGAACAGCCGCACGCAGTGCTTCGTCCGGGTGATCAAGGGGTAAAGCCAGTTCGGTAACGCGAATCATGGTATTTCCTGGCCGCCGGCGTGTTGCCGACAGGTTGCGGTTGGAAAAGTGGGCCCATTGTACTGCCGGCCAAGGGGCTTGTCAGGCGCCGGGCCACTTTTGCGGTAGGTGTCGCGGCGGCGTACACTAGCGGCTTTCCCGCAGTGAACAGAAGACACCCCATGGCCCGTTCCAAAAGCAGTAACCGCTGGCTCGAAGAGCACGTCAACGATCCCTTTGTGAAGCAGGCTCAGGTGGACGGCTACCGCTCCCGTGCCAGCTACAAACTCCTTGAGATCAATGACAAGGACCGCCTGATTCAGCCCAACGCGCTGGTGGTGGATCTGGGTTCTGCTCCCGGTGGCTGGTCCCAGGTGGCTGCCACGCTGGTCGGACACAAGGGCCGGGTGGTGGCGTCGGACATCCTGGCCATGGAGGCCATTGCCGGAGTTGAATTCATCCAGGGGGACTTCACCGAACAGGAGGTGTTCGACCAGATCATGGCCACCCTGGAGGGCGCTCTCGCGGATGTGGTTATTTCCGATATGTCGCCCAACATCAGCGGCGTCAATGTAGCCGACCAGGCTGCTTCCATGTATCTGGTGGAGCTTGCGCTGGACATGGCCTGCCAGGTGCTCAAGCCCAAAGGCAGCTTTGTCGCCAAGGTATTCCATGGCGAGGGCTACGATGAGTTTGTCAAAGCCGTGCGTGAGGTCTTTGACAAGGTGTCCATTCGCAAGCCGGATTCCTCAAGGTCGCGCTCTCGGGAAGTGTATCTGGTGGCCAAGGGGTTCAGGAGCAGGTGAGATTACGGAGTTCCTTTCGGTTCTGACAGGCGTTGAGATTACCCGCGATAAAACACTAACGACCTGCCCGGCCCAGAGCCCTTTGTAAACCTGGGCTTATGGAACACCTATGGGTGAGTGCATGTCCTATGCCGAACCTTTATATATTAGCTGTAGCTCGCGCTCATCCTGTGACTCAATGGTATTCACTCGTCAGCAAGCAGATTGAGAGGCTTGTTGGACGTACTGATTTCTTTCGGGTCGAACAACAGTTTGCCCTTCCAGGTTCCCGCACCTACCTGCTCCGCCACCTGCTGCATGATGATCTCTGCCAGTTTCAGTGTAGCCACTGAAGAGGGCAGGTCTGTGGGGGTGACGATGGAAAGTGTTCTTTTCAGTTCAGGGGAAGTGATGGGGATGGCAATGACCTCCTTGCGGGTGGTCATTTCGTGCACCGCAGCGGATGACAAAATGGTGTAGCCCAGCCCCCTGCGAACCATGTCCGTCAGCATCGGCCAGGCACTGACTTCAAGCGCCAGGTTCAGTGATACGTTGCGCTCCGCCGCTTCTTTTTCCATGGCCACCCGAAGCCCATGCTTTTCTTCCGGCATGACCAGGGGAAGTTCAAGCACCTCATCCAGCGTTATCTCTGACCGGTTGGACACTTTCGTATTGGTCGGAGAAATCAGGTAAAGACGCTCCTCGAGCAAGGGGCGGTAGCGCAGATTCTTGTGATTACTCTGGCTGTAGGAAATGGCGAGGTTCAGCCGATGCTGCATAACCATTTGCTGAAGCGTGCCGCTCATGGCTGATTTGACCGCCAGGTTTACCTGCGGAAATCGTTTGCGGTACTCCTCGATGATGGCCCCTGAGAAGGTGTGCGCGACCGTGGGCAGCAGTCCGAGTACCACTTGCCCGGTCACTTCCCCTGCCACTGCGGTGACATCGGCCTGGGTTCGCTCAAGGCTTTGCAGCAGGCTTCGCGCGCGCTCGTATAACAGCTCGCCGGCGGCCGTCAGCACCACTCCCCGACCGTGGCGTACAAACACATCAACGTTCAATGCTTCTTCCAGCATTCTGATCTGACGGCTCAGTGCCGGCTGAGCTACAAAGAGCTTCTCGGAAGCGCGGCTGAAACTGCCGGTGTCTGCGACCGTCAGGAAAGTGTTCAGCTGGCGCAAGTCGACGTTAAGATTGAAGGGCATGGGTTCTCACCTATAACTTCGAAGTATGCAATTTTTTCACTATATACCATTTACGTTATTGGCAAACGGCCGCTTGCTTGCACTTGAGGTATGCCATAAAAAGATGGTTGATATAAAAACTATATAATTGTTGTAGATTTTTCTTGCTGCTACGGTTGGCCCATAACCGGGAGCCAACCGATCCCTCACTCTTCTTCAACGATGTCCTCCAGTGTCAGGAACGACAAGGGTAAACAGCATGCAGAGCAGAGCCATCTATAGCAGCGAACACGAACTCTTCCGCGAGAATGTCCGTCGTTTTTTTCGTACCGAGCTGGAGCCCAAAATAGAGCAGTGGGAAGAGGAAAGTGTGGTGCCTCGGTCATTCTGGAAAAAGGCCGCGGAAAACGGTTTTCTGTGTTGCGGCGTGCCTGAAGAATACGGCGGCCCGGGCGCAGACTTTCTTTACAACATGGTGCTGTCTGAGGAAACCGGCTATGCCATAGGTGGTGCCAGCGTCGGCTTTTCCGTTCAGGCGGACATCGTAGCGTACTACCTGATGAACGCGGGCACTGAGGAACAGAAGCAGTACTGGCTGCCGAAGATGGTGACTGCCGAGAAAATTGCTGCCATAGGCATGACCGAGCCAGGTGCCGGTAGCGACCTCAAGGCCATCCGTACCTCCGCCGTCCGAGATGGAGATGAGTACGTTATTAACGGGCAGAAGACCTACATCACCAACGGCCAGAATGCCGACTTTGTGTTGCTAGCCTGTGTGACGGGACCTGGAAAGGGCGCCCATGGCATCAGCATGATCATAGTGGAAGCGGAGCGTGCCGGTTTCGAGCGCGGCCGAAACCTGGCCAAGATCGGCCAGAAAGCGGCCGATACCTCCGAAATGTTCTTCCAGGACGTGCGCGTGCCAGTTACCAACCTGGTGGGTCAGGAAGGTGAGGGCTTTGCCATGATGATGCGGGAACTTCCGCGCGAACGCATCACCATCGCCTGCCGTGCCCAGGCGGAAGCCCAGCGTGCTTTTGACCTGACCGTGGCGTACACCAAGGAGCGTAAAGCATTTGGCAAGGCGGTGGCTGACTTTCAGAACACCCAGTTTGCGCTGGCCGATATGAAAACCAGTCTGGAAGTCGGCTGGGCCTATCTGGACCAGTGCATCAAGAAATGTGATGCGGGCACCCTGACCGCCGAAGAGGGCGCCATGGCCAAACTCTGGACTACGGAGAACGAGGGCAGGGTCGTAGACCAGTGTCTGCAGCTCTTTGGCGGTTATGGTTACATGTGCGAATACCCCATTTCCCGTATCTATGTTGACGCACGGGTACGCCGGATCTACGGCGGCACATCGGAAATCATGAAGCTGGTGATCAGTCGCTCCCTCTAAGTAACACCGATAAGCAATACAAAAGGAAGGAGTTCACATGTTTGGTATTACCGCATACGGCGCCTACATACCGAGAAGCAGGCTCTCCAGAACCGCCATAGCCGACGCCAACGACTGGTTTGATGCCAGTCTCCGCGGCCTCGCGAAAGGCGAGCGCAGCACCTGCAACTGGGACGAAGATACCATCACCATGGCGGTGGAAGCCGGACAGGACTGTCTCTCCGTTCTCGACGCCGATTCCGTGGATACGCTGTATCTGGCTTCTACCACGCTGCCGTTTCTTGATCGCCAGAATTCAGTCGTGGTCAGCCAGGCGCTGAACCTGGGTGATCGTCTGCGCACCATGGACGTCAGCGCTTCCCAGCGGGCAGCGACCTCGGCCCTGATTGCAATGCTTGAGGCGGGCCACTCCGATAAAAGGACCGCCATGCTGGTGGCATCCGAACACCGGCGCACCAGGTGTGGGTCTCGGGCGGAAATGCTCTGGGGCGACGGGGCAGCCGCCCTGGGTGTCGGCAACGAGAATGTGATTGCGGAATACCTGGGCAGCGAGACCTATGTGAACGACTTTGTCGATCACTACAGGGGTGAGGATTCCACCCTGGATTACGAGTGGGAAGAACGCTGGATCCGTGATGAGGGTTACCTCAAGAGTGTGCCGCAGGCCGCCTCACGGCTGCTGGAGAAGGTCGGCGTGAAAGCTGGTGATATTGCCCACTTCGTGTTGGCGTCTGACCAGGCCAAGACACCTCTGGCCGTTGCGAAGAAGCTGGAAATTCCGGCACAGGCCGTGGTGGACAACCGCATCGCTTCAATGGGTGTCGCCGGGGCTGCCCATCCGATTGTCTTGCTGACCGCAGCGCTCGAAACCGCAAGACCCGGTGAGCTGATCCTGCTGGCGGGTTTTGGCCAGGGCACGGATGTGGTGCTGTTCAAAGCCACTGACCAGATCGGCAAGCGGCGTCCGAAAACCGGGTTTGCCGGAGCGCTCGAGCGCCGGCGGCCGGATGACAACTACAACCGCTTCCTCAGCTTCAACAACCTGGTTGAGCGCGAAACCGGCAAGCGCGGCGAACTGGACAAGCAGAGTTACCTGGCCGCGATGTATCGCAGAAAGGATCTTTTGACCGCTTTTATAGGCGGCAAATGCCGCGAATGCGGCACGGTGCAGATCCCGCGGGACAACTACTGCGTGAATCCGGAGTGCGGCGCCCTCGACAGTCAGGACGATTACCCCATGTCCACCATACCCGGCCGGGTAAAAACCTGGACTGCCGACCGACTGACCTTTGACTGGAACCCACCGGCCTATTTCGGACTCGTGGAGTTTGAAGGGGGTGGTCGACTGATGATGGATTTCACGGAAGTCGAGGAAGGCAGTATTGAAGCCGGTGTCGCCGTCAGTCTGCATTTTCGCATCCGGCAGTTCGATAACCAGCGGGGCTTCCGCAAGTATTTCTGGAAAGCCACGCCCTCCGGGCAATAAATCGCGCAGCTGACAACACAGGTGATTGAATATGGCTAGTGGAATCAAGGACAAGGTAGTGATCCTGGGCATGGGTTGCAGCAAGTTCGGTGAGCGCTGGGATGCAAGCCCTGCCGACCTTATGGTGGAAGCGTTCGAGGAGTGTATTGCTGATGCCGGTATCGAGAAGAAAGACATTGAAATGGGTTGGTTTGGTGCCGGTATTGATGCCTACAACGTAGGCGCCAGCGCGCTGCCTCTTTCCCTTGCCCTGCGGTTGTCGAATATTCCGGTTACCAAAGTCGAGAACATGTGTGCTACCGGTACCGAAGCGTTTCGCGGTGCGGTTTATGCTGTTGCCTCAGGGGCCTGTGACATTGCCCTGGCGCTGGGTGTGGAAAAGCTGAAAGACGTCGGTTACGGCGGCCTGCCCCAGCGTACCCGTGGCGTGGAAAACGATATGTTCTGGCCCAACCTGTCGGCGCCCGGCTCCTTTGCCCAGCTGGCCAGTGGCTATCGGGCCAAGCATGGTCTGGACAAGGCCGAGCTCAAACGTGCCATGGCCCATGTGTCAGTAAAAAGCCACGCCAATGGCGCCAAGAATCCAAAGGCCCATCTTCGCCGGGAAATCACCGAAGAACAGGCCATCAACGCCCCTTATATTGCAGAACCGATTGGTCTGTACGATTGTTGCGGTGTCAGCGATGGCTCTGCCTGCGCCATTGTCACTACGCCTGAAATCGCCCGGCGCCTGGGCAAAACCGATCTGGTGTCGGTCAAGGCCTTGCAACTGGCGGTTTCCAATGGTGATGAGGCCAGCTTCAGTGACTGGGACGGCTCCTACCTGAAGACCACCCGGATTGCTGCCCAACGCGCCTATAACGAAGCGGGTATCAGGAAGCCCCGGGAAGAGATCAGCATGACGGAAGTGCATGACTGTTTCTCCATTACCGAACTGGTGACCATGGAAGACCTGCAGCTCTCTGATGAAGGCCAGGCCGTCCGAGACGTTCTCAACGGCGATTTCGATGCCGATGGCCGGATCCCCTGCCAGATTGATGGCGGACTGAAATGCTTTGGCCATCCCATCGGCGCCTCGGGTCTGCGCATGATCTATGAAAACTATCTGCAGTTTCAGGGGCGCGCGGGCGACCGACAGCTTTCAGACCCCCGCCTGGCGCTGAATCACAACCTGGGGGGCTTCCCGCACCAGAACATCTGTAGCATCTCGATTATCGGACGCTACGAGTGAATGTCGAAGGAACAGGTGACCTGATGAGCCAGACACAGAAAGCTACTGCTATGTCCCCGGCGTCCCCGGCCAGCAACGACGAATCACTGGCCGTGGCCCGGCGCAGTCTCGATAAGGTCCGGCAGCAACTGGACCTGGCCCTTAGGAACCTCAAGAACTTTTGCACCATCGACGGTCGCCTAAATTCGGATTTACTTGATCGTCACCAGCTGAGCTGTTACGAGGTGGCCTTCTGCGCAGCAGAACTGTCGGCGTGTGATGCCGTCTGTCATTACGCAGCAGAGACCTGCGCGCAGGATGAACTTGCCCGGGAGGTGGCGCTGGCGTTCTGCGCGGAAGCGGTGCCCTCGGCCATTCAGCGCATATTGGCCCGGGCTGGAGATACCGGCCTTGATCGTGCCTCGGTCGTGGGTTTGTATAACGACAGGGATATCCAGAAGCTGATTGAAGCGTTTGGATCCAGCGACTTCCTGGCGGCTATCGGAGCAACCGTGGCGGAGCGTGGCAGCACCCGTCTGCCTTCCACTCTTGGTGAAGAGAAGGAAATGGTGCGGGACATGTTTGCCCGCTTCGCGGCCGATGTCGTGGTGCCGCTCGCCGGGGAAATCCACCGCCACGACCTGGATATTCCTGACGAGATTCTGAAGCCTGCTGCGGAGCTGGGCTGTTTCGGTATCAGCATTCCCGAACGTTTTGGCGGCCTGCTACCCGATGATAAACCCGACAGCCTTGGCATGATTGTGGTGACCGAAGAGCTCTCCCGGGCTTCACTGGGGGCAGCGGGCAGTCTGATTACCCGCCCGGAAATAGCTGCCAAGGCCCTGCTGCAAGGTGGCACCGAGCAACAGCAGCAGGAATGGCTACCGCGGATTGCCTCAGGTGAAACCCTGTGTGCCATCGCCATCACCGAGCCCGATTACGGGTCTGACGTGGCCTCGCTCGGTTTGAAGGCGACGCAGGTCGAAGGCGGCTGGCTACTCAATGGCAGCAAGACCTGGTGCACCTTCGCGGGCAAGGCCGGGATGTTGCTGGCCATGGCCCGCAGTGAACCGGACCCGTCCCTGGGCCATCGCGGGCTGAGTCTGTTCCTGGTCGAAAAACCCCCCGCTCCGGGCCATGAGTTCCACCATCAGCAGCCTGGCGGTGGCGTTATTTCCGGCAAGGCGATAGCCACCCTGGGCTACCGGGGCATGCACTCCTACGACGTTTTCTTCGAGGACTATTTTGTTCCTGCCGAGGGTCTGATTGGCGGTGAGAAAGGCAGAGGCCAAGGGTTTTATTTCACCATGGCTGGCTTTGCCGGCGGACGAATCCAGACCGCCGCCCGGGCAACCGGTGTGATGCAGGCAGCCTTCGAAAAGGCACTCAGTTACGCCAAAGACCGCAAAGTTTTCGGTAAGGCGGTGGGTGATTACCAGCTTACCCAGGTAAAGCTGGGCCGGATGATGTCCACCCTGACTGCCTCCCGCCAGTTCAGCTACGCGGTCGCCCGCCTGATGGACGAAGGCGGCGGTCAGGTTGAGGCCAGCCTGGTGAAGCTGTTTACCTGCCGTGCCGCAGAGTGGGTCACCCGGGAGGCCATGCAGATACACGGGGGCATGGGCTATGCCGAAGAAACCGACGTCAGCCGCTACTTTGTTGATGCGCGGGTGCTGCCTATTTTTGAGGGCGCGGAAGAAACCCTCGCTCTGAAAGTCATTGCCAGGAATCTGGTTGCCCAGGCTTGAGACAGGAAACTACACGAGAACTTCTAAGGAGAACGCTGTGAGCGACAAGAAAATGCTTGATGGAAAAGTCATCGTTGTGACCGGTGGTGGTCGTGGTATCGGGCGCGCAACCTGCCTGATGCTCGCGGAGCACGGCGCCAGAGTGGTGGTTAACGATATTGGTGGCGGAGCGGATGGCGCAGGTAACGACCAGGCCCCTGCTGACGAAGTTGTATCCGCGGTCAAGGAAGCCGGCGGCGAGGCGGTGGCGAGCTTTGACAGCGTAACGGAGTGGGAAGGAGGTCAGGCCATCATCCAGACGGCTATTGATACCTTCGGTCAGATTGACTGCGTGGTGAACAATGCCGGTAACCTTCGGGATGGCATTTTCCACAAGATGTCGGAGCAGGACTTCGAGTCTGTTCTGTCCGTGCACCTCAAGGGGACCTTTAATGTATCCCGGGCGGCGGCGCCGCACTTCCGGCAGCAGGGCAGTGGCACTTTTGTAAATATGACGTCCACCTCCGGCCTGATCGGTAACTTTGGCCAGGCTAACTACTCGGCCGCCAAGATGGGCATCGTGGGCCTGTCCAAATCCATGGCGCTGGACATGGAGCGGTTCGGAGTTACCTCGAACTGTATTGCGCCGTTCGCCTGGAGCCGTCTGATCGGCAGTATTCCGACCGATGATGAGGCCCAGAGAGAGCGTGTCGCGAAGATCCAGAAGATGACACCGGACAAGATTTCCAGCCTGGTGGTCTCCCTTTGCAGTGACCAGGCTAAACATGTGACGGGGCAGATCTTTGGCGTACGCAACAACGAGATTTTCCTGTTCAGCCAGCCGCGCCCGATCCGTTCTGCTCACACATCCGATGGCTGGACCCCGGAAACCATTCTGAGCCGGGTCATGCCCGCCTTTGAAGCGGACTTCTACCCGCTGAGCCGTTCCGCTGACATCTTCAGCTGGGACCCGTTCTGATCGATCTGGGCAGCCGCTATCCGGAGTCTCCCGGATAGCGCCATCTGGCACAGGAGGATGCAAGTGGCCATCAGCTACGAGAAGCTGCTGAACCGCAGGTTCGAGCGTATCGACCATCAGTTCACCGAGAAAGACACCATTCTCCACGCACTCGGCGTAGGGATGGGAATCGACCCCCTGGACAGGGACTGCCTGCCCTTCGTTTACGAGAAAGGCCTGAAGGCGCTGCCCAGCATGGCCGTAGTGATGGCCTACCCGGGGTTTTGGACGAAGGAGCCGGACACCGGGATCGATTGGGTGAAGGTGCTCCATGCCGGTCAGGAAGTGATCATGCACAAGCCATTGCCAGCCTCGGGTCACGTGTACGCCACCACCCGGGTCACAGACGTGATCGACAAGGGCGAAGGCAAGGGTGCCCTGATTCTTTCCGAACGTACCGTGAGGGATGCCGCGACCGATGAAGCCCTGTGCACCCTGTCCATGACCACCATGGCCCGGGGCGATGGTGGTTTTGGCGGGGCCGGTACCCAACCTCCAAAGCCGGACCCACTCCCTGAAAGGGCGCCGGACCTGGCGTGCGAGCTGCCTACGCTGCCCCAGCAGGCTCTGATTTACCGGCTTTCCGGGGATTACAATCCGCTTCACGCCGACCCGGACGTAGCAAAAGACGCCGGCTTTGAAGCCCCGATCCTGCACGGTCTGTGTACCTTCGGGGTCGCCTGCCATGCGCTTCTGAAAACCCTGTGTGACTACGACCCGGCCCGCTTCCACCGGATGCGTGTGCGTTTCTCGGCACCGGTCTATCCTGGTGAAACCATCCGTACCGAAATCTGGCGTGAGGGCGATTCGGTGGCTTTTCGTTGTCGCTCGGTGGAACGGGACCTGGTCGTCATCAACAACGGCTATGCCGAGGTGAGCTGAAATGCAGAATATTCTTTCCGGACTCCGGGTGATTGAAGGCAGTGCCTTCGTGGCGGCCCCCTCGGGGGGCATGACTCTGGCACAGTTGGGGGCCGATGTGATCCGGTTCGACCCCATCGGCGGCGGTATCGACTATCGCCGGTGGCCGGTCAACAGTGATAACCAGAGTCTGTACTGGCACAGCCTCAACAAGGGCAAGCGATCCATTGCGGTGGACATACGCCGGCCCGAAGGCCAGGAGATTCTTTCCCGGTTGATCACCTTGCCGGGGGACGACTGCGGTATGTTTCTGACCAATTTTCCGGCCAAAGGCTGGTTGTCCTATGAGCGCCTGAAAGAGCTCCGGGAAGACCTGATCTATATGAACCTCACCGGTGATCGTCACGGTAAAAGTGCGCTGGACTACACCGTCAACTGCAAGGTCGGCTTTCCTTCCATCACCGGTGTCGGCAAGGCAGATGAAATCCCGCCATTGAACAATCCGATGCCCGCCTGGGATGTCATCACCGGACAGCAGATTGCTCTGGGCCTGCTGGCTGCCGAGCGTCATCGCTCCCGTACCGGGGAAGGCCAGCTGGTGAAAATCGCCCTGGCCGACGTAGCCCTCGCCACCCTGGGAAATCTGGGCTACATCGCGGAAGCCATGATCAACGACGCTGACCGGGAGGCCATAGGCAACGATATTTTTGGTACCTATGGTCATGATTTCGAATGCAGCGACGGCGAGCGGGTCATGGTTGTCGGGGTCAGTCCGAACCAGTGGCAGGCCCTGGTGTCGGTAACCGGTACTGAAAGCCAGATCCACGAACTCCAGGAGCGAATGGGCCTGGACTTCCGTAAGGAAGGGGACCGTTACAAGGGGCGTGCGGAAATCAGCGCCATTTTCCAGCCCTGGTTCAATCAGCGCCCTTACAGCCAGGTCAGTGCTGAACTTGATAAAACCGGGGTCTGCTGGGGCAAGTACCAGACCATAAGGGAAACGGTGACGTCAGACATTGACTGCTCCACTGACAACCCCCTGTTCCAGATGGTGGAACAACCGGGCATTGGGGAATACCTGATGCCGGATCACCCCCTTCGGTTCACCGCCATGAACCGTGAACCGGTTCTGCGTGCCCCGAAACTTGGCGAGCACACCGAGGAAATCCTGGCCCAGACACTGGGCTTGTCCAGCGGGGAGATTGGCAAACTGTTTGACGACAAGGTGGTAGCCAGCAGCGAGCAATAAAGCGGCGGGGACCTGTGCAACGAATCCCCGCAGGGCGCCTGAACAACAAATACAAGACGCCGGACCATGGCACCGGTAACAGGAGAGCAGGATGGGACCGTTGAAAGGCATACGGATTATTGAGCTCGCCGGCATTGGCCCGGGGCCATTCTGCGGAATGGTTCTGGCTGACCTTGGAGCCGAAGTGATCAGCGTAGAGCGGGTCGGAGCGCGGGCCCCCAAGCCGAAGCTGGATTGCAGTCGCCGGGGCAAGCGCTCCATTGCCCTGAACCTGAAAAGTGAGGACGGAGTCGAGGCCCTGCTTAAACTGGTGGAAACGGCGGATGCCCTGTTTGAAGGCTTTCGCCCCGGGGTCACGGAAAAACTTGGCATCGGGCCAGAGCCGTGCATGCAGCGCAATCCCCGTCTCGTTTACGGCCGGATGACCGGCTGGGGCCAGCACGGCCCCCTGTCCAGAGTCGCTGGTCACGACATCAACTATATCTCGCTGACCGGGGTCCTCAGCGCCATTGGCCGCGCTGGCGAAAAGCCGGTGCCTCCCCTTAATCTGGTGGGTGATTTCGGTGGCGGTGGCATGTTCCTGGCGCTGGGCATCGTTTCAGCGTTGCTGGAAACCGCAAAGTCCGGGCAGGGACAGGTTATTGATGCCGCCATGACCGACGGCTCCGCCGTGCTCATGTCGATGTTCCATTCGGCCTATGAAATGGGCCTGAACTCTCTGGAACGGGGCACCAATCGCCTGGACACCGGGGCCCACTTTTATAACTGCTACGAGACGAGTGATGGCAAATACGTTTCCATCGGTTCGATAGAGCCTCAGTTCTATGACCAGCTGATGAGCGTGGCAGGCCTTTCCCGGGATGAATTCGGTGATCAGCTGGACAAGAGCCGCTGGCCGGAGCTGAAACAGTCCCTCGAGCAGGTGTTCAGACAGAAAACCCGGGACCAGTGGTGTGAATTAATGGAAGGCACGGATATCTGCTTCGCACCGGTACTGGATATCAAGGAGGCCCAGTCCCACCCCCACAACCAGGCCCGGCACACCTATATAGATGTTGAGGGCATGCAGCAGCCGGCCCCGGCCCCCCGCTTCAGTCGTACCGAGCTTGGTATCCGCTTCGCTGCCCGTCAATACGGTGCGGATACCGACGAGGTTCTGGGTGAGTTGGGTTTCAGGCCGGAACAACTCGCCGCCATGCGCTCCGCAAAAGCCTGCGGCTAAAGACCGCCCGCTATTCAACAGACAGGATCAGACGCCATGAGTGAGTTGAATTTTGAAATTGATGGCCGGGTCGCCTACCTGACCATGAACCGCCCGGAAGCCCGCAATGCGCTGTCACTGGACATGCGCGCCGAGATCCGCGACAGGCTGCAGGAGGCCGAGCTCAACGATGACATCCGGTGCATCGTCTTGCGGGGTGCTGGTGAGCACTTTCTGGCGGGGGGTGACGTCAAGTCCTTCATGGCATTTACCAAGCTGCCACCGGAAGAGCGCCGCCTCACGTTTATCAACCGCATTCACGGTCTCAATACCATCATGTTCGCCATGCGGCGGTTGAACAAACCGGTCATTGCCAGTGTCCGTGGTGCCGCGGCCGGTGCCGGCGTGAGCCTTGCGCTGTGCTGCGACATGGTGGTGGCATCCGAGGATGCCTTCTTTACCCTGGCCTATTCCAAAATTGCCAGCAGTCCGGATGGTGGAGCCTCCTATTATCTACCGCGACTGGTGGGCACCAAGCGGGCCATGGAAATTGCCCTTCTGGGGGATCGTTTCACTGCGCAGGAAGCCCTGGGAATGGGCCTGATCAACCGCGTGGTACCGACAGAAGAGCTTGAGGCCAGCACCAAGGAGTTGGCCGACCGCCTCGCGGCCGGCCCCACCCGGGCCTATGGCAACATCAAGAAACTGATACTGGCCGCTTCCGATAATTCCCTGGAAGAGCAACTGCAGGCCGAGGCTGAAACCTTTGGGGATACCGTCATGGCCGATGACTGGATCGAGGGTGTGGTGGCGTTCAACGAGAAACGCAAGCCGGACTTTAAAGGGCACTGAGTGCTTCAGACCGTGCCCGGTTTCAAGGAGAGGTTGCAGTGACAGAGACCACAATCGACAAGACAACGTTCAAAGGCATTGCTTGCGGTACCCGGCATCTCACCCATGAAGAGTTCCAGCATGATGTAAAACGCGCGGCCAGCGCGTTCAGCAACCTGGGGATAGGCGCCGGCGAGTGTGTGGGCATCTTCATGCGGAATGATATCCACTTCATGACCGCCAATCATGCTGCCAACTATGTCGGAGCCTATGCGGTACCCATCAACTGGCACCTGGCTGGTGAAGAGCTGACCTACATACTGAACGATTCCGGGGCGCAAGTTCTGGTCATTCATGCGGATCTGTTCCGGAAAATAAGAGATGCCATTCCGGCAGGCGTCAGATGTCTTGTGGTGGCAACCCATGAAGACATTCGCAAGCCCTTCGGTGTGCCCGTGGACCAGTGCTCGGTACCGGAAGGGGAAACTGACTGGCAGCAGTTGCTGGACTCGGAACAGCCAATTCAGAACCCGCCCGTGCAGGGTCCGTCTTCCATGCTCTATACCTCAGGCACCACCGGACATCCGAAAGGCGTTCGCCGCATCCCCCTGGATGCCGAAGGCGCCGCCAGTATTCGCGACTTCCGTACCCGGGTATATGGCTGTGGACCGGGGGCTCGCTGTGCCGTGCCGGGGCCGATTTATCACAGCGCCCCCAACGGCTATGCCATGCAGGCGTCGAAAATCAGCGACCTGCTGCTGATCATTCCCAAGTTCGATTCGGAAGAGTTTCTTGCCTTGATTGATGAATACCGACTGACGGCCGCAATCATGGTGCCCATCATGTTTATCCGGCTGCTCAAGTTACCGGAAGACGTCCGCAATAAATTCGATCTGTCGAGCCTGGAATTCATTATTCATGCAGCCGCACCGTGCCCGGCGGATGTCAAACGCCGGATGATCGAATGGTTCGGTCCGGTGATCAACGAGTTCTATGGCTCGACCGAATCCAGCGCCGTCAGTGCCTGCAATTCCGAACAGGCACTGGCCAAGCCCGGCAGCGTTGGCAAAGCGGTGCCGGAGGCTGATATCCGCATACTCGATGAAAACGGGAATATTCTGCCCCCGGGCCAGATCGGCGAAATCTATTCCCGATTTCCGCTGATGGATTTCACCTACAACCGCAAACCGGAAGCCCGTGCTGCCATGGAGAAGGACGGCTACGTCACCTCCGGAGACATGGGTTACCTGGATGAAGACGGCTTTCTCTTTATTGCCGACCGGGTAAAGGACATGGTGATCTCCGGTGGTGTGAACATTTATCCCGCCGAGATCGAAGCGGTGCTGCACAACTATCCCGGCCTCAAGGACTGCGTCATCTTCGGTATCCCGGATGACGAGTTCGGCGAATCGCTGATGGCTGTGGTGGAAGCACAGGACAACGTCGAGCTGGATACCAACCACATAAAAAGCTACCTGCGGGAGCATCTCGCTGGCTTCAAGGTTCCCAGGCAGATAGAGATCGGCATGGACCTGCCCAGGGAGGATTCGGGCAAGATCTTCAAGCGCAAGCTGCGGGACAAATACTGGCAGCAGGCGGGTCGGGCGATCTGACTGTCTGGGTGCCAGCGAACTTCTGACAGATAGGTCTGATGAGCATGGTTCAGGATAGATATATAACGCCTCTATCATACCAACCACGGCTGGTGGACAGCCTGGTCAATTCATTCGGGAAGGCAGGACGATGCCGCAAAACGACAGAAATCTAGACGAGAGCAGCGCCGACAGCGGTAACTTCGAGGCCGAGTCCGGCAACATGGAAGGTTTCCGGGCTGCGCTTGGGTTTACTGTGGCGGAATGGCGAAAGGACGTCTGTGTGCTGACGGTCCCCCTGAGCAAACAGCACCTGAACCGCAATGGTTTTGTCCATGGCGGGGTTTTCATGTCGCTGCTGGATTCCGCCGGTGGCCTCTGCGGCACCTGGTGCCCGGTCCCAGGCCATGTCCGTCGCTGTATTACAGTGTCCATGAATACCCACTTCATGAACCCGGCCCGGGACGGGTTGATACGGGTAGAAGCTCACCTCATCAGCCGGGGCCGCAAGATGTTCTTTGTGGAAGCGCGCGTTACCCGGGAGGATCAGCTGATCGCCACGGGTGCGGGCACCTTCCGGTACGTACTGGGCGGGGAGAATGAAGACGGCGCCCCTCCGGTTTAGGCCAGCGCCCGAGCTTTCCCCGATCATTTCGCCATTACTGCCCATGCCATGTCTTGGCCATGGGAAACACTATTAAATGACGTATAGAAAAGAAGGACGGGGGGCCGAATGTCAGTAACAGGTGGAAGAGCACAGACACCGGAAATATCCGCAATGGCCTGGCTGGAAAAGGCGGCCGATTGCTGGCCTAACAAGCCCTCGGTTTCCTGGCAGGGAACGACCTATTGCTGGCGTGAGACATTTACCCGCTGCAAGGCCGTAGCAGGCGCTCTGGAACACCAGGGCGTTAGCCGTGGCGACCGTGTGGCCTACCTTGGTTATAACACCCACTGGGGGTTTGAGCTGTTTTTTGCAGTGCCCTGGCTGGCGGCCATTATCGTTCCGGTGAATTTCCGCCTGTCGGTGAGAGAAATGGTGGAGTGCATAGAAGATGCAGAGCCGAAAATCCTGGTGGTGGATGAGCATCACATCGATCAGGCCCGCGCCATCCGGCAGGCATGTCCCTGGCTGGAAGCGCTGGTCTACGCCGGCTCCGACGAAGCACCGGAAGGCATGGTTTCCTACGACAGTCTGCTGCAGCAGGAGGCAGTGCCCGAGGCGATTGCCGGGGGCAATGACGATACGCTGATCCTGTTCTACACCGGAGGTACCACTGGCCGGGCCAAGGGCGTGATGCTCTCCCATATCAATCAGTTTGCCAATGCCATGGGCGGCATATCCCTGTACCGGCTGCAGGAAGGGGAGACCCATCTGCTGGCAGGGCCGATGTTTCATACGGCCGCCGGTTCCCGCGTTTATACAGCCACGCTGATGGGCATCCATACCGTAATTCTGTCCCGCTTTGATGTGGTTTCGGTAATGGAGCTGGTGCATAGCTACCGCATCAATACCACTCAGATAGTGCCCACCATGCTGCAGATGCTTCTCGATCACCCCCGCTTTGCGGAGTTCGACCTGTCCAGTCTGCGCCTGATCACTTACGGTGGCGCCCCAATGCCCGTCGCCCTGATGGAACGGGCTTTGCGGGTCTTGCCGGGCACCAGCTTTGGCCAGTCCTATGGCATGACGGAGGCGTCTCCCGTGGTGTCGGTGCTGAATTCCGATGACCACTCCCTGGCGCCTGAGCGCAGGGCACGCCTGGTCTCTGCCGGACGCGCCGCGCCACACGTTAATGTCCGGGTAGTCGGACCGGACCGGCAGCGCCTGGGGCATGGTGAGGTCGGGGAGATCGCCGTTCGTGGTGCCAACATCATGAAGGGTTACTGGCGGGCGCCGGAGTTAACCCGGGCGGTGTTAGTGAATGGCTGGTACTACACTGGAGACAGCGGATTTCTGGATAACGACGGCTATCTGTTTCTGGTGGGCCGGATGAAGGACATGATCGTCAGCGGCGGTGAAAACATCTATCCCATCGAGATCGAGAACGTACTGTCGCGCCATCCGGATATAAAGGAATGCGCCGTCATTGGCGTACCCCATGAAAAGTGGGGTGAGGCGGTGCACGCTGTGGTGAGGGTAGCCGACGATTCCTGCGTGTCGGAACAGGGCATTATTGACTACTGCCGGGAGCGGATCGCCCACTATAAATGCCCGGCGGCTGTCACCTTTATGGATCAGCCGTTGCCGGTATCCACCGTCAACAAAATACTCAAGACAGAACTCAGGAAAATGGTAATCGGGGAGAACGCCTGATGTCGGAAACCATCCGTTTTAACTTTCCTGCGCCGGTAATTGATGACAGCGTAAACCGGCTGCGCCGGGAGGTCAGGGCCTTTCTGCACGAGGAAATCCGCAGGGGTAGCTTCCGCCCTGTCACTGACTGCTGGTGCTCGGGCATTGATCCGGACTTCAGCCGAAAACTGGGCCAGCGGGGCTGGCTGGGAGTGACCTGGCCCAAACAGTATGGCGGTCAGGAACTGAGCGCCTTGCACCGCTATGTGATCACCGAGGAATTGCTGGTGGCCGGGGCACCGGTGCACGCCCACTGGATTGCTGATCGCCAGAGTGGCCCCTTGATCCTGGCTACCGGCACTGAAGAGATGAAACGCACGCTCTTACCCCGCATCGCCGCGGGCGAATGCTTTGTGGCTCTGGGTCTGAGCGAGCCTGAATCGGGTTCGGATCTTGCCTCCGTGCGCACCCGGGCCCACAAGGTGCAGGGTGGCTGGCAGATTACCGGCACCAAGCTCTGGTCGTCCGGCGCCCAGATCTGCCAGTACATGACCGTGCTGGCCCGCACCAGCGAGCGGGATGACAAAAACCGCCATGAGGGCCTGACCCAGTTTCTGGTGCCGCTGGACTCCCCGGGGGTCAGCGTGCGGGGTATCCGGGACATGAGCGGGGTCGAACACTTCAATGAGAGCCACTTCGAAAAAGTCTTCGTGCCGGAGAATGCAGTGCTGGGTTCGGTGGGAGGCGGCTGGAAGCAGATTACCAGCGAACTGGCCCTGGAACGCTCCGGTCCGGAACGTCTGCTGAGCACCTTCGTCGTTCTGGAAAAAGCCTTCCTGCAGGCGGCCGGTTCCATGGCAGGGCATCAGGCGGCGGTGATGGGCGCAATGGTGGCCCGAATCCGGGCCTTGCGGGCCATGTCCCTGGGCGTGGCAGCGCTGCTGGAGCAAGGGCAATACCCGGAAGTGGAAGCTTCCCTGGTGAAGGACCTGGGCACCCGGTTCGAGCAGGATATTGTCGAGCGCCTGCGTGAATTCTGGCCGATTCAGCTCAAGCAGAGCTATGGTGACGAATTCCATTACCTGCTCGCCGACAGCCTGTTGCGGCAACCGTCATTTACCCTGCGCGGAGGCACCAACGAGGTGCTCAAGGGCATCATTGCCCGGGGCATGGGGCTGCGCTAACCAACCATGGGGTTTGAAATGGAACAGACAGATCAGCTCATTATGGACACCGCGCATCGGCTTTTTGCGGATCATTGTTCTGCCGGTGTGGTTAACTCCGCAGAGATGGGCACCGAACCGACGAAACTCATGCAGGCCATTCTTGAGGCGGGTCTGCCACTGGCCTGGGTGCCGGAAGAGGCCGGCGGCGTAGGCGGTTCCCTGGCGCTGGGTTTCAATCTGATTCGCCAGGCGGCGGGTTTTGCCCTGGCAGCGCCCCTGGCAGAAACCCTGGTGGCCAATCGGGTCTTGGCGGACAGTAAGCTTGCGGTCGATGAGTCCTGGGCGGTTCTGGTATCTGATGGAGGCGCCCTGCCTATGCTGACCGATGGCAAAGTCACGGGTCTGGTCGAAAATGCACCGATGCCCCCGGGCGTGGCACGCCTGGTGGCGCCAGTTTCCGATCAGGGGGCCGTACGGATTGCTGTTTTTGCCCCGGACTCCGCAGAGATAGAGCATCGCGAGAGCCTGGCGGGAGAACCGAGAGCGCGAGTTCACTGGAAAGAGGCTTTACCGCTGCAATTGTCATCAGCACTGGATGACATGAGCGAGGACGGGCTCAGGCAGTTCTGCGCCCTGGTGCGTGCCTGTCAGATCGCCGGTGCAATGGAGAAAATGAACGAATTGACAGTCACGTACGTGAAGGAGCGCCAGCAGTTCGGCCGGGCCCTGGGTAAATTCCAGGCCATTCAGCACATGGTGGCGGATATTGCCGGGGAAAGCGCACTGGCCAATGCGGCGGTAGAGCAGGCGGTGCGGGAGTTATCAGCGCACCCCCGGCCCTTCGGCGACAGTGCCGACAGCCTGCTTTCAATAGCCACGGCCAAGGTTGTAGCGTCGGAAGCAGCAGGCACGGTATCGCGACTCGCGCACCAGTGCCATGGCGCCATGGGCTTCAGTTATGAGTACCCTTTACAGCAATACAGCCGGCGGATATGGAGCTGGCGTGAAGAATACGGTTCGGAATTCTACTGGTCAGAGCGTATTGGTCTGGCCGTGGCTGAAGAGCTGCAATCCAGCGCGCCCGGGCAGACGGAAGGCCGTGTCTGGGACATTGTTTCCCGTTAGCAGAGAAGGACAACCGATGAAATCGTTTGATGATATTGGAGTGCAGTGGCACGGGTATGTGGCCGTAGTGGAGATTCGACGTCCGCCGCTCAACTTTTTCGATGTGGCTCTGATCGAGCATATAGCTGACACCTTTGAAGCGCTTGAACAGGATGACCAGTGCCGGGCCATTGTGCTGGCGGCCGAGGGCAAGGCCTTCTGTGCCGGTGCCGATTTTACCTCCAACGGCAGCGATCTGTTCAAGCCGGATTCAGCCAACAATGCCATCAGCCTCTACAAGGCGGCGGCGCGTCTGTATGCCTGTAAAAAACCGATTGTGGGTGCCATTCACGGGGCCGCCATTGGCGGTGGGTTCGGGCTGTCACTGGTGCCGGATTTCAGGGTAGTGAGTCCGGAAGCCCGTTTCGCGGCCAACTTTGTGCAGCTTGGTATTCACCCCGGTTTTGGCATCAGCCTGGTAGTACCAAGACTGATTGGCCAGCAAAAGGCCAATCTGATGCTGTTAACCGGTCGCCGGGTCAAAGGGGAGGAGGCCCTGGAATTCGGCCTGGCAGACAAACTGGTACCGGCGGAAAACGTGCGGGAAGAAGCCATCGCTTTGGCAACCGAAATCGCCCAATGCGCACCCTTCGCAGTGGAGTCCACCCGGGCCACGCTCCGGCAGGGGTTGGTGGCTGAGTTGAAGCAACGGTTGGATCATGAGTTTGCCGAGCAGGTGTGGCTGGCTAAAACCGCTGACCACAAGGAAGGCATGGCTGCCGTAGCTGAAAGACGCCCCGGCAAGTTCAACCGCTCTTGATAATCACCTGATCAGAGCAAACTGCCCGGCACGACTGCACGCAGAATCCTGTGATTGCGCATGCAGTCGCAATTTGCTAGTCGTTCATTTGCTGCCGGGCAGTTTCATACTCCTCCCGTAACTGGGCTACGGCTTTCGCAACCGGCACCAGCTCCGTAATGCCGCCCACACCCTGGCCAGCACCCCAGATATCCTTCCACGCTTTGGGTTTGCTGCCCCCGGCTGAGCCGAACTTCATCTTGCTCTTGTCGGACACCGGCAGGTTCTCAGGATCCAGGCCGACCTTTTCAATACTGCCGCGCAGGTAGTTGCCGTGAACCCCGGTGAACAGGTTGGTGTAGATGATATCGGATGCGGACGACGTCAGAATCATGTCCTTGTAGGCCTGCTCGGCATTGGCTTCCTCGGTGGCAATGAAGCGGGTGCCCATGTAGGCCAGATCGGCGCCCATGGCCCTGGCGGCGAGTACATGGTTCCCTTTGGTAATGGCGCCACCGAGGATAACCGGGCCATCAAAAAAGCTGCGTATTTCCGACAGCAGTGCAAACGGGCTCAACGTACCGGCGTGGCCGCCCGCGCCAGCGGTCACCAGTATCAAGCCGTCGACCCCCATACTCAGGGCCTTTTTGGCGTGGCGGATATTCGTCACGTCATGAAACACCAGCCCGCCATAGCTGTGGGCAGCTTCCACGATCATCGGATTGGCCTGCAGGCTGGTGATGATAATGGGCACCTTGTGCTCCACGCACACCTGCATGTCGTGTTCCAGCCGGTCGTTCGTCGAGTGCGCAATCTGGTTAACCGCGTAGGGTGCGACTACGGCCTCGGGGTTTTCCGTTTTGAAGGTAGCCAGAGCCTCTTCAATTTCGGTCAGCCACTCATCCAGCTTTTCCGCCGGGCGGGCGTTGAGGGCCGGGAAGGATCCGATAACCCCGGCTTTGCACTGTTCGATGACCATCTTCGGGTTGGAAATGATGAACATCGGAGAGCACAGCACCGGGAGTGTCAGTTGGTTCCTGAGGTTGTCTGGAAGGCTCATGGCAGTCTGCTCCTGCTCGAGGGGTGAATAAACCGGGTGTCAAAGCACCAGATAAAGAGTCACATACATAATCGCCAGAACACTGGCGCTGAACCACCCGTTCCACTGGATACCGAAGCGTAGGGGTGAGATGCCGGAAAAGCCGGAAATAAACCGTAGCGACGCGGTGAACGGCGAGGCGCCTGCAAAAACCGCCCAGGTAATCGCGATCACCGAGGCCTGGACCTGTGGCTGGATGTTGAGGTCGGGCAGCTGCTGCAGGGCTCCGAGAATCAGTGTCACGGTTATGATGGCGTTAATGCCGACGAACGCAAACGCCAGCATGACCAGAGAAATGAAAACCATCAGGGTGGCGTTGCTGATGTTGGCCTGAACCAGGAGTTCACTGGCCGCGACCGGGTCGATAAGGGGAATCAGAACCACGCCTATAAATCCTGATGAGGCGAACAACACCACTTCATTGCGCTGGTTGGTGAAGGTTTCCGGGAAAGAACGCCCCATGCGCCTGAGCAGCAGGCCTGTCTTAATCCGGGTGGGTTTGCCCTTGTACTGTACCCAGATCCAGACCAGGCCGATGACCGGGGCGCACATCAGCAGCGCTGAAAACAATGCCAGGCCTGTGATTTCTGAAATTATGAAAGCGAGGCTGGGAATCAGCGCTACCAGCGCCACCAACGGGATAAGATAAACCAGATTGCCACCAGTGACATATTGCACTTTGGGGCGCTTGTAGGCAAAGCGGTCCAATACCGCGCCCCAGGCAATGAACAGAACCGTCCAGAGCAGCCCGAGCGGCGCGTACTGCTCCCAGCTCAGTTCAGGAATGCCCGACAACACCAGTAGCATCGTGACCGACGTCGGGGCCCAGAGCGGAACCCCGCAAAACCCCCGTAGGGTGGCCGTTAACATTCGTTTGCGGCGGATGCCACCAATGCGCTGGGATTCCGGATCAGCGGCGGGTCGGATAGCACGGCGTACCATGGTGCCCAATACATTCAGTGCGCCAATGTTCAGCATCACACCGAATAGGTGTGAACCGAATGACATTAACAGGTAGCGCCGTCCCGGCGGCTGGTTCACCAGGACCTTGCCGCAGCGCTGCACCAGTGGCGAGGTTTTGGCCGACTCCCGAAGAACTGCCAGAGACGTCAGGAACAGGGTAAAAAAAGCGGCACGATCAACTGCGTCTGCCAGTACCTCCGTCGACACGGCGCTGTTCAGCCAGAGCGAAAGCCCGAGGGCAGGGGCAAGAATGGCAAAAATACGGTAGGTCAGGCTGATGCCGGCCCACTGCAGTACGGCAAACAGCACCAGCGCACCACCGGCCAGAGGGCTGAACAGGAGCCAGTCGCTGAACTCCCGGGCAACAGCACAGAAACAGGCAGTCAGCAGACAGAATGTCGACAGGGCACGGGCCACTAAAAGCCCCTACTGGTTCTTGAAGATTACCGTATCGGACAACGGCTCCCGGGTAGTGCGGGTCCGGTTAGCCGGCACCTCGGGGTCTTCATAGCCAAAGCTGATGCCCAGCAGTATCCCGGTCTGCTCATCGAGCCGGAAGGCTTCCCGGACCAGGTCCGGATAGGCGCGCATGCTGCCCATGGCGCACGTACTCACACCGTAGGCGGTCATCGCAAGCATCAGGGTCTGGGCATAGATACCCACGTCCAGGGCGATGGTGGAGCTGAATTTGCGGTCCATACCGAGAAACAGGATATAAGGGGCATCGAAGAACTCGAAATTCCGGCGTACAGCCCTAAGCCGCCCGGCCTTGTCATCCCGGGAAATGCCCATTTCATCGTACAGGGCAACGGCACATTCAACCTGGCGCTTGCGGTATTCTCCTTCAAACTTGGAAACGTAGCCGAAATCCGGAGTACCGGGAACGCCGTCTTCCTGGCGCTGCAGGAACTGATCACGCAGACGGTTTTTCAGATCGCCCGAGGCGACATAGCATGTCCAGGGTTGCGTATTGCAGTTCGACGGCGCTGTTCGGGCCAGCTCGAAAATCTCCTGGAGGACGTCGTCACTTACCGGATCGGGAAGAAAGCCTCGTACTGAGCGGCGTGTCGCTATGGCCTCGACCAGTGTCATTGTTGGCGTTGTCATGGTTTTCCCGAAGTTATCAGATGGTTGGTTGGAAGTTATCAGACATATGGTTGAGAGTGACACGGTAGCAAGTTTAAGGTCAGCGGAGAAAAGCATATTTTCTATAAAAGCCATGCCAATTGGGTATGGGCTTATCAGCTTTCATGACGCTTGTGCTTGAACTTGAACTCAGGTCCGACCCAAAGGCTCTCTTGTTCGCAGTTCTGCGTTGATCCTGTTGGCCGTATTACGCAACTCCTCCAACAAATACTCCAGCACACCCGGCTCTGCGGCCTTGCTCGGAGGCATGGTCAGATTGATTGCCGCAATCACCTTGTGGTGGCGATTGCGAATGGGCACGGAAATACCACACATACCTTCCTCGAGTTCACGGTCTACGATCGACCAGCCTTTGGCCCCGTCGGCCAGTATCACTCGTTTGAGCTCTTCCTTGTCGGTGACGGTAAACCTTGTGTAGCGGATAATCTCCTGGGTGTTCAGGAAGAGATCAAGATCCTCAGGCGGCAGGTCTGCCAGCTGTATGCGCCCCAGGGACACCACATGCGCCGGTAGGGAACTGCCCACGTTTAACGTGCTCTTGAGCAGTCTGCGAGTCGGCACCCGCATCACGTAGTAAATATCGTAACCCTGCAGTACCGCGATGGAGCAGGACTCGTGAACCTTCTGTACCAGCTCTTCCATGTGGCCCTGGGCGAAAGACCAGATCTCCATGGAGGACAGGTACGAAAAGCCCAGATCCAGGATTTTCGGGGTCAGCCAGAAATACTTGCCATCGCTGCTGGCATAGCCGAGTGCCGACAGGGTGTGAAGTAACCGGCGGGCGCTCGCTCGGGAAATGTCTGAACGTCTGGCGACATCTGAAAGAGTCAGTCGCGAAGCCCCTTCACCGAACGCCCTGATTACCTCCAGACCCCGCGCAAACGACGTGACGGTTGCGTTTTCCTCCTTCTCACCGCTGTTAGTCATTTTTTCTATACCTGACAAAGATGCTTTGACAATGGTTAAAAACTGATCTTATCTTAAGCGTGTTCTCAGAAAGAACATAATGTTCGCACAGCGAACAATAAGACATCGTAGCTCTGTGTGCAACCCAGCGATTCGGAGACTAAGACATGCCTAATAACAACAGATCCCTACTGATTCCTGCAGCTCTTGGTTGTGCACTTCTTGCCGGTCTGACTGTTTCATCCGCAGCCTCGGCCCGTGACCTTACCTTTGCAAGCTATCTTCCGCCCCAACATCCGACCAGTGAAGGTATCACCACGTTTATCGATGAAGCACGGGAGCGTTCTGATGGTGAAGTGGATTTCAAATTCTTCCCGTCTGGTGCGGCCGCTTCCGGTAAGGGGATGTTGTCCGCCGTGACCGACGGCATGATCGATGGCGGCTTTCTGGTCACTGTCTATTTCCCGACCTCGGTGCCTGCGAATACCACCATCAGCGACCTGTCATTCTGGGACCAGGATTCCCTGGTGGCCACCGCGGCTTCAGTGGACACCATCCTCAACGACTGCCCCCAGTGTCTGGCCGAATACGAGAGCCATAATGTGAGGTTTCTCGCCAGCTACGCAACTCCGCCCTACCAGGCCATGTGCAAGGACGAGTTTGCCTCCGGCTTTAAGCCTGAAGGCATGAGAATGCGGGTGGCCGGTGAAGAAATCGGCAAGTGGGTCTCCAGTATCGGGGGTGTTCCGGTCAATATCCCCAACAGTGAGTCTTATGAGGCGATGGAGCGCAGCCAGCTGGATTGTGTGATCGGTGCCACCAGCTGGCTCAAGTCCCTGTCCCTGATTGAAGTGGCCAACAGTGTGGTCGAGCTGCCCATGGGGGCCTTCCTGGGCGGTTCGTTGTTGAACGTCCGTGAGTCGGTCTGGCAGGAAATGAGTGAAAAGGAACAGCAAGCTCTGATCGAGGCCGCGCCCATTGGTCTGGCACGCACCATTTATGCCTATCAGGATGAGGAGAACGAGGTCAAGAAGCTGGCCAGTGACAAGGGCGTTAACTTCGTTGAGGTTTCCGATGAGATGAAGCAGGAGCGCGAGGAGTTCATGCAGGCCCAGCTTGAGCGGGCAGCTGAAACAGCCAGTGGTCGGGGTGTCGAGAATGCGGAGCAGATAGTTGAAAGCTTCACTAGGAACCTTGAAAAGTGGGACAAGCTACTGGCCGACAAGTCGTTGTCGGAAGCGCAATACGCCGAGTTACTGAAGACTGAAATTTATGACAAGGCGTTTTAACGTCCCGAAAATGCCGGCCCCTGTGGCCGGCATTTGTTCTATTTCAGGGTGGTGTAGGGATGAGTGAGAGCCTAAAGCAATTCAATCCCTTTCACGGGGTTCGTGTACTGGATATGAGCCAGGGCCTTGCCGGGCCTTACGCCGCGCAAATGCTGGTGATGATGGGCGCTTCGGTGCTGAAGGTGGAGCCGCCCCAGGGTGACTGGGGACGGGTAATGGGGGTGGCACGTGATGGCCACAGCTCCCTCAGCGTATCGGCGAACTGGGGCAAGCGGGCCATCTGTGTGGACGCCAGAAAACCCGAGGGCGTAGAGGTGCTCAGCCAGTTTGTACACAGTTCCGATATCGTGCTTGAGAGCTTTCGTCCAGGTGTGCTGGATAAGATAGGCCTGGGCTACGACGTTCTTGAGAGCCTGCGCCCGGGCATCATTCTGGGCTCTATCTCCGGTTTTGGTCGAACCGGCCCCCACGCCAGGAGACCGGGTTCCGACAGCATTCTGCAGGGAGCCACCGGCATGGCAGTGATGAACGAAACCGAAGACGGCACACCGAAACGGGTGGGCATGCTGGCGGTGGACATGATTGCCGGACTGTACGCGGGCTTTGCCCTGGCTGCGGCGATTCAGGAACAGCGTGTCACCGGGCGGGGACGCCACCTGGACCTGTCACTGTTGGGCTCGGCCTCGGCCTTTCAGGCGATGCCGTTGATAGAGTCGCATTTGCAGGGCGGGGTCAGGAACAAGCATGTCACTGTACCATCCGGCAACTTCGCCACCAGCGATGGAATGATTTCGGTGGTCTGTCTTCGCAATGAGATGTTCGTTGCTCTTGCGAAGGCCGTGGAGCATCCGGAATGGGCAGAGGATGCCCGCTTCGCCGATAACGAATCGCGTCAGATTCACGCCGAGGAAGTGCACCGGTTACTTGCCGGGGTATTCCTTGCTCGAACCCGGGCAGACTGGATCGAGCGCCTGAATGACGCTGGCGTTCTGTGCGGGCCCCTGAACAGTTATCAGGAGTTGCAGCAGGATCCCCAGGTCCGGTTTCTCGACCTGATGCCGATGGTGGGCCATGGCGCATTCGGTGATATCCCCATGCCCCGGTTCCCCGGTGCCGATCTTCAGGCGGCAGACCTCAGCCCCGCTCCGGGGCTGGGAGAGCATACCTGTGAATTGCTGCGGGAATGCGGTTACAGCCAGCGGGAAATCGACTCTTTCCTGGCGTCGGAAGTCTGCATCCAGGCCCGGCAAGCCGGTTAGTTGAACTGAGGAAGTCTTTGATATGCGTGCTGTGATCTGTGAAACCTTTTCGTCCTACCGGGATCTCCGGCTTACGGAGGTTGCCGCCCCTGCCATCAAGCCTGGCTGCGTGCGGATTGACGTCCACTTCGCCAGTGTCAGCTACGCCATCTCACTGATGGTCGCCGGTAAGTACCAGCGCAAGATGTCTTTGCCGTTCATTCCAGGCACTGAGGTGTCCGGATACGTTCGGGAGTGTGGTGAGGGCGTGTCGGAGTTTCAGCCGGGAGACCCGGTCGCGGCAATCGTCGACTCGGGCGCCTTTGGTGAGGAAGTCGTGGTGGACACAGCGACCGTTTACCCGGTTCCGGCAGGCTTTCCTCTGGTAAAAGCCGTCTCGATACCCCTGTCTTTTGGTACTGCCTCCACCGCTCTTGAACGGGGCGGGGTCGGGCCAGGAAAAACCGTGCTGATCACCGGCGCCGGCGGCGCACTCGGGTTGGCGGCCGTGCAGATAGCCCGGCTCGAGGGAGCAACGGTTATTGCGGCAGCCAGCTCTGGACCCAAGCTTGAAGCTGCTGTGGAGGCAGGAGCCTGCCACACCGTGGACTACTCCAGCGAGGATTTCATCAAAAGCATCAAATCGCTGACCGGGGGCAGGGGGGCAGAGCTGGTGTTCGACCCGGTGGGTGGCGACCTGTTTGAGCGACTGATCCGATGCACGGCTATTGAAGGCACCATGCTGTCCCTGGGTTTTGCCAGCGGCGACATCCCCCTCGTGCCGGTCAACCTGCTGCTGGTGAAGAACATCAGTCTGTTGGGGGTGAACTTCTCGGAGTATGTGGGTTGGGGGAAACAGGATCGTCGGCATGAGTTTGCAACCCGGACAAAGGCAATGATGGGTTGGCTGTTTGATGAGGCTGCAAAAGGCAACCTTGCGGTCAGGCAGCCGGAACTCTACGCCCTGCAGGATTTTGAGGCGGCCCTTGACTGTGTGGTTGGCCGCCGCTCGATCGGAAAGGTCGTTATAACAACAAGATGAGAGGTGTCCTGTGGGCAGGTATTTAAAGAAACTCAGCGATTGGACAGCCTTGGTGGTGGGAGGGCTGGTTGTCCTGATGATGCTGCATGTAACCGCAGAGGTACTGCTTCGGGTGGGCTTCGGCATGCACATTCCCGGCACCATGGAAGTGGTGACCTATTACTACATGGTCGCCGCGGTTTTTATGGGTATCTTCGCCTGCACCACAGAAGACGGTCATATCCGGGTTGACGTCCTTGTCCAATTTCTCAAGGGCAGGACGCGTCTGGTGGTCGATATTATCGGACTGATAGTCACCGCAGTGTACTTTGGCCTTTTTTCCTACGGCCTTTATCTGCAGGCGGTGAAGAGCTGGGCCCGGAGTGAGACTGTCGATGCCATTTTTCTTGAGCTGCCGGTCTGGCCGTCGCGGTGGATCGCGGTCTTGGGTATTGTGCTCTCGTTGCTGTCAGTGCTTTATCTGTTCAGCCTTTTGTGGAGCCGGCGCTCTGGTGCCGTCCGGGGGGCCGGACAATGAGTAATATTCAGATCGGACTGACGTGTATCGTCCTGCTGCTGGTGCTGCTTTCGTTGCGCATTCCCATTGGGGTCGCCCTGGGCATGACCGCCTTCACCGGCATTTTTGCCCTGCGGGGTATGGATGCAGCCTTTTCACTCATGGGGTCGACAACCTTCCAGTTCATCGCCCACTGGTCACTGACTGCCATACCTATGTTCATCCTTATGGGGGCAATCGCCTTCCATACCGGTCTGACCCGAACGCTGTTCGATGCCGGTAAAGCCTGGCTGAGCTTCCTGCCTGGCGGGTTGGCCATCGCAACCAACGTGTCCAGCGCGGGTTTTGCTGCAGCCAGCGGCTCCAGTGTGGCAATGGCCGGTGCAATGTCGCGGCTGGCAGTGCCAGAGATGCTCCGGGCAAAGTATGACCCCGGGCTTGCCACCGGCGTGGTGGCGGCCTCCGGTACGCTGGGCGCCTTTATTCCGCCTAGCATTCCATTTGTCCTTTATGCGGTCTTCATGGAGGCCTCAGTCGGACAGCTGCTGATGGCCGGAATCATTCCGGGGCTGTTGACCATGGTGGCCTATTCGTTACTGATTATTATCAGGGTGAAAAACAATCCCGCCCTGGCGCCGGTTACCACTGACACCTATACACGGTATGAGAAATGGATGCTGCTACTGAAGTCCTGGCCCCTGCCGGTCATTGTGGCAGGCGTGGTAGGCGGACTCTACACCGGAACCGTCACGGCGACTGAAGCGGGCGCCTTTGGTGCATTTATAGCCATACTTGCCGCGGTCATGCAAAGAACCTTCAGCTGGATGGCGCTCCAGCAGGCGGTATCAGAAACCGTAAAGAGCACCGCATCCATTTTCCTGATCGCTATTGGGGCTGTGCTGTTCAGCCGAATGCTGACTCTTAGCCAGATTCCGATGAACATTGGTATCTGGGTCGGAGACTATGCTGTGGCGCTATGGGTGTTCCTCATTATCGTTACAGTTTTTTATATAATTCTGGGCATGTTCCTGGATCCTATCGGCTTGATGCTGGTCACCTTGCCGGTGCTGGCACCGTTTGTCATCGCTTTCGATATCAATGTGATCTGGTTCGGTGTGCTGGTGGTCAAGTTCATTGAAATCGGACTCCTGACACCGCCGATAGGGCTCAATCTCTTTGTAGTGAGTGCTGGAGTGGGCGATGCAGTGCCCTTCAGCACCATTGTCAGGGGCACGGCCTGGTTTCTTGCAGCGGAATCCGTGGTGCTTGCCCTGCTGATGTTCTTTCCCCAGATCTCCCTCTTCCTTCCCTCGCTGATGTATTAGGCATTTGTAGCATCTGGCCTTGAGCGGCGTTCGCTAAAGGCCAGTATTTCTTCACTGCTACGGGGCTTATGTCACTGGCACTTCCGGCAGCACCCCTTTTGCCTTCAACTGTTGGATTTGTTGTTGAGTTAACCCTGCTTCAAGAAGGATTGCGTCGGTATGTTCAGCAAACCGAGGTGGCGGCGTATCATAGTGCGAGGGCGTGCGCGCCAGCTTGATGGGTGACCCCGTGCCCCTGTAATGGCCAATGTTGACAATCATATTGCGATGCCTGGTATGCGGATGCGCCAGCGCTTGCGAGGTATCAAGCACGGGGCCACAGGGAACGCCTATGTGCATCAACTGTTTGGCTAGCTTCTCGCCGTCCCAGTTGGCCATGGCGCTTTCCAGAACTGCACGTAAATCGTCGCGATGACCTAGTCGCGCGCCATTGCTCGCAAAGCGCTCATCCTGACTAACGGAGGGACATTCAAGCAACTCGCATAAGCGCGTAAATTGCACATTATTGCCAACTGCCAGAAAAATTGGCTGTGTTGCCGTACGATAAACCTCATAAGGCGCAATATTGGGATGCTCATTGCCCGTGCGGCGTGGCTGCGTCCCGCCATAAAACACATTAGGAAAATGGGGGTGCATCAAGGACAGCCCTGAATCGAATAGCGCCGCCTCAACAAACTGTCCCCGCCCACTGCGCGTGCGTTCATAGAGCGCTAACGTAATACCGATAACGGCGTTGAGACCGGTCACGATATCGACAATGGGCAGCCCCACCCGCAGGGGATCCCCCTCTTTTTCGCCATTGACACTCATAAGCCCGGCCATCGCCTGGATAATAGCGTCATAGCCCGGCAAACCACCCATAGGCCCGTCAGCACCAAAACCACTGATGCGACACTGGATCAGGCGGGGGAACCGTTCGCTTAAAACCTCATAGCTCAGCCCCCACTTTTCGAGCGTCCCCGGCTTGAAGTTTTCCACCAGGACATCCGCCTCTTCCAATAGCTGAAGCAGTAATGCCTTCCCATCGGGATGGCGAAGATCCACAGCCATGCCGCGCTTGCTTCGGTTCAAGCCGTGGAAATAGGACGCTGCATCGCCTTCAAAGGGAGGCCCCCATCCACGGGTTTCATCACCGCCGGGTGGTTCAATCTTAATCACATCTGCACCGTAATCGCCCAACACCTGCGTGCAGTACGGACCTCCCAGAACACGGCTGAGATCTATAATTCTGACGCCACTCAAAGCTCCACTGTGCTTATCCATGGTCGCCCTCCAGTCCCTGATTACGAGCCAGTTCTTCGGTATTGACCAGCGCCATTACCTGTTCGTGACTCATCGGGGTTTCGTCGAGCAGTTTCGCCAGCGTTTCCGGTGACTCTTTGCTGAGCGATAAAGGATCGGGAGGCAATAGTTTATGGCGCACGACCAGCCAGGCTAGTGCCTGTCGCCGCTTATCTCCCGGTATCCGGGAAGCTTCCCATGCCATCAGGATGGCCGAGGTGATGTGATACAGGCCGCTGGCGATCCGTCTGGCGTCGTGCTCGCAAGCAGAGTCCTGCGCCAGCGCTTCCGCACTTTCCACCGCCTTATCAAGCAATGCCTGCAGCAGTCTGGACTCATGAGCCTCAAGTGCTGACTCCTGCAGGCGCTGATGCAAATAGTCAGCAAGCACGGGTAACGTCTTTTCACGCCGGATCGATCGAAACACATCCAGAGCAACAATATTGCTGGTACCTTCCCATATTGAGCCAAGATGCGCATCGCGCAGTACCCGGGCGTCCGACCACTCTTCGATGTAGCCGCAACCACCGCGTACTTCCATGCCATCTCCCGTTACCTTGCGTGCATCCCGGGTGGTGCGGAACTTGATCATGGGGGTCAGGATCCGTAATAACTTGGCGGCCTTGTCGTCACCGGCATCGGCGCGCCGCAGACAGTCGGCAGTATGGAGAACCAGCGTGCGCCCCTGCTCGGCGGTGACCATCATTTTGCTGAGCTGGCGCTGCATAAGGGGCAATTCGATGAGTTGGCTACCGAAGGCATGGCGATGGCGAGCAATAAAGAGTGCTTCATTGACTGAGCGCCTCATGAGTCCCGCCGAACGCACTCCGTTCGAGAGTCGGGACATGTTGATCATGTCCGTCATCTGTTTGAAGCCCTGGCCGGGCTCTCCTACAACATAGGCTTCGGCACCTTCGAGAAGGATTTCACCACTGGCCATCGAGCGTGTACCTAGCTTGTCCTTCAAGCGCACGATGCGATAGTGGTTGAGTTCACCACTCTCTAAATGCCGTGGCAGAAGAAACAGCGTAAGGCCTCGTGTACCGCCTTCCCCTTGTTCGGGGCGCGCCAGCACCATAGCCAGCGAAGCATCAGGGTTTGAGCAGAACCATTTGTCGCCGTAAAGGCGCCAGGTGCCGTCCACCAGTCTGGCTTCAGTAGTAATCGCGCCAACATCGGAACCCGCATCCTGCTCGGTCATGAACATGGCACCCTGGTAAGCCTGGTCCATATCCTGAGAAGTCAGAGCCCCAAGGTAGCGACGAATCAGGGCCTCGTCACCGAACTTGCGAAGAGTGCGGGTCAGTGCATCCGTCATACTCAGTGGGCAGCACAGACCAAACTCTGCCTGCACGAACAGGTAGGTCAGGGCGTATTTGACCACAGGAGGCATGGGCTCCGGCCAGTCAAGCACCCCGCCGCGATGTGACATCGCCGCCAGGCCAAACTGGCCATAGGCATAAGCTTCCAGGCGTAGATAGGCGGGATGCTTCTGAACCTCCTGAAGCGCGGCACCGTTTCTGCTTCGCAAGGCAAGTTCAGGGGGGTTCTTGTCAGCGGCAAGCGCCAGCGTTTCGAGTTCCCCACCGGCCAGAGCCCCCATCTCGGCAAAGTAAGTTTCCAGATGGCGACGTAACGTTTCTGGCAAGTAGATGCCCAGGAGTTGGGAAAGACTCGGGTCATTATGGTAGCTGTTCAGGCCCCAGCCATCAGGAATGTTGCGGTAGATTTTTTTTTCACTCATGGCGGCGTACCTCTGGGCTTATTATAGGCTTTATCGTCACGTTAGGCGGGTAGGGCGCCGGTATCCAATACTGTTTTAGGATCCATTGATACAGTTTTCGGTATGGTTGAAGATTGGTAAAACGATAAGGGGTAACGTTTATGGCGCTTACACTTCGGCAGTTACGATACTTTTTGGTGCTCTCGGAGGAGTTGCACTTTGGTCGGGCATCTCAACGTCTGCATATTTCCCAACCCCCTCTGAGCGCCAGCCTCCGCCTCCTGGAGGCGGAGCTGGGCGTCAAGTTGCTGTTGCGTAATAGCAAGCGCGTGATACTCACGCCGGCAGGGGAAGCGTTTCAGCGCCAGGCGCGCCGGATACTTGAACAGTTGGAAGAGTCACAAAATCTGGTACAGCGGATTGCCTCCAGCGCAACCGGCCTGGTGCGCTTCGGCTTTACTCCGGCAATGCTCTTTCGCGGCCTGCCAGAGCTGTTCAAACTTCTGCAATCCCGCTACCCGGGTATTAAAATCCAGTTAATAGAACGCAACTCGGCAGATCAGGTTGAGGCCGTAATGCAAGAGCAGCTCGACATAGGTTTTATCCACTCTATGCCCTTACCTGAAGGTATCGACTCGGTTACTTTGACGGATGAGCCCTTTCTCTGCTGCGTACCGGCTCATCATCGCCTGGCCGCCCGGCGCAGGCTGGCCGTGAAGGAGCTTGCCAATGAGCCGGTTATCCTGTTTGGCCGCGATCTCGCTCCCCATTACTACGACAGGATTATCAGCCTTTTCCATCATGCCGGTGTCGAGCCACAGATCTGCCATGAAGTATCCCATTGGCTGACCATTCTTGCCTTGGTAGCTAATGGGATGGGCGTTGCCCTGGTGCCCCAGTCGCTGGCTAAATCCGGGTTCTCCAATGTCAGTTTTGTGACGCTGACCGACTCAACCACTCGTCACCAGTCGCACTGTATCTGGCGTCACGATACCGATTCACACAAGGAAATTCGTAACTTGTTGCTGGACTGCCTGAAAGAACAGCATCAAGAGCGAAACCGGGTTTTTGGTCAGGATGAAGCTCCGGATTAACTCGCTGCGATGCAGCCAGGGCAGGGTTTCACGGATATCGGCACAAGCTATACAAAAATAGCATTCCTTATATAAAATAGTTGTTTGTTCGATTATAGAAAACACGTTGACTGGCCGAGATGGCGGGTTTAGTTTGGAGGCGCTGGCGGTTCAGCCCGTTGCAATTTGTTTACAATGCCAGGCTAAAAACCGGCTGTGAGCTAGGCTTAAGTAGTTACTCAAAACAACAATTATCAGGAGAGTCCCTATGACATCCCTTACACCAAAATCATTTTCCCCTCTGGCCAGCTCCGTATGCGCCGCTGCAATGCTGCTGAGCCTCAGTGCACCGGCCGCTGCCGAAAATGAGCTGCCGGATAAGATGACATGGTCTGCCTACGATGTTGGGTCCGCAGGCTACGCCGAGGCCTCTGCCATTGCCGACGCCTTCGGCAAAGCGCATGGCACCCGAGTCCGTATACAGCCCTCCGGTTCCGCCATCGGTCGGCTGCAGCCCCTGATCAGCGGTCAGGCGGACTACGCCTTCCTTGCCACAGAAACTTTTTTTGCTGCTGAAGGTATTCACGATTTTGCCACCCGTCGCTGGGGCCCGCAGGATCTCCGGGCCGTCGCTGGTCGACCCTCTTCGTTCGGTATCTTCACCGCAGAGGACGCGAATATTGAATCACTGGATGATCTGGAGGGTGTCCGCTTTGCCTACGTTGCCGGCAATCCCTCCGTCAACGTGAAATGCGATGCCTTTCTGGCGTTTGCCGGTCTGACCAGGGATGACGTGGATGCCATCATTTTCCCGACTTATGCCAGCGCCATGAGCTCGCTGGCTCGTGGTGAGGCGGATGCCTCCTGCACCACCACAACGCCAAGCCATGTCTATGAACTGGCCGAATCGCCCCGTGACATTCGCTGGCTGGAAGTGCCGAAGGACGACGAGGAGGGCTGGAAACGGATTCGCGAAGTGGCGCCTTTCTTCCAGCCTTACACGGAAACCGTGGGTGCTGGCATCAGTGAAGAAAATCCGGTAGATATCCTGGCCTATCGCTATCCGGTGCTGACGGTCCGTGCCGATATGGACGAGGAAGCGGTCTACAACTACATCAAGGCGCTGGATGAGACCTTCGATATGTACAAGGACGCCACGGCGGTCATGCATCGCTGGGACCTTGAGGAAGCTGGCGTTCCTGCAATTGATGTCCCCTTCCACGCGGGGGCCATCCGCTACCTGGAAGAAAAGGGTATCTGGACCGAGGAGCACCAGTCCTGGAACGATGCACGTACCGAGCGCCTCAATGCGTTGATGGAAGCATGGCCGAAAGCTGTGGAAGAGGGCGAAGGAAAAAGCGATGACGAGTTTGCCGAGATCTGGGAAAAGCACCGTGCCGAGGCACTCAGCTCGCTCTAACCGTTTCTCAATGGCCTGAAGAAGGTGGTGCAGTTGATGCACCACTTTTTACTTCGTCTTCTCCCGGGGTGTGTTATGACTTCTTCTCAGGGTGCCGTTGCCCAGACTCCGCCACCAATTCCAGGTGAACCCGACCCGGGCCGTCTTCAAGGCGCCGGTTATTGGGGCGTTCTGATATTAGGCACCCTGGGTTTGTTGATGGCGATCAATCAGACCTTCAATCTCAAGCTGCTTGGATTTCAGCCGCTGGGAAATTCCTATCTGTACTACCTGATCGGTATTTTTCTGGCGGCGGCGTTTCTGTGCTTTCCCGCCTGGTCCGGCGCCAGACATAAAGTTCCCTGGTACGACTGGGTTTTGGGTCTGTTGGCGCTGGCTTCCTGCGGGTATCTGGGATTTCACGGATTAACCATGATTCAACTGGGCTGGGAGTTCGCGGCCCCGCTGGAAGCAACCATATCGTCAGCTGTTCTGCTGGTATTGATCCTGGAAGGTGTCCGCAGGTGCGGCGGCTGGCCGTTGCTGTTCGTCTCACTGTTCTTTGGCACCTACCCACTTTATGCCGATAGTATGCCGGGATTCCTCTGGGGCAATGAATACACCCTGCCGGAGATTATCCGCGCCCATGTTATTGGTGTTGAAAGCGTTATTGGCATCCCGATGCAGGTGGTGGCGCAACTGGTCATAGGGTTCGTGGTTTTCGGCGCTGCACTGACCATCACCGGTGGTGGTGAGTTCTTCATGAAATTTGCCACCGCTCTGATGGGCCGCAGTCGCGGTGGCCCGGCCAAAGTCTCGGTATTGTCCAGTGGTATTCTGGGCAGTCTGTCCGGCAGTGTGATTTCAAACATTCTCACGACCGGTCCGATCACCATCCCGACCATGAAGAAGTCAGGTTACCCTGCGCATTATGCGGCAGCAGTTGAGGCCTGCGCTTCCACCGGCGGCACCCTGATGCCCCCGGTCATGGGCGCGGTGGCTTTCATAATGGCGTCTTTTCTGGGGGTAGCGTACGCCGAGATCATGATTGCGGCGTTCCTGCCCGCACTGCTGTTTTACCTGGCGCTGCTTTTTCAGGTCGACAACTACGCCGCAAAACGAGGCCTGAAGGGATTACCGGACGACGAAATTCCCAGCCTTAAAGAAACCCTAAAAGAGGGTTGGCCCTACCTGTTCGCCCTGGCCATGTTGATCTACATGCTATTGGTGATGCGGCTTGAGGCCTATGCGCCCTATTACGCCTCTCTGGTATTGTTGGGTGTTTCATTGTTCAAGCGTAAGTACCGCATGAACCTTGCCCGGGCCCAGCTATTTATCCGGGACTTAACGACCAATGTGGCGAACCTGGTGGCAATTCTTGCGGGCATCGGACTGGTGGTGGGTGGACTTTCGTATACGGGTGTTGCCGGGGCGTTTTCCCGTGAGCTCCTGCTTTATGCCGGCGGCAGCATACCCCTCATGCTGGCAGCCGGTGCGGTGACCAGTTTTATTCTGGGCATGGGGATGACCGTCAGTGCCTGCTATATCTTCCTGTCTATCCTGCTTGCGCCTGCTCTGGTCAATGCCGGATTAAACCCGATAGCGAGTCATCTGTTTATCCTGTATTGGGGCATGCTGTCCTACATCACTCCGCCGGTTTCCCTGGCTGCAATAACAGCCGCCGGCGTTGCCGGTTCGAACGCCACAAAAACCGGCCTCTACTCAATGCGCCTGGGAGGCATTCTCTTTATCCTGCCGTTCCTGTTCGTGTTGAACCCCTCCCTCATCCTGCAAGGGGATATCGGTCGGATTCTGATGTCCACAGCGACGGCAATCACCGCTATCTGGCTGGTTGCTTCTGCAATGGAAGGTTATCTCTACCGGGTCGGGATTATTGCCTGGCCCCTGAGAGTGATGGCGTTGATTGCCGGCGGATTGTTGATTTATCCGAACCTGGTCAGTGAGGCCGCGGGCCTGGGGGTTATAGCATTGATGTACGCAGGAAAAGGAATCCTGAACCGGAGCGCCATGCCGGCACTCCCTCGTTGACCCCGGACCCTGACAAGAGGTGATTTCGCTGTGATTGATAAACGGGTTATATCGTTCAAAGAGGCCGTGGCGGACATTCCTGACGACGCAGTGGTCATGATAGGTGGCTTCGGCAGCTCAGGTATACCGCTGAAACTGATCGAAGCACTGCGCCAGCATGGCGCCACGGGGCTCACCATCATTTCCAATAATGCCGGCGTGGCAGAGGAAGGTATTGCTTCCCTGTTGAGGGATGGCCTGGTCCGAAAGATCGTCTGTTCTTTCCCGCGCTCAGCTGGTTCCATCTGGTTCGAGAAACGCTTTGAAGAAGGCTCGGTAGAGCTGGAGCTTGTGCCCCAGGGCACATTGAGTGAGCGTATCCGTATTGCCGGAGCCGGGATAGGCGGTTTCCTGACCCCGACCGGTTATGGCACCAAACTGGCTGAAGGAAAGGAAACCAGAGTGATTGATGGCAAGGGCTACGTACTGGAGTTGCCGCTGCCTGCGGATTTCGCGTTGATACGGGCAGAGAGCGGCGACCCCTGGGGGAATCTGATCTATAACACGGCCGGGCGCAATTTCAATCCGATGATGGCCAGCGCGGCGAGCATAACCATTGCCGAAGTAAATTCTATAGTGGCGGTCGGCGATCTGAACCCTGAGCACATCGTGACCCCCGGGATTTTCGTTGATCGGCTGGTAGCAGAGGAGATGCACCATGCTCAGGCTTAATCCCGAACAGATGGCCGAACGTGTGGCCAAGGATATACCCGACGGCGCCTATGTGAATCTTGGTATCGGTATGCCTACCAAGGTCGCAAACTACGTCTCCGGTGACAAACTGGTGATTTACCACAGTGAAAACGGCATTCTCGCCGTGGGTCCGGCCCCTGCGCCGGGGGAAGAAAATCCCAACCTGATCAATGCCGGCAAACAGTATGTAACCCTGCTTCCGGGAGGCTGCTACTTCGATAATGCGGAATCCTTCGCGATCATGCGCGGAGGGCATCTGGACATTGCCGTCCTGGGGGCCTTCCAGGTATCTGCCCGGGGTGATCTGGCGAACTGGGCGACAAACAACGACAAGTACCCCCCAGCTGTTGGGGGCGCGATGGATCTGGCAGTGGGCGCCCGCAAGCTCTTCGTGGTGATGAAGCACACGGACCGGGAGGGCGAGCCGAAAATTCTCGAACAGTGTACCTATCCCTTGACTGGCACCGGCGTGGTGCAGCGGATCTTTACCGACCTCGCCGTCATCGATGTCACACCGGACGGGCTCCAGGTCGTGGAGCTGTTTGGCAGTAATACATTTGATGAAGTGCAGGCGTTGACCGGCGCACGGTTGCTGCCCCCTGCCTGAGGCCATCGGCCATATCAGTCAGAGGATCAAACAGACGGCTCGGGGCGATACGGAATGTCGGTAGTATGAGAGCGTTATTGCGTCCGGATAACCTGACCGGGCCGAGGTCCCTTCTGACTTATCTTGCCATGGGCGCTGGCATCGCCACGTTTGTGCCAGGTCACACCGTGGCCGCCACCGTGTTTGCCTGCCTGGCCATTGTGCTGGGCTGGGGCAACCTGCGCCTGGTGGGCCGGGTGATATTTTCGCTGATCATCTTGCTGAGCGTGGCTGCACTTGCGTTCGAGCCCTCAGCCCTGCCCAGGGCCGCGGGCAATATGGCGCGTATTGGCGCTCTGATCATCACCGTGATGCTGCTATCTGCCGTGATGGCTCAATCCAGGGATCTCAAGATCATTGCCCGCAGCCTGTTTGCCGGCAAGTCTCTGGTCCGTTACATGGGCATGACCGTGGGCACGGCTCTGCTGTCGATCCCGCTGAACTTCGGGGCTGTAGGCGTGGTGGCTACCATGGTCGGCGTCCAGGTCAAGGAGAAAGGGGACAGTGCACTGGGCCGCAATGCCGCGCGGGCGGTGGTGCGTGGTTTCGGCGCTTCGCCCATGGCTTCCCCCCTGTCGATCGCCATTGTTATGACCGTGACGTTTCTGCCGGGGTTGTCGAGCTGGAAATTGATTGGCGTGGGTTTGCCCGTGGCTGTGCTCTTTCTGGTCGCCGGCGCGTATGCAAGAGAGCAGGAACCCGCCCGGGATGACGTGGCCGTGCTGCCAGAGGATCATCAACCCGCGCTTTTACCCTGGCTTCGCTTTGTTGCCATCATTGCCCTGATCTGTGCGTCTGCGTTTACCCTGAATTCCCAGGCCGGACTGGTTTATGCCCAGGCGGTCACCCTCAGCTGTCTGGCCGCGGTCATACTGGGTCTGGCCTACCGGCGTCTTGTTGACGGTATTGTTGCCCTGCCCACACTGGCGCCGGTAAACAATGAACTGGCCATCATGGGCGGCTCATCCTTTCTGGGCGGCATCATCGGCGTCTTCGCGCTGGCCTTGCTGGGGATGGATTTCAGCTTGCCGGCGTGGGCCTATCCTGTGATGGCCGCTGCGGTACCGTGGCTGTTTTTCGCCGGTGGCGCCGTGGGCGTGAACCCGATTATTTCGGGAACACTTGCCGGCAGTATCCTTGGGCCAATCTGGCCTGAGTATGGATTGCTGGGGCTGGGTCTTGGTATGACGACCGGCTGGGGCATTACCATCGCAGGCACGCCTTATTCCGCCAATTCGCTGCTGCTCGAGCGTTGCACCGGCTACAGCGCCCAACATGCGGCCTGGCAGTGGAATCTGAAGTATTCCCTGAGCGCCCTGGCTTTGAGTAGTCTGCTTTGTGCCGCACTCACTCTGCCGATCTGATTCAGCCAGGCAAACTAGCAGGTCGTATTAGCTGTGACCCGCAATCCGATGCGGCACATAGGCGCCTTCAAGGGCTGCCTTTTCCTCGTCTGAAAGTGCCAGTTCCAAGGCCGCAACAGCGTCGTCAATGTGACCAGGCTTGCTTGCCCCAATGATCGGTGCGGTCACCGCGGGGTTGGACATTACCCAGGCCAGAGCTACCTGGGCCATGCTCGTATCCCGATCCGCGGCAACCTTGCGCAGGGCGTCGATCACGGGCTGATCCATGTCACTGCCCAGGTGCCATTTGCGGGTATTCTCATCGGTCTTTGCCCGTGTACTCTCGCCGCCCTCACCCTGCACTGTCCTGCCTGCGAGTACGCCTCGAGCCAGCGGGCTCCAGGGAATAACCCCCACGCCCTGATCGATACATAGCGGGAGCATTTCGCGCTCTTCTTCCCGGTACACCAGGTTGTACATCGGCTGCATGGTGGCGAAGCGGGTCCACCCATGCATCTGCGCGGTATGCTGGGCTTTGGCAAACTGCCAGGCATACATGGACGAGGCGCCGATATAACGGGCTTTGCCAGCCTTCACGACATCGTGCAGGGCTTCCATGGTTTCTTCGATAGGCGTGTGATAGTCCCAGCGATGAATCTGGTAAAGGTCGACGTGGTCGGTACCGAGGCGCTGCAGCGAGCTATCGATGGCCGCCATGATGTGCTTTCTCGACAGACCCCGGTTGTTGGGTCCGTCCCCCATGGCATTGAAGACTTTGGTGGCAATGACCACATCCTCACGGGGCGCGTAATCCAGCAGTGCTTTGCCCACCACCCGCTCCGATTCGCCCAGTGAGTACATGTCAGCGGAATCGAAAAAGTTGATGCCGGCATCCAGTGCCTGCTTTATGAAGGGCCGGCTAGCCTGTTCGTCCAGTACCCATTCACGCCATTTCGGCGAGCCATAGGTCATGGTGCCGAGGCAGAGTGCGGACACCTTCATGCCAGTGGTTCCGAGGCGGCGGTAGTTCATGGTTCTGCTCCTTTATCTGGGGTTCAGACAAGCGTAGACGAAAGCGCTGTGACAAGGCTCCGATCCATATTCACATTGCCTTAACGGGCCCTTAATAAATGGCGAATTGTGCCCGACTGAATCAGTGCTAGGTTGAGATGGAACAATAACAATACCGAGGATAGCTTATGTTGCGTAAGACACTTTCTGCCATAGCCTTCGCCGCAGGGCTTGTCTCTGCCGCGTCAATCCAGGCGGATGACATCGAAATCGGTGCGGTGTTTCCCCTCAGCGGACCTAATGCCACCTACGGGGACATCTTCATGTCCGGTGCAGACCTGGCCGCCAGGCATATCAACGAAGACGAAATGCTGTCCGGAAACCTCAATATTCTGTATGAGGACAGTCAGGCCCTGCCCCAGCAAGGTGTGGTGGCGATGAACAAGCTGATCAATGTGGAAGGTGTTCCTTATGTGCTTTCTGCCTTTACCGGCGTTTCGAAGGCTATCTCCACGCTGGCTCAGCGCAGCGAAACGGTAGCGGTCAATGGCGGTGGTGTTGGCCCTGATCTGGCGGAACTGGGCGAATATTTCTGGAACGTCATCCCTCTGGCGAACAATGAGGTGGGCGCCCTGGCCCGATATGCCGTGGAAGACCTGGGGCATAAACGCTTCACCCTGGTCTATGTGGATGATCCCCTGGGTGAGTCGATACTTGGGGAACTGGAGAAAACGCTGCCTGAGCTCGGAGCGGAACTCGTGGAGTCTCACTCAATAGCAGCTTCCGCCCAGCAGTTCAGCAGTGTGGCAGCCAGAGTCCGCAGTGATAATCCGGATGTGGTCTACGTGGCTTCCTATGGCTCACAACAGTTGCAGATCGTTAAACAATTGCGGGACAACGGTGTAAAGGCGCAGATAGCCAGCTACTCGGCGTTCTCTGTACCAGAGCTGCAAGAGCAGGCAGAAGCCCAGGGCGCACTGTTCACAACCCAGAGCATCGATTGGGATTCGGATGACCCGGTAACCAAGCGTTTTGTCGACGATTACAAGGCCGAGCATGACAAGAACCCGACCTCTTACATTGCCAACTACTACAACGCCGTAAGAGTCTTCGGGCTGCTGGCCCAGGCTCTGGAAGAGCAGGACAAAGAACTGACCGGCGCCAATTTGCTGGCTCAGCGTAAAGCGACGGAAACCTTCGAACTTGTCGGTGGCGAAGTGTCCTTCCAGGAAAATGGCACTCTCCAGGCACCGATCCAGGTGCTCGAAGTGGACGGCTCCGGCAGCGGCAAGGTGGTCTCCGTCAAAGCAGCTGAGTAAGGGCTTGTCATGCTGTTTCTGCAACTCCTTGCCAATGGTTTGCAGGTGGGGGCGATCTACGCCCTCACCGCAGCCGGCTTCTCGCTGATCTTCGGCTCGACCAAGATATTCCACTTCGCCCACGGCGCGACGTTCGCGATTGCGGCTTACCTGTTTCACTTCGCGCTGGCCGGTCTCGGTCTGCACTGGACCTTTGCGGTCGCAGTGGCTGCTCTCAGTGCGGTGGTGTTCGGCGTGTTACTGGACAGACTCATGTACGCGCCGATCCAGCGTCACGAAGGCTCGTTCTTCACCGTATTCGTGGCGTCCTTCGGGATCGGGATCGTGGTACAGAATCTTCTCGGCAGTGTGTTTGGCAGGGGTTTCATGTCGGTGTCCACGCCCCTGAGCAACTCAATTGAGGTCATGCCCGGGCTTTACCTGTCGCCCCTGAACGGGCTCGCTGTGGTGGTTGCGATCGTCTGCTTTGTAGCCCTGCATTTCTTCATGACCCACACCTTTATTGGCAAGGGATTGAGGGCATTGAGCGAAAACCCGGAACTGGTGCGCACGTTCGGACTCAGCCCGCGTCGTCTGTCTACCTACGCTTTTGCCCTTGGGTCACTGCTGGTGGTGCCGGGTGCGATCTTTACTGCCGCAGGCACCGGTATTAATCCGGCGGTGGGTCATCACGTCATGCTGATCAGTCTGGCGGCAACCATAGTCGGCGGTATTGGCAGCCTCCGTGGCGCAGCCTGTGCCGGTTTGCTGATTGGTGTGGCGGAGAACCTGGCCATGTGGAAGTTGGGCACCCAGTGGAGCGAGGCCATTACTTTCGCGATCCTGTTCTTCTTCATCATCTTCAAACCGTCCGGATTCTTTGGCCGGGCGACGGTTTCGTGAGGCGCTGACATGACAGCTTATATATTGAACCTGCTGGTCCTGATCTCGGTGTACGCGATCCTCGCGACCACGCTGAATTTCATTATCGGCTATGCCGGCATTTTCTCTCTCGCACATGCCGTGTTTTTCGGCATCGGTGGCTACACGGCAGCCCTGGTGGCGATGAATGTGAGCCCGGAGTTCTTCGTGGCGGTGCCTGCCGCCATGGCGGCTGCCGCGGTAACCTCCCTGCTGCTGGCCTTACCTGCCTTGCGGGTTCGAGGAGAATACTTTGTGGCGGCCTCACTGGGCCTGCAGGTGTTGGCTGTCACCCTGTTCTCGGAGTGGAAGAGTTTTACCGGGGGTATAGGTGGGGTGATCGGGATTCCCGCTGTGGAGCTGTTCGGTTTTCCGGTTTACAAACCGTGGCAGTTCCTGGTGATGGCGCTGATTTGTCTGGCGATCATCATTGCGATTACCCGGACGCTGGTACACACCAGTTTCGGTCGCAGCCTGAAGGCAATCCGCGACAGTGAATCGGCCGCGCTGGCCTCAGGCAAGAACATAACGGTGATCAAGACGTTCTCCGTTGTACTTTCTTCTGCGCTGGCAGCCGTTGCCGGCGCGCTCTATGCCTTCTATATGAGCTTCATCAACGTCGAGAGCTTCATGCTCGACACTTCGGTGATGGTGATGGCGATGGTCATTATCGGAGGCACGGCGACGATTGTGGGGCCCCTGTTAGGGGCTGCACTGCTGATGCTGATGCCGAGTGCGCTGACGTATCTGACCTTTCTGCCTCAGACCGAAATTGGCTCCATTCAGCAGATCGTCTACGGCCTGGCCATGGTGTTGCTGATGATTTTCCGTCCCGGCGGCATCGTGAGTTCGCACCCGGGAGGTGGTAAATGAGCGCAGAACCAGTGACAGCCCGCGAAACCGCAAATCCGGCCCCCGGCTCTGGGTTTACCGGCTCTACCGACGACCAGGAAGTGTTGCTGGAGATCAACAGTCTCAGCAAGAACTTCGGGGGTCTTCAGGCAATCAGTGACGTGTCCCTGAATCTGCGGGCGGGCATCATTACGACTCTGGTCGGCCCCAATGGAGCCGGCAAAACCACCTTGTTCAATATGATTACCGGTCACATTCAGCCCTCTCAGGGCGACGTACGCTGGCAGGGTGAGTCACTGATTGGCAAGGCTCCGTGGCGCATTGCCAGGAAAGGGATAGCCAGAACCTTCCAGGATCTGCGGCTGTTTACCCATATGACGGTGGAAGAAAATATCCTGACCATGATGGAGCCCGGCTCCTGGCTCTGGCAGCCCGGCGGTAAATCCCGTAAGGCCAGGCGATACAGCAAGGTCAGCCAGATTATGGACAGAACAGGGCTTACGGCGAAGCGCCATACCCGTGCGCTTGATCTGGCCTACGCCGAGCGCAAGTTCCTGAGCCTGGCCCGCATCATGGCGACTGACTCGCGCCTGTGGCTGCTGGATGAACCGGCATCCGGGCTGGATCCCAATTCCTACAATCTCTTCCTGCAGCTGCTCCGGGAGGAAGTAAAAGAGGGGATTACCGTCTGCATCATTGAACACAATCTGGACATTGTGGTGAATATCTCTGACCGGATTGCGTTCCTCGACCAGGGCAGATTGCTGGCTGACGGCGAGCCGGAAACCATCCTGAACGACCCGGCGCTGGCCGCCATTTACTTCGGGGAGAGGTAGCCATGACAGACAGAACGGTCCAGGTTGAGAACCTGGTGGTCGGTTACGGCGGCCGGCCCGTGCTTACCGACATCAGTTTGCACATAAACAGCAACGAAGTGCTGTGCCTTATCGGCCATAACGGGGCGGGCAAATCCACCCTGCTCAAAGCCATTTTTGGCCTGGTGCCCCACGAGGGCGGCCGGATTCTGTTCAATGGCAAACCCGCCGTTACCGAGCCCCGGGCCATGACCATGGCCGGCATGTCCATGGTCCCGGAAGGCCGTGGCGTGTTCCCTGGTATGACGGTTGAGGAAACCATGAGCCTCGGCATGTGGGCAGCGGGTGTTCCGGAAAAAGCGCGGCCGGAACGCATCGAGTGGGTGATGTCGATTCTGCCGATGATGAAAAAGTTCTACCGGACCCGAGCCGGCGATCTGTCGGGCGGGCAGCAGCAGATGGTTTCCATTGGCCGGGCACTGCTCAGCCGGCCCCGCTGTTTGCTGATGGACGAGCCATCCATCGGGCTGGCGCCAAAACTGTTCCAGGATCTGTGTGGCCCGATACGTGAGCTGCAACAGAAAACCGGCATGTCGATCCTGCTGGTGGAGCAGAACGTCAAGGAAGCCCTGAAAATATCGGACCGGGTGGTGGTAATGAAATCGGGCCGGATGACGTGGGAAGGTCAGCCCTCCGAGCTGAGCGATAACAAGAAGCTGATGGAGCTTTACTGATGTCGAAGAAGCTGACCCTGGCTGCACTGGTGACACGGCATCTGGAACAGGCGCCGGAGTCGTGCGCCCTGATAGTGGGCGGGCGCCGTATCAGCTATGGCGAACTTGACCAGATGGGGCGCGCAGCCGCAGCCTGGCTCCATGAGCAGGGCATTGGCCACGGTGACAGGGCCGCTGTGTGGCTTGTGAACCGGCCCGAATGGCTGGCGCTGATGTTGGGTCTGTCCCGCCTGGGTGCGGTCCTGGTGGCGGTCAATACCCGCTATCGCACCGCAGAGCTGCAGCATATTCTGTCCGCTTCCAGTGCCCGTATGCTGATCATGCAGCCGGGCTTTCGCAAGATCGATTTCCAGCTTCTGCTGGAAGAACTTGAACCAGCTACAGTACCGGATCTCGAGAAGATCGCTGTGCTTGACGCAGCCCTTGACCATGACGCGCAAATGCCGCAGCTAGCCGGGTGTTCAACACGGCCGTTTCCGGATCTCGAAGCCTTCGATGCGCCGGACCTGGAGGACAACTCCAGCGAGCAGGATCTGGCGATGCTGTTCACGACCTCGGGCACCACCAAACTACCGAAGCTGGTCATGCACACCCAGCGATCACTCGCCACCCATGCGGACTCAGTGGCCCGAGCCTTCCGGTTCGATCAGCCCGGTGCCGGCCTGCTCGCGCCTTTGCCCTTCTGCGGAACTTTTGGGCTGGTGCCGGTGATGACGGCCCTGGCGGCAGGCATACCCATCGCGGTGATGGAAACCTTTGACGGCGAGCCTGCGGTAGAGCTTATTCAGAAGCATAGACTGACGCACATCTTTGGCAGTGATGAAATGTATTGGAAGATTCTTGCGGCCATGCCTGAAGAAGCCAGGTTCGACAGTCTCCGCATGTGTGGATTCGCCTCCTTCCAGACCGGCGCGGAAGAGCTTGCCAGGGCAGCAGACGCCAGAGGTATGCCACTGGCGGGTGTCTACGGATCCAGCGAGGTGCAGGCTCTTTTCTCGGTTCAGGCGGTAGACGGAGACAGACAGGAGCGATGCAAAGGGGGCGGCTTTCGGGCTGACCCGGAAGCACAACTCAGGGTCCGCGATGTCGAATCCGGCGAATTACTGGAGCCGGAGCAGAGCGGTGTTCTGGAAATCCAGGCGGCGGGTAACTTTGCGGGCTATTTCAATAATCCGGAAGCGACCGCCGAGGCAGTTGATAACGAGGGCTATTTCACCACCGGCGATATTGGATACCTGCGCCGGGATAGCTCTTTTGTGTATCAGACCCGTGCCGGCGATGCCATACGCCTCGGCGGCTTTCTGGTAAACCCCGCGGAAATTGAAGACATGCTGAGAGACTGCCCCGGCATTGCAGAAGCTCAGGTAATCGGCGCCGATGTGGATGGAAAATCTGCCTGTGTAGCCTTTGTCATTTCGGGACCGGGGATCGATATTGATGCCGAGGGCGTCCGTGCCTGGCTCAGGAACGTCATAGCGCCGTTCAAGGTACCGGCCCGGGTCTGGTTCCTGGACGCCTTCCCGGTGACAGAAAGCGCAAACGGCACCAAGATTCAGCGTGCAAAGCTGAGGGCCATGGCTCTGGAGCGCGACTCAAACACAAACCCCTGAGGTGACATCATGAAACAGCGACGAGCAGCCATAGTGACGCCTGTACGCACCGGAGTCGGCGCGTTTGGCAAAGCGTTAAGACCGGTAGCGGTTGAAGATCTGATTGCGACGGTGGTCAGGGAAACCATCAGGCGAGCCGGGATTGATCCGGCCCTGATTGAAGACGTGGTAGTGGCGCAGTCCTACGCCAACAGCGAAGTTCCCTGTGTGGGCCGCTGGGCCGCCTTGCAGGCGGGGTTACCGAACCATGTGCCGGGCATGCAGCTGGACCGTCGCTGCGGCGGTGGCCTACAGGCCGTTATTAACGCGGTGATGATGGTCGAGTCCGGAGCCTGCGATGTGGTCGTGGCAGGTGGCGTCGAGAGCATGAGCAACATTGAGTACTACTCCACCGACATGCGCTGGGGCAAGAAGGCTGGCTCTTCCACCCTGCATGACCGATTGGATCGTGGCCGCGAACGCTCCCAGCCCGAGGGCCGTTTCGGCTACATCTCCGGCATGATCGAGACAGCGGAGAATCTGGCAAAAAAATACAGCATTTCCCGCGACGAGGCGGATGCCTATGCCATGCGCAGTCATCAGCGGGCAGCGACAGCTTGGGATGAGGGGCGCTTTGATGACGAAGTCGTTCAGCTCGACATTCCCCAGCGCAAGGCGGAGCCACTCCCGTTCCTGCGGGATGAGGGTATCCGTCCCGAAACGACCATGGAATCACTCGCAAAACTGAACCCCATTATCAAAGGCGGCACCGTAACAGCGGGTAATGCCAGCCAGCAAAGCGATGCGGCGGCGGCCTGTCTGGTGGTTTCAGAAGACAAACTGGCGGAACTGAATCTTGATCCGATGGCCTTCATGGTGGGTTGGGCCTCGGTAGGCTGTCATCCCGGGATCATGGGTATTGGTCCGGTGCCGGCCGTCGAGAAGCTTTTCCGCAACACCGGGCTCGGTTTCAACGATATGGATCTGGTGGAGCTGAACGAAGCGTTTGCCTGCCAGGTGCTGTCAGTGCTCAAAGAGTGGGGCTGGGATGACCATGACCGCCTCAACGTTAACGGTTCGGGGATTTCTCTTGGCCATCCCATTGGCGCAACCGGTGTCCGCATCATGACCAGTCTTCTGCATGAGATGAAAAGAAGGGACTGCCGTTACGGGCTGGAAACCATGTGCGTCGGTGGCGGGCAGGGTGTCGCTGCAATTTTTGAACGCGCTTGATGCGCCGGGGACCTTATGGATAACTCGTTATATTTTGAAGACCTGAAAACAGGCGAAGTGTTCGAGAGCACCGGCAGAACCGTTACGGAAACGGACATGACCATGTTTTCCATGCTGTCCGGGGACTGGAACCCGGTTCACTGTGATCAGGAATTTGCCAGCAAAACCCGCTACGGGGAGCGTCTGGTCCACGGCGCGTACGGAATTGCCATTGCGACCGGCATGATGCATACCCTGGGGGTTTTCGAGAAGTCCGCGGTGGCTATGATGTCCATCAGCGACTGGAAGTTCGTCAAACCCATTACGATCGGCATGACCCTGCGGTTGAAGCTGTCGATCCTCGATTTCGAGGCGGGAACCAGCAAGCGCGTGGGGCGGGTCAACCGGCGGTTGCAGCTGGTCAACCAGCATGACGAGGTGGTTCAGGACGGTGTTTCGGACATGCTCATTCTCAAGCGAAGTGGAATCGTCGAGAGTTAGGCTGAGCCGGACAGGCCCAGACAGAACCCCAGGGTTCCGGCGTTAGCCAGCGCTCACTGGGGCTTTGGTCAGGCAGGCCTCGGCGCGGATTTCCTCCACCAGCTCCTTGCCACAGGTCGGTAAAGCGTCCAGTTCCCTGACGATCAGGCTACGTTCCCGTTCGGCCCAGCTATCTTCAAGCTCAATAATCGCAATATCCATGAACTTCGCGTAGCGGTGCGCGATGGAGCGGGGCAGAATGCCGATCCCCACGCCACGGCTCACCATCCGGCAGGCCGACTCAAACCCGAAAACCTGTATTCGCATCTGCAGTTGTGCATTGATTTCGCTAGCCTGCCCCCGCAGGAAATTGAACAGGGTACTGCCTTCGCGCAGGCCGATGTGTGGGTAACCAAGGGTTTCCTGGAAGCTGATGCTTTTACGCCCGGCCAGAACATGGTCGATCGGTGTGACAACCACCAGCCGGTCAACGTTGAACGGAATGATTTCCAGCTTCTTCGCCGTCACCGGCCCGGCGACCACGCCAAGGTCGGTGGAGCCGTCTATCACGCCCCGCACGATGTCGTTGGTGAGTCGCTCCTGAAGGTCAACGGTCACACCCGGTCGCGACACAAGAAACCGTGCCAACACATCCGGCATGAAATCGCTCACGGCGGTGGTGTTGGCGAAAATGCGGATGTGGCCGGATTGGCCCTGAGCGTATTGGGAGAACTCATCCTTGATGTAGTCCACCTGACGCATGATGGCCCGGGCATGCACCAATAGGTCGTGGCCTGCGGGCGTCAACTCGACTCCCTGGCTGTCCCGGTAGAACAGGCGGCTACCAAGCTGGCCTTCAAGAGCTTTGATGCGCATGCTGGCAGCAGCGGTTGACAGGCTGGCCCTACGGGCGCCGGCGGTCAGACTGCTGGCTTCAGCTACATGGATAAAAAGACGTAGATCGGGAAGATCAAAATGCATAGTGGGGTATCGGCAGCATGCTAACCAGGGGACTGTCAGTCTAAACCACGGGGGTGTTCATGGAAACCAAACGCACCCTTGAGGAAAATCGAATTCCCTCGTCTCTGATATACCTGCATTCTCATAAAAATTAAAAACCTAGAATACCTATTGATAGAGGCAGCGTCATGGCGAAACCAGCTGAGGACTGGATTGGCAAACAGGAGTCCTGCACGGACGCCCTTGATAGCGCTCTTGCCAACCGGATTGCCGCCATGCTGGCACGGCCTTTTGCTCATCATGGGGAGCCGCTGGCCCCGCTCTGGCACTGGGCCTTTTTCCAGATACCGGTGCCTCCCTCCGGAACCGGGCCGGATGGCCACATAGCACCCGGTGATTTCCTGCCGGAGTCTGACGGCAACACACGTATGTGGGCTGGTGGCCGGGTTGAGTTTCATAAGCCACTGGTAACCGGTCGGGACGCCGAGCGGCAGTCCCGGATCAAATCCGTTACTGAAAAAACCGGTCGTGCCGGCAAACTGCTGTTCGTGACCGTAGAGCACCTTTATCGCCAGGGCGGCGAGCTCTGCCTGAGTGAAGAGCAGGATATCGTCTATAAAACGCCGTCGGCCCCCAAACTGTCACTGGACAAGCCAGTGGAGGAAGCCCAATGGAGTGTCAGCATCACACCTTCGCCACTGCTCCTGTTCCGCTATTCCGCCGTAACCTTTAACGGCCACCGCATTCATTACGATCATCCCTATGCCACGGAGGTGGAAGGTTACCCGGACCTGGTAGTTCAGGGCCCGCTGATCGCGACGCTTATGGTGCAGGCCTTTATGGAGGCAAATCCGGACCGCACACTGGTGCGCCTGTCATATAGAGGCTTGAGGCCCCTGACGGTGAATAAGCTGTTCAGGGTGGAGGGACGGATCAGCGGCGAGGGCAAAGCCCTGCTCTGGGCTGCCAATGCAGGTGGCCCGGCCCATGAGGCAGAAATTGAATTCGAGGAGAACCGATAGATGACCAGTCCATCCATGAAGAAGTATGAGGACATCCGCGAGGGCGTACGTGGCCTCTGTGCAGAGTTTGATGCGGCCTATTGGCGGGGGGTGGACGAACGGAAAGCCTTTCCGGAAGAATTCGTTGAAGCCATGACCCGTGCAGGCTGGCTGGCCGCGATGATCCCCGAGGAATATGGCGGTTCGGGGCTGGGCGTCTCGGAAGCCTCGGTTATTCTGGAGGAGGTCAACCTTGCCGGCGGTAACTCGGGAACGGTGCATGGCCAGATGTACAACATGTTTACCCTGCTGCGACATGGCAGCGAAGAACAGAAGCAGAATTACCTGCCCCGAATTGCCGCCGGAGATCTGCGATTGCAGTCGATGGCAGTGACTGAACCGACAACCGGAACCGATACCACCAAGATAAAAACGACCGCTGAGCGCCGAGGCGACAAGTATGTGGTCAACGGTCAGAAAGTGTGGATCTCCCGGGTTCAGCACTCGGACCTGATGATCCTGCTGGCCCGAACCACGCCGCTGGCGGAGGTAAAGCGTAAAGCAGAGGGCATGTCGATTTTTATCGTTGACCTGCACCAGGCCATCGGTAACGGTCTAACGGTTCAGCCCATTGCCAACATGGTAAATCACGAAACCAACGAGCTGTTCTTCGACAACCTCGAAATTCCTGCCGACAGCCTGATCGGTGAGGAAGGTAAGGGTTTCCGTTACATTCTTGATGGTCTGAATGCCGAGCGTGCCCTGATTGCCGCTGAGTGCATTGGCGACGGCCGCTGGTTTATCGACAAGGCCCGCAAATACGCCTGCGATAGGGAAGTGTTTGGCCGACCGATCGGTAAGAACCAGGGCATCCAGTTCCCCATCGCCAAGGCGCACATCAACGTGGAAGCGGCCGATCTGATGCGCTGGCGTGCCTGCGAGGAATACGACAGCGGCCAGAACGCCGGTGCCAGCGCCAATATGGCGAAGTACCTGGCGGCGGAAGCTTCCTGGGAGGCCGCTAACGTCTGCCTGCAGACCCACGGTGGCTTCGGGTTTGCCACCGAATACGATGTCGAGCGCAAGTTTCGTGAAACCCGGTTGTATCAGGTGGCGCCGATATCCACCAACCTGATTCTGTCCTATGTGGCTGAGCATCTACTGGAATTGCCACGCTCGTTTTAAGCCTCTTATAGCCACACCAGAAAAGCTGAGGAACGTTCGTGAACCACAGCAAGAACAGCCCCCTGCCGCTGGCGGGCATAACGGTTATCGCCCTGGAGCAGGCCGTGGCCGCCCCCCTGTGTACCCGTAACCTCGCCGAGCAGGGCGCCCGCGTGATCAAGATTGAGCGGCCCGGGCAAGGCGATTTTGCGCGCCTGTACGATGAGCGTGTGAATGGTCTGTCTTCGCATTTCGTCTGGGTCAACCGTTCCAAGGAGAGCCTGACACTGGATCTGAAAACGGGCGAGGGCATGGCCATTCTGCACCAATTGCTCGCAGAGGCCGATGTTCTGGTGCAGAACCTGGCACCGGGAGCGACAGCCCGGATGAGCCTTTCGTTTGCAGACCTGCATCCGCGATATCCGCGGCTCACGGTCTGTGATATCTCGGGCTACGGTCAGGGCGGTCCGTATCAGGACAAGAAGGCCTACGATCTGATGATTCAGAGCGAAAGCGGCTTTCTTTCGGTTACGGGTACGCCCGAGCCGGACGGCATGGCAAAGGCGGGCTGTTCGGTGGCTGACATCGCCGCCGGTACCTATGCCCAGAGCAATATCCTCTCGGCTTTGCTGTTGCGTGGCCAGACCGGGGAGGGCAGCCATATCGATATTTCCATGTTGGAATCTCTGGTCGAGTGGATGGGCTATCCCATGTACTACAGCTATAAAGAAGCGCCATCACCGGAGCGGGCCGGTGCCTCCCATTCCACGATCTACCCGTACGGACCCTTTCCCGTCGGGGACGGAAACACCGTCATGCTGGGGCTGCAGAATGACAGGGAGTGGCGGGGATTTTGTGAGCTGGTGATGGCAATGCCCGAGCTGGTGGAGGACCCTCGATTTGCGACCAATCCCCTGCGGTCGGCCAACCGTGTTGAGCTTGATGGTCTGATCCGGGATGTGTTTTCGCGACTCGCCCTGGCGGAGGTCACCCGCCGCCTTGATGCCGCCGGCATTGCCAATGCCGCCGTGAATGAGATGGGGCAGGTCTGGGCCCATCCCCAGTTGAGCGCACGGGACCGATGGTTTGACGTGCTGACACCCGCAGGCGAGGTGCCAGCGCTGAAGTCCCCCGGGCTCTGGTTCCCACAGGCGGCATCGGCGGTACCTGCGGTGGGGGAACACACCCGCCCGATACTGCAGACCCTGGGTTACAGCGGAGAACAGATTGAGCAGTTTGAGCATGCTGGTGTGATATGACCAGCCAAATGTCCATAGCGGGTGACTGACAATGACCAGGGATAATCTTAAAACCATGTTATTTGTGCCGGCTTTGAGACCGGAACGGATAGCAAAAGCTCTGGCCAGCGGCGCTGGCGCAGTCATTGTGGATCTGGAGGATTCGGTGCACGAAAGTGCCAAGGAAGCGGCACGGCAAGCCCTGGAAGATTTTCTAAATCTGCACGAGGGCGCCGGCATTTACGTTCGGATCAATGCCCGTGGCACGGCATTTTTTGATGAAGATCTGGCGCTTTGCAACCGGCACGATAAGGTCATCGGCATCATGTTGCCCAGAGCGGAGTCGGCAGAAGACATTTCAATCGTCGCAGAAACAGGAAAGCCTGTTATGCCACTGATCGAGACGGCCAGAGGTCTGGTCGCCATCCACGACATCGCGGCCTCACCCGCAGTATACCGGTTGAGCTACGGAGGGCTCGATCTCAGCGAGGACCTGGGCATTGAAGGCAACACCGCCGGCGCCGAGACTATACTGGATCAGTGCCGGTATCAGATACTGGTAAGCTCGCGGGTCGCCGCGCTATTGCCCCCCATTGATACGGTGTTCCCGGTTTTTGACGATTATCAGGCGGTTCTCGCTCGCGCCCGCAGGGCACGTAATATGGGGTTCTCCGGAATGTTGTGCATACACCCCAAGCAGCTCAGCCCGGTTCAGTCCGGCTTTGCACCCGACGCGGAGCAGGTGGAGTGGGCACTGAAGGTTCTCGCGGCAGCGGAATCCGGCGAGGGGGCGTTCAAGGTTGACGGCCAGATGGTGGATGCCCCGGTGATCGCGATGGCAAGAACCATTATCGAACGGTCTGAGGATCACCATTAGCATTCCATGAATGGCTGACAGGAGCACTGATATGACTTCCGGATCCGGCAAGTACTGGCCCAAAGGGCTGCCTGAGACGCTCGACGTACCGAAAACCAGTCTCTATTACAATCTCGAAGTTGCGGCCAAACGGTATCCGTCCAAGCCTGCCATCGTGTTTTACGGGTTCACGCTGACCTACGGTGAATTTCTTGAACAGGTCGAGTCGATGGCGGGCTACCTGCAACAGGCATGCGGCGTCAAACCCGGCGACCGGGTAGCGCTCTATTCCCAGAATTGCCCCCAGTTCATGATCGGTTACTACGCAATCCTGCGGGCCCAGGCGGTGGTGGTGCCGGTCAATCCAATGAACCTGGAAGACGAACTACGGTACTGCGTAGCTGACAGCGGCGCCAGAACACTGCTTGCAGCCCAGGAGCTGAACGAGTACGCCTGCCCGCTGCTGAACGCAGGGGATATTGATCATCTCATTCTGCATGCCTATTCGGACTATCTGCCCACCCGATTGGATATGCAGGTGCCTGCTGCGGTGAGTGCGCCGAGGCTGGCCCTTGGTGATACGAAGCTCACCCTCTGGCAGGATGCGCTGGCGCGTGAGCTGGCTCCGGCAGCCTTCGATGGCAAATGCGATGACCTCAGCGTAATTGCCTACACCTCTGGGACCACGGGCCAGCCGAAAGGCTGCGTGCATAGCCATGTCACCGTGATGGCCTCGGTTGCTGCATCCACCGTATGGCGAGGTGGTTCGCCTGCCTTCTCGTGCCTCGCAATTGCGCCCCTGTTTCATTTTCTTGGCATGCAGGGCGGCATGAATGTCCCGATCTATAACGGCTCCACTGTGATCGTCATGCAACGCTGGGACCGTGAAGCAGCCCTGCTGCTGGTCGAGCGCTACCGGGTGAATATGTGGAGCGCGCCGCCGTCGATGATTGTCGATTTCTTCTCCAATCCCGCCCTGGGCGATCATGACATTTCCAGTCTGTTCCGGCTAATGGGCGGTGGTGCCGCCATGCCCGAAGCGATTTCGCGCAAGCTCAAGGAGGAGTTCGGCATCTCCTACAACGAAGCTTACGGGCTGACTGAAACCGCGGCCTTTATCCTCGGCAATCCCGTTGAGCGTGGTAAGCGGCAATGCCTAGGCATCGCCAGTTTCGGTGTCGATGCGCGGATCGTTGATCCGGCAATCCTGGAGGAGATGCCTGAAGGCGAAACGGGGGAAATTATCCTCCACGGTCCGCAGGTGATGCTGGAGTACTGGGGTAACCCGGAGGCTAACGCCAAGACTTTTCTGGAACGGGATGGCAAGCGTTTCCTCAGGACGGGTGATCTCGGCTACATGGATGTGGAAGGCTATATTTTCATGGTCGACCGCCTCAAACGGATGATCAACGCTTCGGGCTTCAAGGTCTGGCCGGCGGAAGTAGAAAGCATCATGTACGGGCACCCTGACATTCAGGAAGCCTGCGTGATTGGCGTGCCTGATGAGAAAAGAGGAGAAACGGCCAATGCGCTGGTGGTATTGAAAGCAGACGCCAGCAGCGCCGTGAGCGGCGAAGACATCCTGGCCTGGTGTAAGCAGAAGATGGCCGCTTACAAGGTACCGACCGCGGTCGAACTCGTGGACCAACTGCCCAAATCCGCGTCGGGTAAAATCATGTGGCTGGAACTGCAACAACAGGCGCGGAAGCGTTTCCGAGAGTAGTGTTCAAGTCAGGTGAGCAACCAGAATCTCATTGAATCTGTTAGGACACTCCACCGCGGGGACATGGCCGGTCTGGGGAAGAATGAGGGGTGCGGAGGCTCCGCAGAGCCGTGCCAGCTCTTCCAGCAGGACGGGCGGCGTAGCGATATCGTCCGTGCCCCCTATGAGCAGCAGCGGGGTGCTGAGGTTTCCCAGCGTTGCCCGGAAGTCGCACGTCGCCAGCATTTCGCATAGCAGCGCATAACTCCGGGCGTCGCCGCGCCCCATGCTAGTGCGCCAGCCCTCCACCAGAGCCGGCTGCTGATCGCAAATGCCAGGACCGAACCAGCGTGGCACGATCTCAGCCGCCATGGTGGCCAGGCCAAGCGTCATTACTCTCTCCGAGCGGGTATTCCAGGCCTCTGCTGTGCCAATAACGGCACCGGTGTTGGTGAGCGTGGCGGAGATCAGTCTGGTTGGATGCTGGCTGACAAGTTGCTGGCCAATCACACCGCCAATCGATGTGCCGACAAAATGAAAGGCCTCCTCCCCAGCGATCGCTGCCAGTGCAAGGGCCTCCGTGGCCAGATCCTCCGCGGTGATCTGGCAGGAGTCATCTGTCCAGGCTGAGCTGGCGCCGTGCCCTGGCAGGTCCCAGGTCAGCACCCGGAACTTCCCCAGCAGAGCCGGCAACATGTCGTCCCATACGCCCTGGGTCATGCCCAGGGGATGGGCCATGACCAGCAGTGGCCTAGTGTTGATTCCAAGCAGCCGGTAGCAGACTGTACGACCGCAGTGTTTCAGAAATGCCACGTACTCTCCTCACCTCGGATTCCCTACCTATAGTAGGTTACATTGCAGAGATGTTTCTGCAGATTGAGACTTCGGCTTGCTAAAAGCCATGTTTAACTTCGTAGAGATTGCAGGATGGACTGGCATTTTAGGATGTCTGAGAAGTGCCTTGCCCGGATTTCGAGGATTTGCGTTGAAAATGAGTTATCGTTGGAAATAAATTGATCAAGCAGTTGCCTCCCATGCCCTCGCTCTCAGAGACAGCCTACAAAGCCATTTTCGAAACCGCGCCGATAGGCGACGTCGTGCTGTCCATGGACTTCATCATTCTCGATGTCAACAGAACGTTTCTGAAGTCTGCGGGCCGGCAATGGAGAGACCTGGTCGGGCGGTCAATATTCGATGTTTTTCCGGAAAATCCAGGTGATCCCGAGGATACGGGTGTGGCGGCTCTGCGTAAGTCTCTGGCCCGGGTGGTTGCCACGGGCGAGCCCGACACCCTGGCGTTGCAGCGGTACCCTATCCCTATAAAGAATCCGGACGGCACGGAATATTTTGAAGAGAGGTTCTGGAGCGTCGTCAACACTCCCTTCTATGACCGGGCGGGCAACTTAGCCGGCATCTCCCACAGCAGTATGGATGTGACTGATCTGGTCAGGATGGAGGGCTTGCCGGAGTCAACCGAACCTGAAAAGCAGCTGGCCGAAGCCAATATGTTTACCCGGACCCAGGCGCTGCAGCAGGTGAAGGAGGCACTGGAGGAGGAGCGCGAACGGTTGCGTCATCTGTTTGAGCGCGCCCCTGGTTTCGTGTACTTCACCGAGGGTGAGCAGCACGTTGTCGTTCAGGCGAACGAGGCCTTTCATGAACTGACGGGCTGGCGGGAAGTGATCGGCAAATCTGTAGAGGAAGCCTTTCCGGATATTGCCGGCCAGGGTTTTTACGAACTTCATAATGAGGTGTACCGCACTGGCCAGCCTTACGTCGGCAGCGCCATACCGGTGGTGTTCCGACAACTGCCGTTCCAGCCGCCTTCCGAGCGCATCGTCGACATTGTTTACCAGCCTATTGTCGACGCCAGTGGCACCGTGGTCGGGATCTGCGGGCAGGGCAACGATATTACCGAAAAGCGACTCATGGAAGCTGAACTGCGGGCCAGCGAGGAACGCTGGAAGCTTGCCCTGGAAGCTTCCGGCGGCGGCATGTGGGAGTGGAACCCGCAAACCCGTGACGTCAGGTTTTCCCATACCTGGAGGGATATGCTGGGTTACTCGAAAGATGAAGTTGAAGAGTCGTTCGATGCTTGGCAGCGTATGGTCTACCCGAAAGATCTGAAAAGGGTGCTCAAGGATCTGGATCAGCTGATTCGGGCTGAGAGCCAGACGTTCTCCAGCGAGTACCGTATACGACGCCAGGACGGAGGCTGGATGTGGGTTCTGGCCCGTGGAGCGGTTGTAGGGCGCGACCTTGCCGGCAGGCCAACCCGGGTCATCGGCACCAATATCGATATTTCAGAGAGCAAACAGTCGGAGCGGAAAATCTGGCTCCAGGCAAACTTTGATGCCCTGACCGGCCTGCCCAACCGGCGGCTGTTCCGGGACCGGCTTGAACAGGCGACCAAAAAAGCGCGCCGTGGCGGCCATTCCCTGGCTTTACTGTTTATCGATCTCGACCGCTTCAAGGAGGTGAATGACCTGTTGGGTCACGATGCCGGTGATCTCCTGCTGGCGGATGCTTCCCGGCGTATCAGTGCCTGCATGCGGGAATCGGATACGGTCGCACGTCTGGGTGGCGACGAATTTACCACCATCCTGACGCCAATTGGTGAACACGCCCATATAGAAGAGATCGCCTGCAAGATCATAGAGGCACTTTCGGCGCCGTTCCGGGTGGGGCAGGATGTCGTGCACATTTCGGCCAGTATCGGCATCACGCTCTTTCCCCAGGACGCCTCCGAGCCTTCTGAACTCATCCGCAATGCCGACCAGGCCATGTATTTTGCTAAGAAGGCTGGCCGCGACCAGTTCAGGTACTTCACCCGATCCATGCAGGAGCAGGCCCAGGCACGCCTGGGCCTAGGGCGGGACCTGCGCCGGGCGCTGGCTGAAAACGAGTTCAGGGTTGTCTACCAGCCTGTCATCGACCTTTCCAGCGGCCGTATCGTGAAGGCTGAAGCGCTTATACGCTGGCATCATCCCTCGTTGGGACTGGTGGCGCCGGCAGATTTTATCCCTCTGGCCGAGGAGTTGGGCCTGATCCAGGAAATCGGAGACTGGGTATTCAAGCAGGCGGTAGCCTGCTCAAAGGCCTGGAGCAGGATGGCGCAGGAAACCTTCGAAATCAGCGTCAACCGCTCACCGGTGCAGTTCATGTCGAAGTCCAGCAACGTCAACTGGCCGCGCTACCTGATGGATTCGGGACTCTCGGGCGATAATATCTCTGTGGAGATTACCGAGAGCATGTTGATTGATGCCTCTCCCGACATGTTCCAGACCCTTCTGGAATACCGTGACGCCGGAATCCAGGTTGCCCTTGACGACTTCGGCACAGGTTATTCATCGCTGGCCTATCTCAAGAAATTCGATATCGACTATCTCAAGATCGACCGGTCCTTCGTGCGTGACATGGTAACCAACGACACCAGCAGGGCCATAGCCAGATCGACCATTGTCATGGCCCACGAACTGGGTCTGAAAGTGATCGCTGAAGGCATCGAAACCCAGGACCAGATGGAATTACTGGCCGCCGATGGCTGTGATTATGGCCAGGGTTTTCTGTTCTCGGAACCCGTCCCGCCCGAGAAGTTTGAGCGCCTTTTAGTAACGGATTGGGCCACACTGGTAATCTAGAAGTGCTTTGAGCATGCCCTGGCTCACTTTCTTCAGCTGATCAATAAGCCTGCAGCATTTCCGAACAACCCAATGGCGGCGGCCACGTCGGAGACCGAGCTTTATTTTAAGCTGTGGCAGCCTTTCCAGGGCGAAAATCAGCTCAGTACATTTCTTGTCCACTTCCATACCCTCTGCTAGCTTTAAGTAAGTCAGCCACAACTGATAACAACAGAACGGCTCGACCTTCCAGCCAGGAAACGGAGAGCCTCCGAATAGGTTTATCTGACAAAGGAAAGCGCCATGCAGGATCTGAAAGGGAAAACCGCCATTGTCACTGGTGCTTCAAGGGGAATTGGACGAGAAATTGCCCTTCTGCTTGCCAAACGCGGTGCTGACGTCGCGATCAATTATGTGTCACGTGAAGCTGACGCCAACGCTGTTGCCAAGGAAATCGAAAACCTGGGCTCGCGGGCCTTGACTATCAAGGCCGATCTTTCGCAGATGGAGGCAGGACGTGAATTGATACGCAAGGTGCAAAGTGAATGGGGTCATATAGACATCTTGGTCAATAATGCTGGCATTACCCGCGACAAAGCCATGAAGAATCTCACCGACGCCGACTGGACCGAAGTCCTCGACACCAACCTGGGGAGTGTTTACGCCACCTGTTCAGAGGTGCTGCCGATCATGATGGGCCAGAAGTATGGCCGCATCGTTAACATCACGTCCTTCGTCGGACAGGCCGGCAACTTTGGCCAGGCGAATTATGCGGCCAGCAAAGGCGGCATAATAGCATTCACTAAAACGCTGGCGCTGGAGATGGCCCGCCACAACATCACCGTCAATGCGATAGCGCCCGGCTTTACCGAGACTGAAATGCTTGCCCAGGTTCCGGAAGAGATCCGCCAGAAGATAATGTCACGTGTTCCCATGGGGCGCTTTGGCCTGCCTGAGGAAATTGCGAAAGCGGTGGTATTCATAGCGGCTGAGGGCGACTACATCACCGGTCAGCAGATCAACGTCAACGGTGGCGTTTACATGTAGTTTCAGGAGGAGGTCTCTTCCTGTGGCGGATCAGATGGCGGCAGGGAGGGACGGTCTCGACCCTCTGATTTCCCTCGGGCGCTGCTGCTATCTGACCGATAGCGCCCCTGATCGACCCGAAGTCCCGGTGAACATATACCTGCAGCACGGTTTGCTGGTCAGCCTGGTTCGCGATGTCTGGCGCGGAATAACTCAGGCCGGGCCAACGCAAAGCCAATCTCAATGGAGGGATGGTTATGCAGCAGGAGATTCAGAAATATCCCGCGAGCTGGCGGATACTGCACTGGGTCATGGCGGTTATGGTCCTGACGCTGATACCCATTGGGCTCTGGATGGCTTCAAGGGCAGAGGCTGATATATGGGGGGACCTGACTGATACCCTTTACAGCTGGCATAAGGCTATTGGCTTTAGTGTTCTGTTGTTGATGATTCTGCGGATCCTGGTGAAAATCCGGATGAAGAGCCCTCCGTACCCGGATCACCTGCCGCGACAGCTGCAAATCGCGGCCAAGAGCCTTCATTTCGTAATGTACATATTTCTGGTGGTGACACCCTTGTTCGGCTGGGCCGGCGTGACAGCGTATCCTGCTCTGGTCACACTGGGCGGTTATCATCTGCCGGCAATGCCGTTCGTGCCAGAAGACAAGGAGCTGGCCAACCTCCTGTTCAACATACACGGGTGGCTTGCCATAACCCTGGCTGTACTGATCGTCGGCCATATCGGGGCAGCTTTCCGCCATATGCTCCGTAAAGACGGTATCGTCCGCCGGATGGTTTAGACCAAACCAGTCAGGCTGCAATCAGAAGGACTTCATTTATGGCAGCATGCGGGCCAGGTTGCGATCGCATTGGAGAACGTCGGCTTGGTACAGAAACAAGGGAGACGACATGTTTGCTGCCATTAATGACCGAATGAACAGCAGTCTGGGCCTGCTCCGGTCCTTTGTTATCTATCGGCGCCCGGGGCGCCAGACGGCTTTACGCCGGCTCTACAGTGAATTTGTCCGGCCCGGGGATCTGGTCTTCGATATCGGGGCTCATCTGGGCGACCGAAGCTCTGCCTTTGCTGCGCTTGGAGCCCGGGTGATTGCCGTGGAGCCGCAGCCCGTTCTGCTGCGCTGGCTGCAGCGGCTGACCCGCCATCGGGCCGGAATTCTTTGTCTGCCATTGGCGGTGGGACGGGCCCCGGGCACCGCGGAACTGGCGCTGAGCCTGCGCAACCCCACGGTGGCCTCGCTGGACAGTAGCTGGCGCGAACACCAGCGCACCACCAATCCCGGTTTCCGGCATGTGCGCTGGCAGGATTCGGTCACAGTGACGGTCACTACCCTGGACGAGCTGATACGAGAATACGGCCGGCCCAGCTTCTGCAAAATAGATGTGGAGGGCTTTGAGGTGGAAGTGCTTGCAGGGCTCAGCCAACCGCTGCCGGCCCTGTCCTTCGAATTTGTGAATGGCAGCCTGGATCAGGCGGAGACTTGCCTTGACGAACTGGCACGGCTGGGCCATTACCAGTTCAACGTTATAGCCGGCGAGCAACGGCGTTTCATCTGGCCCGCCTGGCGGGATTCAGACTCACTCAGGCAATGGCTGGAGGCGGGAGCTGACGGTATAGCATCGGGCGATATCTATTGCCGGTTCGCCAACTCTCTCGCAGGCAACTCTGCACCAGCCAACTAAAAGTCGTCCTGTCGCCGGCGCCAAAGTTCGTCAGAATAATCCTGCACACAGCTGACGCGTTCTAGGCTTCCATTTCTTCCGCCAGCGGCTCGAACTCAAACCGCAACGCTTCAAGACACTGACGATACCGTTCCTTGATCTCCTGGTGTGTGTCTGCCCCAAGATAAACCGTACCGATGTGATAGGAGTAGCTATCCTGATTCGGCAGATCACTCAGGCGGTCCCCGGGCGCGATATCAAGCATGACGGCCATGCCGGGAAAACGCTCCCGCAATTCGTCCAGTTCCTTCTGGCTGGGTACGCGTTTGACGATCGCATCTTCATGGGTATGGGGAATCATACATTTGGCGGCAACCGGGAATTGGCCCTGCCGGTTAGCCATGGATGGCCGCTGACCCAGGGCAATATCGATGGCCACCTCATGATTGGACATGCCGTCGACCATAATGAACATCTCGCTGTGTGACTGGGAGATGCGGGTATTGAACTCCAGCAGCCAGAGCTGATCGCGGTCTTCATCCCACATGAATTCAGCATTGAAACAGCCGTTGTCATACCCGATATGTTCAAGGAACCGTTTACAGGCGTCGATCATACGACGCTGCACCCGTTCGGGCAGGCCTGAGGGATATTCCAGCCGGTCGTACAACACGGAACCGTTGTCTGCGGGCTGGTCGAATATGCCATGCACGTTGAATTCGCCCTGGAATACCGTGCCCTCGGGGGCGCCCTGAACGCCCTTGATAATCTGCTCGGCGATACAGGTGTTGCCATGGGCATCACAGATTTCAGGCGGCAGGTCGGCGTGTTCAAGTGCTTCATTGAAGGGATCACCAAAGTGGTGGATTGCCGCGCGTATCTCCTTTATCGCCTCATAGAACTGCTCTGCACTCTCGATTTTGAAACCAAGCTGGGACGAGAATGCCTTGACGGGCTTGAGCCAAAAAGGGTAATCGAGAGTGACCTGGCCCAGGGGGTCGGCAGCGAACGGATCCACCGAGCAGAACTCTGGAACGAACTCCGGGATCACTTTCCGCTGCTCCAGCCGGCTCCAATACTTGTGCTCGCACTTGAGTACGCTTTCGAGGGACGGCGACGGAATCCGATGCTCTTTGCAGAGAATCGGTACCAGTACACTGGTCGGAAAATCCCAATGGGCGATGATAGCGTCCACGCAGCCGTTGGCGCCCACCTTCTGATTCAGCTCCTGCCTGGCCTCGTCCAGTAGCTGGTTGAAAGAGAACGAATCCGGCTCAACCAGTGACTTCACATCCAGCAGATTATGGAAGGACAGCGCATCAGTATGGCGTAGCGTATTCAGTTCCTCACGTTGCTGCTCTAGTAGCGCGGGTATGAAGATGTTCTTGCTCATAGTGACTCCGTGTCATTTGAATATTGCCCAGACGCGCTGATCAGAAGGCCACGTACTTCCCAAGCTCGATATGTTCTTCGCCGTTAATCCTAGAGCTCGCGACCTTACGCCCCCCTTTCTGCCGGGTTATTAAGTGGCAATGACCCGGCACCTCCTCTGGCCATGACCCCTAGGCGTATACACTGCTCGCCACCTGGGCCAGAACCGGCCGCTTGAAATAGCGGTCCCCCTAACCACGGAGAACACGCTTCAGGTCATAAGTCAGCAACTGGAGCCGGATTCATCTATACTCTGGACCAAGTTATCGTCCAAAAAAGGCCGTACCTCTCTTCTTGCTTGATTCTGCGACACCTAGCAGCGTTCCGTGAGCCTACCCGCAGTAGCACCATCGTCACCGTGCTGCTTACTGGTGTGATTGTTCATGAAAACTAGCCTCCGTACTGACCGACCCGCCACCGGCTCGGCGCACAAAGCCATCACCGAATCACAGCGTCGAATCGCCCGAATCAAGACGGGCGCCTTGCAGGACGCCATCTTCAACAGTGCCTATTTCTCCAGCATTGCGACCGACGAAAAAGGTGTGATCCAGATTTTCAACGTGGGGGCGGAGCACATGCTGGGCTTTGCCACTGCCGAAGTTGTAAACCGAATCACGCCGGCCGATATTTCGGACCCCCAGGAACTCATCGCCCGCGCCGATGCTCTGAGCCGGGAATTGGGGGAGCGGATTTCACCCGGGTTCGAGGCGCTCGTATTCAAGGCCTCCCGTGGCATCGAAGACATTTACGAGCTGACTTATGTGCGCAAGGACGGCAGCCGCTTTCCCGCGATGGTGTCGGTAACAGCCCTGCGAGATCCTGATGAAAACATCATCGGCTATCTGTTGATCGGTACGGATAACACCGCGCGCCAGCATTGGGAGCGCACCCTGCAGGAAAAAACGCCGAACTGGAACAAGCCAGCACGACGAAATCCGAATTCCTGGCAACCATGTCCCACGAGCTGCGCACGCCCCTTAACGCCATCATCGGTTTTTCTGAGGCGCTCAAGGACGGACTGGTGGGCGATATTTCAGAAAATCAGCTCGAGTACATCAGTGATATTTTTACCAGCGGCCAGCACCTGCTGTCGCTGATCAATGACATTCTGGATCTGTCGAAAGTTGAGGCCGGCATGATGGCGCTCGAACTCGAGCCGGTTGATATTGATTCGCTGCTGTCGAACAGTCTGTCGATCGTCAAGGAAAAGGCCGCGGCCCGGAATATCAGCCTTGAACTCGACATCGGTAAAGACCTGGGTGTGCCACATCTCGACATGCGCAAGACCAAGCAGATCGTCTACAACCTGCTGTCGAACGCCGTCAAGTTCAGCCCCGGTAACGGAAGGGTGGTTCTGGGTGCCAAAAGGGTGGGGCGTGCCAGCGTTGGTAAGTTGGCGGGCTTGTGGCCCACTCAGGACTTTGATCTGGCCAACAGCGACTATCAGGATTTCCTCGAAATCTGCGTCAGCGATAGCGGAATCGGTATTTCCGTCGCCAACATGGGCAAGCTGTTTCAGGCTTTCAGCCAGATTGATACCCGCCTGGCACGCGAGTTCGAAGGTACCGGCCTGGGCCTTGCCATGGTCAAGCAGCTCGCCGAACTGCACGGTGGTACGGTGGCAGTGGCCAGTGCTGAGGGGCAGGGTGCACATTTTGCCGCATGGCTGCCGCTTCGCGTCAACGCAACCGATGACACCAGGGATGAACTTGAGAGTATTGCCGGCGCGCCATCAGGCCAAGCCACAAAGCGTGTGGCTCTGGTGGTGGAGTCGGATAAACGGGCCGCCGCCCTGCTGCGCATGTTGCTGGAAAACGAGGGCTTTTCCGTGTTGCACGCCGCGACTGCCGAAGCTGCGCTGGAACTGGCGCCGAAACAACTACTGAGCCTGATTACACTGGATCTGGTTCTCCCCGGCATGGACGGTTGGGAGTTCCTGCTGCGTATCAGCGAAAGCAAGGATCTGGCGCGGGTGCCGGTGGTGGTCATCGCGGGGGAGGCCGACACAAACATGGCGCTGGCCGGCGGCGCCTCCGTGATCATGCAAAAGCCCATCAGTCGGACTCACCTGCAAACCTCCCTGTACGGTCTGGGTCTGCAGCCCAGTGAACAGAAAACCCACACCATCCTGGTGGTGGACGATGATCCCAAGGCCGTCGAAGTGATTGCGGCCTTCCTGCCCACTCCAGCTTACGCGGTTGTGCGTGCCTATGGTGGGGCAGAAGCCATCACGCTAGCACAGCGGCTGCAGCCGGATCTGATCCTGCTCGACCTGATGATGCCGCGGGTCAGTGGCTTCGATGTGGTCGAGGCACTCCAGCACAATCCGGCAACGTCAAAGATAGCCATTCTTGTGGTAACCGCCAAGTCGATTACGGCGATGGACCGTTCGGCGTTGAGCAACAACCCGGATCAGGTCATCAATATCGTGGAAAAATCAGTCTTCAGTCAGGTACGTTTTATCGCCGAAGTCCGGCGCGCCCTGCAGCCTCCTCATTAAAGGAACCCCCATGGCCAGAATACTTCTCGTGGAAGATAACTCGGCTAACACAAAGCTGGCCCTGCTGCTCTTGCACCGAGTGGGTCACGAGGTGCAGTGCGCCGTCGATGCCGAAACCGGCATTGCTATGGTACGCGCGGATAAACCGGACCTGATACTGATGGATATCCAGCTGCCCGGAATGGATGGGCTTTCCGCGACCGCACTACTCAAGGGGGACCCCGACACCGCCCACATCCCGATTATCGCGCTGACGGCAATGGCGATGAAATCGGACAAGGATAAAAGCGAACTTGCCGGCTGCGACGGCTATATCGCCAAGCCCCTGCGCTACCAGGAGTTGTACGAACTTATCGATACGCTGCTGGCCAGACCCAATGGGCGCAGTCGATGAAACGGTTGTGCATTAATCGGAGATCACCGTGACCAGTACTGTTGCCGCCGCTGCCACTGCAGAACGCGCCACCGCTGGCGCCACCATCCTCATTGTTGATGATGAACCACAGAACCGCAGACTGTTGAATGCACTGCTCCTGCCGGAGGGTTACCGAACAGTCATGGCCGCCAGTGGTGAGGAGGCCCTGGGCGTAGTCGCACAGAATGAACCTGACCTGATTCTACTGGATATCATGATGCCGGGCATGGACGGCTATGCGGTTGCCAAGACGCTCAAGGCCAATGAGCTGACCTGGAATATCCCGATCATCATGCTGACCGCGCAGATTGACCGGCAGGCCCGTTTGGCGGGCTTGAGCGCCGGCGCAGAAGAGTTCCTGACCAAACCAGTGGACCGCGCCGAACTCTGGTTGCGTGTGCGGAACCTGTTGCGGCTGAAGACGATCGGCGACTTTTTGATTCACCACAGCTTGATGCTGGAGCAACAGGTGCAGGCGCGCACCGCAACCCTGCAGCGATTCCAGAGCGCCATGGATGCGACTGCTGATGCGATTTTCCTGATCGATCATGCCAGCCGGCGCTTTATCGAAGTCAACGCGACAGCGTGCAAGCTGTTCGGCTACTCACGGGAAGAGTTTTTCAAGCTCAACCCCGCCGAACTCAGTTCCATTACACAGCATCAGTTGGCGTGTGAACTGGATGCAATCGTTGCCAGAGGTGCGGCAGGCTCTCACAAAGAGCTGTTCGCTACGCGCAGGGATGGCTCCCGGGTACTGGTGGAAATGCACCGGCACGCCATACGTTCGGGCGATACTGTGGTCGTTGTCGGGGTGTTGCGTGATATCACCGAACGCAGGCAGGTCGAGCAGCGCATGTACCAACTGGCCCACTACGATACAGTGACCGGCCTGCCCAACCGCATGCTGTTCTATGAAACGCTTACGCGGACGCTGGTAGTGGCAGCCGATAAAGCCATCACCGTGGCCATCATGTTTATTGATCTGGATCATTTCAAGAACATAAACGACACCATCGGTCATGCAGCGGGCGATGAGTTGCTAAGCCAGTTCAGTGCACGGCTGGTGCAATGCGTGCGCGTGCGGGATACGGTCGGGCGTCTGGGCGGCGATGAATTTGCCGTGATTCTCCTGCTGCCGAACGGACCGCAGGGCGCCCCCCTGGTCGCCGCCAAGATTCGTGATACCTTGTTCGCCCCTTTCAGCCTTCAGGGGCACGAGATGACCGTGACGGCGAGCATCGGCATTACGCTTTATCCCGATGATGCCGAGAATGCCGAAACGCTTATCAAGTACGCTGATACGGCGATGTACCAGGCCAAGCATGCGGGGCGCGATACGTTCCGGTTTTTTACCGCCCAGATGAATGCCGAAATGATGGCCCGGCTCGAACTCGAGAAAGCCCTGCGCCAAGCCCTGCAGAATGAGGAGTTTGTGCTGTACTACCAGCCCAAAGTCCAGTTCAGTAGTGGTCGTATAGTAGGCTTGGAGGCCTTGCTGCGCTGGCAGAGGCCAGGCCATGGACTGGTGTCGCCGAGCGAGTTCATCCCGATACTGGAAGAAACCGGCATGATCGTCAGGGTCGGTAACTGGGTGATTGCCAGCGCCTGCAGGCAGCTCGGAACCTGGCTGCGCGCCGGTGTCGACCCGGTGCAGATGGCGGTGAACGTGGCCGGTCGCCAGTTCGTGGAAGGCGATCTGGAGGCAGAGGTACGCGCGGGTTTGAGCAACAACGGCATCACCGGCGAGCTGCTCGAGCTGGAACTGACTGAAAGCTCGCTTATGGCAGATACCGAATGTACCGTTAATACGCTCAAAAACATCAAGCAGTTGGGCGTGCAGATTTCCATTGACGATTTCGGTACCGGCTATTCAAGCCTGACCTATTTGCGCCGCTTTCCCATCGATAAACTGAAGATCGATATCGCCTTTATTCGCAACATTACCAGCGTTCCCGATGACGCCGCCATCGCGTTGGCGATCATTTCCATGGCCCATAGTCTGAAAATGGAAGTGGTTGCGGAGGGCGTCGAAACGGTCGCCCAGCTGGATTATCTTCGGGTCCATCACTGCGATCAGTTTCAGGGCTTTTATTTTGGCCCGCCACTGCCCGCGGCAGAAATAGAGACAATACTGCGCGAACAGAAATACTCTCCTGTTTCATTGAGTGTGAGGACCCCTGAGACTAATTGTCTATGACGATCATCCTGTCAGCAGCAGGCAAGATGGTAACGTGACCTCGGTCAGGCGAGCCATCCTGGCCAATGGCTGCGCTGCAAAAGCCAAATCAAAAATAATGTCTGACTGCATGGTTCGGCCACAGATTCAACCTATATATGACGTATACTCCCTGCCAAATTTCAAGGGAGTTGGGCAATGGCATTTCTAGTTTTCGTGACCGTGCTCTGGGCATTTTCCTTCAGCCTGATCGGTGAGTTCCTGGCGGGGCAGGTCGATAGCGACTTCGCAGTCCTCAGCCGCGTGGTGCTGGCCGGGCTGGCGTTTCTGCCGCTCACGCGCTGGCGCGGCGTGCGCAACGAGCTCAAGTTGGGCGTGACGGTCGTCGGTGCTCTCCAGTTCGGTATAACCTATTTGTGCCTCTACAGATCCTTCAGTTACCTGAGCGTACCGGAAGTCCTGCTGTTCACTATTTTCACGCCGCTCTACATCACCCTGATTGATGACCTGCTCAAGGGCCGGTTCTCGCCTGTTGCCCTGGCAGCCGCAGCGCTCGCAACACTGGGGGCGGGCATCATCCGCTACGATGGCCTGAGCGCCGATTTCCTCACCGGCTTTTTGCTGCTGCAGGTGGCGAACCTGACGTTTGCGGCGGGCCAGATTGGTTACAAGCACCTGATACAGCGCTACCCGACGGAGATGCCCCTGTACCGGTTCTTCGGCTACTTTTACGCCGGCGCTTTGATGATCGCCCTACCGTCCTTCCTGATCTTTGGCGATATTGGCCGGCTGCCTGCCACGGGGGTCCAGTGGGGCGTGCTGGCCTGGCTGGGGCTGGCGGCGTCGGGGCTGGGACTGTTTCTGTGGAACCGCGGTGCATGCCTGGTCGATGCCGGCACCCTGGCGGTGATGAACAATGCCCTGGTACCGGCCGGCTTGCTGGTTAACCTGCTGATCTGGAACCAGGACGCCGATCTCCTGCGTTTGCTCATCGGTGGGGCCGTCATTCTGTTGTCGCTCTGGCTCAATGCCCGTTTCTCCCGCTACGCGGTCTGGGCTCGGGCACCGGGGCTATAGGTTTTAACGACGGGGTAAGAGCCACGGTGTCTCGTCCAGACGCCCTGCGGTGCCAGCCAAGCGATTGCCCGCCGTGTTCAAGGGCCATGACAAGAATAACGAGCCAAACTGCCACCCGCCCTGAAAGGCCCTTGGCTGCGCATCAGGCTGGTAGACGGAACCTTACCAATCGCGCAGCCATCGTCGTTTCAGGGTGCCCGGCCTGAGATATGTTGGTGCTTAGGCTGCCAGCCGTTACAAAATCGCACTGAAGTTCCCGGGATTCATGCCGATAACCTGTATAACTTATTCTGTAAATAGATATCTCCTTCACTAGAGGTCAGACCCAATGCCGGCATGGTTATCCTGGGGACGTTCAAAAGCAGCACCAGCGGAAGTTGGTAACTCGGGCCAAGACAGTGTCGACACACAATCGCCAGCGTCCATCGCAGCCCGCCTTTCAGAACTGCTCACCGATGTGTCAGAACCATTTGTCACAATGGACGACCGGCACAACCTGTTGTTGATGAATGAGTCTATGCGCAAGCGATTCGACATCGGCTACAAATTGGTTGCGGGTCAGGCTGCGGCTTCAGTGCTCGGGGCTGATTTTGCGGAAAAGCTGGCCGTGGGGGGAGACCATAGCCTGACGGACGGTCGTGGCCGTGAATGGCGGTGTCGGGTTACCAGGCTTGGGAGCGTGCTCGATGGCCAGCGCTACCAGACCCTGATTCTTAACGATCTTTCCGACTTGCCCCAGCCGGATCCGGAAGACCAGTTGCTGGCCGCGGCTGCGAGGGTAACTGAAAACGCCGTGGTGATCACTGACCCTGATGGCAAGGTTGTTTTTGTGAACCAGGGGTTCGAAAAACTGGCCGGATATCGGCTTGAAGAAGTCAAGGGGACCAAGCCGGGGGAGCGGCTCCAGGGCCCTGACACCAGCGAGGAAACCCGGCGCCGGATCCGCCAGCATCTGGATGCCCGTAAACCGTTCTATGATGAAATCCTGAACTATCACAAAAACGGCGAACCCTACTGGATTTCGCTCGCCATCAACCCCATTTTCGATAAGACCGGCAAACTGACGAACTTTGTTGCGCTGGAAGCCGACGTTACTACGACAAAGGAAAACGGGCTTGCCAATGCCCGTCGTTTTGAGGCGATCGGCCGTGCCGCCGCGATAGTTGAATGGAGCCGCGACGGCCAGCTGATTGCAGCCAATGACTACCTGGTTGAAAAGCTGGGGTTCGGCAGTGAGCAGGAGCTGCTGTCACGCCGGTGGACGCTCCCACAGTTAGCCGGTAGCGACAACTTCAAGCAGATTCTTGCGGGGCACGACCAGAAAAACATTGTGCAAGTGGATACCAGGACAGGCGAGCCGGTCTGGCTGGAAATGTCGTCCTGTGCCATCCGGAACGTCGCGAACGAAGTCCGCCTGGTTGTTTCCTACGGAATCGACATCACTGATAAGCGCCTTGCGGCTCAGGTGACCAACAAGGAAATGGGTGAGGTGCTGGAATCCAGTAAGGAGATCAGCAACATTATCAAAGTCATCAACGCAATTGCTGACCAGACCAATCTGCTTGCGCTGAATGCCGCCATCGAGGCAGCTCGAGCCGGAGAGTCCGGCCGGGGCTTCGCGGTGGTTGCCGACGAGGTGCGTAAACTGGCGAAGCGCTCGAGTGATTCGGCCGGCGAAATAAGCGACCTAGTGGCTGCCTCCAACCAGCGCATTGAGCGTTTATCGGAATCCCTCAGCAATCTGAATGAGTAATAGCAACCCGTGGGTTTCAGGGCGGCCGGCTGGGATGGCAGCCGCCTTGCGAACCTGGATTCCCTACTTGTGAGTGCTTTTCAGAACGAGATGTTAGCGCCTGAAAAGTCGGTCTGCTTCTTAGACGAGATCGCTTTTTTCCACTCTTCTTCCTGTCCAGGGGTTGGCAGAAATCGGCCAAACTCGATCATCTGGGCGGGAGGAATTTCCTGCAGGTAAATCCAGATGTCTTCGGGGGTTATCCCGGCAATTTTACTGAGCTGTTCGAGTACGTCATTCATCAGGTCCTGTTTGGTATCCGTACTGCGTCCACTCCGGATAAAACCTGAAACGAAAATATAAGGACTGCTATTCGCGGCACCGCCGATGAAGTGATCACCTTCATCAACTGAAGAAAAGAAGACCTGGGCGAGGAAGCCGGGCGCTCCAGTTTGGGCGCTATGGGCCGTTGTTATGGCTCTCGCTATTTGTAATTTCTGCTCTTGCGACAGTGTCAGGTTGGCGCTCGTGACTCTATAAGTCGGCATAAAAGCCTCCTTCATGACAAACGGATGCGGTAACGCAGGACCCCGGCATCCTCTTCCCGAATCCATTCAATCCTGTGACCGGTCAGCTCGCACAATAACTGCAGGTCCCGGCGGCCGCTGGGGTCATCGGCCAGAAACTCGACCTGTGTACCGCTGGGCAGATTCTGAATGCGTTTTTTCAACCGCAAAATGGGAAGAGGGCACACCAGACCGACGGCGTCGATCTGATGCACCTCTTGGTCCACCTCTTGATGTGCCTCGGTCTGATCAGTCAAGCCGCACGTTCTCGCTGCTGTATTGCTCGGCGGAAGACCACCCAAACTGGTCGAGCACTATCGGGGCGCAGAAAGCGATCACTAAGGCTGCAGCAAATGCAGCAATCATAGCCTTCACGATGATTCTCCTTTGCGCTGTTTGGCCTGAACCTCGTCCACCCAAAGATCATGGTGCTGGCGGGCCCATTCCAGATCAACCTGCCCGTTACCCATGGCATCGTAAGCACCTTCCATACCGACCGTACCGATATAAATGTGTGCGATGATGGCCACCATCATCAGGAACGCCACGATCGAGTGCCAGATATTGGCATACTGCATCTCCTCGTGAGGCGCCAGGGCTGTCGGTAAATCCGTGCCAAGAATGCTGTTGATGAAGCCAAAGGTGTCAGCAAACATGGGCATCTGAAACGGAAACAGCAGTGACAGGCCCGACAATGAGACTGAAAAGCCCAGTATCATTACCGTCCAGAAAACAATTTTCTGGCCGGCGTTGAACTTCTTGGCCGAAGGATGGGCATTGCCAATGATGCCGCCTCCCGACTTGATCCAATGCCAATCCAGTTTGTTGGGAATGTTGTGTGCCACCCACATGACGAACGTCATCACCAGACCCAGCATGAAGGCCCACGCCACGTTGTTGTGAAGCCACTTGGAGCCGATAGCCAGAGGCGAAAAGGCTTCTTGCCCGATAACAGGGATCAGGAAACTGCGGCCCATAAGAGTGAGCAGTCCCGTCAGGGCCAATACAATGAACGAACCGGCCAACAGCCAGTGACCAAATCGCTCGACGGCCTTGAACCGTTCAATCTTGGTACCTGCAGGGCCGCCGTCGATCCTGATCTTGCCGCGAATAAAGTAGAACACCGCGAGCAGTATGATTATGGCCAGGATTGCACCACCGCCATAGGTGATGACCGGTCCCTCCCGCAGCTTATACCAGGGCATGCCCCCGTCCTGGATCAGTACGTCGACCGCAGGTCCCCGCACCTGAGTGCTGGGATCAATCTCGTTGTAGCGAACGGCTCGCCAGATGTCAGGATCAGAGCGCCCTCCAAGGGTGCCCAGTGGCTCACTGATCCCAGCCGCATTGGCGGGATCACCCAGGTTTTCAGAGCGGAAGGAGTCGTCAACTTCCAACTGCTTCTGACGAGCCATGATGTCTTCCAGGGTCTGGGCGCCCCCGGTTCTTGCCCGATCAACCTCGGGGGCATCCTGTGCCCACCCCGGGTTGAAAAGCAGTGTCGCCAGTACAAAGACGGCGGCACCGAATGTTTTACAGTTCATGAGAGCACTCCAGCGGAATGAACAAAGAGAATCCGTTGCTCAAAGAATTCCGGGGCACCAAGGCCCCGGATCCATCAAGTGGGCTTAAGCGCCCTTCTTCTCGTAAGCTGTGCCCCATCCCCAGGCGCCTGAACCGAAACCACGGTTCACGACACGCTGGCGATAGATGTCTGCCACGTCATTGCCATCACCGGCCAACAGCGCTTTAGTCGAGCACATTTCCGCACAGATCGGCAGCTTGCCCTCCGCAATACGGTTGCGACCGTATTTGTTGAACTCGGCCGTCGAATTGTCTTCTTCAGGACCACCTGCACAGAACGTGCATTTGTCCATCTTGCCACGGCTGCCGAAGTTGCCCGCCTGGGGGAACTGGGGCGCGCCGAAGGGGCAGGCGTAAAAACAATACCCACAACCGATACAAAGATCCTTGGAGTGCAGAACTATGCCGTCTTCGGTCTGATAGAAGCAGTCTGTCGGACAGACGGCCATACAGGGCGCATCCGAACAGTGCATGCAAGCTACCGAGATCGACCGCTCGCCAGGTTTACCATCTTCGATGGTCACCACTCGCCGACGGTTGATGCCCCAGGGGACCTCATGCTCATTCTTACAGGCCGTAACGCAGGCATTACATTCAATGCAGCGCTCGGCATCGCAAAGAAACTTTGCTCGTGCTTGTCCTTCAAGTGCCATGTCGTACACCTCTTATTGTTATGCCGGCGCGATCGAACACAGGGTGCATTTGGTCTCTTGCATCTGCGTGACCGAGTCATACCCGTATGTCTGAACCGTGTTGGTGGATTCACCCAGGACAATCGGATCAGCGCCCTTGGGATACTTGTCTCTCAGGTCCTTGCCCTCCAGGTGCCCGCCGAAATGGAAAGGCATGAAAGCCACGCCTTCGCCAACACGCTCGGTTACCATCGCTTTCACCTTGATGCGTCCGCCCTCCGGGCCGGAAACCCAGACGTCGTTGCCATCGCGGAGATTCAGGTTATTGGCATCGCGCGGATTCACCTCGATGAACATGTCCTGCTGCAGCTCTGCAAGCCAGGGGTTTGACCGGGTCTCATCACCGCCACCCTCGTATTCCACCAGGCGCCCTGAGGTCAGGATGATGGGGAATTCCTTGCTGAAGTCCTTCTTCTGAATGGACTCGTACAGGGTCGGCACACGCCAGAAGTGCTTGTCTTCATAGGTGGGGTAATCTTCCACCAGATCACGGCGGCTGGTGTACAGCGGTTCGCGGTGCAGCGGAACGGGGTCCGGGAAGTTCCAGACAACGCAACGAGCCTTGGCGTTACCGAAGGGCGCACACTCGTGCTTGATGGCAACACGCTGGATACCGCCTGAAAGGTCGGTCTTCCAGTTGGTCTCGGGGCCTGCAACTGCTTCAATACTGGCACGCTCGTCGGCCGTAAGGTCGCCATCCCAGCCCAGGTCCATCAGCATCTGCATGGTGAACTCGGGGTAGCCGTCCTTGATGTCCGAGTTTTTCGAATAGACGCCTTCGGCCAGCAGGTTTTCGCCGTCCCGCTCGACACCAAAACGGGCCCGGAAGGTGAGACCCCCCTCGGAAACCGGTAGGGACATATCGTACAGGTTCGGTGTTCCCGGATGGTTCATTTCGGCGGTGCCCCAACTCGGCCAGGGCAGGCCGTAGATATCGCCATCGCAGGGGCCGCCAACGGCACGCAGGGTGGTCTTGTCAAAGTGGTGCTGGTTCGCCATGTGTTTTTTCAGGCGTTCAGGAGACTGGCCGGTATAGCCGATGGTCCACATGCCACGGTTGAATTCGCGAGTGATGTCCTCAATCACCGGCTCGTCGCCTTCAATCCCAATGTTGCGGAACATGCGATCGGTAAAACCGAATTTGTCTGCAAACAGCTTCATGATTTCATGATCGACTTTTGAGTCGAACATGGGCTCGATGACTTTCTCTCGCCACTGGAGTGACCGGTTGGATGCGGTGACTGACCCGGACGTTTCGAACTGGGTGGTCGCGGGCAACAGGTAGGCGCCGTCCTTGCGGTCGTGCAACACGGCTGAGACAGTCGGGAATGGGTCGACGACCACCAGAATGTCCAGCTTTTCCATGGCTTCTTTCATTTCAAGCATACGGGTCTGCGAGTTAGGCGCGTGGCCCCACAGAACCATAGCTCGGGTGTTGTCAGGCTGGTCGAGGTTTTCCTTGGCTTCCAGAACGCCATCAATCCAGCGTGATACGGGGATGCCCTTCTCGTTCATCATGGCTTTGGACTTGCCATTTTTGTCCATGGTGACAAAGCGTCCCTTCAGGTAATCCAGGTCCTCTTCCCAGACTCGTGCCCAGTGGGCCCAAGAGCCAGCTGCAAGGCCATAGTAGCCAGGCAGGGTATCGGCAAGGACGCCCAGGTCGGTGGCACCCTGAACGTTATCGTGGCCTCGGAAGATGTTGGTGCCGCCGCCGGGTACGCCCATGTTGCCCAGCGCCAGCTGCAACACGCAGTATGCCCGGGTATTGTTATTACCATTGGTGTGCTGGGTGCCGCCCATGCACCAGATGACGGTACCCGGGCGGTTGTTGGCCAGGGTACGGGCGACGCGTTCGAGTTGCTTACCGGGAACACCGGTAACACGCTCAACCTCTTCAGGGTCCCAGCGTTTCACCTCTTCGCGAATCTCGTCCATGCCGTACACGCGGGTACGGATGAATTCTTTGTCTTCCCAGCCGTTTTCAAAGATGTGCCACAGCAGGCCCCACATGAGCGCAACGTCGGAACCCGGACGCAAACGCACAAACTCATCAGCATGAGCCGCGGTGCGCGTGAAACGTGGATCACAAACGATGAGTGGGGCGTTGTTCTGTTCTTTGGCTTTCAGAATGTGCAGCAGCGACACCGGATGCGCTTCCGCGGGGTTGCCGCCGATCAGGAAGATCGCCTTGGAATTATGGATGTCGTTATACGAGTTGGTCATTGCGCCGTAGCCCCAGGTGTTGGCTACGCCGGCGACCGTCGTTGAGTGACAGATCCTGGCCTGGTGATCGACGTTGTTGGTGCCCCAATAAGCGGCAAACTTCCGGAACAGGTAAGCACCCTCATTGGAAAACTTCGCGCTTCCCAGCCAGTAGACCGAGTCAGGGCCGCTTTCTTCGCGGATCTGCAGCATTTTGTCGCCGATCTCGTTGATCGCCTGTTCCCAAGAGATCTTTTCCCACTGGCCGCCAACCATTTTCATCGGGTACTTCAGCCGGCGTTCACCGTGCCCATGCTCTCGCACTGAGGCGCCCTTGGCGCAGTGAGCACCCATATTGAAGGGGCTGTCCCAGCCAGGTTCCTGACCAGTCCATACACCATTCTGAACTTCAGCCTCGACCGTGCAGCCGACTGAGCAGTGCGTACACACTGACTTTTTAGTAACGACTTCGCCACCCTCTTTTGAGGGGGTCGCAGCCTGGATGCGTGTAGATGGCAGCGATAAAGCCGCCAGGCCGCCCACCGCAACGCCAGAGGCCGACAGAAAGCCCCGTCGGTTCATGGTCGTTGTCGCGAGGGATGAAAGTAAAGATCCAGCACGGGAGCCTTTCGCTACCCCGTTGGTTTTCTTCCTCAACATGTCTCGTACCTCTCTCTTGTTGTTATTCTCGTCTTGCTGAACCTGTGGTCATCCAAGAGCCTTTCGCAACCTTGGATGACTCACGCTTGTTCAGAAGCGAGCCGATTCCAGATACTTGCGAGTGTGCTCAGTGTCACGTAGGCCACTGCTCTTAGGTACATCTTTAACAACGACCTCAGCAGCAACGTTCGGAGCAACGGCCACCGCAACGGCAGCGGGAACTGCTGTTGCTGCCATCTGCAAGAAACGACGACGGCCGTTATCGCGCTGTTGGTTGTCCATGGGACATCTCCACCTGGGTTAAGGGATCACGCAGATCCCGTTTATTGAAGTGCAAACGCCTCGGCCTCTACAGCCATGAAAGCCCGACCCAACGAGCCCACAGGGGCGTAGAAAATCGCGGTTTGCGCTTGTTCCAAATCGGTAAAAAACAGCACCGCCCACTTTGCCAGGTGCGCGTCAAAAAAAGCTTTCTGCGACTCCAGATCACTGTCGCACTCGAACTCACCGGTAATGAGGCCCGCCATGACTTCACAGAGCGTGCCGATATGATCCTCAGGCTCCTTGACGTCATCACTGACTTTAATGCCCCTGCCGATGAGATCGCCCCGCAAATTCGCCAGGGGCTTCTCGTTCAGAAAGCCGGTCAGGTAATAGCTGGCGTAGGGAAGCAGTTCGCCGCGGCCAACTCCGATAAAGAGGTTGTTGTATTCCCGTTTGGCATCGACAGGTGAGGTGCGTTCGGCCACAGCGGCCAGGGTCTGAGAGGCAGATCCCATAGGAGTGTCGCTACCCTGCAGGGACGCCAGGCCGTGAAGCAGTTCCTTCGACGGCGGGCTGCCGAGCAAGGCGCCTAGCAACTGGTACATTTGGGCACGGGCGCGATCTTCGTCGGTGATCGAGCGAGGGCACTGAATTTCAGCGGTGTTGGCCAAATCTTTGTCCTTTGTGTTGTTGTCTGTAAATCTCGACATTAATTCTTGCACACCTGTTCAATATTTATACGCCTAATCAGGTGAGGGAGCAATGAGACTTCCAACCATCGCTGATAGCGAAAAACTAATGATCAAAACGCATCCGGGGACGATAGCGTGGCACTGATTCCGGCTCAGCTTCAGCCTGTGCCACCACCCGATCCGCGGGATGAGCTGGAGCTGTCGGCTCAACAGCGGTTTCCGGCTCTGGTTTCCCGGCGACTGTTTCTGGAGCAGCAGATTCTGCATCTTCGGCCTGCTCCTGAATCTGATCCACGCCCTGCTCATCAGCTGTCTCAGCAATTTTCGGGGTTCTGTCAAAACCCTGGCCTACCTTATATAGAGTCTGTACGCCGTCGGCCATCGTCGCAGCGTTGGTGAAATCCTCATCGTAGTCATTGAGGCCATCCAGCACCGCCAGCACCGGATTGGATTTCCAGAGCGAGCGCAGGGCCCTGCGACGAAGGAGTTCAGGGATTTCTTTTCGCAGGAAACCGGTGATGTCGGTGCCCAATTCGATGGCATCCGGGTCAGGCAGACCATACTTTTCCAGCACCTCCCGATCAGGCAGGGCTTCATTGATGGCGAGCGCCTGCTCTTCGGGGGAGGGCTCGGCCTCGATGGGCGGAGCGGGGGGAAGCTCCGATTCTTTGCTGGCGCCCATTTTCTTGCGCGACCAGCGCTGTAAGCGGGACTCAGCCATCAGTGCACTCCCGGCTTTTTAATGTTGGAGGGTGCCCGGTAGACGTCGCTCTGCTGACGGATACGGGCATCGCCTTTGCCCTCCTCGGAGCCATCAACGCTGATTTCGTCACGACGGCGTTTCTTGAAGGGCTCTTCGATGTAGTGCATGTCGACAAATTCCTTTATCCAGGCCGCCAGGGACTCGGGAATTGGAACAGCTTCGACGATACTTTCACCGCTGTCGAGAGAATCCAGCGCCTCATGGGCATTGGCGGTAATGGCGCTGACAACCCAGCCGGAAGGAGACCGGCGGGTCTGATCTTTATCCATTACAACCCAGACGGAGGGAACGGTCATATTCAGGGAAACGAGATACCCTTCTACATCGGAGCGAAATAATTCCATTGCGACGGTGCCGGCGTGATAATCAACCACCTCACCTTCGCGGACCAGTTCTTTCCAGAACGCCTCCGGTGCCCCCGCGATAACAGCAACCGGCTTCCAGATGTCTCTCGCCCATTGGGTCACGCCGGGTGACCGGCGAACGACGGCACCGATTTGTAGCTCGCGTTTCCAACTTTCTATACGACGACTCATGGCATCTCTCTTTTCCTATAAAGCTAGCAGAGCACGGACACTTATCCAATTATCCAATTGTAGAGGGACAAACCGATGTGGCATTCTGAACTCTCGGCGTTCAAACACGTATACGTATAAAAATAACGACAAGAGTAAAACATCTGATGACGGCACACAGAACCTTACTGCTCTGCACCTGCGATAAAACCCAGTCTCTTAATTCCAAGGCACTGCAGACGGCCGCGGCAGCTGAGCAGGTGATCGTGGTGGATCAGTTGTGCGGCAAACAGATGAAGACGGCCGCAGAGCATTTGGGCGGCAACAATGAATTGCTCATCGCCTGTGGCCAACAGGCCGCCTTGTTCGAGCGCTTGGGCGAGGACGTGCAAGCTGAAATTCAGCAATGCGCGCCGCTGAGTACCATCGACATCCGGGATCGCGCTGGCTGGAGCGCATCGGACGCAAGGCCCGAGCGCCTATACGCCAAGCAAGCGGCTCTGATCGCCGCAGCCCAGCTACCGGCTCCGGCGGCGCCGGTAAAAACCATCCAGTCTAACGGGGTGTGTTGTATTGTCGGTCCAACCGAGCAGGCCATCAGGATGGCTGAGCTGGTTCAGGACGAGCTGGGCGTTACCTGTATTGTGAATGATGCCGGCCCCATACAGTTACCTTCCGCCAATTACGACATCGCCAAAGGTCGGCTGGCCGGCGCCCGTGGCGCGCTGGGCAACTTCGAACTGGACTTTGCCCAATTGCAGACCCTGAATCCCGCTGGCCGTGGCACTCTCGGTTATGGTCAGCTTAAAGACACCGCCCGCAGTGAATGCGACGTGTTTATCGACCTGCGGGGTGTTGCGCCAGCGTTTCCCAGTCACCAGAAACGCAACGGCTACTTCTGGGCTGATCCGGCCAAAACCGGTGAGTTAGAGCGTATTGCTCTGACGGCCAGGGAGCGGGTCGGTGAGTTTGAGAAAACCGTGTATTTCAACCTGGAAGCCTCCCTGTGCGCGCACTCGCGGGCTAACCAGAGCGGTTGTACCCGCTGTCTGGACGTCTGTCCTACCGAGGCGATTTTTTCCGCCGGAGACCACATTCAGATCAATTCGGATATCTGCGCCGGCTGCGGATCCTGTGCGGCGGTTTGCCCGACGTCCGCAGTGACCATGAACGAAACCCCATTCGAGGCCCTGACGCAGGCGATGGTGGTTATGGCCAGGGTCTATCGCGAGCAGACCAGCGAATCCCCGCGCCTGGTTATTCACTCCCTCGGCGCAGGTGCTGACGCCATGGCCTTCCTGGCACGATACTACGATGGCCTGGCGGACGATCTTATACCGCTGGGGCTGGAACACATCGACCGTATCGGCCACGCAGAGATCATGGCCGCGTTTGGCGCCGGCTACGCTGAAGTCCTGATTCTGGCCGACAACAACACCGATCGGCAGGCCGTTGCCTCTGAAGTTGAGCTGGCGCAGGCCATGCTTGTCGGCACCCGGCATTCCCCCAGCCGGGTCCGGGTGATCGCAGCCGATGAACTCAGTGCGGCTGGGGACAATGCCGGGCGAGTGAGCGAACCGGTCCTACTGGTAGGTGGCCGCCGTGATATCACGCGGGTCACCCTCAGCGCGATGTCGGACAGTATCGAGGCGCCGATCCCCCTGCCTGCGGGCGCTCCCTATGGCGCGATTGAGATCAATGCAGACAAATGCACGCTCTGCCTGGCCTGTGTATCGCTATGTCCCACCGGTGCCCTTGGCGACCATCCGGACCGGCCAGAGGTTCAGTTCACGGAAAACGCCTGTGTTCAGTGCGGCGTTTGCGAGAGTACCTGCCCTGAGACCGCCATCACGCTCAAGCCCCAGCTGGATTTGTCGAAAGACGCCCTGAGTCCCCGGGCATTGCATGGCGAAGACCCGTTCGAGTGCATCAAGTGCGGTACTCCCTTTGGCGTCGCCAGCACCATCAACCGAATTGTCGAAAAACTGGAAAACCGCCACTGGATGTATACCAAGTCTGACAATGTTCAGCTCATCAAGATGTGCGACAACTGTCGGGTCAACGCCCAGTTCCATGGCGATAAAGCGCCGATGGCGGCAGGCGAGCGTCCTCGGGTTCGCACCAGTGACGATTACCTGGACAGCTAAGGTGTCTGCGGGCAGCCCCGGAACCCCTCTGGCTTACAGATAAATCACGATCCAGGCGGAACTTTGCAGGGATGCCAGCGGCCTTCAGGAAGTAGCAACGCGGAGTCTGCAGCCTTCAGTGCGCGCAGAGGCGAATCAGGAATCATTCAGCGGCTCCCCAAACCAAGCAGGACAGACTATGGTTCAATTTACTGAGGTTGGAAAATCCAATCTGATCGGTACCGACGCGCCCCGGCCACAGGACAAGAACCCAAAGGGGATCGATCGCATCATCGCCATCGCCTCGGGAAAAGGCGGCGTAGGCAAGTCGACCGTGGCGTCCAATCTTGCTGTCGCCCTGGCCTCGAAAGGCCTGAAAGTGGGCCTGTTGGATGCCGACGTCTACGGACCCAGCCAGCCGCGCATGCTGGGTGTTTCAGGACGCCCATCCAGCCCTGACGGGCATACCATCCTGCCCCTTCGCAACCATGGTGTGACCCTGATGTCACTGGGTCTGATGACTCCGGATGACGAAGCCATCGTCTGGCGAGGGCCCATGCTGATGGGGGCCCTGGAGCAGATGATGAACCAGGTGGACTGGGGCCGGCTGGACGTGCTGCTGGTGGATCTTCCCCCGGGCACCGGTGACGTGCAGATGACTCTGAGCCAGAAATTCTTTGTGGCGGGCGCCGTTGTGGTTTCGACCCCTCAGGACATTGCCCTGATGGACGCCCGCAAAGGCATCGACATGTTCAACCGGATGGATGTACCGCTGTTTGGCATCATAGAGAACATGGCATCCTTTGTTTGTGACGGTTGCGGTAAAGAGCACCATCCCTTTGGATCCGGTGGTGCCCGGGCTGAGGCAGAAAAGCTCGGAGCGCCTTTTCTGGGTGAAATCCCGCTGGATCTGGATATTCGCATCGGTTCGGACGGCGGTGTTCCGATTGTGGTGTCAAAACCGGATAGCCCCCAGTCTCGGTCTTTCCAGCGTATCGCCGATGAGCTGATCGCCTCTGACGTCTACGCACAGGCCATTCAATGATCGAGTCACCTCACTTCCCGCCGCTAATGTCAGGGCGAGCCGTGCCCAAGCACATGGACCCTTTTGACAAGGCGGTTAGCCAGGCCATTGCAGGGGTGGACTCCGGTACGATTTTTTACTCTGAAACGGGAGACATCCTGCGCGCGGCCCTGGTGCTGGCGCCGGAAACGCCTCTTGAAGAAGCCATTCAGGCGGTCTACGTTGCCCAGATAGGCCTGGCGGAGAGTCTCGGAGCACTGGCCCCACCCGAAGTGCCCGTGCATTTCCAATGGCCCGATCGCATCAAGGTCAATGGCGCGGTCTGCGGTGGCGTTCGCTATGCAGCGGATGTGTCAGATCCCGCGGCGTACCCGAGCTGGCTGGTGATTGGTATCAACGTACCTTTTATACCGGTGAGCGACGAGCCGGGTAAAAACCCCAATGAAACCTGCCTGCTGGAAGAGGGTTGCAGCGAGATCGAGCCCATGGCGCTACTGGAAAGCTGGTCCAAGCACACGCTTCTGTGGCTGACCTACTTCATGGACAGCGGGTTCGAGCGGGTACACAATGAATGGCGGCCACGCTGCGACACCCTTGGCAAGATGATCGACCAGCCCAGGTCCGGCGTCTTTGTCGGGCTGGACGAAAAAGGCCGGATGCTGTTGCGTAAGGATGGCATGACCGAAACAGTGAGTCTGATTGAATTCGCGGAGCACACATGAAACTGGCCCGAACCCTGCGACTGGATATATCTGATGAGAACGTGTACGAAAGGCCGGCCCCCAGTGGGGAATGGGCCATTTCGGGCGGGTTCGAATTCTCCAACTGGACCGAAGCGGACCTGAAGGGCAAGGCGCGTCAGGCCTTTACCAATGGCTGGTACAGCATTGAATCCGGGGGCCGTGCCAGTTTCGCTGGCGTGTGCAACATCACCGAAACCGAGCTGGAGCAGCTGCGGCAGACGCTGGCGCGAACCTTTGTCGAGGTTTATGGCGCGCCGGATATCGATGCTGCCTATCCGGTCGCCTGTGAAGAAATTGACCAGATGCGCCGGATGTGTGAGGACTTCGAGGAAAACACCCTGCTGATGGTCAGCCGTACGCTGACCGAGCTGGGTGTTGAGGAAACCTACCGCTCCCGGGCGCCTCAGGACGCCTCATTGGAAGCCTTTGCCGTACACGGCGGCTATGAATGAGTAATCTCTAAAGGCGTCAGAGCCCGAAGCTGCCGTAGGGGATAAACCGCACGGGCGTCCCTGGCTCTATCTGCTGGGCGCTCTCGTCCAGCTCCACCATACCCTCGGACCAGGCCAGACCGGTGACCCGGCCCGAGCCTTCAGAGCCGAACACCTCAGCCTGCCCATCGCGGACCCGCGCGCGCAACATCTCGCTACGCCCGGGTTTCTTATTCTTGGAAAAGTTGGCCGGCAGGACATAGCCCTGGGGTTCGAACCATTCACCCCCTGCCAGTAGTGCCATCGCCGGAGCGCCAAAACGCAGTGCGCAGACCCAGGCGGCAACCGGATTTCCCGGTAAACCAACCACGGGCGTACCCTGGAACATGGCGAGAGCGAGGGGGCGGCCCGGCTTGATCGCAATGCGCCAGTTGCTGATGTCACCATGGGCTTTCAGGGTTTTCGACACATGATCCTCGTCCCCTGCGGAAACGCCACCACTGGTCAGTATCAGGTCGCACTGCTCAGCCCCACGCCCCAACGCCGCCTGCACATCCTCGGCCCGGTCGAGTACATGCCCCAGGTCAACCAACTCGTAGCCAAGTTGCGTGACCATCGCACTCAGCATCGGGCGGTTGGCGTCGTAAATCTGCCAGTCGGTGACCGCTGAACCAACAGGCTTAACTTCATCGCCCGTGGACAGGACGCCGACCCGGAGCCGCTGATAGACATCGACCGATTCGACGCCAACACTGGCGAGCACGGAAATCTGGGTAGGCGTCAGGCGGGTTGCTGCCGTGAGGATCCGGTCCTGGGCCTGGATGTCCTCACCGGCTTTACGGGCGTTGGCGCCCACTTTCAGCGTGCCGTTGAGATGTAGCTGCCCGCCTTTAACCTCACAATCCTCTTCCAGGACCACCGTATCGGTGCCGGACGGTATGACCGCACCGGTCAGAATCCGTATAGCGTAGCCTTTGGGGACCTCACCGGTGTAGGGCCCCCCGGCGGCACTGCGGCCATCAACCAGGGGCAGGGCGCAGGGCACCTCGGTTATGGGTCCGGCAAGAGCATAACCATCGACCGCCGAGTTGTTGCTGGGGGGGTGGGCGCGAGGTGCAAGTACGTCGCTTGCCAGTATCCGGCCATTCACCTTTGACAGCGGTACGGCGCGATCCACGCCCACCACCGGATGCAGGCGTGAACGTAAGCGCTCAAGGGCCTCGTCCACCGGCGTCCAGTTCACGCCGGGGGGCAGGGCAAAACAGTCGTTACGAAGCTCGTTCATGGCTCTCCCGTCACTCGTTTTCGTGGGCTGATGGCTTTCCTGCGTCCAGAATAAAGTCCGCTATCCCGGGTATATCGTTCAAATCAAAACCGGGGCCCGCGAAATCCGGAGCATAGTCCGCCGCCACAGCAAGGATGCTGGCATCGTTCGGGTACAGAGGCTTTTTCGGGCACGCCCGCCTGTGCACTTCTATCTTGGGGTGTGAGTGTGACTTGAAGCCCTCTACCACAACCCAGTCGCATGGGCCCAGGCGGGCCAGCAATTCGTCGAGTGTTGGCTCTTTGGCACCGCGCAGCTCGTGCATAATGGCAAATCGCTGTCCGCCCGCCAGTATGACTTCCCGGGCGCCGGCCTCACGGTGACGGTAGCTATCGGTGCCGGGCTGGTCCACATCCACCGCATGATGGGCATGTTTGATGGAGTTGACCGTTAAACCTCTGCTGGACAACTCACGGATCAGGGCGCTGGCCAGGGTGGTTTTGCCGCAGTTTTTCCAGCCAACAATACCGATGACGTTCACTTCAGGTGCTGCTCCGCCCAGGCCAGGTCTTCCGGTGTGTTGATGTTGAAAAAGTCATCCTCGCCGAACACCACCAGGGTCTCGCCCTGAGCCTGTGTCCACTGGCGAATCTTGCGCACTCCGTCGTTCAGGGAGGCTCGCAGCTCATGCCGCAACGATACCTGCCATCGGCCAAAGGTGGGTTGGGGCAGTCTCCCGCGTTCCGGGTCGGGCGTGGCGGCCAGTATTACCGGGGTATCACCTTGGGCCAACCGGACGGCCAGATCCCGAGGGAAACAGGGGGTATCCGCAGCGACGCTGATCAGCCATTCATGCCCCTGTTCGGCGGCCCAGTCCATACCGGCGAGCACCCCGGCCAACGGGCCCGGAAATTCTCCAATCGAGTCGGCTACCAGGGGCAAGCCCAGGTCCTCAAACCGGCTCAAATCTCCGTTGGCGTTGAGCACCACGGCGTCGACCTGCGGCGTTATCCGCTCGATGACACGCTCGATCAGTGACTGGTCGCCCAGCATCAGTCGCCCTTTATCACCACCGCCCATGCGGTTGGCCTGGCCGCCGGCCAGAATCACAGCGCACTCAGTCATGCCCGGCCCCTTTCCGACGCATTTTCTTCTCTTCATCCGGAATTTTTGAAAGGTCCTGGTCGAACACCAGGCGGTGTTGGCCACTGAGGCAGGTGAATTTCTTCCCTCGCATCCGTCCGATCAGTGTCAGCCCGACCTGCTGGGCAATATCGACTCCCCAGGCGGTAAAGCCTGACCGGCTGATCAGGGTCGGAATGCCCATCAGGGCCGTTTTGATGACCATTTCGGAGGTCAGGCGGCCCGTGGTGTAGAGGACTTTGTCCGCAGCCGGAATGTCGTTCAAGTGCATCCAGCCGGCGATCTTGTCGACCGCGTTGTGGCGCCCTACATCCTCCACGTAGGCCAGAACTTGCAATCCCTGGCATAGAGCGCTGCCATGAATGGCACCGGTCTCCATATACAGGCTGGGGGTGTGGTTAATCTGATATGAGAGGTCGTAAAAAGTGCTGGTGTGCACCGGTGTATCCGGCAGTCTCAAGCCGTCCAGCCCAGCCATCATGTCGCCAAATACGGTCCCCACGGCGCAGCCCGAGGTGCGGGTTTTCTTTTCCAGCTTGTCTTCTACATTCGTGATGCCCGCGGTGCGCACGACAGCGACTTCCAGTTCCTCGTCATAATCGATTCCGGTGACCTGGTCGGTCGCACTCAGCATGCCCTGATTCAGGAGAAAACCAAGCGCCAGATAGGTGGGATGATCGCCGATGGTCATTGCCGTGACGATCTCCTGGCTGTTCAAGTAGATGGTCAGAGGGCGCTCTTCGATCACGCTGATCGACTTCGACTGGCCGTGCTCATCTACGCCTTCAACGGTTCGGGATAGTCGCGGGTCGGTCGGATTGGGTAGCAGGGTAGTCATCATCATTTCAACTCGATTGAACTGTTTAGCCTGACATTGGCGTTCGGGAAAAATAGCTGTTTACCTTCCACCTGATAAGCGGCAATTGCGGCTTGTCCGGTTTCGGACAACAACCACTGTGCGAACTTCTCCGCTGCCTCGTGATTCACGTTGGGGCACCTCTTCTCACTGACAGGAATCACCCCGTACTGGTTGAACAGCGGCGGAGCTCCCTCAAATAAAATGGTGCTGTCCTGTTTGTTGGCAAACGCGATCCAGGTGGCTCTGTCGGTCAATACATAGGCTCCGAGGCTGACGCCGGTATTGAGGGTTGCGCCCATGCCACTGCCTGTTTCGAGGTACCATTGACCGGATCCGGCGTCAGGATCGATAGCGGCCGCCTGCCACAGTAAGCGCTCTTTCTTGTGGGTTCCCGAATCATCTCCGCGTGAGGCGAACTTGACGCCGGCCTGCATGATGCGCTGCAGAACTTCATTGACGTTGAGGGCGCCCGCCACCTTTGCCGGATCGTCTTTGGGTCCAATGATGACCAGGTCGTTGTACATCAGATCGCGTCGATATTTGCCGTAGCCGCCCGCAATGAATGTTTCCTCGTCAGGCCTGGCGTGAACCAGGAGCACATCGCCATCGCAGCGCATGGCATTATTGATGGCCTGTCCCGTGCCCACAGCGACTATATTGACCTGAACTCCGGTATCCTTTTTCAGCATCGGTAACAGATAGTCGTACAGGCCACTATTCTGGGTCGAGGTGGTGGACTGAACGATGATGGTGTCTGCCAGTGTGGGAGTACTGAAAGCTAAAGCCACGAAAAGGATAAAGTGCTTCATAGCCGTCCTCTACAACAGGATCTCACCGGCTAAATATGCTTTAGCCACGGGGGTTTTGGGTGCGGCAAAAAAGTCGTTCGCCGGACTTTGCTCGACGACCTGCCCATCCGACATAAATACGACATCATCAGCCAAACGTCGAGCCTGACCTTGGTCGTGACTGACGAGAATGACTTTGGTTCCCTGGGCGATCTGCGTTTTGACCAGAGCTTCGATCATCTGGACCGAAGCAGGGTCCAAGCTAGCCGTTGCCTCATCCAATAGCAATAAAGCAGGCTTGATCAACAGGGCGCGTGCCAGAGCCAGTCGCTGTTGCTCTCCACCTGACAGCATCCGGGCCGGTTGGTGTGCCCGCTCCGCCAGCTGGACGGACTCCAGCGCTTTAATCAGTTGCTGTGGCTCGGATCTAGCAACACCGGGGGCTGCAAAGGCCAGATTCTGGAGCGCTGTCCGGCGCAGCAGCACCGGATGCTGGAAGACCATGGCCTGCTGATCGCGACTTTCAGCGACGCTCAGGTGGCCCAGCGTAATCTGCCCCTGATCCGGTTCGATCAGTCCGTGCAAACAGCGAAGCAGCAAGGTCTTGCCTGCACCGTTCGGGCCCATGATCACGGTGATGCCGGGTTCCTCAGTCACCAGATTTACTCCGTCCAGTACGGCTCGACCGCCCTTGATAAGCCGCAGATTGCTGATACGGATGGGCAGGATGGGACTAGGCATATTGGCGCTTCACAGCGTATTCACGGACGCCTATAACCAGCGAATTGACTAGCAGCGACAGCGCCAGTAACACCGTCCCCAGCGCCAGAGCCAGAGTCAGGTTGCCTTTTGAGGTTTCCAGCGCGATGGCGGTGGTCATGACACGTGTCAGGTGATCAATATTACCGCCGACGATAATGACGGCGCCAACCTCGGCAATGGCCCGACCGAAGCCCGCCAGAATGCAGGTGGTCAGCGCATAGCGGGCATCGACCAGGTAGGCCACCACCGCACGGCGTCCGGTGACACCCATTGATTGGAAGGTATCGCTGTACTCCTGATGAAGATGCTCGATTACCTGATTCGACAGAGCCGCGATAATCGGGGTAATCAGCACCACCTGAGCGATGATCATGGCAGTGGGTGTGTAGAGCAGGCCCATCCAGCCGAGCGGACCGGACCGTGACAGCAGCAGATACACCATCAGTCCCACGACCACCGGGGGCATACCCATCAGGGCGTTCATCAAAAGAATACAGAATTTCCGTCCCGGAAATCGGGTGATTGCCAGCCAGGTCCCCAGCGGTAAACCGATAATGGCCGCAATGATCAGGGCCACCAGGCTGACGCGAATGGACAACCGGAGAATCTCAAATAAGTCTGCATCCAACGTAATAATAAGTCGAAAGGCTTCGGCCAAAGCGTTCATTTATTGTTGTAATCCTGCAGTGGTGCGTCGGAGATTGAACGCCCTTTGGGTCAGATTCGCAAGGGTTGCGGGCGGAGTCAACCCGGGCACGAACCAAATCGGAGCGCTTCGGCGACTCTGAGGGTGGAGCTGAGCAAGGACTTCTCCCGGCCTTTGTCCCTTCAGGCAAGAAGGTAAGAGCGAAAGGCCTGGCAGCAATATCGGGGGCCGCCTCTTTTCAGCGCTCTGCGGAATCAGCACTTAGAACTGAACGGGCCAGAGCTGGATAGCTCTGGCCCGTACCTCCACAGCAGCCGGTTTGACTGCTACTTCTTCATAATTTCCTGCATTTTCATTTTGTTTTCGAGTTGAGTCGTTAAGGCTTCTTTGCGTAAGTCAGCAACTTCGTCGTAGGCCTGGCCGATTGCATCGATGTCGGGTTCATCAGCGCTCATCAACTCCTGCAGGCGCTGGCGAGGTTCCTGCATCTTTTGCATGAGCGTAAACTGCCGTTTTGCCTGCTCCCCATGAAGCTCAGCGAGCTGCTCTTGCTGTTCATCAGTGAGGTCAGCGCCCTTCATGCCCATCATCGGGCCCATCCCGTGACCCATACCGTGACCCATGCCCCCCATCATCGGGCAAGCGCCCATCATTGAGCCCATGCCCCCCATCATTCCGGAGCTCATGCCCTCCATCTTCATATCGCCGTGCTTGCCTTGCGTCATCATGCCGGAATGGTGACCATCCTTGTCTTTCTGCTCCTTCATTTGATCCTGAGCTGTGACCGATGCGCCACCAAAGGTAAGCGATGCAACTATGACAAACTTGAGAATTCCGTTCCTGACCATGGTCGGTCTCCTTTTTCTAGAAAGTGAGTAATCCCTGGGCCCAGCCGGTAACCGTCGCCAACTATCCATACCGTTATATCTACGTGTAACGATTGCCGTCGCTGCGCGGGCCATTGACTAACACTACGAGGTCTCACGGATTATCTGCAAGGGAATATTCAAACATCAATCTGTTATAGGACGCGCGGCTTGAGGCGGGACGTCAGACTATCCGGGACTGTGCGGAGGGTCCGGACACCACCCGGGCATCAGATCGGCCACCAGTTTCTTCAGACGCTGGTTCTTCCTCCTCCAACTGCTTGAGAGGTTTCAGTTCTGATGGACCCAAGCCTCCATATTTCTTGCGCCATGTGTTCTCGCATCACTGCTAGCCCTTGTGCTGCAAGCGATTCACAGTTTCGGCTACGGTGGTATCAGCAGGATGGAGGTTACTCCGTCGTTTGCTGACAAAACTGCAGCAACTAAACATAGTTTGTCGTCCTCCACGGGTACGCAATGATAAAACCGTACCCCTTAATCGAAGTTTCGCAGCTGTCTTGCTGGTCTTCTCCACAGGGCGATCACGTAGTGCTTCTGCACATCCTTCATTCAAATGCTAAGCTCTTGAATAGTAACCTACCGTTTGCACGGTTCAGTTTTCGGCCCACTGCTAGAACGCCGAGATATGCGACATAATTGGTAGCCAGCTATGACATCTTTTCAACGCATTTCCAGGCGTTCCAAACTCGTAATGGGGGATCTACTGCTAGGTCATCACCCTGGCTCAACCGAGGGTAAGTTTTCTCCCCCTTCTCTTATCCGGCCAGATTCCAGTCCAGGCTCCCTCGTTATGCTGTCCTCGCTTGGGTTGATCCTTTCTCTGGGATTGGCTGTGTGCTTCCTCGTGTACTCAACCGGGGGAATTAAATACGTCTACAGCCACACCATGTATCTGGTTATTCTATCGGGAGGGTTTTTCTTCGGGGTAAGTGGGGGAGTCTGCATAGGTTTATTCGCCGGCTTGTTATTGGGGCCTCTCATGCCCATCGACGTCGCAACTGGTGAAATGCAGTCGACAGACAACTGGCTCTACAGAACAGGTGCATTTGTGCTGGTTGGCGCCCTCTCCGGTTATTTCAGAAGCGTATCGTTGAGTTACATAAACAGGATTACCTGGGTCCGAAGCCATGACGCTTCCACGTCACTGCCCAACAGGGTAGCGCTAGCCGAACAGATTGAGCATATGGCTAAGCATCGTGACTGTGGAGGCATCAAGGTTCTGCTAATTGTCTATATCAATAATCTGGACGAGGTTGAGCAAGCCTATGGCCCAGCCTCATCTGAAGGTCTGTTAAGAACGCTAGCTGTAACGATGCTGTCGCACTATCCGGAGGCCTCTCCCCACAGAATCGATAACAACCAGCTCGCATTCTTTCTCTGCATGAAACACCAGGTAGAAGTGGAGAGTCTCCTGAGTGAGGCGAGACGGAGAGTTCAGATGCCAACCAGTCATAACGGCTTTTCTGTTTACCTGGATGTCTCTATTGGCTACACCTTTCTGGAATGGGGCGCCGGGTCACCGGCGCAACAGCTTAGCAGGACATTGTCACTAGCAAGATTGTCTTCCAGGGGCAGTTCAAGGGAGAAGGTCTTCTTTTTCGCGGATTCGCGGGATCGTGAGAATGCGACCAAAGAAAACCTGGAAATGTTGACGTCGTTCAAGCAGGCAATAGAAAACGATGAATTAAGGCTGTACTTCCAACCCAAAGTTGAACTTGGAACGGGTCGTATATCCGGAGCTGAGGCTTTGGTCCGCTGGTTACATCCAAAGAAGGGCTTCATTCTTCCGTATCTGTTTATTCCCCTAGTGGAGAACAGCACCCTCATCAATGACTTGACGACCTGGGTTCTGCAGGAAGCGGCAAGGCAGCAGAGAGCCTGGGCCGAGCAAGGCGTCCACATTTCCATAGCGATCAATGTCTCGTCAACGAACCTTGTTCAGGCCGGGTTTGCGGAGGCGGCAAAAAAGGTGATGAAGGAGGCAGGGGTCGACCCACGGTATATCGAATTTGAGATAACTGAAAGCGCGATAATGGATAACTTCCAGGAAGCTCGAAATACACTTGTAGAGTTAGTGAATTTCGGTTTCACCATCGCTATTGACGACTTTGGTACGGGCCATTCTTCTCTAAAGTATCTGGCTCAGCTCCCTGCCCAGGTGGTCAAAATTGATCGGTCTTTTGTGCAGGACTTGAGCCAGGTGAGCGAGGGCTGGCACATCGTGAAGGCAATTATTGAGTTAGGCCAAAGTCTGGGTAAAACGATCGTCGCTGAGGGTATTGAAGACCAGGGAATGCTATGTCGCTTGACTGATTACGGCTGTGACTATGGACAGGGCTATTTTATCGCCAAGCCTTTGCCGGCAGATGAATTTTACCGTTGGTACCAGACCTGCGATGGCCAGTGGCTGCCTCAAGATAAGGCGTTTGACAGGAGCCGAAAAATTACTTAACGCAGATAGCGTGGTCTAGACGCATAAATTTTATCATCGTAGAGGCTTACACCTTAAGCTCTATCAGCGACAGGTTGGTAGTAACCTTTTCCACAAGCGCATCTATTAACTGACCCTGGGGCACTAATTATAAAATTCGTAGCTATCCTCTCCCCGACGTTTAACCCGATACATAGCCACATCCGCACACTCAACGAGCGCATCGGCGGTCTCACCTGCATCCGGAAAGAGGGCAATACCGATGCTGATGCCTAGAGAAATTGAGACCTCAGGGCTTCCAATAACAAATGGCTCCTTGAGGGTCTGTATCAGTTTATCGCCGATCGCTTTGGCGCTCTCGGCGGTCGCGGTTGCTGGTAATAACAGCGTGAATTCGTCGCCGCCAAAACGCGAGAGAGTGTCGCCTTCACGAAGACAGGCCTTCAAGCGAAACGTCACGCTCTGTAGAAGCTGGTCACCGACCCGGTGGCCATACCTGTCGTTAACGGTCTTGAAACGGTTCAAGTCCAGAAACATGACAGCAAGCTTTTGGTTGCTCCGTCTGGCGTGAGCGATGCTGAGGATCAGCCGGTCTTTGAACAAAGTCCGGTTGGGCAGCCCAGTCAGCGCGTCGTGGGAGGCTCGATAACTGACCTCTACCTCCGCCCTTTTACGTTCGGTGATATCCCGTGCAATACCCACAAACTCAACCTCACCGGGCATCGGTATAAGCTCGATAGGACCCGATATCGGCTCCACGGTGAACGGATGGACGGCGACCTCGTAATCGCGGTTGGCTCTTTCACTACCGCGGGTTTTCAGACGCAACTCCTGTATGAACGGTGCCGGAGGGGAGCTGTCGTGCCAATGATTTACCGAAGCCTTGAGTGCGTCGCGCTCATCCATCAGGTAGCGAAAGTCTTGCCCGATTAAATCCTCCCGCCTATAGCCAAGGAGCTCTTCGATCCTATAAGTCAGGAAAAGGAAGCGCCCATGCCGATCCAGCATGAAAGCAAGGTCCGGCAACGTCTCCATTGCACGTCGATAAAAATCCTCAGACGACGTCAGGTAAAGCTGCTCTGCAGCTCGGGCTCGCGCATATCCATGATGCTGCAACGCCTGACGAATGGTTGTAATCAGATGGTCCACGTCATACGGTTTTCTGATGTAGTCAAAAGCGCCCTGGCGCAGTGCCTGCCGGACTGTTTTAAAAGCAGACTTTCCACTAATGACCACTACCGGCACTTCAGGATTTGCGTCACGGAGCCAGGACAGCACCTGCAGGCCACTCATCCCAGGCATAACTATATCCAGCACCACAAGATCGTAATATCTGGCCTGAGTCTTGTAACAAGCCTCCAGACCATCCTGCACCGTATCTACCTGGAAGCCCTTATCTTCCAATAGAGGTGAAAGGCTAGCCAGCATTCCAGGATCATCATCCACGATCAGCAAGTGAGCTTGGTGACCGTGTGTACTCTTTCTATTGTCTAGACCGAATGCTTCCGTCATAGAGTCCAAGCTCCAAACGTCATCTTGCGTAAGAGAAGTATTGTTTCGGATCTAATTACAGAACTTCTCCAGATGTAGACGTTCATGCTAACTGGACATCTGTATTTGAGGCGACTTTCAGCGTCATTCCCCGGCGAAATTCGTTAACCCTATGAGACAGCGACAATTGTAGCCTTTGGCAGACACTGTGCAATTTGGAAGTTCGTTCGCGCAAGCTTAATCACGCTTGGAGCGTCTCACTTAACGCCGCTGCTGAGGCACTCGCGGCAGGAGAGCTGCATCAAGCCACAGTTGATACTCTGGCGCAACTTGTCATTGTCGGCGGCGGTTCTCTGCTGTCGAAGGTCTGCTTCGACAGCGTGGGGAAGCACCCAACCTCCGCAAGCCTTACCTGAAGTGAGTGAGTTTTTCCGAATACCAAAGCCTTCAGCTCGCAGAACGACCTCATTTGGCAAACGCACGGACATTGCTTCACCTCATCCCGCCCAGGAAGGCCGTAAGTCTCAACTAAGCCAGCAGCTTAAAACAACAATGAGCCTATACAAATCGGCAGCGTTGCGGAAGAATCTCTGATTACTATGGTAGAGCTTGAGCCTGAGTAAGAGACTGAAAAATAGGGCTTTTTAATTAATAGACGGTAATTGGCGAAGTGTCGAGGTCGTTGCTACGTTGGAACTGTCGGGTACAAGGAAGCGTAGCCTGGAAGAAGTTTAGGTTCTGTCCAAGGAAGGGGGCGGCTCGGCACTAAACGTCATTTTGACGAACGAGAAAAGGAGAGCTCATATGGCTAATGACCGGACTGACAATCGCGGATTTGCCTCAATGGACAAGGACAAGCAGGAAGAGATAGCTCGAAAAGGCGGAAAAGCAGCTCATGATAGTGGCAACGCCCACGAGTTTGATTCCGAGGAAGCGCGGAAGGCCGGTAAAGCCGCTCACGAGAGTGGAAATGCGCACGAGTTCGACTCCAAAGAGGCTAGCAAAGCAGGGAAGGCTGCTCATGAGAGTGGCAATGCCCACGAGTTCAACTCAGAAGAGGCTCGCAAAGCCGGTAAGGCTGCCCATGAAAGCGGCAACGCCCACGAGTTTGACTCGGAAGAGGCCCGTAAGGCTGGCAAGAAAGGCGGACAGAATAGCCACAGTGGTGGCCGTTAACGCCTGACCGTCAGGCTGACCTACACCCATCCGGGTCAGTCAGAGATGCGATGCGGAGCTCAATTCCAATCGGCTTCGCGTCGTATTTTATATCACGTCTTTGATCCCTTACCGTTACGGGACTTTTGGTTCAGACGCTCCAATAACTCATGGATGAAGTTATGGATAGGCACCAGCAAGACCCTTTGACACCCGCGCATGATCTACCGATAACAGCACCCCGTTCACGTCACCTCGTCTTGCCCGCTCTGTTTCTACTGCTTTGTTTTGGCCTGCTTCAGGGCTGCCGCTACCCGCAGGATGTTGAGGGCACGCTCGACACGGTCCGTGGGGGCGTGCTCGACGTCGGTGTAACAGAAAATCCGCCCTGGGTTATCCGATCTGGTGATAATGCGCAAGGGCTTGAGCCTGAGATCGTTCGTAGCCTTGCGGACCAGCTCAATGCCGACGTGCGATGGCATTGGGGGTCAGAGAGCCAGCTTTTGCGGGCACTGAAGCGATTCCAGCTCGACCTTGTGATTGGGGGTATTGCCAAGAACAAATGGATCAGTATGGCCGCGGCTCCCACCAAACCCTATGTAAAGGTCAGGTCTACCGTGGGTTTTCCCGAGGGGCAGGCTGTGCCTGAATCGCTTGACGGTATGACCGTCGGGGTGAGCGCCGTCAACCACCTGGCGAAAGCGCTTTCGGATCAGGGCGCTGTCCCTGAGATACGTGATGAGCCTCAGCAACCGAACGGCGCTTTCGCGGGGCCTGGTTGGTGGCTAAGGGCTCATGGCTATGAGCCCGGTCCCTTCAAGCTGACGACAGATAAGCATGTGATGCTCTTACCCAAGGGTGAAAACGCCTGGATGATGGCGGTCGAAGAGCATCTGAACAGCCTCTCCGGCCTTGAGCGGCGTCTGCAACAACTGGAGGCGGAGCTATGAAAGTAAGAGCACCGTACGCCCTTCCTTCAGAGAAGGAGTCGGACCTGGGCTACCTCATCCGCCTGGAGTGGTGGAACCTGGGGTTCCGACTCTCCATTGTGTTCGTGCTATTCCTTGTGCTCGGAGGCAGCCAGGCCATGAAGGCCGCCTGGTTTGAAGACATCCTCTCCCTGCTGCCACCGATCGCTTTCCTTATTGCAATGAAGGTCCGAAAGCGCGCTCCTGATAGCGAGTTTCCCTACGGCTATCAGCGTGTAACCGTTATCGCCTTCCTGTGCTCGGCTGTCGCTCTGGCACTGCTCGGGGGCTACCTGCTGGTTGACTCCGGGATAAAGCTCATCAAAGCGGAGCATCCGACTATAGGTTCGATTGAGCTTTTCGGGTACACCTTCTGGATGGGCTGGCTGATGGTGGCCGCGCTGACCTACAGCATTATTCCGCCCGTTATTATTGGCCATTTGCAGCAGCCAGCCGCCAAGAAGGTCCATGAAAAAACCGTCTTCGTTGATGCCAAGATGAGCAAGGCCGACTGGATGACAGGCGCGGCAGGTATTGTCGGCATATTGGGTGTGGGGCTGGGTTTCTGGTGGGCGGACGCCGCTGCAGGCGCGGTCATCGGGCTCGATGTTGCCAAAGATGGGGTGCGTAATGTGAGAGAAGCGGTAGGTGATCTACTGGATCGACGCCCGCGTTTCACGTCCAAAAGTGAACCCGAGCAACTGGAAGATAACCTGGAAGAAAAACTGCGCGCTATGGCCTGGGTGTCAGAGGCTGCTGTACGGCTTCGGGAAGAAGGCCATGTCTTCAGTGGCGAAGCGTTTGTCGTGCCGAAGGGTGAGGAAGACCTGCCGAGACTGTTACGGCAGACCATGGATTCCCTTACCGAATCGGATTGGCGGATTTATGAGGTAGTTGTCGTCATCGTACCGGAGATTTCACGTGGTGCTGCCGAGACAGAACGGTAACAGCACTCTGTGATCAGAGCCTGGGGGGCAGGATGCCTATTTTCAGTCCCGATGAGTGGTCATTGCTGCAGAGTATTGGTGTGTTTGCTGCCTGCGCCATCACAATCGCAGTGGTGGGAACACGCCTGACGCGGGTGGTGGACCAGCTCGCTGACAAGACCGGGCTGGGCGAGGCCATAGCCGGCGCCGTTCTTTTAGGCGCCGCCACATCCCTTTCAGGGATCGTTCTCTCGGTCACCGCCGCCTGGAAAGGGAACCCCGAGCTGGCCATCAGCAATGCCCTTGGGGGAATTGCCGTGCAGACGCTGTTCCTGGCGGTAGCGGATCTTTTTTACAGAAGAGCCAACCTTGAACACGCCGCCGCCTCCGCACCAAACCTGCTGCAGAATGCCCTGCTTATTTCTCTGCTCGCACTCATCCTTCTGGCGCCGTCCCTCCCCGAGTTCACTGTCTGGGGTGTTAGCCCGGTCACGCCTGTGCTCTTCGGGCTCTATATCTACGGGATCTTCCTGGTAAAGGGTGCGCGGCAAACACCGATGTGGACACCCTCTATCACAGACGAGACCCGCAGCGATGTTCCAGAGGACGACGGTGACACTCCTGCCCTGCCGAGGCTTGTGATTGAGTTTGTAGTACTGATGGCCGTTATGGGGCTGGCCGGCTGGACCCTGGAGCCTGCTGCGACCAACATTGCCGCTCAGACCGGCCTGGGGCAAACCGCGGTCGGCGTATTGTTGACTGCTACCAGCACCTCCCTGCCCGAACTGGTGACATCGGTCGCGGCCGTTCGACGGGGCGCTCTGACCCTGGCCGTTGGCGGCATTATCGGTGGTAATGCATTTGATACGCTTTTTACGGCCGCGTCTGACATCGCCTATCGCGAGGGCTCTATCTACCACGCGGTATCCGAGGCGACCATTATATGGATCACCCTGTCATTGTTAATGACCAGCACCCTGATGATGGGACTGATCCGGCGCCAGGAGCAGGGAGTCGCCCGGATCGGCACGGAAAGTGCCGCAGTTATTGTGCTGTATGGGCTTGGTGTTGCGCTGGTGCTGGTCCGTACGTGAAATTCAGTTTATTACACAGTCGCAGCCAAAGCAGACATAAGCCCCACGCCTGCAGGCTCCCGACGAACCGAGCTAGGCCGTGTCGAAGACGAGACCGTGGAAACTGACGACGACTTCGGGTTCAGGGTACAGGACTGGATGGCGCAGCCATCAAACAGAAACGGTCACACTATCGAAATGCGCTTTTTCCCGCCGCCGGGCATTTGCTCAGCCCCAATTTCATGCCACGTCTTCAACTGCGTGAGATGAACGGAACACGTCCGCCCCAGAGAGAGTTTTTTGACGACTCCGCCAACTTTGTCGGAGCCGTAAATCCGGCGTCCTCTTCGAGCTGGCTGGATGGGTGGACAGACTTTCCTGAATCCTAGGAGCAACGCCCTAAGAACGTTGGAGAGCGCATTCTTGACCTGCTCCGCTCTAGCTTTGCCGTTTTCAGGTTAGTAATGTTCGTAACAGCAGAGAAACAATGGGCAAAAGATGGATTCTCTGTCGAACAAGCACGAGGCCGTGCGGGGGGGCAGGAGCAAGGGACCCCGATGGCACAACGCACGGCCTGTCTTCTCGTCGGGTTATCCCGCGCTTCGTTTGACTGTCGCTCCTGTTGCTCGGGGACAGCGCGGTGAGTTTCTTTCGGAACTGGGCCGCTTCACTTCCCCGACTGAGTGGTGTTACCGCCTAAACCGCATAGCGAGTCTGCAAGAGGTCTGAAAACGCAACCAACAGCGAACGGTCTGAAGGCTTCATCCGGAGAAAATTGGTGTTCAGGGAGGTCTGGATCTCGTCTGAGTGTCGGTTCTCGGCGAGCTGGAAGAGCTCGGTGAGCGATACATCAAGGCTGTCCGCCAGCCGATACAGGAGATCCATGCTGGGGTTGGAGGTATTCCGCTCTATGCGGGACAGGTTGCCCTCATATGAGTTTGCCAGTCTTGCCAGCTCAACGAGGGTGAGCCTTTTCGCTTTACGGAAGCATTTGAGCGCTTCGCCTAATGTCATCTAAAAACCACTCTCTTGGTAGAAGCGCAGTATCGTCCGAAAAGACCTCGGGATATCTGCGTTAAATATGCACATAGCATACCTATTATAGGTATGCTATTCGAGCATTAATTGAGCAGCTATTGTGCTTAATTTGACAAAAGCCCAGGGTCAAGGGCTTATGGGCCTTCCTGCCTCAGAAGCTGTTCGAAGGCGTCCTGGGGTAGCGGTGTGGAAAATAGATAGCCTTGGGCGTAGTCGCAGCCGGCACATTCAAGGAAGTGCAATTGCTCTTCCTTTTCGACGCCTTCAGCAACCACTTCAATGTTCAGGGCGTGGGCCATCGTTATGATCGCCTCCAGTATACGGTCCGCTTCGCTATCTGATCCGACATTCTTGACCAGTTCTTTGTCCACCTTGATGCTATTCACCCCGAACACATGAAGAGCAACGAGGGAGAAAGGCTCGATACCGAAATCGCCGATCGCCAAGCGCAGTCGCAAACCTTCCAGTTTAAAACTCTTGACCGGGTTGAAGCCTGACGCACGGACGCTGGCCAGGGAGCCAGGGGAAAGTTCCATGGTAATCTGTCCCTTGCCAAGGTTGCTCTCCGTCAGTCGCGTTCGCCATTGTTCCACAAGGGTCCGGGTGAAAAAGGAGGACGGTGATTCGTTGATGTTTATCGGAAAGGGATCTTTGTTATCGCTGCCCCACCGAATCGAGCAGGTTACTGCCTGCTCCAGTACGTAATTGTTGATACTGTCCGCCATGCCGCTCTGCTCGGCGATGTGAAGAAACGCGGCAGGCCCCAACAGGCCCCTGTCAGGGTGATTCCATCGGAGCAGGGCTTCTGCCCTGCAAATGGCTCCGGTACGGATGTCGATTATAGGCTGGTAGTACACCTCCAGCTGATTCGCATAGAAGGCATCATTCAGCTCCCTGTTCAGCCGCATATGCTCTGATTCGCTGCGGGTCATCGAAGGTTGGTAGTGCTGGAACTGATGGCCTCCGCGCTGCTTGGCGGCGTACATGGCCTGGTCGGCGTTGTGCAGCAGCTGCTCTACACCAAAGCCATCTTCCGGAAACATCGTCAGGCCTATGCTGCCCGAGATATGGACGCGGTGGGAGTCAATATCAAAAGCCTGTTCAAGACTGGCGAGCAGTCCTTTGGCAGCTCTCAGCGCATCTTTCTTGCAGGTGTCTTTCAGGATCACGGTGAATTCGTCTCCACCGAGACGGGCCACCGTATCCATTGCCCGAACGTTGGCACTTATCCGCTCGCCCACCTGCGCCAATAGGCGGTCGCCGGTTTTGTGACCGAGACGATCATTGGCTTGCTTGAAGAGGTCCAGGTCGATGAACAGCAGCGCAAGAGTGCTTCCTTTCCGCTCGGCCTCCAGCAGACTTTGTTCAAGGCGGTCGAGGAATAGCCGGCGGTTGGGAATACCAGTGAGCGCATCCAGATTGGCGCTTCTCCAAATCTGCTGCTCGACCAGTTTACGCTCAGTGATGTCTCGGGAGATCTTGGCGATGGCTTCAATCTGATGGCGGTCGTCATAAACCGGAGCGATCTGGCACTCAAAGTAACGTTTACGGCCGGACGGTAACCGGCAATATAGCTCACGGCATTGACGGTTGCCAGTCGTGACGGCGGCGGAAATTATCTCGGAGAGCTCGGTAGCAAAGCCGAGGCCCAACTCACGCGGGGTCTTATCTTTGATGTCCTGTGCAGGCGTGCCGACCAGATCAGCCATGGCATTGTTAAGAAATAGCAGTCTGCCATCAGGTGCAAATATGGCCGAGGGATCGGGTGATACCTCCTGCATGGCTTCCAGCAGGCGCGTTTCACGCTCCTTACGGTCCGAGTAGCTCTGCACAGAGATGGTGATCAACTGATCGATGGCTTCGTTAAAGCGCACGAGCTCATCAATGTCTCTTGTGGTCAATCCCCGCTGTTCTGAGCCCCAGAGCCCGGTTACTGCTGCCCGTAGAGCGCGTAATTCCTGTACCACCTGCTGCAAAGAGACTCCCATTTCCATACGGCCAACGCCATGCTTTCCTGCGGCGGTGGTGTGGGCCTCCGCCTTACCGATGGCCTTACGCGCCGTTTCGTGGGTGGTCTGGGGTTTGAGAATGTCTTGTGCGACAAACTCCAGCATCTCCCGAGCATGGTCCCTGAGGGCGTTGGAGTCTTCACCTTTCAGCTCAGGAGCAATTTGCAGTGCGGCGTCTTCCCAGTTCTCAAGTAATTTCTCCATCTCCGTCTGGATAAATCGGGAAAGATTCATAGCCTATGAACTCCTCCTTGGTTGGCCAGGGGCCCGCCTGGCCCTTTCAGGATGGCCTAAAAAGATTACTGGGCTTGTACCTTGGAAGGCAATGGAAACCGATATTTAAATAACTCATTAAATCGTGAGCCATAGAGCCAGGTGATGGGGCCACAGAAAACCAGTTTGAAAGGAACGGCTACCGACTATAGAAGCTTCAGGTTGGGTATTGTCCAGAGAAGCTTTCGTTTGTAGATGTTCTGTAAACTGTCAGATTGTCGTGAGTCTGACTCCTACAAATCTGAGTAAATGTTTTAGATACGGATTCCACAAGAAAACGGCGAACATGCACAAAGCCTCTTTTAGAAGCCTAGACCTTCAGCACTCTGATCGCGGTATCTTCTGTAATTTGGGTATGTGTTATTCCACTTCATTTACATTGTGCTATTTCGAACACCACTGACGAGAAACTCCATGAATCCAATTATCCAGCTTTTAATGTCCCACCGGTCCATTCGCAAGTTCACTGATCAGAAAATCCCAAGTAGCCAGCTTCATGAGCTGGTCCGTGCCGGCCAGTGTGCAGCTACGTCGAGCCACGTTCAGGCCTATTCAGTGATTCACGTGATCAACCCGGAGAGCCGTCGGCAGATCTCTGAACTGGCCGGTGGTCAGAATTACATTGTGGAGTGCTCAGACTTTCTTGTGTTCTGCGCTGACATGAAGCGTCCGACAGAGGCGGCCGAGCGGGCTGGAGCCGAGGTGATCCGGGGTATGACAGAGCAGCTGCTGGTCGCCAGTATCGACACTGCCTTGATGGCCCAGAACGTGGCTATTGCAGCTGAATCCGTGGGCTTGGGGCTGTGTTATATAGGCGGAATTCGCAACAATCCAGCCGCGATCAGTGAAATTCTCAAGCTGCCCGAGCACGTTTACCCAGTTTTCGGAATGTGTCTGGGTTATCCGAACCAAAATCCGGAGGTGAAACCCCGTCTCCCACTGGAAGCGATTCTCAGGGAAGATATTTATGATGATGGCCGGGACCAGGAGCTGGTGTCCAAGTTCGACCGTACCATGGGCGATTATTACCAGCAGCGCACAGCCGGCAATAAAGACACCACCTGGTCCGAACAGCTCAAGCCTTTGTTCACAACCAAACTGCGGCCGCACATGCGCGAGTTCCTGAGCAAGTGCGGTTTCAAGATGAAGTAATCGTAGGATGAGGTTCCGGTCAGTTCAGTATTGTCGTGCAAAGACAAGAGATGGGGAGTTGCCGTAATGATCGAGCCAAGCTGGATGACCTTTAGTGAGAGCGCACTCCAGCAATCTTCTTTATTGACAGACAAGGACATGCAAGTAGTCGGCAAGACCGTTCCTCCGCAGCTGAAGAGTGCCGTCGGTATTTTCGGGCCATCCAGCACCTAGCCGGTATGGGCGACTCCAAGGTGTTTTTTGTAGCCACTAAGGATGAAGAAGCGCCTATCTTCCAGGTCGCGGGCTACGGTCTGATAGCGGATTTGTTCGAAGCCATTGCCCAGTTAGCAGAGTCGTTGAAGTAATTGCGTAATTTTCTAATTTGCGCTGTTTGTTGTGCCCCTTTACCCCCATTTATATGGGGGCTTTTTTTCAAGAGCCCTACACTCCGCGGCCACGCAATGGACCGCCTGCCGGGCAGGGCAGGTGGCCCTGGTAATCACCTGTCGAAATGGATGACGCTGCGGATACTCTTGCCTTCATGCATCAGCTCGAAAGCGTGATTGATGTCATCCAGCCCCATGGTGTGGGTGATGAAGTCGTTAAGCTTGAACTCGCCCTGCAGATAGCGCTCGACAAGACCGGGCAACTCAGACCGGCCCTTTACGCCACCAAAGGCGGAGCCTTTCCAGACCCGCCCGGTGACGAGCTGGAAGGGGCGTGTAGAGATCTCCTGGCCAGCGCCAGCAACGCCAATCACGACTGACTCACCCCAGCCCTTGTGGCAGCATTCCAGTGCTGAACGCATAACGTCGACATTTCCGATGCATTCGAAGGAATAGTCCACGCCGCCTTCAGTAAGCTCGACAATCACTTCCTGAATGGGTTTGTTGTAGTCCTTCGGATTGATGCAATCGGTCGCGCCCAACTGGCGGGCCAGGTCAAACTTGCTCTCGTTGATGTCGATACCGATGATGCGGCTGGCCTTGGCCATGGTAGCACCGATAATGGCAGAGAGGCCGATGCCTCCGAGCCCGAAGATCGCTAGAGTAGCGCCTTCTTCCACTTTGGCAGTGTTCATAACCGCACCCATACCTGTGGTCACACCACAGCCCAGCAGGCAGACTTCTTCCAGCGGTGCTTCCTTGTTGACCTTGGCCAGGGAAATCTCCGGCAGTACGGTGTACTCGGAGAAAGTGGAGCAGCCCATGTAGTGATAAATGGGCTGGCCGTCCTTATAGAAGCGGCTGGTGCCGTCTGGCATCAACCCCTTGCCCTGGGTTTCGCGTATTTTTCCGCAGAGGTTGGTTTTTCCTGACAGGCAGAATTTGCACTCGCCACACTCTGGCGTGTATAGGGGAATAACGTGGTCGCCGATCTCAAGGCTGGTGACGCCTTCACCGACGGCTTCCACAACACCGCCGCCTTCGTGGCCAAGAATCGTTGGGAAATTGCCCTCGGGATCTTCACCGGAGAGGGTGAACATGTCGGTGTGGCAGACGCCGGTCGCGATTATGCGCACTCGTACTTCCCCAGCTTGCGGGGGCATAACGTCCACCTCTTCAATGGACAGTGGTTTGCCCGGGCCCCAGGCAATCGCCGCTTTCGATTTGATCATCTCAGCCATGACTTTCTCCGTTGGTGATACAGGGGAGGACCGGATGCCGCCCTAACTGTCGCGCCATTATATTTATAATCGAATGGATGATAATGGTGGTATTCATCAAATCACTTTTACTGATGTGCAATAATGGCTGCGAAAAGAAGCGACGTAGGAATAAAAATGTATTGCTGGGAAGGTGTGAATGAGTTCGTTGCAGTGGCGGAAACCGAGAGTTTTACTCGTGCCGCGCGCCGACTGGGTGTATCGACCGCGCAGGTGAGTCGGCAGGTCAGTTCACTTGAAGCCCGATTGTCTACGCGACTTTTCTATAGAACCACCCGGCGCGTCTCCGTGACCGAGGCGGGGCAAGTCTACTACCAGCATTGTCGGCAGGTGCTTGATGCGCTGGAGCAAGCGGACCGATCTATAACCAATATGCAGTTGGTACCCCGAGGCAGGCTTCGGCTGACAGCGCCGGTGACGTACGGTGAGAAGTCGATAGCGCCGCTGGTCAATGACTTTGTAGCGCGCTACCCCGAACTTGAGGTGGAGATGAACCTCACGAATCAGACGCTGGACCTGGTGGCCGAGGGCTACGATCTCGCGGTGCGCCTTGGCACGTTACCCGACTCAAGCCTGATGGCGAGGCGCCTCGCGTCCCGAACACTCTACGTGTGCGCCTCGCCTGCTTATCTATCCGCCAACGGTACTCCTCACTCACTGTCCGAGTTGGCGCATCATAACTGCCTCCAGGGCAACCTGGATTTTTGGCGCTTCCAGGAAGCCGGCAAGCCCCGCAATGTGCGGGTACATGGGAATATCCGTTGTGATAGTGGCAGAGCTCTGCTGGATGCCGCTCTCAAGGGGATTGGTATCGTCCAGTTGCCGGATTACTACGTTCAGCCAGCACTGTCTTCAAATGCGTTGACACCGCTGCTGACCCATTATCAGGAAGACGATGACGGTATCTGGGCGGTGTATCCCCACAACCGTCATCTGTCCACAAAGGTGCGCATGCTGCTGGATTACATTGCAGAGTCGTTAGCAGCTGATTTGACTTAAATCTGGTAGATAAGCACGCAGATGCGCGTAACCGAGTGTCTACTTTCTTGGGGCCGACCATTCTACTATCTGCCTGTTAAGGCGATCTTGAGCCAACCGCAACATAGAGCCGGCTGCCATCGGGGCTGGCATCAGGTTCTTGGCCCAGTGCCGGTTGTTGGGCCGGCAGGCAGGTCCGCCACCTTCTCGCCTTCAGCGGTAATGCTTACCTGCCCGCTCTGGTATGGAAAGCGCATGACCGCATCGGTGTTGGCGACATAGAGTGGCGGGGCGCTAGTCCGCCACCAGCACATCGCCGTTGGGGAGCACATAGAGCCAGCGTGGATGATCGAGATTGCCCGCGAAGGCCACCACCTCCAGGCCGTCGGCCGGGTTGGGGCCTTCCCCCTCGGGTGCCGGGGCTCAGGGCAGCAATACCGTGGAGCCGGTGGTCCGGCGGGCCGCCAGTGCCTCATGGGCATCACCGGCCTGGGCCAGGGGGCAGCGCTGGGCCACATCAATGTTGATCTTACCGCTTTCCAGCATGCCGAACAGCTCACCGCACATCTGCTCGAAACGCTCCCGGGTGTCGGCATAGCCGGCGAGACTGGGGCGGTTTACATAGAGGGAGCCTTTCTGGTTGAGGATGCCGATATTGACTCCTTCCACCGGCCCCGAGGCGTTGCCGAAGCTGACCATGAGCCCCCGCTTCTGCAGGCAGTCCAGGGACATCTCCCAGGTATCCTTGCCCACGGAGTCATAGACCACCGGAACCATGGCGCCGTCTGTCAGCTCCCGTACCCGTTCCACCAGATTCTCCCGGGTATAGTCGATGGTGGCCCAGGCACCGTTGTCCATGGCCAGTTGGGCTTTTTCCGGGGAGCTGACGGTACCGATCAGCTTCACGCCCAGGGCTTTCGCCCACTGACAGGCGATGGAGCCGACACCACCGGCGGCGGCGTGGAAAAGTATCGTCTCACCGCCCTGCAAGGGCAGGGTCTGGCGCAGCAGGTACTGCACGGTCAGGCCCTTGAGCATGGCAGCCGCGGCGGTCTCGAAATCTATCCCCGCGGGCAGGGCAATCAGCTTCTGCGCCGGCACCAGGTGATACTCGCCGTAGGCGCCCAGGGGACTCTGGGCATAGGCAACCCGATCACCCACGGCGAAGCCGCTGACGTCGGGGCCCACGGCATCCACAACGCCGGCGCCTTCGTTGCCCAGGCCTGAAGGCAGTGCCGGTACCGGGTAGACACCGGTGCGGAAATAGATGTCGATGAAGTTCACGCCCACGGCGTGGTTGCGGACTCGTACCTCACCGCTTCCGGGTTCTGCCGGAGCGGTGTCAATAATGTTCAGGACCTCGGGTCCGCCCGTGCGATCAATGCGTATGCTCTTGGCCATGGCTATTTATTACCTTGGTATGGGTTGTTGGTTTGCCTCAGCATAGCGGATATCCCTGTATTTACTCATGGGGAGCCGGGACAGGGACGGTCACTGTGATGCCTACCTGGAGCAGGCCCGCACCTATATGACCCGGATCGGTCACCGATGAAGACCTCGACCAGTTGCTGCCCTGGAATCAGGGCGAAACCATTCCGGTGTAGTTCGTGGAGCGGTTACCTGGCTACTGCTTGAGCATGTGGGTGGTTGTTTACCTAAAACGCTGAGGCACTGGCAAGGCACCATTTGGGCACAGCCAAAAAAAAGGACCTGCGTTCTCACGCAAGTCCTTGATATATATGGCGCGCCCGAGAGGATTCGAACCTCTGACCTCTGACCTCTGACCTCTGACCTCTGACCTCTGACCTCTGACCTCTGACCTCTGCCTCCGGAGGGCACTATCCTAGAGGGTTATAGGTAGGGGCTAATCGACTTAAAGTGAAGTACTTCAAATATTTAGGCGACAAAATGACCTCGCGATAAAACCCAATTAAAACCTAAAGTTATACTATTCTAAGCATTTTCGGGCACATACATGTCGGGTTGAACCTGCCGCTAAAACGCACAAAATGATCGGTGCCTGTACCCGTTAAGTTAAAGCTTACCCTCCACGAATCTCTTGGACAACCTGCTTCATATTGTCCGGTTAGGGCTGTCCGAATTTAGTCTAATTAGCAAGCTAACTATAAGGCTAACTCAATAGACTGCCCGTTACCAAATCGAAGACGACCTGTTTTTTTAATTAGAATCTAGCGCTGTACCGAGACGGTTGCGTATTAGGACGCCCCACTACTCTGTAGCGAAGGCCGCCTGACAAAGGTAACTGCCACGCGGTGTCTCTGGAGATCTGGTTAATGAGGTTGAGGCGGATTTATCGCCGTGGCGTCTTACCAGCGTGGTCTCTTAAGATGCTAAGAGACGAGTCGCCTGTTCCGAAGTCGTCCAGTGAAGTGCGTATGCCAGCAATTTGCACTTCCCGCAGGATAAGCTGGACCCTTTCAAGATCGGGTTCTACCCCTGCTCGCCAATGGCCTTGATCAGATCGCGGGAACGACGCTCGGTTTCTTCAAGGTTAGTTAAGGCATCGGACAGCGAGGCCGAGACTACCTTGGAGATCGTTGCTTTGAGATCAGTCGCTAAAGAGACCGGTTAATAGGTCTTTTTATTGCAAACAGCCAGCTTTTGGCTCATTATGAGACCTGTTTAAAGGTCTTTTATGGGGCAATCAAATGACCAACCAAATATACTCTGAAGTGACCGCGAGTATTTCAGAACTCAAAAAGAATCCTATGGCAGCTGTTGATTCTGGAGAAGGGTTTCCGATCGCAGTTTTAAACAGGAATAAACCCGCTTTTTACTGCGTTCCTGCCGAAATCTACGAAGCAATGCTCGACAGAATTGACGACCAAGAGCTGGTGGCCATTGTGAAAGAGCGAAGTGCAGAACCAAGTATTCGAGTCGATTTGAATGAGCTTTAAGTATTCGCTCGCATTTAAACGATCAGCCCTAAAGGAATGGAAGAAGCTCGCACCGGCCATTCGTGACCAGTTCAAAAAAAAACTCACGAAACGACTTGATGACCCTCACGTTACATCTGACTGCCTTTCCGGCCTCCCAGGTTGCTACAAGATCAAGCTGAGAAGTGTCGGATACCGCTTAGTTTATCAGGTCGAGGACGGTGAGGTTTTAGTAACTGTAGTGGCCGTGGGGAGACGCGAGCGCGGCGATGTATACAGCAAAGCTAAAGACCGCGTGTAAATTTGAGGCGCACATGGGAAATCGGAGATGTGAATGATCGTCGGCGCTTGTTGCGGCTTAACGAAGAAACAGTACAGCAATTTCTTACACCAACGCTTGCTGGACGTGTCGGGTTTGGGACTACTGATGACATCGGAACCAGAATCTTACCAGGCGTGCTGCACAGTTTGCGCGGTCCCATCCAGCAGTAAAGCCTGGATCAAGGGGAGCTAGACATGGTTCTCGTGACGCAGGCAACGGTCGGAGGAGGCTTTCGAACTGACGTGGTCCATACCGAACCACTGGTGTGGGAAGGGCGCGAGGGCGGTATTGCATCTCGACGCTCCCCTCTACCAGTGGCCTTCGACAATCAAGGCTGCGCTTGGCGCTCGGCGGCGCTAAATGCCTTGGACCACGCAGTCTTGTTCGACCCCCTCTTCGCAAGTTAGAGGTGGACGGTTTACCATCGCTGCCCAAATACGAAATTGCGTTTGTCCGGAATAGTTCCAATCCAGCAACCGACGCAGTAGCCGGCCATGTCAAAGAGGCATTCTTGGATATTCGCTAGTAAACCAACAATGCTTGCCGGGGGATGCTGGTAAAGGTGCCTTTTTTGGCAGCCCTGGGTCTTACTGCTGGAAAAACTAGCTTCTAGAGTTTTACCTAACCACTTGAGAACTCGGAAAACGCCAGCTGTGATTGATGCATTGGTGCTCTCGGCCGTTTCGCTCCAATTTGTTTTCTATTGCTAGAGCGCAGACGCTCTGAGTGTGAGAAACGAACTTGCAGACTCCGTCCAAAAGGCTTTCTACAGTTCCTCTCACTTCACGCCTCCTGGCCACGTGTGGTTTTTGGTCCGAAGGGGCACCAGGCAATACAGGATAAAGTGCCGGTCACTCATCCGGAAGGGTGACCCGGGTATCGAACTTGTCTCGTTTACGTGAAATCAATGTGCGGAACTTGCGCATGTTCGGGTCGGCATATAGGACTCGGTCGCAAAAAAGTTCGTAACGCTCCATATCGGCAACAATCACGATTAGCACAAAGTCGACCTCTCCGGTGACCTGATAGCACTGCTTCACTTCCGGAGCCGCCTGCGCCTGTTTGAGGAACCGCTGGTACAGCGCCTTATGGTCGCGCTCCATAATGACCTCTACGACCATATGTAAGGTGGGCCCGAGCTTTTCGGGGGCCAACAAAACCACCTCCCGCTCGATAATCCCGCTCTCGCGTAAACGCCTGACCCGTTTCAGGGAAGCGGAGGGAGACAGCCCGACCTTGCTCGCCAACGCTTGGTTGGTGATGCTACCGTCATTTTGCAAGCAGTCGAGTATACGGAGGTCGAGCCGATCGAGGTGCATAATATTTCCAACGCGGCGATATAAACGCATTAAATAGGTTGAAGCGCCGCTTTTAAACGAAATGTTTCGTGCGGCCCATCGTAGAATATCGCTTCCGTCACCTCAAGCGAGCAACTGTCATGTTGACCCGGCTTTTGACGCGGGCAAAAATGCCCGTTTTTGAAATCTTTAAAGAATCCGGCCGAGTTTATCTCACGTTGCTGAAGATACTGGTCCCGGCACTGGTCATTGTGAAGTCGCTGGAGATGTTGGGTTTTACGCTCTGGCTGGGGGCCGTGTTGGCGCCACTGATGGGGTGGCTAGGGCTCCCGGAAACGGTCAGTATCGTATGGGCCGCCACGCTGCTGACCAATATCTACACCGGAATGGTACTGTTTTTTGAAGTGGCTCGGACCGAGGCGCTGACAGTCGCCCAGGTCAGTGTTCTGGGCACGCTGCAGATCAACTTTGGCTTGAATGCGATCCACGATTCCCCATGCAGACCGACGCCGATCAATAGTTCCCGCCGGACCCAACAACGTGATGTGTTAGGCCGGCTGCTTTCACTTCGCGATAGCCCGCATTAACGCACGATTCCGAGCAATGGCCAGGAATTCGCCAATATTAAGATTACTGCCGAGATTGCCGTTGGCAAGTGAATTGCCGTAAAGCCCTTTTTAGCAGATGGTGTTATTCGTTAACTGCTGTGCCTACGGCCCCGCTTTTGAAAAAGGGTGTCGCTCCAAGCAATCACTTCAAGCGTTTGAATTTCATTAGTTGCAGTGAAGAGCATTCGTTTGCCAGTCCCATCCCACGAAAGTGCCAAAGTCAGGAATGCCATAGGCTGGAATGTTGAATTTCGTCGCCAAACCTTCGCCTGTTATCCGCAGTGGGAGCTCACCTGGTCGGCGGAGCCCAGCTTTTATTGACCAGAAGAGTGAATTAATAAAGTTTTATTAAACAGTAAGTTAGATTTGTTATAGGGAAACCTTTTTGGGATACGATTAAAAACGCTCAAACAACCAAGTAAAAACCATTGATCGGGAGAGTGTTACTGCTTAGTATTCGTTCGGGGGCATAGCCCCAGTTGTCGCATTCCCAAATTTCGTTGGATGGAGAACAAAAATAATGTCCCTAAAAAAGAGGCCAACAGGCGGTGAGCAACCGTCGGCTTTGGGTGCGCTGAAACTGCGCGTACCCTTCGTGCATTACAAGATAGAGATACCGGACATTTTGCAGGGTGCGATCCTGTGTGTTGTGCCCTTGAGTATTACAGCACTGATGACATCGGTTCTCGGCATCCCATTCGAGATTGCCGTTGCCTTTGTACTGCTTAACAACATGCTGTACCTGGTGCATTCGCACTTTGGTGATCCTACCGTTGCCGGCTGGATCACCGCAGGGATTCCCTTATACATCGCCTTCCTGATGGGCTACCCAGAGGGGGAGGCCAGAATACTGGCCTTGATTGCATTACAGATAACCGTGGCGGTGATATTCCTCGGGCTCGGGGTATTCAAGGGTGCCGATGCCTTGGTGCGGAAAATGCCCGCATCACTGAAGTCGGGGATTCTGATTGGTGCCGGTATTTCTGCCATTATGGGTGAGTTCGGCGCCGATGGTCGGGTGTGGTCGATGCCGATCACTATCCTGACTGGTGCCGTGCTGGGGTTCTTCATGTTGTTTTCTGAAACAGCCGGTCCCCTGCGTGCTCGCTACGGTTTCTTCCGATTCGTCGCTCAGTATGGCATTGCGGTGCCCTTCCTGATTGCCTATGTGTTGGGCATCATCATCGGTGAGGTCGATAAGCCAGTGATTGAGTGGGGTTTTTCCACGATTCCGATGGGTACCATCCTGCGAGACTATAGCGTGTTCGGGCTGGGCATGCCGCCACTGCAATATTTCATTGATGCCATACCACTGGCGTTCGCTGCTTACATTATTGCCTTTGGCGATATCTTGGTTATGGACTCCCTTTTCAAGAATGCCGACGCCGTCCGCAAGGATGAAAAGCTGGTGTTCAGCCCCCGTCGCAACAGCATTATCGTGGGTATTCGCAACTTCGTACATGCTATCTTCGCTCCATTCATCAGCCTGTCAGGCCCTGCCTGGACGGGTGGTCAGGCGTTGATAATCAATCGATACATGAACAACCCGCGTTCCGTTATGGATAGCTATTGGGGCGGTGCGACCAGCCTGTACTGGGGTATGACATTTGCGATTGTATTGGTGCCGGTGGTGACCTTGTTCAAACCTGGTCTCAATATTGGTATGGCGCTGACTCTGCTGATTCAAGGATATCTATGTGGGTACTTGGCCATCGAAATGCTGGATCGCCAGACCAATCTTCAACGCGGTATTGCGGTCATCGTCGGGTCGGTGCTTGCCTCCCAGGGCGCTGCCTGGGGCCTGGGTGTAGGCCTTGTGCTCTGGTTCTTCCTGGAGAAAAACTGGTTTGCAGACGCTTACGAGGCAACACATCATCAAGATGATGAGCCTATGGACGACACAGTGACTAATCGAAGTTAGGGACGGTAGAACTTGGCGAAAAGAACAACAAGAGGTTAAACACAATGGAAAACATGTTTGAGCTTGGGCTCGACAAGGCAGCTGCAAACTACACGCCGCTGACTCCAATCAGTTTTATTCAGAGAACCGCGCTGGCGCATCCTTCGCGTACCGCCGTTATCCACGGTGATATCCGCAGATCCTGGGCGGAAACCTACCAGCGGTGCCTTAAAATGGCATCGGCTCTGCGCAAACTGGGTGTACGCAAAGGGGATACGGTAGCCGCGTTGCTACCCAATATTCCCGAAATGCTGGAGCTGCATTTTGCGGTGCCGATGATCGGTGCTGTACTGAATGCCCAGAATACCCGGCTTGATTCAAAGACAATGACGTTCATGCTCAACCATGGCCGTGCGAAGGTATTCTTTACCGATAAGGAGTACAGCGATCGCTCTCATGACGCCCTTGCCGGTTGTGACACCAAGCCGATCGTTATCGACGTCGATGATCCCAATTTTGACGGCGGCGAACTGATTGGGAGGATGACCTACGATGATTTGCTGACCACCGGCGATGATAATTTTGTTTGGGACATGCCTGACGATGAATGGCAAGCAATTGCCCTCAATTATACTTCCGGTACCACCGGCAACCCAAAAGGTGTCGTGTATCATCATCGGGGAGCACACCTGAACGCCCTGAGCAACGTCATTGGCTTCGGGCTGCCCTCAGGTGCGGTCTATCTCTGGACATTGCCGATGTTCCACTGCAATGGCTGGTGCTATCCATGGGCGGTCACGGCTGTGGCCGGCACTCATGTCTGTCTGCGCGCTCCTCAACCACAACCGATCTTTGATGCCCTTGCCCAACATGGGGTGACTCACTTCTGTGCGGCACCAGTGGTGCTGAATATGCTCATCAACGCCCCCGAGGAATGTAAGAAGCCGTTCAGTCAGCAGGTAACGGCGGCAACTGGCGGAGCGGCGCCCCCTGCGGCAACAATTGAAGCCATGGAAGACATGGGGGTGAAGGTAGTTCACCTGTATGGGTTGACCGAAACCTATGGCCCCAGCCTGATCTGTGAGTTCCAGGATGACTGGCATTCACTTGATGGCAAGAAAAGAGCGGCGAAAATGGCACGCCAGGGCATCCTGTCGTTGTCCATGGCCGACATGATGGTGGCGGATCCAGTAACTCTTGAACCGGTGCCTAAAAACGGTGCAACGATCGGAGAGCTGTTTGTACGGGGTAACGCGGTGATGAAGGGTTACCTGAACAATTCAGAGGAAACGTCTAAATCCTTAATTGGTGGCTGGTTCCATACCGGCGACCTGGGGGTATGGCACACCGATGGTTATGTGGAAATAAAAGACCGTTCCAAAGACATCATTATTTCCGGTGGAGAGAATATTTCGACCCTTGAAGTAGAAAGCACACTCTATGATCATCCAGCGATAATGGAAGCGGCGGTTGTCGCTGCACCCGATGACTATTGGGGTGAAATACCCTGTGCCTTCATTACTTTGAAGCCCGGCTTTGACGACCTGACAGAAGCCGATATCGTGGCGCATTGTCGGGCCAATCTCGCCGGTTTCAAGGTGCCTAGAAAGATTGTCTTCGCGGATGATTTGCCGAAAACATCCACTGGTAAATTGCAAAAGCATGTCCTAAGAAATCAGCTGACAGCGTAGAGCTAGACTGGTTTTAACGTTGTAGCCATGCCCCCCGGCTAATGCCGGGGTTTTCTTTATGGACGTAAAAAAAGCCCAGTGATAAGCCGGGCTGACGGAAGGACGGGTTAATCAGATGGTGAAGCCACCCAATTTAGTATTGAGATATTCCTCAATGCCCTCCTGAGCACCTTCCCGGCCGATACCGCTATTTTTCATGCCGCCAAAAGGCGCAGCAGCACTGGTGGGGTTGATGTCGTTAATGCCTACGATGCCGAAATCCAGCGCTTCAAAGGCGCGCATGGTGGTGGCCATGTTGTTACTGTAAACGTAAGCGGCCAATCCGTATTCGGTGTCGTTGGCCATGGCAATAACATCGTCTTCAGAGCGATAGGTGATCACCGGGGCCACCGGGCCAAAGGTCTCTTCCCGATAGATCTTCATCGCCGGTGTCACACCGACCAGAACAGTCGGCGCATAGAAATGACCCTCGTTCAAGCCGTTGTCTGTTAACCGGTGGCCACCGGTTTCAACCTTTGCGCCAAGGGCGACGGCATCTTTGACCTGGCTGTCGACTTTCTGGATGGCCAGTTCATTAATCAGCGGGCCGATGCCAGTGCCTTCACTCATGCCGTTACCGGCCACCATGCGACTAGCACGAATGCTGAGTTCTTTGATAAAAGGCTCGGCGTGGTCTTCGTGCACGAAAATCCGGTTAGGGCTGATACAGGCCTGTCCGGTGTTCAGAAATTTGACCAGAGACAGCCCTTTGGCGGCATGAACCGGGTCCGCATCCGGGAAAACAATGGCTGGCGCATGGCCGCCCAATTCCATGGACACCCGTTTCATGTTGGCTGCGGCCAGGCCGTTCAATTCTTTGCCGACAGCTGTGGAGCCGGTGAACGTAAGTTTACGGATTCGCGGGTCGGTGCAGAAGGCCGTGCCCACCGGGGCCGGGTTTTGTACAGTGATCAGGTTAACAACCCCCGGTGGAAAGCCGGCTTCTGCAAAGATTTCCATCATGGCTTTGGCGCACAGAGGTGTGCTTTCGGCCGGCTTGAGAATCACTGTGCAGCCGGCGGCCAGAGCAGGGGCCAGTTTGCGGGTAATCATGGAAATCGGGTAGTTCCAGGGGGTGATGGCGCCCACCACGCCGATTGGAGACTTCTGAACCAGAAAGCGCTGATTTTCCCGAGCGGAGGGGATGATTTGCCCATACATGCGCTTGGCTTCTTCGGCAAACCAAAGCAGAAAGTCCGCACCGTACTGCACTTCGTTGAGGGAGGCTTTCAGCGGTTTGCCTTGTTCGCGGGTCATCAACTCGGCCAGCGTGCGTTTCTGGCGCATCATCAGTTCCCACGCGCGGTATAACAGCTGGGAGCGCTGGTAGGCTGTGGTTTTTTTCCACTCTTTAAAAGCACGATCAGCGGCCGCAATGGCCGCCTCGATATCCTGATCGCTACAGTCGGTCACCCGCCCGATGATTTCGCCCGTGGCGGGGTTGTTAACCGGGAACTCGGGGCGCCCGGTCAACCATTCTCCGTTTATATACATGAGGGTTTATCTCCTGATTGATCTCAGAATTCCGTTTCTGGTAGCGCCATGATGGCTTCGTCACCGGATGTTAGTGCAGTCATGTAGGCTGAACAGCGCGGCAGAATGTGGTCGAAATAGAAGTTAGTGGTCACTAGCTTACTGGATGCAAACGAGCTCTGCTCAGGTTGCAGCTGTGCAGCCGCAGTGGCGGCTTTCAGCATCAGCCAGCCGGCAGTTACCGTGGCGCTCAGCATCAGGTAATTATAGGCAACGGCGCCAGCAAACTGGTCATTATCCCCTTGCTCCAGGACAATCCGGGTGGCGTCTTCAAGAAGGGCCACCGCCTGGTCAAATCGGACCTTCCGCTCGGCGGTGAACAATAAGTTGCTTTGGGCCGGGCTGGTTAACCGACGCATATCTTCGATCAGCTCGGCCATGGCCCTGCCTTGGTTTCGAATAGTTTTCCGACCGATCAGATCCAGTGCCTGAATACCATTGGTGCCCTCGTAAATTGGCAGGATCCTAGCGTCCCGGTAGTGCTGTGCCGCTCCGGTTTCCTCGATAAAGCCCATGCCGCCATAACATTGAATCCCCAGGGAGGTCACTTCCTGGGCGATCTCGGTGCACCAGGCTTTGACCAAGGGGGTCAGCAGATCAGCCCGTCGTTGGTAGCGGACCTGAATGTCATCCGGTAGATCCTGGCTGTTGGCATAATCGACCGCGACACACCCAGTATAGGCAAGTCCTCGGGCGGCTTCAGTCAGGGACTTCATGGTCATTAACATGCGCCGTACATCCGGATGCCGGATGATGGAGGAGGCACTTTCCTCGCCAGGGGCTGTGCCCTGTATTCGCTCGAAGGTATAGCCCCGTGCCTGCTGGTAGGCTCGCTCGGAAATGGACACGCCCTGCAAGCCAACGGTCAGCCGCGCGTTGTTCATCATGGTGAACATGCAGGCTAGGCCGCGGTTTTTTTCGCCCACCAGATAGCCGATCGCACCTTCATTATCGCCATAGCTCATCACGCAGGTGGGGCTGGCGTGAATGCCGAGCTTGTGCTCCAGTGATACTGCGTGGCAGTCGTTGCGTTCCCCAGGTTCACCAGTGGCATTCGGCAGATATTTGGGCACCGCAAACAGCGAGATGCCTTTCACTCCTTCAGGGCCATCAGGCAGACGGGCCAGCACCAGGTGGACGATGTTCTCCGCCATGTCGTGCTCGCCCCAGGTGATGTAGATCTTTGTACCTTTGATCCGGTAGGCGTCACCATCTGGCCAGGCCTGGGTGCGGATGCCAGACAGATCAGAACCGGATTGGGGTTCCGTCAGGTTCATGGTACCGGTCCATTCTCCAGAAATCATTTTCGGCAACAGCATTTGCTTTAACGCGCCACTGGCATTCAGCGAAATCGCTTCAACCGCACCCTGGGACAACAAAGGACAGAGCCCCCATGCCATGTTCGCGGCATGCCACATTTCCTGGACAGGGATAGCCAGGGAAAAAGGAAGACCTTGACCACCAAATTCCGGGTCGAACTGGAGGCCTGCCCAGCCACCCTCAGCGTATTGTTGGTAGACCTCACGAAACCCGCTGGGAGTAGTAACCTTGTGATCACCGTCTAGGCGAACGCCGGTTCTGTCCCCAATAGCATTCGTGGGAGCAATGGCTGAACTGGAGAACTTGGCTGCTTCCTCGAGAATTGCAGCTACAAGATCATCTGACGCATCTTCGTACCCACAAGCCTTTGCCATCTCGGAGAATCCGGCGACGTGTTTGAGGGTGAAGGCCATTTCACGGGTAGGTACTCTATACTCTGCCATGATTTGCTCCCTTAGCTCATGTACTGTCCGCCGTTTATCGACAGGTTAGTGCCAGTCACGAAACCTGCCTCATCGGCAGTCAAGAATGCGACCGCTCTGGCGATATCTTCTGGTTCTCCGAGGCGGCCGACAGGAATACCTTCGACGATGCTGTTGAGCACGTTTTCGGGAACCTTACGTACCATGGGGGTGTCGATATATCCTGGAGATACGGCATTGGCAGTCACGCCCTTACGTGCACCTTCAAGGGCTATTGATTTGGTAAAGCCGTAAATGCCTGCTTTTGTCGCGGCATAATTTGATTGCCCAAACTGTCCTTTCTCACCATTCAGGGAGGATATGTTCACGATCCGCCCAAATCCCCTCTGGCACATGCCTTCGAACACCTGATGACACATATTGAACATTGAAGTCAGGTTGACGTTTACCACCTGGTTCCATTGTTCGGGTTGCATCTTTTTGAGGGGAGCATCGTTAGTGATGCCGGCGTTATTGACGAGAATGTCAACAGGGCCGTGGTTCTCCCTGACTCCTGTTATAAAGGATTCGCAGCTTTCGAAACTCGTTACGTCTAAAGGATAAATCGCTGTTTCATAGCCATCTTCCTGCATGGCCGCCTGCCACTTCTGTGCCTCTTCAGCGGATAATTCATCAGGCAGGTGAGATGCGATAACAGTACGGCCCTGTCTTATCAGGGCTTTACACATACTGCTTCCTAGGCCGCCAATAGCACCAGTCACTACAGCCACTCGAGTAGTCATAGATTTCTCCTTATCTCTTGTCTTTCAGTTATTTAAGTAATTTTTTCAAAGCTGGCGATTTAGAAACCACGCCCTCTGAAGTGTATTGCTGACTGCGATATTCGATCTTTGGGAGCTCGTAGAGGTAGTTCACCATCAATCCCCCCGATTGCTCGAGGCCTTTTTGAGACGTGTCTGCCATCCAGTTCAGTCGAGCAACCTGAGCGCCGTTGCTCAGGTGAAAATGCGCGACAGGGTCCATCGCGCGCTCGTTCCCTTTGCGACAAAGACACAAATAGGATGCAGCAAGCTTTTGCAGAGCCTCCTGTTTCGTTTGAAGCGATTCATTTGCTTCAATGATCGATGGGACACGAGGAGGAGCTAGGCTCAGCCACTGTTCTCCCCCAGGGAGATCACACAACTGGGCGGGAGTGCAGTTCTCCAACCACCTGACGAATCCGGGGAGAGGGGAGAGTGTTGCGAACTGCTTTAGCTGAGGAAACTCCTCACTGAGTTTTTTAACAACTTCCTTAATAAGAAAGTTTCCGAAACTGATGCCGGATAGACCTTTTTGTGCGTTAGATATTGAGTAAAAAATGGCCGTGTCAGCGGTTTCAATATCCTGAGTAGGAGCATCTTCATCCAGCAACTTCTGAACATTGCCGGCCAGACCGTTTACCAGAGCAACTTCAACGAAGATCAGAGGCTCATCTGGCATATTAGGATGGATGAAAGCAAAGCATCGCCTGTCGGAATCCAATCGGTTTTTCAGATCGCTCCAGCTCTGAATCGCGTGAACTGCCTCGTAGGCGATCAGTTTTTCCAATATGGCTGCACTGGAGTGCCAGTTGATTTCCTCCAACTGCAGTAAGCCCACATCAAACCAGGCTCCGAGGAGTTCTTTTAAATCCGTTTCGAGGGGTTTGAGCGTGGGGTACTCTTTGCAGAACGTGAGTAATTCGCTTCGCATGTCGACGAGAAACTTTACGCCTGAGGGTACGCCATTGAATTGTTTTAAAAGCGTTGTGCGGCTGGGCTCAAGAGCTTTTCTCAGTACCCTGGCTGCTGGAGTCTTTTTGCTCGGTCCGGCCGCATGCCATTGTTGGATAGCCTGTTCAACCTCATTCCCGTTTACACCATATTGGTCGGCCAGTAATCCGAGAAACCTGATTTTTCCGGTTCGGGAAAGCTTCAAGTAGGCGCGGCCAAGAAGAGCAGCTCGATGTCGAGCTTCTACTTGGCCACCGTTCTCAGCCAGGCAATTATCGATCCACTCTTTCGCTGTGGCCAGGTCGGCATCGGGCATTTCTTCAGCAATGTTCATTATGTCTGCCCCGCGCCGGCCCACTGTGTCCAATCCGCCCGGTACGAGTTTCTTGAAGGCCCTCTCAAAGATATTGCTTGGTTGAGTCTGCATGCCGCGTTTCCCCTTGATCTAGGCGGTGTCATCGTTGTTATTTGAGGAAAGGCTATCAGAGCAACCCAAAAAAACCAAGTAAAAATACTTGGTTTAGTAAACGTAAACCATTAGTGTATGTGACTCATGTATCAAGTTAAGGAGCATAGATATGCAAGAATTACATGGGTACTATCTGGAGGATCTGGAAGTCGGGATGGAGGCGTCTTACGCTAAAACGATCACCGAAGCAGATGTGATTCTGTTCGCCGGCATCAGTGGCGATGATAACCCGGTCCATATCAACGCCGAATACGCCAAAACGACGGTGTTCAAGGAAAGGATCGTCCATGGCATGTACAGTGCGGCGCTCATTTCTGCCGTTTTGGGTACTCGCCTACCCGGGCCCGGCGCGATCTACATAGACCAACAAATTAGCTTTAAAGCACCTGTACACATTGGTGACACGGTCGTTGCAACGGCTAAGATTAGTGAAATCAACCATGAGCGTCGAAGGGTGAAGCTGGAGACTACCTGTAAGGTTGGAGATACGGTTGTAGCTGAGGGTTTCGCTACGAATAGGGTCGATCGACGTCCAGCCTAACGCGGGGAGCTAGTTATGCTACTGAAAAGAGAACATTCCATTCTGACGCTGATTGATGTTCAGGCTCGGCTTTTATCAGGAGTTCATGAACACGATCAGCTAGTCAAAAACTGTAGTTGGCTGATACGTTTGGCGCATCTTATGGATGTGCCTACAATTGGTTCTGAACAGTATCCAGAAGGCCTGGGGCACACAGAAGATAGCCTGCGTGAGCTGGTTGGCCAAGCCAATATCCATGGCAAGGCCTTCTTTTCCTGTATCGACGACTCTGAATTTTACCAATCGTTCCAGGCTCACGATCGCAAGCAGGTCGTTGTCTGCGGCATGGAGTCCCAGGCCTGTGTAATGCAATCAGGTATGCGAATGCTCGAAGAAGGGTTGGAAGTGTTTGTCGTTGCGGATGCTATTTCTGCTCGAAATCCTTTCGATACCGAGATGTCTTTGCGTCGAATGGAGCAGGCGGGTGTCAGACTGGTAACGCGAGAAATGGTTGGCTTCGAATGGTTGCGTCGTTCCGATGCATCTCAGTTCAAGGTCTTCAGCAAGGAATTTCTGCAGTAATAGGAATTGGCCCTTAGCCGACTTTGGTCGAGGGTCGCGTTCTATAGTTGGATTGATATAGACAAACCATGGGTACAACTGAATATATGAAGAGCCGCACTCTAGAAGAAGGATTTTCCGCATTGACGGACGACGCAGAGCGGAATCGTCTTTTGGCAGAAATGGCAGAACAGTCCACGGATATGATTTCAAGGCACACTCCTGAGGATTGGCTGTTTATCTATGCTTCCCCTGCTGTGACTCATCTGCTGGGCTACAGTGTAGAAGAGATTGTCGGATTGTCGGCTTATGATCTCTACCATCCAGATGATGTAGAAGATTTCAGGTTACGTGCTCCCACCGTTAACTACGATCGTGGGCTGTACACCCACACCTATAGGTTTCGTTGTAAGGATGGTCATTATACCTGGCTTGAAAGCACCAGCCGGACGATCCGAGATCCGACCACGAACGAGATCCGGGAAATTTTGGTGGTTTCGCGGGATGCGACTCACAGAATAAAGGCAGACAAAGCAAATCGGCGGCTCGCAAGAGTTTTGGAGAGTACGCAGGATCTCGTGATTTTTGTCAACCTGGACCTGACAGTTTCCCATCTAAATGATGCCGCCAGAAAAGCGTTGAAACTTGAGAAAACTGACTATACGGCTTTGGCTTTATCGCAAATTGTAGACGACACAGGTATGCGGCAGCTCGTTGACGACGGGATTCCTCTGGCAAAAGTGGCCGGGCACTGGCTCGGAGAGCTTATGATGTTGGGGGGCAAAGGGAATCGTATTCCGGTCATGTTGGAGTTGTTGGTACACCGTTCTCTTCATGGCGATATCGAGTATTTTTCGTTGGTCGCCCACGACCTAACCGAAAAAAAAGCCGCTGAGCAGCAATTAAAAGAGTATCAGGCAGATATCGACCACGCGAGTAGGCTGGTCACGATGGGTGAGTTAGCATCCAGTCTTGCGCACGAGCTGAATCAACCGCTCTCAGCAATAGTTAACTACCTCAGAGGTATCGAGCGACGCTTCTCAGGGTCGGCAAGTGTTTCATGGGCTAATGTAGAGATTCCTATCAGCAGAAGTATAAAGACTGCGTTGAAAGCTGGCGAAATTGTTCACAGGATGATGGACTTTACGCGGAAACAGGAGCCAGTGATCGCCGCGCTTAATTTACCGGAGTTAATTCGCGATGTGATGGATTTGTGTGACGTCATGGGCGTCAGACATGGCGTCCAATTAACATTCGAAGCCGATCCTGACTTGCCCTGCGTGACGGGTGATCGTATCCAGCTGGAACAGGTGCTGATGAACCTCCTTGTGAATGCTATTGAGGCAAGCAAAACAACTGCTGAGGCTTCGGCCACGGTGCATATTGGTGTCACTCAGTATGAGCGCCGACATTTGCTCGTAACGATCAATGATGATGGGCCGGGTATTAACGAAAGTGATATGCCTCGCCTTTTTGACCGTTTCTTTTCTACCAAACAGAGTGGTCTGGGAATGGGGCTGGCGATCAGCCGCTCATTGGTGGAGAATCTCGGTGGCGAGCTTTGGGCTGAGAACCGCCCGGAAGGCGGCGCCCGTTTTTCATTTACGCTGAATATTGCTGATTAATCACCTATGAACTCCACCCACGATAAGCAAACCGTCTTCGTCATCGATGATGATGCAGACGTCCGAGATTCTTTGGAGTGGCTGCTTGAGTCTGTTGGGCTCAGGGTGAAGGCGTTCGAGAACGCTTTGGATTTTTTTGAGGCTTTCGATGAAAACGAAAGTGGTTGCATCGTTATGGATGTTCGAATGCCAGGCCTCAGTGGAATCAATGCGCAGAAAAAGCTCCCTGAGTACAATGTTGAACTTCCAGTGATCATGATCTCTGCTCACGGTAATGTGGATATGGCAGTGAGGGCGCTGACCCAAGGCGCGATGACTTTTATCGAGAAGCCCTTTGACGACCAGGTTCTGATCGACCATGTCCACAATGCGCTTGAAAAGGACCGGGTGAGATTCTCTAAACGTAATTCTCAGGTTCGTGTTCGAGAGCACTATGACACCCTTACGCGAAGAGAGCGTCAAGTTTTGGAGCTTATCGTGAAAGGTTTTTCCAACCAGGAAGCCGCTGATGAGCTGGGAATTAACCGAAAGACGGTGGAAGGTCACCGTGCTCATATGATGGCCAAGATGAAAGTCGACTCGTTCGCGGAGCTGGTACAGGTGGCTATTGGCTTGGGACTTGTTCGCGGTATTGATCAGTAAATCTAGGGCATGTTGTTCGAGACTATCAGCTATGGTGGCAATCCAGGATTTGTATGACGAAAAGTTCAGCCACTGCTATGGCTGCGGGAAGCGCAATCCGCAAGGCAATCAATTAAAGAGCTATATTGTTGATGGACACACTGTCGCCAGGTTTCGTCCCAAACCGGAACAAACTGGGGGCGTGCCTGAACACGCCTATGGAGGGCTGATTGCTTCTCTTTTTGATTGTCACGGTGCAGCATCCGCCGCCGCGTTTGAGTATGAAGCTACAACAGGACATCTCGAAAACAACAGTCGATTAAAACGATACGTTACAGCATCATTGAAAGTGGAGTTTCTACGCCCGACACCGATGGGGCAGGAAATTACGATCAAGGGAAAATGTCGACGTATTGATGGAAGGAAGGTTTGGGTCGATATGGAAATCTCTGTGAAGGACGAGGTCTGCGCGGTGGCGGAAATGTTGGCGATTCAGCTTAAGTAATAAGGAAAAGACGCGGAGAAGTCTGGACTTCTCCCGGTACGCATGACACAACCCCAACCTCAAGCGGAGGCCCTTTCATGCCTAGGGGCTGACCTGGTCCATATGGGTATGACGTCGGACTCGGTTATAAAAATACCTGTAGTAGAACTCGTCCGCTTTGGCTAGGCCACGGTTTGTAAAATCCTTTTCCGATCCGTTCCTTTTTTCAGGCTGTTGAAGAAGGATTCAGCAACAGTATTATCCCAGCAATCGCGACGACTCATACTTGGATCCGGATTGTGGGCCTTACTGATAACCAGGGCATGAAAACAATTATAGCGCCGGAAAACGCTATGATAGCCGTTTAAATTTACTGGTTAGATAACATCATTGAGAATGCTCTTTATAGCCTGTCTGTTGTGTATGAACATGACTGGTCATCCAAAGATTGGAGCGAGCTATATGGCCATTCCAGGACTTTTTTGGGGCGTTAAAAACGTCAGTGGGAGCTGGAAAAACTCCATAAATCGCTTGCCGCATTCGTTTTGATTGCATGCGGGGTTACATGCATAACGGGGCCGACGAAACGCCACTTTCACCGACGAGGCCAGGATGCGATTGCTCAGGTCGAGGCCGAGATTGAAAACTTTGTTTTGAATTTAGTGAGCCTAGCTCTTCCTTGGCGTGTTCGAGAGTCACGCCCCCAGCTGATGTCGGGATCCATCCAGAAACCAGCGATGCGCAGCTACAAGAATTAGCACAAGCAGCTTCAGTTGACTCCATCCCGCACATGCACCCTGGGAGGCGTATCATTTTATGCGCAGTATCCCGGATGCGATTGAGGAGGGCTGGCGTGATCCGCTATAGACGCGCTGGTCGCCGACCAGCGCGTCTATACTCAGTCTCTCGGTTCATCTAATCGAGGTGTTTTCGCTCGATTCAGCGAACGCGGCCTTGCTCAAATTTTAGAACGTTCTTAAACCTTGGAGTAAGTGGTATGACCCATATGCCTGCAATTGTTATAGCGGTGGAAGACTACGACCGTCTGAGTGCCCTACTCGATTCGGCCGATAGCGAGGACGAAACTGTTGAAAGCCTTGAAGAAGAACTAAGCCGTGCCAACCTTGTCAAGCGTGCGGAACTCCCACCGGACGTCGTCACCATGAATTCCCGGGTGCGGTTCAGGAACGAGACAACTGGCGATGAGCACGAGATGGTCTTGGTCTACCCAAATGAATTACAGGGTGGAGCGGGGCGCATTTCAGTACTTGCGCCCGCGGGCGCGGCGCTGCTGGGACTCACGGTCGGCGATGTGATCGACTGGCCTATGCAGGGGCGCAAACCTCTGCAGATCAAAATACTCGGTGTCACTCATTCGCATAGCCTGGCTCCGGGACCCTGAGAGGAATGCTGGCGTAGGGAGTCTAATCCCGTTGATTTGTCTGTGCCGACTGAGCATACGTAAAACCTTGGTGTATCGAAGGGGTAGAGTCGAATTCGATCAATCCCTTTAGCCAAAATGTTTAGGTGAAATACACGTGCCCCGGTTGTGCCTTCGATCACTTTCCTTACATATAGCCCACGGATAGCAAGCGAACTGGCGGGTATTGGTTTTTTATTGCCTGAAGCTAAATGTGCGTAAACCGCTGAAGGTTGCCACCCATTCCATGTGAAGCCTGCCGCCCGGACCGGGGCAAGGCTGCCACCCATCGGAGCGTAGCAACGCGGGTTTTCTCTTCTTACTCCGAAGTCTCAGTGTCCGTCAACTTTGACTGCCGCTTTCGCATGGATTCGCCCCTGAGATTGATCTTGTAGGCGTTGTGAACGAGGCGGTCCAGGATGGCATCGGCCAGAGTGGCGTCACCGATGACGCCATGCCATTCCTCAATGGGCAACTGGCTAGTGGCGATGGTGGAGCGCCTGCCGTGGCGGTCTTCCAGCACCTCCAGCAAGTCTCTTCGGTTCTCCGCACTCAGTTTCATGAGGCCCCAGTCATCGAGGATCAGCACATCCACTTTGGCGAGGTTGGTCAGGAGTTTGGCGTACTGGCCGTCTCCCTTGGCGATGGTCAGTTCCCGCATCAGTCGGGTCAGGCGCACGTACTGTGCGGTGTAGCCTTCGCGGCAGGCCTTGTGCGCCAGGGCGCAGGCCAGCCAGGTCTTGCCAACCCCGGTGGGGCCGGTGATGAGTATGTTCAGATGCTCCTTCACCCATTGGCAGCCAGCCAGGGACTGGATCAGTCCTTTATCCAGGCCGCGTGAGTTCCGGTAGTCAATGTCTTCGAGGATGGCCGTGTGTCGCAGTTTGGCCCGGCGCAACCGGCTGCTCATTCGCCGATTGTCCCGTTCGGTCATTTCCCTATCAACCAGCAGCCCAAGGCGCTCCTCGAAGCTCAGTTCATGGATGTCCGGGGTGGCTGACTGGTCCGCCAGGGCGGCGGCCATGCCAGTCAGCTTGAGGGCGTGGAGCTTGTCCAGGGTAGGATGTTTCAGCATGTCAGGTTCCTTCAGTGGTAGTAGGCGGGGCCGCGGATGTTGTCGTGGGTGTCGGGTAAGGCCAGCTCCTGTTGCTCTTCCAGGGGCTGCTGATCCAGGCGGTGTTTGAGGATGGATTCAATGCTCTTGTAGCGGCAGCTGCCCAGCATCAGGGCACGCTGGCAGGCAGCTTCCAGGCGTGCCTCGCTGTAGCTCTGACCCAGCCTGAGGATGCCCAGGCAAGACCGGTAGGCCTGCTGTGGATGTTGCGGGCCCCGAGAACGGTGCGTATGAGCTTCTCCGTCGCCGGCCCGGTCTTGGCCGCCCAGGTAATCAGCCGTTCCGGCGACCACTCGCCGGCCTGGCGGTGGGATTCGGGCATGTGAGCGGCGACAGTGGTATGTCGGCCTTTCTGATCGGAGCGCCGGTGGCTGGCGATCCGATTGCCCCGGTAAAAGCACTCGATGGTGTTGTGGGTGATCCGGACCTCCACCTCCTTCTTGATCAAGGTGTAGGGGACCGAGTAATAGTGCCCGTCGATGGCCACGTGGTAGTCGATATGAACGCGGGCCTTCTTCCACTCCGCGTAGACCTACGGCTCCGCCGGCAACGGTTGCAGGACCGGCTTGTCCAACTGCTCGAACTGGTCGCGCCGGCACCCGGGCAACTTGCGGAAGGGGCGGTTGTTGAGCTTCTCCAGCAGCTCGCGGATGGTAGCGTTGAGCTGCCCCAGGGAGAAGTGCTGACGGTGGCGCAACGCTGCCAGGATCCAGCGTTCGACGATCAACACGCCGCCTTCCACCTTGGCTTTGTCGCGGGGTTTACGAGCCCGTGTGGGGACAACGCCTACACCGTAATGGGCGGCCATGTCCTGATAGGTCGGGTTGAGATCCGGCTCGTAGCGGTGGGCCTTGGTGACACCGGAGCGGAGGTTGTCGGGCACCACTAATTCCGGAACCCCATTCAGGTACTGGAAGGCACGGATGTGAGAGCCAATCCAGTCTGGCAGTTTCTGGCTCCAGGTGGCTTCGGCGTAGGTGTAGTTTGATGCACCCATCACCGCCACAAAGACCTGCGCCTCGTGGATTTCTCCGGTGGTGCGGTCAATGACAGGAACGGTCTGGCCGGCGTAGTTCACGAACAGCTTTTCTCCGGCCCGGTGGTCCTGGCGCATCACCAGGTCCAGCTTGCCCTGCCAGGCCCGGTAGTGCTCGCAGAACCAGCTGTACTGATACCCCTCCGGATTGGCCTGCCGGTACTCCTGCCAGAGCAGGAACAGGGTGACGTTCTTGCCCCTGAGTTCCTCGTGGATCTGCTGCCAGTCCGGTAGGCCCCGGATCTGGGCCGGCAGGTCCGGTGGCGGCGGGAACAGCAACTGTTCCAGATGGGCCTCATCCAGATCCACTGGCAGTGGCCAGTTCAGGCCAGCCTCAGCGGTACGGCGCAGGTATTCGCTCACGGTGGGACGGCTAACGCCGCAGGCCGCCGCAATCTGGCGATTGCTCAGGCCCCGCTCCCACTTCAGGCGAAGAACTTCTTTGATCTTTCGCATGGATAACCTCTTCGCTGGCATCTGGCCTTCTCCGGATGAAAAGGGTCAGAGTACCGTTAAGTTATCCCGCGTCGGACGATTTCGATGGGGTGGTTCAGGCAGTCTGCCAGGGTGGCAGCTTTGCCGTGGAATCAGTGGCAGCTTTTGCGTGGAATGGGTGGCAGGCTTCGTCTGGAATCAGTGGCAACCTTGGTCTGGAATACGCAAAAGAGCAGGAGCCTGAATCCATTACGGTCTATGCGCCCTATGCTGCAGGCAAAGACACGGTCCTCTACACCGATCCGGACTATAAAAATGCCTCGGGCTACTGTGCCAAGGCGCTAAACACATAACCAGCCGCAGCAGTACGCGGCCGATGGCCGCCGGACGCCCTTGTCAGAGCGCCGCTGTGCTCAGCGTTAAAATTCAATAAGCTCAAGAGTTGAAGTTGGCGCGAGCTTGAGGATTCGAACAAAAAAGGAATAGATTTTTATGAAAAAAATACTGATAGCTCTATCCCTGGTTGCGATTGCAGGGTGTCAGACTTCTGGGAAAGTGCCCCAAACTGCAGCTCCTTCGGTAAGTTCAGGCAACTCACAAGCAGTGAACTCTTCGAGCTACCAACCTGGTGATCGAAAGGAGTACTTGTTCAAAGAAAAATCACTGACTCTCCAAAAGTACCCCATCAGGATGTTCTGTAGTACTCCAGATCAAGATGCCTGTTTTAAAGGGATAGATTACCAAAAGTACGTGGGTAAAAAGTTTTATTACACCTCAGAACAACCTGTGCAATCAGGAGGGTTTGATGGGCGTGGATTTTATAAGCTCAGAATAGAAACGGGCGAAGTGCTTTATCATTACCGCAAGAAAGAGCTGGGCGCCGTCCACGACATGGATATCGTCGCTTTGAAGGAAAAGGAAGCGGCCGACGAATTCAAGCAAGAGCCAGTTGTGGAAGGGGCATCCACAATGCTAACAGGAATCAGAAGATCGTCCGAAAAATACGGGCGTACTTATGACTTGAGCAATGGAGGAACAATATCCGAAACCCAACTAGATGCCCTTCGCAAGTTGAGTAACAAATTTGGGGATAATAAGGCATCGATAGCCGACCAGCTCGTTAATTTCAGAGTCACGTATGACAAGATGGAGGATCGCTTTTTTGTTCAGCCATTCCCTTATGAAATCGAGGATACCTACGTCATAGGATATATCGGCTTTAAAGAAGACCGTGGGCCGTGGCTCAGGGCAAAGTTTCACTATGAAGCGGAAGATTGGCTGTTTGTTGATCAGATATTGCTGGTTGCAGATGACTACAGATTGGAGTCAGAGAATGTTGGATTTCAGCGCGACCACTCCAGCGGAACTATCTGGGAGTGGATGGATGTCTCTGCTACCGATGGCAAATACTACGAAGCTCTTTCGGCAATAGCGAATGCTGATGAGGCGACTATACGTTTTAACGGGCGTCAATATTACAATGACTTCGATATCCCAGAGAAGCAGCAGCAGCTTACAAAAGATATGCTGATTTTGTTTCAGGATATGAAGGGTGGATAAGCGGACAAACTGAGTAGCGTGACCGAGATTTTAACAATCGACTGCACAGCGACCGGCTTTCCGCCGCTTCGCGGCTCCAAACCGGCGCGTGAGCTGGGCGTTTGCACAAAAATAGGACTATCTACTTTGCCGATTGAAATGCCAGTCGAGCTGCGGTTTCCCATGGGGGGCACGGTCCCCTTGACGATGGATGCTGTTCAGGATTTCATCAACCTAGCCCGTCGGACTTCGTCCAGCGCTGTTGGTCGGCAAGACATAATTGAGCGCTTTAAGGAGTACTTTGCGGCAGCGAGTGGCGATCAGTACGCTAGAAGCTCAAGTCTGTCTTGGTCTGAATCAGACCTCGAATATCATGCTGAACTAGCTGCATCGGACGCTCCAGGGTTTATTGCTGCGTTCTGTGATGCGTGCGAGATGCTAGAGTCCGTGGGAGTCGCCGTTCCAGGCCATCAATACGTCAATAATATTCTCGAAAAGCACGGCGTCCCATTTCGAGTAAAAAATAATCAGTTGGCAGAGGCTGAGGATCATTTGTCTCCACCGGTTCCCAGTGATGACTCGGCAGAATCCACAGTTTCAAGAGCTCTAGCTGATGCCAAGGCACTTGTAGGTCACTCTAATGCAGCAAGTGCCATAGATCGTGCACATACCGCATTACATGCCTATTTGATCAAATTATGCGAGGACGCTTCTATACATACTGATAGTGATATTTCGCTATCAAAGGCGTTCAAGTTACTGCGTAGGGAGCATCCCGCCCTGGCTCCTGACGGGCCAAGAGCAGAAGATATCACGAAGATCCTTCAGTCGTTCGCATCAGCTATCGACGCTTTCTCCACCATAAGAAACAAGGCTAGTCTCGCTCATGCAAATGATCTGTTGGAGGAGCCGGAGGCAACGGCCGCGTTAAATTCCATATATACAGTTTTTCGTTATCTGCAAGACTGTATCAAACGGTCGGGCAATGCATAACAATGCCAGGCACGGCGACGCCTTTTTCGTTGCGGCTTCTCCTCCACTGCAAAGCCACGCATGCTTTCGGCGTTAAGGAGTAATCAGTTGCCTTCAGCAACTCTGAAAATGTTTTTGGTTTATGGTGATCCAAAGCGGTTACGCACTGTTGAGCTTTCAAATTGGACCGGGAAAGCTGTTGCTGGGCCGCGTAGTGAATTTGACCGGGTTATAGAACGCGAAGAGTCCCTAAAGACATGGAAGTTTTTCTAGATAAAGTGCATCAGATCCTTCCAGTCTTAGGTATTGAAAGCTTTGTCAAAACTGGCGGCAACGAAGAGCCAGGAGTAGACACTGAAATCCTTACCTGCTCTATCAAGAATGTCACCGCGACAGGCTACCTCACTCCAAATGGAATGGTCGTTGTTGCTGGATCTGAAGCAGTACTAAAAGAGCGAGCGTCTGCCAATAAATGGCCAGCGGTTCTTGTTCAGCGAAACAAACTCATCGACGAGGGCGTCCTGACCGAAAAAGATGGCAAGTGGGTTTTCGCCAAAGATACTGAGTTCTCAAGTCCAAGCGCCGCGGCTGCGGTGATTCACGGAGGGAGTGCAAACGGTCTTACCGCTTGGAAAGACAAAAAAGGCAAGCTGCTCAAAGAGATTGAGAGCCACTAACCCCAGTCAGTTCACTATCTCTATCTATGAAAGTTGTAACCTGGAACTGTAATGGAGCACTCAGACGAAAGCTTGCAGAAGCAGATAGCTTGCAAGCTGATGTCTTAGTGGTTCAGGAGTGTGAAGACCCTGCGCTATCGACCCCCGCGTATAGAGAGTGGGCAGGTTCTTACCTGTGGGTGGGTGAGTCAAAAGATCGTGGCATCGGCATTTTTCCCCGAAACGGTCATCGAGTTGCAAAATTAAATTGGAGTGGCAGCTTTTCCGTTCCTGGGCTGTTCAGCAAAAGTGAAACGCTGAATTGGAGCACGGAACATCTCAGGCTTTTTCTGCCTTTCACTATCAACAGAGATTTCACGGTGCTGGCCGTCTGGACGAAGGGGCGCAATGAAGAAGCCTTTGGCTACATGGGACAATTCTGGAAGTATCTTCAGATCCATCGTGACGATCTTAGAGGGCCAAAGACTGTCATTCTCGGTGATTTTAATAGCAACGTGCGCTGGGATAAGCCGGATCGCTGGTGGAATCACTCAGACGTAGTCGCTGAGCTCGAAGATATGGGTTTCAAGAGCCAGTATCATCTCGTATTTGAGGAAGAACAGGGAAAGGAAACCAGCCCGACATTTTTCTTGCAGCGGAACCGACAAAAGGCCTACCACATTGATTACGTTTTTACCTCGTTAGATCTCACGCAAGACTGTGCCTTGCAGATCGGTCAGCACGACGACTGGATTTCAATTAGTGACCATGTGCCATTGACGTTGAGCATCAACAGTTAACAACCGGCTGCACAGCGACCGATTTTCGGCCGCTTCGCGTCTACGGACCGGTGAGTGAGCGGAGCGTTACGTACAAATTTGAATGTTCGCTTTGCGACCGTCCCGCATCCCACGCGACACCTAAACAGAAGCGGACATTGCGCCGGAGGGTTCTTCGATGGCTTTGGGTGAGTTTGCCTGTCTGACCTGCCCCCAACCACCTAACCACTTACTGCTTAGTAACGTTGGTTAAAATTGAGCGTCTGCCTCCACGGTGGTGAAACCATTAACGCCGACTCCTCCACAGGCACAGATGACCAGTGAACCAGTGAGGTTGCGTCGCCGTTCCGTTACTTCTAATTTGCTGTATCGATGCTCCATCAAACAACTCTATATCGATCAGTGAGTCCTTTTTACAAGGTTTTCTTTGTCTACCAGCGCGGAACCCCAGTAAGCTTTTTGAGCCATGCTGAAGGGCGAGAGGCCCTAGCCAACCACTGAGGAGATAATCGGCTATGAACGTTGCTCGATTTATCCGGACGGAGATAGAGAATCTACTTGAGACCTGGGAAGACGCAGCGCTGCAAATTGCCCCTGAGCTGAAAGGGGCAGACTCTAATGCCCACCGCTAGAGCGATTCAATTAGGCATGCCTCGGAGCAGATTGCGAATTTTCTGGGCTGTATCCTGAACGTCCGACGCTCGATCCGTGTACCAGGCAACGCTATTGTCGTGGCCACGCCGGACAGCCCCCTCAATCATTCTTGACAGCAGATCGGCGCGCTCTTCCAAGGATCGCAGGGTAAGCCAGAGCGATTTTTCTATCTCTTCGTTCTGGGCGGCGAGGAGCGACAGCGCCGTGAACGAGTGCCCCACATGGCAGCGAAAACGCTGCAGTTTCCCATCATCGTGTTGCCAGAGCGCGCCACCGCAATCAGGACAGACAATCGGCACCAGGCTGCCCGTCATCTCCTCGTCTTTCATGGTTGCTGTCCTCTCCGTCATCTTGACCTCCAGCTGAATATCTTCCGGCACAGGCACACGCTCACCGGCAGGCTGGGAGACCAGTTTCTGAAGAATAGGGCCCATCTCGGCGATGGCCAATTGATAGTCCACCGGTTCTGCAGTAGTGAGCGCATGGCTGGGCATCTCCGGACAGAACGCATCCCCGGGTTCCTGGACCAGCGTAAGACCGTTGCAGCGGCGAATAGCCAAGAGGCCTGAACTGCCGTCATCAAGAGCGCCCGTGAGAATAATGCCGATGACCCGCGGGCCATAGCGGGCTGCGGCCGACCGGAAAAGCGGATCGATGGCCGGCCTCGAACAGTTTTCCTTGGGCCCATGGACAACCCGGACGCCGCTCTCACCCAACATCATATGGTGATCCTGGGGCGCTACATAGACTCGACCTTTCTCAATAGCCTGGCCGTCCTGCGCAAGCTCGACTGGCAACGCACAGGCCCGGTTGAGTATTTTCGCCAGCAGGCCCGGCCCCTGGGGCGCCACGTGCTGGACGATAAAAACGGAAGCGGGCAGATCCGCCGGCAGCTGTTCCAGCAGCCGCGGCAAGGTTTCTATACCGCCCAGCGAGGCTCCCACTACGATGATGTCGTGTTTGGCCATAGTTTGGTCCATGCTCTCTCAACGGCTCCTAAGTTCCCCTAGGGTTAAGGATAAAGTTCACCCCAAGCTACCGGTACCGCAGGACAATTGTCGTGCCTCTCAGATGAAATTTTCGACAGAATATCCCTAGGCTAGACCATTCCTAAGCTCGACTGCCAACAGAACCTTAGCCCAAAACGCTGAAAATTCGGTTCTTCTTGACCCAGGACACCAGAAAAGTTTGTATGAATCTGGCCAGGGCGGTCTAATACTCAACCGTACATCTATGACGCCGCGATCAAGTCCTGGCATACGGTTGACCAGAGAACGGTCACCTGACGGACTATCAGCCTGCGCAACATCAGGCCCGTGTTCACCTAATGTAGCCCCGGGCAAAACGGATTAGACCGGCTGCCAGCACGATCAGACGAGTATTGTTATGGACGACCCCAAGCGCACAGATGATGACCTGTCCCAGGAAACCGAACAGTCGCCTGTCCGGATACCCATCGTCGGGATCGGTGCGTCTGCTGGTGGCCTCGAAGCGCTGCAGGAATTTTTCAGGGCCTGCCCCGGAGACAGCGGTTTGGCTTTCGTGGTAGTGATGCACCTGTCGCCCAAGGACGACAGCTCGCTCGCTGAAATCCTCATGAAATCCACTGAGATGGACATCGAGCACATAGTCGACGAGATGGTGGTCGAACCCGACCGGATTTACGTACTCCAGCCCAACCTCACCCTGACGCTCGAAAACGGCCGCTTCCGGACACATCAGTTAGAGCGCGAGCACCCGAACCTGATTATCGACACTTTTTTCCAGTCTCTCGCCAGGCACTCCCGCGACCGAAGCGTGGGAATTGTGCTCTCGGGAACGGGTACAGATGGCACCGAAGGGGCCAAGCTGATCCGCGAAATGGATGGGCTCGTCATGGTGCAGGAGCCTGAGCAGGCGACGTTTTCCGGCATGCCCTATGCGGTAATTAACCGCGGTCTTGAGGATGTGGTTGCCACTGCCGGAGACATGCCCGGACGACTGATAGACTACATTCAGCACGCCTTGCAGTTCGACTATCCCGAGGGCCATGAGACCGAGCCGGGGCCTTCGGAGACCATCCAGAAGATTATCAGCTTCCTGTCCCAAGATCGGCCGAATGATTTTACACGCTACAAAGAAAAGACTCTGATTCGTCGTATTTACCGGCGAATGGGGCTCTGTCATAAAATGAGCGAGGAAGCGTATCTGTCCTTGCTGGAGCAATCGGAAGAAGAAGCCGACCAGTTGTATCGGGACCTGCTGATCTCAGTCACGGCTTTTTTCCGGGACCCAGAAGCTATGACGACCCTTGATGAGCAGGCCCTGGCGCGCCTTGTTGAGCGCACGGATACGAGCCAGGCCATAAGAATCTGGGTACCAGGCTGTGCCACCGGCGAGGAAGCCTATACGATTGCGATGTTGCTTCATGAACGGCTCGCCCCTCATAGCTGCAAGCCCCAGATCCAGATCTTCGCCACGGATATTGACGAGCAGGCGCTTGATATCGCGCGCCAGGGTCTCTACCCGGAAACCATCAAGAAAACCGTTCCGCCAGATCTGCTGGCTCGCTATTTCATACGCGAGGGGGACTACTTTCGCGTTAAGAAAGAAATCCGGGAAGAAATTGTCTTTGCTTTCCAGAACCTCATTACCGGGGCGCCGTTTTCACAGCTGGACTTGGTCAGTTGCCGCAACCTGCTGATCTACCTGAAACTCGACGTTCAGAACCAGGTTATGGGGCTTTTCCATTTTGCATTACGAGACAATGGCATCCTGTTTCTGGGAGCGTCAGAAACGATCGGCCGGAAAGATGACCTGTTCGCGGTGATCGACCGCCGCCATCGGCTGTACCAACGGAAACAGACCCGTCGCCAGGCCCCTGATCTACCCTTTGCCGCAGGCAAGACACCTCCCGCTGCCCGCGGCTCGGTCTCGCGCCAGCTGGCTTCGCGCGGGCCACAGCATAGCCCGCGGGTCAGTCTGGGGGATCGGGTCCAGCGCCACCTCGTCAATCATTTTGCACCGCCCGCGGTACTGGTGACCCGAGATGGCGAGGCACTCTATTTTGTCGGCGAAACAGCCCCCTACCTGAAGCTCCCGACTGGCGAGCCCAGCCGTCATATGTTCGATATGGCCCGAGGCTCCGTGAAGACTAAGTTGAGGACGTACTTTCGTCAGGCCATCGAAACCGGAGCCCCGGCCCGCTCGGACCTGATTCGCGTGGGCGGCGGTGCTTCTGGGCGTACCACGCTGATCACCGTAGCACCGATAGCGTTCGGCGACCTCACTCACTATCTCGTGGTTTTTGAGGAGAGGTCGGGTCAAGCGCAAAAGCCCAGCCAGCAAGACGCGGCCGCATCAATGCCAGAGGGTGACCACGAGCCGGCACTGGTTCGCCAGCTGGAGGATGAGCTGCAGCTGACCCGGGCAGAGCTACATAGCACGATTGAAGAGTTGGAGACCTCGAATCAGGAGCTGAAGGTTTCCCACGAAGAAGCGATTTCCATGAATGAGGAGCTCCAGAGTACGAATGAGGAACTGGAGACCTCAAAGGAGGAGTTGCAGTCCCTCAACGAGGAGATGTCTACAGTCAACAGCGAGCTCCAGACCAAGGTCGTTCAGCTAGACCAGGCCTACGGCGATCTGGACAACCTGCTCAAGAGTATCAGCTCCGCAACACTGTTTATTGACACTAATTCGTGTATCCGTCTGTTCACGCCGAACTGCAAGAATCTGTTTAACCTGGTGCCGACCGATGTCGGTCGGCCCCTGGATGAGATCAAGTTCAAAGTCGACGACCAGGAGCTGCTCAGGGATGCAGCAGCCTCGCTTGAGACCCTGGAAACTCTCGAAAGCGAAGTGCTGACCGACAGCGGACAATGGCATCTGCGCCGCGTCTCACCCTACCGTACCGCGGATAACAAAATTGATGGCGTCGTCATCACCTATACCAACATTGATCGCCTGAAGGCGGCCCAGGGCGAACTCAGCGAACTGACACGGACCCTTGAAGATCGAGTGGAAGAGCGAACCCGGCAGCTTCAGGTCAACATACGAGAGCGGGAACAGGCAGCCCGGGAGCGCGACGTGTTCTTTGAGCTCTCGACACTGCCATTCTTTGTGCTAAGCGAAGATGGCTATTTCCAGCGGGTCAACCCGGCCTGGACCCGGGCGTTCGGCTGGAGCGAGGAAACCCTTCAGCAACGGCCCTACCTCGAATTTATTCACCCGGACGATGCAGCCCAGTTCAAAAGCAGCGTGGAGTATCTTCGCCAGGGAGATGAAAGCTCCAGCATCAGTGCGCGCTTTGGTGTTGCCGATGGCAGCTATAGCTGGCTCGAATGGAACATGGAACCCGCCGGGGATGGTTCCCTGTTGGGTGTGATCCGGGATGTGTCAGAGCAAATGCAGTCCGCACAGGCTGTCCAACGCGCCGAGGAAGAGCTTGAGAAGCAGGTCAATAAACGTACCGAGCAGCTCCAGGCCGAGAAAGAACTGGCCCATGTTACCCTAATGTCTATCGGGGAGGCGGTCATCACAACCGATATTCACGGTCGTGTCACAAACATTAATCCGGTCGCAGAACGCCTTACCGGCTGGGATGCTAGCCAAGCGATCAGCTTTCCGGTTGCGGAGGTGCTCGAACTTCGCAACGAAGCGACAAACGAATCACTGGGTGACCCGGTATCACTGGCGCTGCAGAAGAGTAAAACCGTCGCCGTGCCGGAACCAGCGGTTCTGGTTCGCCGGGATGGCGTAAGCGTGCACGTCGACGCGTCCGTTTCGCCGGTCTATAGCAATCAGGGAAATTTGCTGGGCGCGGTGGCGGTCTTTTTCGATGTCAGCTATGCGCGGGAGCTCACCAAGCGTGTTCGCCACCGTGCGGCCCATGATGACCTGACCGGGCTGATTAACCGCGGCGAGTTTGAAAGCCGCATGCAGACCGTCGTGGCCAGTGCCCGGGATGACGGCAAGGCCCATGCTCTGCTGTTCATGGATCTGGACCGCTTCAAGATCGTCAACGACACCTGTGGCCATGCTGCGGGGGATGAGCTGCTCCGACAAATCTCCATAGAATTGCAAAGCCAAGTTCGCCAGCGCGACACCCTTGCGCGGATCGGCGGTGATGAGTTTGCGCTAATTCTTGAGAACTGCAGAGCAGAACAGGCGCTCCGGATCGCCGACGAAACGCTGGCCTTCATGCGGAACTTCCGCTTTTCCTGGGAAGGGAAGACGTTCCGCCTCGGAATCAGTATAGGCATCGCTTTAATTGATGAGCATGTCGCCTCTGTACGCCAGGTTCTCCACAACGCTGACAGCGCTTGCTATATGGCCAAGGAAGCCGGTCGTGACCGGGTCTATATTTTCGACGAGAATGCGGACGAGGGTGAGAGCCACAGCTCGTACATGTACTGGGCCAGCAAAGTCAGCCAGGCCATGGAATTTGACGATATTGAGCTTATGGCCCAACCCATTGTCGCCCTGAAAACAGGCGAGCAGAGAGGCAGCCATTTCGAAGTGCTTGCACGCCTTCGTGATGAGAACGGCCAGATGATTCCTCCTGCCAACTTTATCAACGCCGCCGAGCGCTACAACCTGATGCCCCGGCTGGATCGTTATGTGGTAACAAAGGTATTCAAGTGGCTGGCCGACAACCCGGACGTGGTCGAGGGACTGGATCTGTGCTCGATCAACCTGTCCGCGAGCACCCTAGGGGACGACCGTTTTCCGGGGTTTCTCAAAGCTCTGCTGAAGCAATACCGGATACCGAGCGAGAAGGTATGCTTCGAGATAACCGAAACCACCGCTATCCGGAACCTGGCGAAGACCATAGAGCTGGCAGAGGAATTCAAGCGGCTGGGTTTCTTGTTCTCCCTGGACGATTTCGGTAGCGGCTTCGCCTCATACCACTACCTCAAACGTTTACCGGTGGATTTTCTGAAAATCGATGGGGAGTTCGTGCGCAATATCCTAGAAGACCCTATGGACGAAGCCATGGTCCGGTCCATGAACGAAATCGGCCATATAATGGGAAAGAAAACTATTGCCGAGTATGTTGAATCGGAGAGCCTGCTAGAGAAACTTAAGGAGATTGGGGTGGATTATGTTCAGGGCTTCACCATAGGTCACCCGAGCCACCTAGACCCTGCCAAACATCAGCCAATAGCTTCCAGTTAAATCTTGGCGGTGGTTGTGACCTGGCTCCAATCACTGAACCACTCACTACTTACTAATGTCGGTTAATTTCGACCCTTTTTCAGTAGTACGGTGCCCAACTGCAAACTCCAGTGGTGTCCGGTAGCTCAACGCTGAATGGGGCGGGTTTTCGTTATAGTCTCGCCGCCAATTACCGACGGTTTCCCTGGCATGGGCCAGGTCCCGAAACCAGTGTTCATTCAGGCACTCATCTCGAAAGCGCCCATTGAAGCTTTCAATGAACCCGTTCTGAGTCGGCTTTCCTGGCTGTATGAGCTTAAGCTCCACCCGGTTGTCATAAGCCCACTGGTCCAGAGCCTTGCTGGTGAACTCGGGGCCCTGCTGTTCTGACAGCCTGAGGATAGCCCCTGAAGGCGGCTATGGCATCCAGAGTGCGGGCAACCTGGTCACCAGAGATTCCGTTTGCCACGGGGATGTCGAGGCACTCCTTGGTGAAGTCATCAACGATAGTAAGACACTTAATCCGCCGACCGCATGCCAATGAATCCATGACAAAATCCGTGGACCACGTCTGGTTCGGAGCTTCTGGCAACACCAAAGGCTGACGCTCCATCGCGATGCCTTTGCGACGTTTGCGCTTCGGCACGGCTAGGCCGGCCTCCCGATACAGCCGGTAAACCTTTTTATTATTCACGTCGATGCCTTCCCGTCGCAACAGTTGATGAACCCTTCGATAGCCAAACCGACGGCGCTCATGTGCCAGTTCCGTAATGCGCTCGCTGAGCGCACTGTCGCCAGCCTCAACGGTGGAGCGTTAGTGAAACGAAGCCCGGGATAACCCGACGAGAAAACAGGCCCTGCGTTGTGAAATCGGCGTTTGCTCCTGCATCGCCCGCACGGCCTCGCGCTTGTTCTCGACGGTCAGTACTTTCGGTTGAGGGCCGCCTTCAGGGCTTCATTATCGAGGAGAGATTCAGCCAATAGCTTCTTGAGCTTGGCATTCTCATCTTCGACGGCCTTCAACCGGCGTGCCTCTGAAACCTCCATGCCACCAAACTTCTTGCGCCAGGTGTAGAAGGTGGCGTCAGAAATGTTGTACTTGCGGCACAACTCCTTCACCGGCAGGCCCGCCTCGGCTTCCTGACCCCGTCACAATTTGTTTCATTTTATAAATTGCAGATTGTTAATATGCTGGTAGATTCCCCCATGTAACAGCAAGTTACACCTCGAAAAGTCACGTCTTAGCAGGCCCGGTCAGGACGCAACGCTCGAAAAAATCAAAGGATGAATTATGGAATATGATGACTTGGAATACGTCGGCTTTTGGCCTCGAACTGGCGCAACGCTGATCGACTCAATCTTGATAGGTATTGTTGTGTTTCCCTTGCTCACGGCGTTCTATGGTGAGTCGTATTGGGGCAGTACAAGTTTGATCGTTGGGCCTATGGATTTTCTCTTGTCCTGGGTATTTCCTGCTATCGCTGTGATCCTATTCTGGATATCGAAGCAGGCGACGCCCGGGAAAATGGCCGTATCAGCGAAAATTGTTGACGCCAAAACTGGAAATGCTGCAAGTACCAGCCAGCTGATCGGACGCTATCTTGCATACTACCTCTCGTTGATTCCTCTTGGCTTGGGGTATTTCTGGGTGGCCTTTGATGCCCGCAAACAGGGGTGGCATGACAAGCTTGCAGGCACAGTGGTCGTGCGGAAGAAGCACCGGGCACCGAAACCTGTTTCGTTTGACACCTGATAAGCGAATAGGGGCCGGTCTGTCGCCAGTCTACTTAGATAACCAGTACTTCAAAGAGCTGTCAGGTGGAATTGCCCCGAAAGGCGTGACACACCCTAGCCTCAAACTGAGTCCTTCGGATTCGGGCCTGAATGTCCGCTTTGCGACCAGGTTGGTCGGCAGAGAACAATATTCTGAGCCATACTTAAAGGCCCTTACCCTCCGAAGAGGGCCACATCATGACATTTCCTATCAGCAAAGCTCCCTGGAACAAGGGAAAGCTCGTTGGCCAAAAACTACCGCTCAAGCTCGAACAAATATGGGCTATCCGCATTCGGTTAGAGATTGCAGAGAACATCCGCGAGCTGGCGATGTTCAACATGGCGATTGATTGCAAACTCCGATCTTGCGACATGGTAAAGCTCTTGGTTCGAGATATTTCGAGAAACGGCGAAGTTTTGGATAGGGCACAAGTCATTCAGCAGAAAACCAGCCAGCCTGTTCAGTTTGAGATAACCAAAAAGACTCGCGAATCAGTCGAAGCGTGGATCAAATTTCGCGGACTATCAGGTATGGATTATTTATGGCCGAGCCGGATGAGAAAATTTGATCACATCACTACTCATCAATATGCCCGTATCGTCAAAAAATGGATTGCCAGCATTGGACTCGATCCTTCCGTCTATGCCACTCACTCAATGAGACGGAGCAAGGCAACATTGATCTACAAAAAGACCAAGAATCTTCGAGCAGTCCAGTTGCTATTGGGGCACACAAATATGTCCAGTACCGTGCGATACCGTGGTGTCGAGGTGGAAGATGCTCTTGAGATTGCTGAGAGCATTGAGATCTGATTGCTGTCGCGAGGCCCCTCAACCCGGATCGCCGGGAATCGAAGCCGCTCTCGAAGCCAGTCGCTGATTATATATCGGGTTTTCCCAGACCTCTCCAATGTCTAAATAAAAACGGACTTTTTGCTTTACCAAAAGTGTCTATTAAAAGTGCGTGAATGTGCTTCAGATAGAGAAGTGTTCGATAAACCGTTCTATTTTTTCGAAAATTACCCTCACCACATTGCGATCACGCCCGGACTAATGGGTGTCGTTGAGGTTTTGATATTGCTCTCCCTTTTCAAATTTAGCTTTCGAAGTCTTTCTCGAGGATCATGTCAGCGGCCTTTTCGGCGATAGCAATCGTGGGTGCGTTCGTGTTGCCGCTAATCAGCCTTGGCATGATGGAAGCGTCCACGACCCGCAAGCCTTCCAGGCCGCGTACCCTTAGCTGCGGGTCGACCACTGCCATCTCGTCAATGCCCATCTTGCAGGTGCCCACTGGGTGGTACACGAGGCCGACCTTTTCCTTCACTTTTTCAATGATTTGCTCGTCGGACTGGCTATGTTGGCCCGGGTGGATTTCCACACCCCCATAGTCTTCAAACGACTTCGCCGCAAGAATGCGGCGCGCCTGCCGGATACCGTCCACCATCACTTTGCAATCGTCAGGGTCGGCAAAAAAGTTGTAGTCGATTTCTGGCGCCATAAAGGGATCGGCCGATGTGATGGTTACGGTGCCTGTGCTTTTAGGCCGCAGCACGCAGACATGCACCGAATAACCCGGGTTGGACATGAGTTTCAAATTTCGACCGCTATCATCAAACAACAACGGCAGCATGTGGAGCTGAACATCTGGGCGATCAACGCCGTCACTGGATCGGATAAAGCCACCGGCCTCGGTGATGGATTTGGCCAGCTTGCCCTCTTTTCTGACGATATACCTTATCGTGTCCGGCAGCATTTTCATCATGCCGCCAAACGAAGTGGTAAAGCCATTGTTCTTCTTGCTCGAGACCAGCACGCAGGCATCCACGTGCTCTTGAAGATTCCTGCCCACGCCCGGCAATTCGTGCAGGCAACAAAGACCCAACTTTTCCAGCGTCGCGCGGTCTCCAATGCCTGACAGTTGAAGCAGCTGTGGTGAATTGATGGCACCACCACTAAGAATGATTTCCCGATTGGCTTTTAATACCAGGTCTTTGTCCTCGTGGCGAAGCTCTACAGCCACGGCCCTGCTGCCTTCGAGGACCACTTTTTTCACCTGTGCTGCCGTGAGCACTGTCAGATTATTGCGATTCATGGCGGGCTTGAGATAGGCGTCGGCTGCACCAAAGCGACGACCATTCTTGATGTTCAGATGGAAATACCCCACACCCTCCTGGGCGGCGCCGTTGAAATCGTTGCTGTAGGGAAAACCAGCCTGCATGGCCGCTTTAACGAACGTTTCAGACATTGAATATTCCGCTGTCTCAGGCGCGCTGATATAGAGATTGCCATCTTTGCCGTGGTAAGGGTCGTCGGCTAGCTTCTCGTGGTGCTCTGATTTTTTGAAATACGGCAACAGATCCTGATAGCCCCAGCCCTCGTTGCCCAGCGCCTCCCACTCGTCGTAGTCCTGTTTCTGGCCGCGCACGTACAGCATGCCGTTGATGGAAGAGCTTCCACCCAGCCCTTTGCCCCTGGGAGTAAATACAGGCTGACCACCACGCAGTCTCTGGTCGGGCTTGGCGTTGAATGCCCAATTGTATTTCTTGAGAAACATATGGGCAGCAAAGGCGCCGGGCGTTCGGACGGTGACCGAATCTCCGCCTGGACCTGCTTCCAATACGCATACCGAATATCGGCCATTTGCCGACAGGCGATTGGCCAGTACGCTTCCGGCTGAGCCGGCGCCAACCACAATGTAGTCGTATTGTTCGTTCATAGTTGCACCTCAAACGGCTCCGCTTATAGAAGGCCTGCCTGCGCTTTAGGACGCAGATTGCGTTAAGCCACAGGCTATCTCGCAAGCCTGATCATGAAATTCAGGATCTTCGATGTTGTCGTAGTGTAGGGAGGCATCAATGGTTTCAAGCCATCAAAAAAACCCTGCTGGAACACCGGCCTGAGCTTGGAGAATGTGGTAAAGCCCTCATAGCCGTGGTAATGGCCCATGCCACTGGCACCGACACCGCCAAATGGCATATCGTGCTGCGCCACATGGAGAATGCAGTTATTCACTGAAACCCCGCCGGAAATGATCCTCTCGATGTAGTAATCCCGTGTCTGCGCACTTTTGGTGAAGGGGTAGAGTGCGAGTGGGCGGTCTCGTCCCTTAATGTACTCAACCACCTCTTCACGCTTGCGGTAGGTCTTAATCGGCAACAATGGTCCAAAGATCTCCCGCTGCATCACCAGCATGTCGTCGGTGACGTTGAGCAGAATATGGGGTGGGAACTTACGCAGTGAGCCATCACCTTCACCGCCCTCAGCCATGTTGATCACCGTTGCTCCCTTTTCTCGCGCATCGTCGACGGTGGCCCAAAGACGCTGGTAGGAACGCTCATCAATGATGGAGGTATAATCACTGCTCTGAAGATCCGGGTACCGCTGATTTACTAAATGTTTTGCCTTGTCGACGAAGGCGCTTACCCGGGCTTCCGGCAGGAATAGGTAGTCGACACTGGTACAGATCTGACCGGCATTCAGCAGCTTCCAGTACATCAGCCGCTCTGCTGCGATTTCGATCGGGTAGTCCTCTGCCACTATAGCCGGCGACTTACCGCCCAGTTCCAGGGTCACCGGCGTCAGATTGGCGGCGGCATTAGCCATAACAGCCCGACCGGTTTGCCCCGACCCGGTGAACAGCAGATGATCAAAGGGTAGTGCCGAAAAGTCCGGCCCGATTTCGTGCTCATCCTCAACGAAAACCAGTTTTTCCGGTGGGAAGTAATCGCCCGCCACCCGTTTGAGCAGTCGAACAAAGTGACCGGATCGGTCGGACAGCTTAACCACGGCCCGATTACCGGCGGCGAAAATGGAGGTTAGGGGCGCAAAGGTCAGGTTGGCCGGAAAGTTCCAGGGCACAATCACGCCAACGACGCCCAGCGGCTGTGGGATGACCTTATTCTTCGACCCGGGATACAGCATCTGTTTGACGTGGCGACGCTGGGGCTTCATCCAGCGTTTGAGATGCTTGATCGTATCCTTGATGCCATCGAGTACCAGAAAGATCTCGCAGAAAAGCGTTTCCGTGGACGACCTGTTACCGAAGTCATCGCTGATGGCCTTGATAATGGCGTCCTGATGGTCCTGCACCAGACGGGACAGAGCCCGCAGGTGCTGAATCCGGGCTGCAAGGCCCGGTACAGGGTCGTTCAGATAGGCGCGACGCTGGCTCTCAAAACTCTGCGTCAACGTATGAACAGTATGCTCGCGCGGGGTCGGTGTTTTCGCGCTCATTCAGTTCACCGGCTCGATAATAGGAAAGTCGGCAGACGGCTCTTCAAACATCTGCAATAGGCCAAAGAAGGCTTCCGTGGATCCGTCGATCTGAATCTGACCTGCCTGCACAGCCGCCGGAAAGGTGGTTGTCTCCAGCAGAATGCTGTCGAGTACTTCGCGGGTCATGCGCACACTGGCGTGGGCCTCGTCGTCCAGCTCTCCGGAGCGATAGGTCAGCGTGGCGTTCTGGAGATTCAAGCGATAGTCCTCTTCCTGGTCCGTCACCGACCAGTTAATCACCAGATGCTTTCCGGCAGCTTTGTCCGGGTTCAGTCTCACCGCCATGGCATCGAAGAACATGCTGGTTTCCAACGCCTGCATCAGATCCGGTTGTAAACCGACATGTTTGGGAGTGTCGACGCCGTTGCGCAATTCATGGGCGCCGACCAGATAGGCGCTCCGCCATGTGCCGGCCTCGGCCTGATAACCCAGCTGCTCAAGGGCGTCCGCTGCCAGTTCCCGGGCCGCCTGGTTGTCGGGACTCGCATAGATCAACTGGCGTGTCACGGAGGCGACCCAGCGATAGTCGCCGGCTTCAAAGTCCTTACGTGCCTTCCGCAGGACTTCTTCCTCTCCACCCATGTAGTCAATCGTCCGTCCGGCTTCTTCCCTTGGTGGCAGTGGATTGAGATTGGCCGGATTCCCGTCGTACCAGCCCATATAACGCTGGTAAACACCACGCGAATTATGGCGCACCGTGCCATAGTAGCCTCGAGCGGACCATTCTTGGTCCAGGCTCTCGGGAAGCCGCAGGTTTTCAGCGATATCGCCGGGCAGCATGCCCTCGTTCATCATGCGCACGGTCTGATCGTGGATGTGCTTGTAAAGGTCTCGCTGCACGGCCAGGAAGTGCTTAATCTCATCTTGTTCCCAGATCGGCCAGTGATGTTGGGCTACCAGGATGTCCGCGCGATCCGCGAAGCGCACCATCGCCTTATCGATAAATTTGGACCATGCGCTGGCATCACGAATGCCGGCACCGCGGATGGTATAGATATTGTGCAAATGCTGGCTGGTGATCTCCGCAGTATTCAGAACCCTGAACTGCGGAAAATACATCATCATCTCCGACTCGGCTTCTGAGCCGTGAGCCATCTGGAATTCGATCTCAATGCCGTCGACGGTCAGCTTAGCGTTATCCGGAACCGTATCCGTCGGCGCAATCAGACTCAGGGGACCACTGCCCAGAGCCTTGCCCAAGCCCGTGTCCACGTGTCCGCGCGCTCCCGGTGGTAGGCCGGCACCAAACTGGTAGGTGGCGCGCCGGGTCATGGCGTTGCCGGCGATGACGTTCTCTGCGATCGCGTGCTCCATAAAACCCTGCGGTGCATAGACCCGCACCTTACCGGCACGCACATCCTCCTCACTGATCACACCTTTTACGCCGCCAAAATGATCGGCGTGATTATGGGTATAGAGCACGGCCACGACCGGTTTCTCGGGCCGGTGCTGGTAGTAAAGTTCGAGACTGGCCCGGGCCGTGGCAGGAGTAAGAAGGGGATCGATGATGATCAGTCCGCTGTCACCCTCGATGATGGTCATGTTGGACAGGTCCATATTGCGGACCTGGTACATGCCTTCGACTACCTCAAACAGCCCGTGCATGTTATTGAGTTGTGCCATGCGCCAGAGGCTTGGATTGACGGAGTGGGGGGCCTCGTCCTTTGTCAGAAAAGCATAGGGCGACATGTCCCAGGCGACATGCCCGTTATGGTCCAGCACTTTGCCGTCCGGCAGGGAGCCCACAAAACCACGCCGAGCGTCGTCAAAGGCCCGGGTATCCGCAAACGGCAGTTCATCCAGCACCACCTGATTGGCTTGCGCTGTCACGTCACTTGCCGGTTTTGGAGTGTCGGCCTGGGCCAAAGCGGGGGAAAGTAGCGCTGCGCTGAAAGCGCTGAACGCAAGTTTCTGAATGGCGGATAGCATACTGGACCTCTGGCATGTCGTTATGTGTTGTTCTGGTGTTCACTACCTGTGAAGGACAGTCTGAGCCGTTGTGAGACAGCGCTCAAATGCATTCTTTATTGACATTCCATGCGTATTGCGCATGAATGGTGAGATGGATACACGACACATCCGACATTTCCTGGCCCTGGTCGACTCCGGCAGCTTTGCTCGCGCCTGCGAGCTAGTGCACCTGTCTCAACCGGCGCTGAGCCGCAGTATCAAGCAGCTTGAACACCAACTCGGCGCCACGCTGTTCGAGAGAGGGCGATTTGGCGCGATCCTGACTGCCCACGGCCGGGCAGCCTTGCCACACGTCCGTGGCCTGCTGGCGGCGGCAGAGTCATTGCGTCAGGAAGTCGAGGCCATTGATGATCTTGAGACCGGGGAACTCAGTATCGGTACCGGTCCATATCCCGCGCTGTCATTATTGGACCGGGTTTCTGCCAGATTCGTGGAACGTTATCCGGGTATTCGTCTGAACATCCGCACCGATAACTGGCAGGGGTTGCGTCTTGCATTGCTGGATCATGAACTGGAGCTGTTCGTGGCCGACACCGGAGCCCTGTCGGGCGATCCCGATCTTGAGATAACCCATCTGCCTCAACCTGAAGTGGTGGTGTTCTGTCAGTACGGTCACCCACTGACACAAAAGGGCGAATTGGAATGGGATGATTTGCTTGACTACCCAATGGCCATGACCCGATTACCTGAAGATATGGAGCGCCAGATCGAGACAATGAGCGCGCCACGAGGAGGGCTTCAAAAGAGAATTGAGTGCGACAACGTCGCCATGCTCGTCGCTATTGTCGCTGGCAGCCAAGCGGTTAGCATTGCACCCAGAGGGGTAGTGGCTGCTTCTTTAGCCAGCAAACAGGTGGCCACGCTTAACGTTAAGGGGGTCGAGGCGTTACGTACCCGTTATGGTGTGGTGCAACGAAATGGACGTCCTCTTTCCCCAGCCGCAACGGCCTTTCGTTCTCTCATTCTCGATGGGGCTTGAACGCTACACGTGGCTGTCGTTGAGCAGACACATCGTCTGCGTAAAGCCAACGTATATGAGCTTCAAAAGTCCTCTGGGTGGTCGATCTGAATGTTCGCTTCGCGACCAGGGCGGCGGAGGTCAGATTGGCAGAGCAAATTCCAACCTCGAAATGATTACATGGCAGAGATGGCCATGCTCGGCTAAGCTATTGTTTTATCGATTTATGTGCAGAGCGATCGGTGGTTCAAAGCCAGTAATAATGACGCAGTCAAATTTCTGCAATGGTAAAGCGCGCTGCCCAACTGCTTTTAAGATAAAAGGAAAGCGACATGTGGGACTGGGTTCAGTCGAATTCGGTTGATCTTTTTGGTCATTTGCTTACGCTGATAGGCATCATTGTAGGTGCGGTTGTTTTGGTAAGGCAGATTGGTCGACAACACAGGAGTTCGCTTGAGCTACAGAAGAGAAATGCGCAAGAAGCGTTGAAGGTCGAAATCTACGAAACGCTTACTTTGCGATTAAGGGATGTTACTCGTACCAATGTCACCGCCATGATTTACGCAGTTAATGTTCCATCGAGAATTGAGGTTTTCCAAAATTCGATCAAAAAGAACATACCACTCCCATTCCCAAGGGAGAGAGCGATTGAGTTTTCACATCTGCACAGTGCCGCTAATGATGCATTAATTGCGTTGATTCAAGAATTTGAAGCTTGGTCGATAGTGTTTCCGGAAATTGAGCTGTTCCAAACGGCCTTGAACTCCGCTAATCATGATGCCCGAAACGCTTCGAATGAACTTTTTAATCGCTTCATCATCCTCCTTCCAACTGATCCTCCACACGATGCACCACCGGAAACTCCTAGACCGATTCCCGCATCCCCTGTCAGTGCTGACCAGTTTTCAGAATTGGAAAGACTTGTAGAAGAATATCGGCGAGCCATGGACGACATCGGATGCTATGTGATCGATTTACAGATTGAAGCCCAGAACAAGCTACTTTCGGGGCTCTTCGAGCACTGGGTTCCGCGAAGAAAACCACTGGACTCCAGGTTTAAAGTGCTATCAACGGAGCCTGTCGAAATGGAGCGTTTGATGTCCTACTTCTTGAATGAAACTAGCTGGGGAAAAGAATACAAGAAGTATGAGGCTATGCATTCAAAGTCTGCATTTTCGGAATAATATCCTAACAAGGCCAGGCACAGCGATGCCTCCATTTTGTAGGCGCGCATGCTGGCAGCGATAGAGAAAATTATGATTTGGGAAAGTTGCTACTGGAAAGAGCCACTCCTCGAAGCGGCTGAACGCTTTAGAAGCCTGAAGGTTGTCGAAGAGCCTTCCGAGGATCAGCTCGTGCAGCTCGAAAAGGATGTGCTCGTCGGCTTCTACTCCGTCAGGAAACTATTTGAAACGCCGACCAAAATTACCGATGAGATCAAGAATAGTAAGCTCGACGTTGCGTGGTATCCCAATGTTGGCAAGCATGTGAATTGGCGCAACAACCACAGACTTGATGAGCTTTATGATTTTTCCAGTGGTGGACGTGAACAACGTGATGCATGGTTCATCTGTAGCAGGATAATGCACAGCTTCATTTTCGCTCCTGTGGTGGGCGATGCGGGCGGCCTAGAAGCTATTTTGTTCACTTCGGACAATGACAAAGATAAGCGCCTGTATGCCCTCCACATCGACCATTTAATAGAGTTCTTCAAGTCTGTGGGTAATGACAATCCGACAGAGATTAGGTGGGAACGAAATCAGGTCACTGGCGAGGAAAGTACAGTTGTCAAATAGCTCTAACAAGGCCAGCAGTCCGTTCCGGGCCTTCAGCCCTCCATCGGGCGCCCTTGTCAGGCCGCCGTTTATGCAGGCGTTGGGCGCTATCGCTAAATGTCAGGCAAAGAGGCAAACATGCTTGAGAGAATAAAAAATGAGCTGATGGGCCAAAAGCTTTCCCGGCTTGAGGAGCTCCCTGAAAAACAAGGTCTTTATCTTTTGTTTAGCCATAAGAAGGATCCGTTGTATTTGAGGATTACTGCGGAATCGGGGTTTCGAAACCGCATCTACAATCGGCATGTGACTGGCACAGGCATAGATGGGAATAGTCATAAGCTAGGGTGGGGGTATAACGTCGGTCCTTTCTATTTAGCTGAATTTGGTGGAAATGCTCCATTCACGGCTCGAGGTGTATCGGTCAGCACCAAGGACAAAAAGTTGATTAGGAAACTGCGCGCCAGATTCGTAAGGGAACATTGCAGGGCGAGTTATGTTGCAATTTCGAAGCCCGCGGAAATCTCAACAGCAGCGGAGTTCACATCTCATCTCGAGAGATTTTATGAAACTCCTTTAAAGCATCAGCTTTCCTTGCCTTGGCAGGATAATAAGATTTCCTCAGTTATTTCCTTTGATCCTGAACTTAAAGAATTGATCTGGAATTTTCTCGGGCAGCAGAATCTAACGGACGAGGAGTTAAAACTCTTTTCTTCGATGGAAAACTCTTCGATACGTCGACACATTTGTAATTCCAGGCAGGCGCCCAACAAGTTGTTGTAGTTCGTTCCGGCCTTCGGCCTACACCGGACGCCCTTGTCAGGGCGAAACTAAACACAAGCGTTGATCATCCAATCTGAATGTTCGCTTCGCGACCAAAGTTAAGATTACTAAGTGAACTTGTTTGCTCTAAATCGTAGAACGGCTGTGCCACAGAGATGGTGGGCTGGAAACCGTGCAAAGGTCACGTTAAGGGGGTAGTGATTCATCGACCGAAATTGACCGGGCACTGTCAGGGCACCATTTGGGCACAGCCATAAAAAAAGGACCTGCGTTTTCACGCAAGTCCTTGATATATATGGCGCGCCCGAGAGGATTCGAACCTCTGACCTCTGCCTCCGGAGGGCAGCGCTCTATCCAGCTGAGCTACGGGCGCTGAAAGTGACGGATGTGCGTCAATTTCGAGTGCGCAATCTTACGTGGGACGTTCAGGTCTGTCCAGTCCCGGGCGCGGATTGGTGCTTGGTCTAAATGTGAATAGAGCTTATTTACCGGTTTGCGCTACTGTAGTCCTCTCTGTTGGCAGTCGGGCTTTGGGAATGGTGGTTCTGCGTGGTTTTCTGATTCTTATCCTGTTCTTCCTGCTCGGGGAGGCGGTTCGGGTGCTGCTGGGGTTGCCGGTGAGTGGCGGTGTGATCGGGATGCTGATGATCACTGCCTGGCTAATGCTTCGGGGCACGATTTCCACACACATTGCCCAGGCCAGTCAGGCGCTGATTTCCGTTCTGGTGCTGCTGATCATGCCCGGGCTTGCCGGGGTGTTCTTTCTGGCGGACCAGTTTAGCGGTCAGTGGCTGGCGTTTGGCGTCGCCCTGGTGCTGGGTACGTTTCTGAGTGTGCTCACCAGTCTGCTGTTGATGCGCCACGCGGCTGACCAGGATAGCGGTCATGAGTGAAATCGCCGGTCCCCTGGGCGAGGCGCTCGCGGCCGTCACGTCTTCACCATTCGCGGCCATAGCGCTCACCCTCTGGGCCTTTCTGGCCGGGGCCTGGTTGTTTGTGCGTATGGGGCGACCGGTCTGGTGTCCTCCGGTCTTGCTGTCAGCGGTGATCCTGGCGGTGGGGCTTGTGCTGTTGCGGTATCCCATTGAGCAATACCGGCTCCAGGCGCACTGGCTCACGGTTCTGCTGGGCCCGGCCACGGTTGCCCTGGGCATTCCTTTATACCAGCAGATGCATCATATCCGGGCTCTCTGGAAGCCGGTGCTGTTGCTGTTGCCTCTGGCGGCGACTCTGGCTGCCTTCTATGCCCTGGCGCTGGCGGCTGTGCTGGGGGCGTCACCGGAAGCCTTGGCATCGCTAGCGCCCAAGTCAGTCACCGCACCCATTGCCATCGGTATCACCGAGCAGTTGGGCGGGTCGGTGCCCCTGATGATGGCGGGCCTGCTTGTCACGGGGGTAGTCGCCACCTGGTGCGTGGATGTTTTCGGTCGCAGGCTCAGGGTCACTGACGAACGTATTATCGGGCTTGTGCTGGGCCTGAATGGCCACGCTATCGGTACGGTTCGGGCCTTCGAGATCAGTCCCCTGGCGGGGGCGTTTGCGTCGCTGGGCATGGGGCTGACCGGCATCTTTACCGCGTTCATGTTGCCGTTCGCTTTCAGGCTGTGGCAGGTATGAGTAGTCTGTCTTGACCCCCTGCTTGCTATTATCTTCCTTTTGACCCAATGGAGACCGGTCGTGCCCCAGAATGAACAGTTCGCAAGCGATAACTATTCCGGTATCTGCCCCGAGGCCTGGGATCACATGGCCCAGGCCAACGCCCGGGACGACAGCGCCTATGGCGATGACGCCTGGACCCAGAAGGCGGCGGACCAGCTCCGGGAGCGCTTCGAATGTGATTGCGAGGTCTTCTTCGTCTTCAACGGCACCGCCGCCAATTCGCTGTCGCTGGCGGCCATGACCCAGTCGTTCCATAGCGTTATCTGCCATGAAATGGCACATGTGGAAACCGATGAGTGTGGCGGTCCCGAATATGCCTCCAACGGGTCAAAACTGCTTACGGGCACTGGGCCCAACGGCAAGCTCACCGCTGAGAGCGTGGAGGAGCTGGTCACCCGGCGTACCGACATCCATTACCCAAAGCCACGGGCGGTTACCCTGACCCAGGCTACGGAAGTGGGCACTCTCTATACAGTGGAGGAATTGCGGAGCATCCGTGAAGTGGCAGACCACCATGGTCTTCGGGTCCACATGGACGGCGCCCGGTTTGCCAATGCGGTGGCGGCCCTAGACCTTCAGCCCGCGGACATCACCTGGCGCGCCGGAGTGGATGTGCTGTGCCTTTCCGGTACCAAGAACGGTATGGCTTCAGGGGAGGCGATCCTGTTCTTCAACCGCGCGCTGGCGGAAGATTTTGAGTGGCGGTGCAAGCAGGCCGGACAGTTGGCCTCCAAGATGCGTTTCATATCCGCGCCCTGGTGTGGCTTGCTGGAAAATGATGTGTGGCTGAAAAATGCCGCTCACGCCAACGCCTGCGCGGCACGGCTTGAGGCCGGGCTTGCAGGGCTCAAGGGCGTCCGTCTGAGCTTTCCGCGTCAGGCCAATGCGGTGTTCGTGGCCTTGCCTGAGCAAGCCCAGGCGAGGCTGCGCGCCATGGGCTGGCACTTCTATACGTTTATTGGCGGCACGGCGCGCTTCGTATGCTCATGGTCGACCACGCCTGCTCGCGTTGACGCCCTGGTGGCGGATATATCCAAAGCCATGGCTGACTGAAGCTAAAACTCATTTATTAAACATTGCACAAAATTACGGCAAAACACTTGCAATAACGCATGCGAATAACAATAATTATCACTAAGTTTAATCGACTAGTGAGAGCTTCTGCATGTACGTATGCCTCTGCACCGGTGTCACCGACCATCAGATCCGCGCTGCTGCTGAAAATGGCTGCAGCTCCATGCGCCAGCTGGGCAAAGAGCTGGGCGTAGGGCGCCAGTGCGGCCGCTGTGCTTGCACAGCCCGGGAGATCCTGCGGGAGTCCCAGTCTGAAAGTTATCTATCCCTCGCCAATATGCTGGCCCAGCCCGCGTAACGCCTTGACTTTGGCCTGAAGCTCCGCTGCCATCCCAATTGGGAATCATTTTCTGGTGCGGTTTTTTATCACACTGTTTAGGTCTATCCTTGCCTGATCAGTCTGATGAATGAGGAGGCCAGAGGCCATGAAAGGCGATAAGAAGGTAATTCAATTCCTGAACAAGGTGCTGGGCAATGAGCTCACCGCCATCAACCAGTACTTCCTGCATTCACGCATGTATAAGGATTGGGGCATCACGGCCCTGGCCGCCAAGGAATACGAAGAATCCATCGATGAGATGAAGCATGCGGATCAGCTGATCGAGCGCATTCTGTTCCTGGAAGGTCTGCCCAACCTTCAGGATCTCAATAAACTGCTGATCGGCGAGAACGTCAAGGAAATGATCGAGCTCGACCTCAAGCTGGAGATGATCGCCCACAAGGATCTCAAGGACGCAATCGTGCATTGCGAAGAGGTCAAGGACTACACCAGCCGTGAAATCTTCCGCAGTATTCTGGACAGTGAAGAAGAGCACATCGACTGGCTGGAAACCCAGCTTGACATGATTGAACGAATGGGGCTTCAGAACTACATCCAGCTCCAGTCTTCATCTGCCGACTGATTGCCTTAGCAGGTCACTTTCACGATTCGCCTGGTCACTGCCGGGGCATTAACAGGCCCCGGTCAGGTTGCTCCCACCCGCCTGATCCTCTATCTTTTGCCGAAGCCTGCAACCGAGTGATGGCGCCAGCCTGATCGGTATGTTTTTCATGGTCCCCAGGGACGACTCAAGGAGATTGCAATGGACCTGTCCTGTTTCAAAGCCTATGACCTGCGCGGCCGAGTGCCGGATCAGCTCAACCCGAAGCTGGCTGAACTGATCGGCCGGGCCTATGTGGCCATTACCGGGGCCCGGAAAGTGATCGTTGGCTACGACATCCGGCTTTCCAGCCCGGAAATCACCGATGCGCTCAGCTCCGGTCTGATGGCTGCAGGTGCTGATGTGTTCAATATCGGGCTGTGTGGTACAGAGCAGGTCTACTTTGCGACAAGCCATTACGACATGGACGGCGGCATCATGGTTACCGCCAGCCACAACCCCCGTGACCATAACGGTATGAAGATGGTTGGCCCCCAGTCGCGGCCGATCAGCTCCGATAACGGCCTCAACGATATCCGCGATCGTGTCCTGGAGCCCTTTGAAAACGCACCGGTGCAGGGACGCCACGAGACCCTGGAGGTTGAGTCAGCCTATATCGATCACCTGCTGGGCTATGTTCAGGCCAAAGATCTGAAGCCCCTGAAGATTGTGGTCAACGCCGGTAATGGTGGGGCTGGGGTGGTTATCGATGCACTGGAGCCGCACTTGCCGTTTGAGTATGTTCGTGTTCATCACGAGCCTGACGGCAATTTTCCCAACGGCGTGCCCAATCCTATCGTTGAGGAAAGCCGCGCTGTCACAGCCGAGGCCGTCATCTCGGAAAAAGCCGCCATGGGCATCGCCTGGGACGGGGATTACGACCGCTGCTTTTTCTTTGACGAGAACGGACGCTTTATCGAGGGCTACTACATCGTAGGGCTGCTTGCCGACCAGTTCCTGCGTAAGGCCGGTGGCGGCAAGATCATCCACGACCCCCGCCTAACGTGGAATACCCTGGACCTGGTCAAGGCCGCAGGGGGCGAAGCCATCGAAAGCAAAACCGGACATGCATTCATCAAGCAGCGCATGCGGGATGAAGATGCCCTCTATGGGGGCGAGATGAGCGCCCATCATTATTTCCGGGACTTCGCCTACTGCGACAGCGGGATGATTCCCTGGCTGCTGGTGGCCGAGCGGCTGTGTCAATCCGGCCAGACCCTGTCGTCACTTATTGACGCGCGTATCGAAGCCTACCCGGCCAGCGGTGAGATCAACCGGACCATTCAGGATCCGCCCAAGGTGATTGCAGCCATTGAGGAGCGTTACGGTGCGGATGCCCTGTCTGTCAGTCATGTGGATGGGGTGAGTATTGAATTTGAATCCTGGCGGTTCAATCTGCGCATGTCGAACACCGAACCCGTGGTTCGCCTGAACGTTGAGGCCCGTGCCGACATTCCCTTGATGAAAGCCAAAACAGAAGAGTTGTTGGCGGAGATGGCGCGACTGGACAAGACCTGACCCGAGCTGCCGCTGGCACCTGTGCCAGCGGTTTACTTGCTGTATGTCACTATTTCTTTAAGCCCGCCTTGCAGACCATTACAGCCAGTCGTTAAGCATCACACCGATACCTATACGCTGGATGCGTTGGTTGTAGTCGATCAGGCTCTCACCGTAACCGTTGTAATACTGGACATAGCCTTTGAGCGCTTCGCCTATGGGGAAGCTGTAGCCAAGTTCGAAGGATGTTTTGTTATCACCGCGCAGGTTATTGCGAAGTTTCAGGGACAGCGTATTCTCCTCGTTCCACTTATACACGGTCCATAAATCGCCGTGACCCAGGTAGCGCTCAATATCCGGATTGTCGTCTTCACTGTCGCTTTCAGGAATACGGTACCAGGGCGCCAGGACGAACAGCCAGCGATTGTAGCTGTAAGTCACCTGGCTGGTGATCCGATTCCAGCTGCGGGACTGGGGTTCAGATTTACCGTTCGACTGGTGGCTGATACCCAGGGCCACGGTATTGAGAGTGCCGGGTCCAATGTCGAAGTTGGTCTCGTAGCGGGCAAACAGCTCCGGCTCATAGTTGGTTTCTCGGAACGGCTTGGAATTGTCCGTGTTGAACAGCTGCCAGAAAGAAAGCTGGGTATAACCGAACCAGAGCGTCGTGCGATCGTCGAATATCCCGGTCAGTAGAGGTACCTTGAAGCTGATCTGGTATTTGGCTTCCGTGTTCTCCAGGTCTGCATCGTAGTCAGTTTCGCCCAGACGCGGCGAGTTTGGGGTCTGGTTGGGCTCATGGGCATAGGTGAGCGGCATGATGTACGTGGGCCGGTGAGTCACAAAGCTCCCGTTAAAAGAGAACAGCGCTTTCTCAGCAGCGACGTAGCGATTGATCAGGGCCTTGACCACGCCGCTGTCCTCATCATCCGCCTCACGACCATCCTCACCAGGGGTGTCGTCCGAAGATTCGGCATCACTCTCGTCGGAGAATCCGAGGGTTTCGGTGGCCTCTTCGGCAGCGTCAACCGATTCATCGGTGGCGTTGTCCTGGGCAGTCTGGGGGTCAATCACGGCGTCATAGCAGCTCAGGCGTTTGACACCATCCGTTATCAAGGCGCAGTCCTCGATTCTGATGGTTTCAAGGTCTGCCTCTGGATTTTCCTGTCCGGTCGCGACCACTGGACTCAGGGCAGTTAACGCCCATACGACAAAAGCTTTGTTCGAGGCCATCTAGCCAAATACTCCGGTAAAAATCGGGGACGGGACAATCAGCTCATGCTAAGCCAGGTGCGTGCGATACCAAAGGCCCAAATACCTAATAGCGTCAAGGTCAAAAGTCCGAAAGTGATCTTGTGGCGAAGCTGCCCCTGACCTCCGGCCTCGGATACCCAGCGCAAGTACATCAGCGCCAGGAAAGACAGAAACACCACGAGGCTTGCAGTGGCGGGTATCAGCAGCCAACCCTGGCTGATGGCATCGCCGCCCTCAGCCACCCGGCTGAGAATCACCATTGAGCTTACGAGAATGGCCAGCGCACTGAATTCGCTTATCAGCAGGGGCTTGCGCCACCGTAGGATGCCGGAATGGCCGTCGGTTTTATGCTCAACCATTTTTTCAACCCTGTGTCGGCCATGGCTTACTAAGTAGAGTTTGGGCATTATGGTAGCGGTTTCGGCCCATCAGCGTTACCCCATGGGTACGAATTAATGCCACAGCAAGATTACGGAAAGCGAAAAAAAAGGCCCAAACCGGTGCTTTGGTTTTTTTGCCCTGTCGCAGCCGCTATAATGCGGCAACAGTTTTTATAACGCTCTGATGCGAGGTGTACTTGTGAACACAATGAAAGCCATGGCAGCACTAGTGCTTGGTTTCAGTTTGACCGCGGGCGTTGCCCTGGCAGCTGTAGAAGACGAGATCCGGGCGCGGATTGCGCCGATTGGCGATGTGTGTGTTGAAGGTGAAGACTGCGGCGATATCGCCACCGCCGATGCACCGGCTGCAGCCAGTGATGAACCTCGCTCCGGTGATGAAGTCTATGCCTCCGCCTGTCAGGCCTGTCACACGACCGGCGCAGCAGGAGCACCGAAAATCGGTGAGCAGTCGGCGTGGGCGGATCGGGTTGAAAAAGGTCGCGATACGCTGGTAACTCATGCGGTCGAAGGCTTTAATGCCATGCCGGCCATGGGCGGCTGCGGCAGCTGTTCCGAGGAAGAGATCGAGAAGGCAGTCGATCACATGCTCAGCCAGCTGGAGTAACTGTACCGGGCCTTCCGACGGTCACCGGTTCATCTGAAGCCGGTCAGGCGCAGGCTCGAATAGGCTGGCTGCGTTGATGAAGAAACCAGCACTTTGCAGTGCTGGTTTTTATTTTGCCTCAACAAAAACAGACCCCAGCCGTAATAAAGCCGGGTCAGCCCCCGAGATCGCCCAGTAGCGCACTGAGAGTGGCCTTGCCCTTTTTCTGGTTTGCTTCCACATCCAGGTCGCCCATGCCTTCCCACTTTACGTCTTCTTCCGGTAGTTCATCCAGAAAGCGGCTGGGAATGGTTTCCAGTTTCTCACCGTACTGTCGGCGCTGGGCCGCGTAAGTCAGGGTCAGGGTTTCCCGTGCCCGGGTGATACCGACGTACATCAGCCGGCGCTCTTCTTCGATGTTGCCTTCTTCAATGCTGCTGCGATGGGGCAGTATTTCCTCTTCAAGGCCCATGATAAATACATGGGGAAACTCCAGGCCTTTTGATGCGTGCAGGGTCAGCAGCTGGACCTTGTCACTGTCGTCCTCTTCCTCGCGCTGCTCCATCAGGTCCCGGAGGATCAGCTTGCTGATGGCGTCTTCAATGCCGATCTCATCTGCCGTGCCCTTGCCGTCGTCAATCATTCGCCGGATCGACTCCACCAGGTACCAGATATTCTCCATGCGACGTTCGGCCTGCTTGGGCGACCCCGCGTGCTGGTGCAGCCATTCCTCATACTCGATGTCGGTGAATAGCTGTTTGATCACCGGTACCGGGTCTTCCTGATGCAGGCGCTGACAGGTACGGTCGACCCAGTCCGAGAACCGGCGCAGGCGATCCAGGCCTTTTTCGGTAACGTGGGTCTCGGCTCCCATGTCTGACAGGGCGCGGAACAGGCTGACGTCTCTGGCGCGGGCATAGTGGCTGAGCTGCTCCAGGGTTCGGGGGCCGATTTCCCGCCGGGGTACGTTCACTACACGAAGGAAGGCAGCGTCGTCGTTGGGGTTCACCAGCAGCCGCAGGTAGCCCATGGCATCCTTGATTTCGTTACGGGCGAAAAATGACTGTCCCCCTGAAATCCGGTAGGGAATCTGGTAGGCCTGGAGCTTCACCTCCAGCAGCCGGGCTTGGTGATTACCCCGGTAAAGTACGGCAAAGTCCCGGAAGGCGAGCCCTTTTTTCAGCTTCTGGTCGAGAATCTCGGTGGCGATGCGCTCGGCTTCGGCGTCTTCGTTGCGACACCGGACAATGCGGATCTCGTCACCAATGGTGTGGTCGCTCCAGAGGGCCTTCTCGAACACATGGGGATTGTTGGCGATGACCGTGTTGGCGCTGCGCAGTATTCGGCCTGTGGAGCGGTAATTCTGCTCCAATTTGGTGATCTTGAGGCTGGGAAAGTCCTCCTTGAGCTGGGCCAGGTTTTCAGGCCGGGCACCGCGCCAGGCGTAGATGGACTGGTCATCATCGCCGACCACCGTAAAGGCAGCCCGGCCTGCCACTAGCAATTTCACGAGTTCGTACTGGCACAGGTTGGTGTCCTGGTATTCGTCCACCAGCAGGTAGCGGATCTTGCGCCGCCACTTTTCCAGCACCTCCGGCTGATTCCTGAACAGTTGCACCGGCAGCAGGATCAGGTCATCAAAATCCACCGCATTGTACGCCTTGAGATACTCCACATAGCGGGCATAGACCAGGGCGATTCTCTGCTCCCGCTCATCCGCGGCCTTGCTGCGAGCCTCCGATGGTCCTCGCATGGCGTTCTTCCAGCTGGAAATGGTCATCTGGATATCAGCGAGTTCGTCGCCAGCATCGGCGCTGGCCTCCCGCATCATCAGGTCCTGAAGAAGCGCTTTGGCGTCATCGGCATCGAAAATGGAAAAGCCGGGATGGTAGCCCACATGGCTGTGTTCCTCGCGGATGATGTTAAGGCCCAGGTTGTGAAATGTCGAAACCGTCAGGCCGCGCGCCAGTTTGCGATCCACCAGATGTCCCACCCGCTCTTTCATCTCTCTGGCGGCTTTGTTCGTAAAGGTGAGGGCAGCTATATGGCGGCCGGGAATGCCGACTTTCTCGATCAGGTACGCCATCTTGCGCGTGATCACGCTGGTCTTGCCGCTGCCCGCTCCGGCAAGAACCAGCAGCGGGCCATCGACGTAGCGAACGGCTTCATGCTGACGGGGATTGAGTTTATTCACAAACGACCTGCTGTTGTATGACCGGGGCTAGGGTATTCTACATCACCTCGGCTTTGCTGTACGTTGCCTGTCGATCGTCTATCCTTGGATGGTGACTTATGTGACTTATGTGACTTATGAGTCAGTCGGAGCCGAGACAGACTGGAACCTGACGTATTTCCTGTAACTTTCCGAAAGGACGCGGACTGGCACACCCATGAACGAAACCCTGGATCCCATGAACCGTAGCAGTGTGCGAGTACTGGTTCTGACACCGGAACATACCGATTATCTCTGGTATGTTGCGATGCTTCGTAATGATCATGAGATACTCCCGGACCTTACCTGGTGTCCGGATCTGATTGACTGCGATGACCTGGTGCGCAACGCCCATTTCGATGTGATTCTCTGGGACTGTTGCCTACACGGCGGCTCCGAGCTGGCCTTCCTGCAATATCTGACAGTCTCCAGCGGCGACAAGCCCATACTGGCACTCGGGGCTGATAGCGAGGCCCTGCGAACGCCAGAGATGCTCATTAACGGTGCCGCTGATTATCTGCGCAAAGGCAGCCTGGAAGCCTGGGGGCTCGGCCGGTCGGTTCGATGCCTCTGGTACCGGCAGCAGGTAGCAGACTCGACCCAGGGCCAGCTGGGTGCCGAGGTGGCCAGTGGCTTCATCAACCGGGACCTGTTTTTCGATCGGCTACAGCAGGCCCTGTTGCGGGCTGAACGAAGCGGCCATCGGCTGGCACTGCTCCATATCAATCTGGACGATTTTCGGGCGATCAATGAGAACCTGGGCTACCAGATGGGCGATCAACTGATCCTCAAGGTGGCGGAACGGCTACGCCAGGTATTGCGACGGGTGGACTCACTGATGCGCATCGGTGGCGACGAGTTCGCCATCATCATTGAAAAGGTGGAGGATTCCCTCGACATCACCCAGATCATCCGCAAGGTGGTCGGTGTGCTCGGTGATCCCATTGTGGTGGACGGACACAGTGTCGTTGTCAGTGCAAGCCTCGGGGTGGCCACTTTTCCGGAAGCGGGAGATACGCCGGAAACTCTTCTGCGCCGGGCCAACCGGGCCATGTTCGAGGCCAAGCGCGACACCGGTACGAGTTACCGTTTCTATAACAAGCAATTGCACATTACCGCAGGCCGTCAGCTCAAGCTGGAGGCGGACCTGCGCAATGCCCTGCGTGGTCGCGAGCTGGAGCTGTACTACCAGCCCCGGATCGACCTGACCACGGAAGAGGTCAGGGGGGTGGAGTGTCTGCTGCGCTGGAATCACCCGGACGGCCACCTGATTCCTCCGGATGAGTTCATACCCGCTGCCGAGCGTAGCGGCCTCATCGTTCCGATCGGCTACTGGGTAATCGAACAGGCCTGTGCGCGGCTGCGCGATGCCGCCAACCTTGGTCATCCCGGCCTTGTGTTCGCGGTCAACCTGTCGTTCCGGCAGTTCCACGACCGCAAGATGACCGAAACCATCTTCCGCATTATCTACAACGCCAACGTTGATACCAGCCTGCTGGAACTGGAGTTGACCGAAAGCGCCATGATGCATGATCCGGAATACGCACAGCGCTGCCTACGGGAGCTGAACCAGCTGGGGATCAGCTTCGCGCTGGATGACTTTGGCACCGGCTACTCTTCCCTGAGCAACCTCCAGCACCTGCCGATATCCCTGGTCAAGATCGACAAGTCCTTTGTCCAGGAGCTGGGCGCCTCCGGTGACGCCGAACATATCATCCGCGCCATCATCAGCCTGGCCCACAGCCTGCAAATGAGCGTTGTGGCAGAGGGTGTCGAGACCGAAGGCCAGCTCGAGTTCCTGCGCCAGCAGCAGTGCGACGAGGTGCAGGGCTATTACTACGCCCGACCCATGCCGTGGGACGACCTGGTGGAATTCCTTGACGCACGCAATCGCCTCGCTTGCCTGCAGCAATAAGCCGCTGTACCTTTGCCCATTGATTTCACAGAGCGGAGGTTTCTTCATGCCCGATCGCTTCCATGACCGCAAGACAGACGAGGTTGCATGAACAGTATTGCCAGGCGAATTGCAGATGAACTGGGGGTCCGTGAGCAGCAGGTGACTGCAACCGTTGAGATGCTGGACGGGGGCGCCACCGTGCCTTTCATCGCCCGCTACCGGAAGGAAGTAACCGGATCCCTTGACGACAGCCAGCTGCGCAACCTAGAAGAGCGGCTACGCTATCTCCGTGAGCTGGAAGACCGTCGGGCTACCGTCCTCAAGAGTATCGACGAGCAGGGCAAGCTGTCTGATGAGCTGCGCAACGATATCCTTACCGCCGACACCAAAAATCGCCTGGAAGATCTGTACCTGCCCTACAAGCCCAAGCGCCGCACCAAGGCCCAGATTGCCCGGGAAGCGGGCCTGGAGCCCCTGACCGATACACTGTACGACGATCCGACCCAGGATCCGGAAACCCTGGCGGCCGGCTATCTCAATGTCGACGCCGGTGTTGCCGATACCAAGGCGGCACTTGAAGGTGCCCGGGCCATTCTCATGGAGCGGTTTGCCGAGAACGCCACGCTGTTGGGAGCCTTGCGCGATTTCATATGGCAGGAAGCGCAGCTGAAAGTCAGCGTTATTGAAGGCAAGGAAACCGAAGGCGCCAAGTTCCGTGATTACTTCGACCATGTCGAACCCCTGAAAAAAGTCCCGTCTCACCGGGCCCTGGCGATTCTCCGTGGTCGCAATGAGGGTGTGCTTTCCTACAGCCTGGTAGTGGGCGATAGCAATGACGACCGCCGTACCCCGCATCCGGCGGAACAGCGGATCGCCGCGCACTGGCGCATTCGCGACCAGGGCCGTGCCGCCGATCGCTGGCTGGGGGAGGTGGTGCGCTGGACCTGGCGGGTCAAACTGTCGACCCAGATTGAAACCGATCTCATGTCCCAGGTCCGTGAAGCGGCCGAGACGGAGGCAATCAATGTGTTTGCGGCCAATCTGAAAGACCTGCTGCTGCTGGCGCCGGCCGGCCCACGGCCAACCCTGGGACTGGATCCGGGCCTGCGAACAGGGGTAAAGGTGGCCATTATTGACGGCACCGGCCAGGTGGCCGGTCACGGAGCCATCTTCCCCCACGCCCCAGCCAACAAATGGGACCAATCCATTGAGCAGCTGGCGCGCTGGTGTCGGGAGTACCGGATTGAGCTCATCGCCATTGGTAACGGAACGGCTTCCAGGGAAACCGAGAAGCTTGCGGCCGACCTTATCAAACGTTATCCCGAACTGAACCTGGCGCGCATTGTGGTCAGTGAGTCCGGTGCCTCAATCTATTCTGCTTCCGAGTTCGCTTCCCGGGAGCTACCGGATCTGGACGTCACCATTCGCGGGGCGGTATCCATCGCGCGCCGGCTCCAGGATCCGCTGGCGGAGATGGTCAAGATCGAGCCCAAATCCATTGGCGTGGGCCAGTATCAGCACGATGTCTCCCAGGTGCAGCTGGCCCGCAGCCTTGATGCGGTGGTCGAAGACTGTGTGAACGGGGTGGGGGTCGACCTCAATACCGCCTCTATTCCATTGCTGGCCCGTGTTTCCGGCCTCAACCAGACCATTGCCGAGAACATCATCGAATTCCGCAACCGAAACGGCATTTTCCGCAGCCGCAAGCAGCTGATGGATGTGGCCCGGCTCGGCGCCCGTACCTTCGAGCAGGCCGCAGGGTTTCTGCGGATTGCCGGCGGCGAAAATCCGCTGGACAGTTCGTCCGTTCACCCGGAAGCCTACGGCGTGGTGGAAGCCATTGCGGCCCGCAGCGGACGCAGGGTGGAACAGATTCTCGGCGACAGCAGTTTCCTGCGTTCCCTGAACCCCAACGACTTTGTTACCGAGCGCTTTGGTGTGCCTACCATAAAGGATATTCTGTCCGAGCTGGAAAAGCCTGGTCGCGATCCCCGGCCTGAGTTCCGTTTTGCCAGCTTCCAGGAGGGTGTCGAAACCCTGAAGGATCTTGAGCCCGGCATGATACTGGAAGGTACGGTCACCAATGTCACCAACTTCGGGGCTTTCGTTGATATCGGGGTCCATCAGGATGGTCTGGTCCATATCTCGGCGCTTTCCCATTCGTTCATCAAGGACCCGCGGGAAGTGGTCAAGGCAGGGGATATTGTCAAGGTCAAGGTGATGGAGGTGGATATCCCGCGCAAGCGCATCGCCCTTACCATGCGGCTGGACGACACCCCGGGGGCCGCTGAGCCAAGGGCAGGCCGGACCGAGACCCGGCCTGCGGGCAAATCATCGGACCGCAAACCTGGCAGTCGCAATGCCGGCCCGGCCAGCAGCGCAGGTTCGCCACCGAGCGCCATGGCAGGTGCGCTGGCACAGGCGCTGGCTTCAGCCGGAAAGAACAAACGTTAGCTTCGAATCAAAAGTTCAATAGCTCAGCCCGTGGTGTTGTAACCAGTACAGCCAGGGTTCTACAGGAGTCGCACATGGGTGTATCCCGTCAGCAGCTGTTCCACCAGTTCTCATCGACCCAGTGGGATGGCTTTCTGAAAGGCGTTGAAAAGGAGGGCCTTAGGGTTGACCAGCAGGGTAATATCGCCCAGACCCCGCACCCGGCCGGCCTGGGCTCAGCTCTGACTAACCCGCGGATAACCACGGACTACTCCGAGGCCCTGCTGGAACTCATCACCCCTGTCTGCGAAAGCACGGAAGAGCTCCTGACCTCCCTGCGGGATATCCATCGCTATGTGCAGTCCCAGTTGGGTGACGAGCTCCTGTGGCCGGCCAGCATGCCTTGTGCACTGGATGGCGACGCCAGTATTCCCATTGCCGAGTACGGCAGTTCCAACATTGGCCAGCTCAAGCACGTCTACCGGCAGGGGCTGGCGGTGAGATACGGGCGGATGATGCAGAGCATTGCCGGAGCACACTATAACCTTTCGTTTCCCGACAGCTTCTGGCAGCTCTGGCAGGAGGCGCTGGAAGATAGCCAGCATCCCCAGGACTTCAAATCCCAGCAGTACTTCTGGCTGATCCGTAATTTCCGTCGCCGAAGCTGGCTGCTGATGCTTTTGTTCGGCGCCTCGCCCGCCCTCGATGCCAGTTTCGTAAAGACGATGCCCCATAATCTGGCGCAGTTTGACGACACCACCTGGTATGGCAAGGCCGCCACGTCCCTGCGCATGGGAGATCTGGGTTATCACAACAATGCCCAGGCCTCCCTGGACATCTGTTTCAACAAACTGAGCACCTACACCGGCACCCTGGCACGGGCCATACACACGCCCTGGCCCCCCTATCAGGCGATCGGTACCAAGCGCGATGGCAAGTTCATCCAGATCAATACCAATATCCTGCAGATCGAGAACGAGTATTACAGCGCGGTCCGACCCAAGCGTAATACCGAGCGGGAAGAGAAACCCATTCAGGCGTTGGAAGCCCGCGGGGTGGAGTATATCGAGGTGCGTTGTCTCGACCTGGACCCGTTTGCGGACGTGGGTATCAGCGAGGCCCAGATCGATTTCCTGGATCTGTTCCTGCTTGACTGCCTGATTTCGGATAGCCCCCTGATCGATGATGAAGAATGTGAGCGCCTGGACCACAACTACAAGGACGTCATTAACCGGGGGCGGGATGCCAGTCTTAACCTCACCATTGCCAGCAGTGACGTACCGGTCCGGGAGGCGGGTCTGGAGTTGGTGGACAGCCTTGAACCCCTGGCGCTCAAGCTCGACCAGTGGCAGGGCCACGAACGCTACCGGAGGGCTCTGGCGGTGCAGCGGTCGAAGCTAATTGACCCCTCGCTGCTGCCGTCAGGGCAGGTGCTCAAGGCCATGGGTGATACTGGCAAGGGCCACCTCCAGTGGACCCTCGAGCAGGCGAGAAAGCATCAGCAGGATCTGCAGAAAGACCATCTGTCCGAGGTTAAACAGCGCGCCTTTGAAGCCATGGCCGAAACCTCCCGCCAGGAACAGCGAGACCTGGAAACCGCTGATACAATGGCGTTTGCGGACTACCTGGCCCATTACCTGGAGAGTTGACATCAGTCTCTGGAGAGTTGACGTCAGGCTCTGCGGACCTGGCGCACAGATCGTGGCACTGCCGCTTGTCACGCTTTGTAACGACTGTTAATTTTTGTTACACGGTGCATCCGGCACCGTCGGCGCGCAACGTGGCGCTGCAGGGTAAGCGGAGGCTGACATGGCCAGGGACATCAAATTGGGCTGGAACGCGGACGCGTTGAACAAGGCTTATCGACAGGGCCTGATGGCGGCCACAATCAATATGTCGCGCGAGCGCTGCCCCTATCGTGGTGACGTGGTAATTGCGGCCTGGGAGGCTGGCTGGGAAGACGGTCGCCAGGTAATAGTGGATAGAGCGGCAGAGGCCGATATTCTCGGGCGCATTGCCTGAATCCGCTACTTACCGCTGCACGACAAAGGATGTGAACAGTACGTCGTCTACTTGCACCTCGAGTTGCTGTTGCGCCAATACCTCATTGATCGCGCTCTTTGCCCTTTCCCGCAGATCCTGCTGCCCGGCAGGTGAGCTGAGCTCATCTACGTCAGTACTGTTACCCATAAGCATGACCAGTTCATGCCTTAACCGGGGCATATGGGCATTCACGGCATCTTCCGCGGCCTCAGAGGAGGTTCGTAGGGTGACATCCGCTTTCAGGTAGGTCAGCTTGTTGTCGGATTTCCCCACATGGGTAATAAAAGCCGGTTTCATATCCACATAAATCGTGGTCTTTGGCGTTGCCTCCCCACCTTCCTCAGCCATTTCCTCATCGGCCTGGGCCAATGCCTGGGGCAGGGTTGCAGGCAGCACCATCAGAGCTGAAGTCAGCACAAAAATGCAAAGGGGGCGTTTCTTCATAGGGTTGCAGTTCTTCAGGGTTTACGGTTAAGTGTGTGCCATTGGAAAACGTGGCAGTGCACAAAGAATAACAGCCCCCGGGTTCTGTTGCAGCTACCATGCCCTGACTGTTCATTCGTAATGAGGAAGCCCTGTTGAGCCGTAGACTTGTCTTTTTCCTGGTGTTTGCCGTGTGTGCAGGATTGCTGGCGGTGGCGTTTTACATGGAGTATGTCATGGGGCTCGAGCCCTGTCCCCTGTGCTGGCTCCAGCGAATAGCCTTCATAGCCGTTGGGGCAGTCAGCCTTTTGGCTGCGTTGCACAATCCACCAGGGTGGGGCGGTCGGGTTTATGGCCTGCTGCTGGCCGTATTCGCCGGTGCTGGCCTGGGAATTGCCGGACGCCAGTTGTGGCTTCAGAGTCTACCCGCCGACCAGGTGCCTGCCTGTGGACCATCCGTTGATTACCTGCTTGAGGTACTGCCCCTGTTTGAAGTTGTGGCGACCGCCCTGCGTGGAACCGGAGACTGCGCCAAAGTTCTCTGGCAGTTCATGGGGCTCAGTATCGCTGGCTGGAGTGCGGTATTTTTTACCCTGATGGTAATAACGGGCCTGGTATTGCTGGCCGGGTACCCGCGCCGCCGTGGCAGTATCAACCGATCCTGATGGCCGGTTCTTTCGAGGTCACATTTTCTTGCCGCCGGGCGGTGGCTTGGGGTAACTTGAGATCACCGTCCAAGAACAATCGTACTGCGCCAGATCGGGAGGCTTCATGTTAGATAATTGCCACAATGCCAAGGAACGTTGGGGTGGCGTAAGTGAATTGATAGACCGCTGGCTCAAAGACCGCCAGCAACTGATTGTCAACTATTGCGAATTGACTGGCGCAGATGCAGGAGCTCCCACTTCGGCCATGCAGGAGAAGTTTATCCAGCTTTGCGAAGTGCTACTTGATTATGTTTCAGCAGGGCACTTTGAGATTTACGAGCAGCTGATCCGGGAAGCAAAAGAATTTGACGACGGTGGCCTGGAGCTGGCTGCACGGATTTACCCGCGTATTGAGCAAACCACCGAAGTGGCGTTGGCGTTTAACGACCAACTGGACGGTTCGCCTTTGACTGAAACCAACGTCAAGGTTCTCTTTGAGAGTCTGTCAAAGCTGGGAGAGAGCCTTGAAACCCGGTTTGAACTGGAAGACTTTCTGATTGAGCACCTGCATAACGTACATGCAGACAAGGTAATGTCCTCAGCCTGATCGGCCTGCCTGTGGGCATTTCACTGCGGATGCCGCACAGGCTGGTTAAAAAGCATCACCCGGAAGTCCGGATGATGCCCGATTGCACTCTTAAGGATTGACTTCGATAAGCTCGACGTCGAACACGAGGGTTTCGTTAGGACCGATTGAGCGGTTGCCGCCGGGTCCGTAAGCAAGATCCGATGGGATGTACAGCTTGTAGCGGCTGCCTTCGTTCATCAGCTGCAGACCTTCAGTCCAGCCAGGAATCACCTGGGACAGCCCGAAGGTTACCGGCTCACCCCGTTCGCGGGAGCTGTCAAACACTTCACCGTCCAGCAATTCACCGGTGTAATGCACCTTGACCTCATCATCCGCCGTAGGTTTCGGTCCGTCGCCTTCCTCAAGAACTTCATACTGAAGCCCGGAAACCGTGGTTTTGACTTCATCCCGTTCAGCATTTTTGCTGAGGAAGGTTTCGCCGGCGGATTTGTTCTCTTCCCCAAGCTTGCTCATCTGTTCCATCTGCTCTGCCTGAAGCTTCTGCTGGTAGCTTTGCAGCGCGGTCTGGATTTCCTCTCTGGTCATACGGGCTTCTTCGCCACCTTCAGTGGCGTGGCGAATGCCTTGCAGAAACTGTTCTACCTCCAGATCAGGCAGATCGCTGAGCATGCGTTCACCCATTACCAGGCCCATGCCGTAGCTGACTTTTTCATCGTCGGTGTCCAGGGCAGGTTCGGCCACCGCCAGTGTGCTTGCAATGCCGCCGCCGATAACAGCGACCACCGCCAGGGCGATCAACGTTTTTTTCATGGATACGTCCTCAACTCGGTTTGCTTTGTCATTGAAGTGCGAAACGTTAACCCGTTTAAAGCCGGGACGCCACTAAAGAAGGCGAAACCGGCCGGCTCGTCGAGCCATAGAGCAGAGGATTTAAGGAGTCAGGAGTCGTTGTGAGACGGACTCTGATCAAGTCGGAAAGGTGCGGTGTACGGGGCCTGCCAGTCGTCGTTGGACTCCCCGGGAATCCTTTGCGAGGGTGTCTCGCCCGCCCAGTCTTCGATTGCCAGGGCATTCCACGGACCTTGGGCCGGCGGCTTGTCCGCATAATGCCAGTTGCCTTCGGTATCCTGCCATTTAAATACGATAGAAGGGCCTTCATCAGTAATAGGCGCAGGAACTTCACCCTCGAACGCGGGTATGGCAGGCTTCTTTTCGGGCTCCAATGGTGTGCTCAGATCAGCATCGGATGTGATGGAGTCGGTATCCGGGTCGTGAATACCGAAGACGATCAGCATCAGCAGCAGACCAAGGGCGGGGAAGGCGAGACGGATCAGCCAGCGCATAATCATAGAAGCTCTCCTTCCATGCTCTTGCGATGCAATTCCAGTCGCCTGCTGAGCGCAAGGATGAGGTGTTCGGTGTGAGGGGTCATGTCTGGGTTTCCCGGCGCCGCATTTCTCAGGTTCTGAGCCAGCAGACGGCTTAAAGTATTGTGATCGGCTAATGCCTTTGACTGCGCAGCAAGTCCATCAAAAGCCAGCGCCAGTTCAACTTGTTCGGCTTCCAGTTCTGCCTGTGCCAGCCTGGATCTCAGGCTGGCACAGGCAGAACTTTTCGGCAGCGCCTGACGCAGGGTCCTGAGTGGCCCTGTCATACCGCTGCGCCAGCGAGCTGAGCCATCGGGCTCCTGCTCGAACCGTTGTCCAAGAGTCGCCAGCCAGCAGGCGCAAAGGATTCTGGTCACGCTCCAGCCATTTTTCTGTAAATTCAGGCAGTGCTCGCGAATACCCTGGTCGCGCCAGATGTCCAGCGCAAAATCCCAGAGAGGAGAATCCAGCACCAGCCCTTGAGCAGAGGGTAGTTCTTGTTCTTCCATGGCGTCCTGACTCCGATCTGTCGTCCGCTCCGTGGCTCCGATCTTTCTGGCAACTTGATGCCCAGCAGGTCGCAGTTATTGATTCAGTATGCCTTCCGACGATAACAGCCGCAGAAGGTTCCCTGTTAGAATGCCTCCATGCTCTCAATAACTGATCTTAGTCTACAACGAGGTGGGGTGTGGTTGCTAGAACGCACCAGCCTGACAATCCAGCCGGGACAGCGGGTGGCGATCGTCGGCGCCAATGGTGCCGGCAAGTCCAGCCTGTTCCAGCTTTTTCTGGGCGGCCTTGCACCGGAACACGGCAATGTTTCGCTGCCAGGCGGCTGCCGTATTGCCCATATGGCCCAGGAAGTAGCGGCGTCCCAGCGCAGTGCCCGGGATTTCGTGCTCGATGGCGATATTGAGTTACGTCGCCTTGAACGGGAACGGGCCCGTTCCGAAGCTGAAGAGGACGATCATACCCTGGCCCGCATCCTCGGCGAACTCGACATCCATGAAGCCTGGTCCGCCTCTCGGCGGGCGGAAGCCCTGATTCGGGGGTTGGGTTTTTCCACCGCCGATGCTGATCGCCCGGTCGCTTCATTTTCCGGCGGTTGGCGTATCCGTCTGAATCTCGCCCAGGCCCTGATGCGCCCTTCTGATCTGCTGTTGCTGGACGAGCCCACCAACCACCTTGATCTGGATGCCTGCCTGTGGCTGGAGAACTGGCTGGCCCGTTATTCCGGCACGCTCCTGTTTATTTCCCACGACCGGGATTTCATGGACCGGGTGGCCACCCAGGTGGTTCATTTCGACCACCGTAAGCTGGTGCCCTATACCGGCAACTACACAGCTTTCGAAAGTCAGCGAAGCGAGCGGCTGGCCCAGCAACAGGCGGGGTACGAGCGACAGCAGGCGCGGGTGGCTGAAATCCAGCGTTTCATTGATCGGTTCAAGGCCCAGGCAACGAAAGCCAGGCAGGCCCAGAGCCGGGTCAAGGCTCTGGAGCGGATGGAGCGTATTGCCCCTGCCCACATTGACTCGCCATTCAGCTTCAGGTTTCCCACTGCAGACAAGGTTTCAAACCCGCTGCTCTCCATCCGCAAAGGTGAGGCCGGCCACGGCGATACGGTCCTGCTGCGGGGCCTCGACCTTACCCTGCTGCCAGGCACACGGGTGGGCCTGCTCGGCCCCAATGGGGCGGGCAAGTCGACGCTTATGGATGCGCTAAGAGATGCCGGCACACTGCTAAATGGCGAAAGAAAAACCGGCGAGCACCTGGCCATCGGCTATTTTGCCCAGCATCAGCTGGAATCGCTGGACCTTGACGCCAGCCCGTTCCTGCATCTGCAGAGGCTGTCCCCCGGGGCTTCCGAGCAGAAGGTGCGAAATTTCCTGGGCGGTTTCAATTTCCATGGCGATGAGGCATTAACCCCCATCCGCCAATTTTCCGGGGGCGAGAAAGCACGGGTAGCGTTGGCCGTCATCGCCTGGCAGAAGCCCAACCTGTTGCTTCTGGATGAGCCCACCAACCACCTGGACCTGGAAATGCGCCAGGCCCTGACCATGGCCCTGCAGGAGTTTGAAGGCGCGATCGTGGTTGTCTCCCACGATCGCCACCTGCTACGTAATACCGTTGACGAGTTCTGGCTGGTCACCGACGGGCGGGTACAGAGCTATGATGGCGATCTGGAAGACTATGAGCGCTGGCTGGCGGAAAGACGCAAGGATGACACGGAGGCGCCTCGTAGAGAGAGCGATGCCAGCGTTTCACGGCACACTGACACCACGGACGTGGCCAGCGAAACCCCGGGAGAGAGCGCCGACGACCGTAAAACGAGAAAGCGGGCGGAAGCAGACCGGCGAAAAAAACTGAGCCCATACCGCAAGCGCCAGAGCAACCTGGAAAGCACCATGGAGGCCCTGCAGAAAGAGGTGGCAGCGGTTGAGGATGCCCTTGCCTTCCCGGACGTCTACGACGACAGCAACCGCGCCCGTCTGCGGGATCTACTGGGCCAGCAGGCCGACCTCAAGCGCAGGCTTTCCGAGGCGGAAGACGAGTGGATGGCTGTGGTAGAGCAGATTGAAGAGCTGGAGTCCGAGGGATTGGTCCAATCCTGATCAGGTATGGACGGTAAGCTTGATGTCCTGCCGGGACAGGTATTCCCGCTCGTTCTCAAGATCTGCCAGAGTCAGTGGGCGGTGATCCAGCCAGTTGTCGGGAAAGTGAATGGCGAGTCTGTTTTCACCGGCCTCCAGCCGGAAGTCGGGAGGACCTTCCTGATTGCGGGGATGCTGCAGCAGGACGGCGAGGCGGACGAGAATGCAAAGATACCTTAATCGGCGCACATCTTCCGGGTCCTGGATGCTCTCGAAAATGACCGGTGAGAACTTCCGTCTGTGGCCCCGCACCAGGGTGGCCAGTTCCTGCTGGAACTGGCGGCTGAAGCCCGGCAGGTCAGAATAGCGGAGCAGGTAGGCCCCGTGTTTGTGGTACTGGCTATGGGAAATGGTCAGGCCGATTTCATGCAGGCGGCAGGCCCAGCGCAGCACATCTTCGTCTGCGGGGGTACGCAGCCTCCAGGCATCGGCTACCTGCTCGTATGCAGCAATTGCAGTTTCCTCAACAGCGTCTGCGTGCCCCTGGTCTACATGGTAGCGTTCCTGCAGGCTCTGGATCGTTCGGTCGCGAACGTCCTCATGCTGGATGCGTCCGGCAATGTCATAGAGCAGGCCCTCCCTGAGGGCGCCGTCGGCGTAGGTCATCTCATCAATGCCCAGAGACTCGAAAGCCGCCATCAGAATCGCAAAGCCGGCCGGGAAAATACTTTGCCGGTCGGCACGGACCCCAAGTTCGCCCAGCCTGTTCACGTTACCCATGTCTGCCAAGCGGCGCCGAAGCTCCCGCATGGCCTGGATGGTAATGCGGCCATCGGTGAGTTTGAGGGCCGTCAGAACACTGGATACAGACTTGATGGAGCCCGATGAGCCAACAGCGCTCTGCCAGCCAAGGGAGCGGAACCGGTGCCGGATATTGAGCAGTTCCTGCGCGCCGTGGGTGACCGCCCTGTCCATCTGCCGGCGACTGATCTTACCATCCGGAAAGTACAGGTTGCGGAAGGACACGCAGCCCATGTGCAGGCTTTCGAGTTCCTGGGCTTCGAACCGTTCCCCGATAATGAACTCAGTGCTGCCTCCACCGATGTCGATGACCAGCCGGCGTCCGATGTCGTCGGAGAGCGTATGTGAAACGCCCAGGTAAATCAGTCGGGCTTCTTCCCGGCCGGCAATAATCTCAACCGGATACCCCAGCACCTCTTCAGCCCGTGCCATAAACTGATGGGCATTTCGGGCAATACGCAGGGCATTGGTACCCACCACCTGAACCGCAGCCGGCGGCATACCGCTCAGTCGCTGGGCAAATCGGCGCAAACAGGCGAGGCCAGATTCCTGGGCTTCTTCCGTAAGGTTGTTGCTGGCATCGAGGCCGGCCCCGAGCTGCACCTTTTCGCCCATTTTTTCCAGGGTACGGATCTCACCGTGGACCAGGCGCGCCACCACCATGTGGAAACTGTTCGAGCCCATATCAATTGCAGCGAGAAATTGCGGCGAGGAGCCATTGGATTCAGCCGTCACGTGTCTTGAAATCCTCTTGTCTGGCCTTATAGTTACCGGAGCGTTCAAGCACGCTATGTCGGTCTATAACCACTGTCAGGCCGATGGGCTGGGTCAGCCGGTCAACAGCTGACGTGGCAGTCACGTACACTGAGCGGTACTATATGCGAAACGGGCTCGCGCGTCAGTATTGTGGAGTTCTCGCTGATCAGTCTTTCGGCGCTGCTATGGCTGGATTGCAGAGGTCGTCGGATCAGCCAGAGTCCCGGCGCCCTAGCTGAACCGGTCCCGAGGTTTCGTGGGCTGCTTCACAGACTGCGCAACAATCGCGTAAAGTGGCGCAAGCGAAAAGCCGCGTGCAGGGTGGCATAGCCTAGTGCAGCTGCCGATAAACGAGTTAGATAAACGAGTTAAATGTGCTCCTCGATCGTGCTTGAATAGGCGACCAAGGATGCCAGAACCAGGAAGAGGCAATGAGCGGAAATATTGTAAACGTAACGGATGCATCGTTTGATCAGGATGTTCTTCAGGCCGATACCCCGGTGCTGGTGGATTACTGGGCCGAATGGTGTGGTCCGTGCAAGATGATCGCGCCGGTGCTGGAAGAAATTGCCGATGAGTACGAAGGCAAACTCAAGGTATGCAAGCTCAATATTGATGAAAATGAGCAGACGCCGCCCAAGTTCAACATCCGCGGGATTCCTACCTTGATGCTGTTCAAGAACGGTAACGTGGATGCCACTAAAGTAGGTGCGCTGTCCAAATCCCAACTCGCGGCCTTCCTCGACAGTAATCTCTGATCCCGTCGCCGGGCTCAACAAACCGGTCGTGGACCTAAGCCACGGGCGGTTTTTTTATGGCTGTATTGGGGGAAGTGGAGTGAGGGTTATCCGGGTGGCGCGGTGCACAGCTCTGCGCTTCGGTGCCCGCTCAATGGGCGGGAAAACCTAATGGTTGTCAGGCGTTTGCCATTGGGCTGTTCTGGCCTGGTCTGAGTCCTTTTGCTCCACCCAGCGTCCGCCGTCAGCGTTCAGTTCTTTTTTCCAGAAAGGTGCGGATGTTTTGAGTGCGTCCATGATGAACTCGCAGGCCGCAAAAGCGTCACTGCGATGACTGCTGGCGATGCCGACGAAAACGATCTGTTCCCCCAGCGCCAGATGTCCAACCCGATGTATCACGCGAGCAGCCTGAATGGACCAGCGCCGGCCTGCCTCGTCGACCAGCCCTTCAATGACCTTTTCGGTCATGCCCGGATAATGTTCTAGAAACAGCCCCTCGACACCGGTCTGGTCACCATAATCCCTTACCAGGCCGACAAAAGTGGCAATGGCGCCCGTGCCGTTCTGCCGCAATGCCTGATACTCTGCCGCCATGTCGAAGTCCGCTTCCTGGATCAGTACCATGTCAGCCTCCTGTGACTGGCGGGAAAAGCGCCACTTCATCCTGGTCCCGAAGTGCCGTGCTGGGCTGGGCCATGGTCTGGTTAACCGCGATCATAACCGGCCGCTCGCCGTTCAGCGCCGACCAGGCCTGATGGGGATCTTGTTCTGCTCTGGCTGCCAGGTGTCGCAGCAGGTCCCCGGCACTGCTACCGTCTGGGAGTATCACGGCCAGTGAGTCGACGCCCAGGTTCTCCCTCAGGCTGGCAAAAAAACGGACGTTAATGGTAAGGGTCGGTGCGCTCATTTCGGTCAGTGTTACCCCAGCAGATCAGAAAAAGAATAGAAATCGACGGTGTCACCCGGGTTCAGACAGCTGTGTTCGGGTACTACCGCGAGGCCGTCGGCCCAGCAGGCGGAGCTTAACATGCCAGAACTCTGGTTGGGGTAAGCAGACACCACCAGTTGGTTCTCAACAATTTCCCTGCGAGCGCGCATGTACTCACGGCGTACTGAGGCTTTGTCTACCTTAAAGCCAACAGGTAGCTTCGTTGCCGGGGGCACCGTCTGGCTGTCGCCCTGACTGCGGCGTATGAACGGGGCGCAAAGCATCAGGCTGCTCACCAGCACGGACGCCGGATTTCCCGGAAGACCGATCACCGGTACGTCGTCAATCGAGCCGAAAGCCAGGGGTTTGCCCGGTTTGATGGCGAGTCGCCAGAGAGACAGCTGGCCCTTGTCCTCAAGCACAGCACGAACATGATCCTCCTCGCCCACTGAAACGCCGCCGCTGGTAATAATCAGATCGGCCTGGCGGGCGGCCCTCGTAAGGGCAGCGACGGTGGCCTCATGAGTGTCCGGTACGGTCTGGGCGGCAACCACCTCGCACCCCAGGCGCTGAAGGATAGCCATCAGGGTGATTCTGTTGGTATTAAAAATGCACCCCGGCTTGTGAGGCTGGCCGGGATCAATAAGCTCGTCACCCGTTGTCAGAATGGCAACTCGCAGACGCCGCCAGACCGGGGTCTGTGCGATTCCCAGTGAGGCAATCAGACCGAGCTCCTGAGGGCGCAGACGACTGCCCTGCTTTAGGGCGATGGTGCCTTTTTGCAGGTCCTGGCCACGGCGGCGTATGTTCTGGCCCGGGAGCACGGGCGTTGTAAAAATAGCCTGGCCTTCTTCTTCAGACACGGTCTCTTGCATGATGACCGCGTCAGCACCCTCGGGTACGGAGGCGCCGGTAAAAATGCGGGCTGCAGTCCCTGGCTGAAGCGGCTCTGGTGCGTGGCCTGCAGGGATACGCGCCGAGATGGGCAGGCGGTCGCCATTTTCAAGGTCAGCGCAGCGAACGGCATAGCCGTCTACAGCACTGTTGTCGGCGTGAGGAATATCGTAACTGGCCTTCAGGTCCTCCGCCAAAATACGTCCGAGGGCCTCATGCAGGTCAGCGGATTCGGCTTCAGCAACAGGGTTTGCCCGCTCCAGCAGATGTTGAAGGGCAGTATCAACGGAGGTGAGCGTGGTCGCAGCCATCAGCGTTTTGCCCGTGTGCCTATGACTTCATCAAGGCGGGCTACGGGGCTGTCGGGCTTACGGAGTAGCAGCCCGCTGAAATTGCAGGGCTTCTGATCGCTGCTCAGCTGATGCTTGAGTATGCCTTCCCAGCCAGTGCGACAAGCCCCGGTTGAGCCAGGTAAACAAAAAATAACGGTATGGTTAGCCATGCCGCCAAAGGCCCGCGACTGCACGGTCGAAGAGCCTATCTCTTCTGCCGAGAGGCGACGGAACTCTTCGCCAAAGCCTTCAATAACCTTGTCCAGCAGCGGGGCGACCGCTTCCGGGGTACTGTCACGTTCAAGCAAGCCGGTGCCGCCCGTAATTAATACCGTGTGCACATCAGGCTCAGCTATCCAGCGCGAAAGAAGTGCACGAATGAGGTAAACATCATCCGGTAGCAGTCGACGTGCGATCAACTTGTGACCAGCGGCCAAAAGGCTGTCTTCCAGGTATTGGCCCGATGAATCCTCTTCCGGCCCGCGGCTGTCGGACACGGTTAGAAGCGCAATGTTCAAAGCTATGGGGGAAGGGCTGGTGGGCATCTGGTCTGAGTACTCCGCATGGTTGAGTTTCCAGCTGATGAGCCGTTGCCCAGTATCCTGTTTGGGGCAAGGGATTGGAAGAGCTGGTATTAACAGGTTTTGTTGCTATAATGATCGGCGATCGGCTCTTCCAAGTACTTGACATTTACCAATGTCTTGATGAAAGATCGATATGTTCTTTAAAGGCTGCCATTCCTCCAGCCTCTGGCATATGCAGTCATTATCCAGATTGTACATGCCGGCAGAGGACCAATCGGTCTTGAGGAATATCAGTGCCCGGCCGGTTTCACCCTTAACCGTACCTCTTGATTCGAGTGTTCGTTATTCTCGTCATATAGGGTAAGGTTACGGCCAGAGACTGATCAAGCGTTCTGTCGGCGCCCGCCCGGCAGTACCTGTCCCAACGTAAGACAAGCACCTTTTGCAAGACACGCTCAGGGATCGCCCCTGTCTACTCAAACCCTGTTTACTTCCATTCTTGATTATCCAATAACTTATGAATCTTACTGAACTTAAGCAGAAGACCGTCCCCGAACTGCTAGATATCGCGCAGGAAATGGGTCTTGATAACCTGGCCCGCTCGCGCAAACAGGATGTGATATTCGCCATCCTGAAGAAGCACGCCAAGAGCGGCGAAGATATTTACGGAGACGGGGTGCTGGAAATTCTGCAGGATGGCTTCGGCTTTCTGCGTTCCGCCGACGCCTCCTACCTGGCAGGACCTGACGACATTTACGTGTCGCCCAGTCAGATCCGCCGGTTTAACCTGCGGACCGGCGATACGGTCTCCGGTAAGATTCGGCCGCCGAAAGACGGCGAACGTTATTTTGCCCTGTTGAAGGTCAATGAAATCAACTTCGACAAGCCCGATAACGCCCGTAACAAGATTCTGTTTGAAAACCTCACCCCGCTGTTTCCCGACGAGCGTCTAGGCCTCGAAGCTGGCAATGGCAGTACCGAGGACCTGTCTTCCCGGGTGCTGGACCTGGTGGCTCCCATTGGCAAGGGCCAGCGCGGCCTGATCGTCTCACCACCAAAGGCCGGTAAGACGCTTTTGATGCAGACCATTGCCCAAGCGATCACCCGTAACAGCCCGGAATGTCATGTCATGGTGCTGCTGATCGACGAGCGTCCGGAAGAAGTGACCGAAATGCAGCGTACGGTTCGCGGCGAAGTCATCGCCTCCACCTTCGACGAGCCGCCGGCACGCCATGTCCAGGTTGCCGAGATGGTGATCGAGAAAGCCAAGCGCCTGGTCGAGCACAAGAAAGACGTGGTCATTCTGCTGGATTCCATTACTCGTCTGGCCCGTGCCTACAACACCGTGATCCCATCCTCGGGTAAAGTACTCACAGGTGGTGTTGATGCCCACGCTCTGGAAAAACCCAAGCGTTTCTTCGGCGCAGCCCGTAACGTCGAGGAAGGCGGCAGCCTGACCATCCTGGCAACCGCTCTGGTAGACACCGGCTCCAAGATGGACGAAGTGATTTACGAGGAGTTCAAGGGCACCGGTAACATGGAGATCCACCTGGATCGCCGCATTGCCGAGAAACGTGTTTACCCGGCTATCAACATTCGCCGGTCGGGCACCCGCAGGGAAGACCTGCTGATGGCTGAAGCGGATATCCAGAGAGTGTGGATTCTGCGCAAGCTGCTGCATTCCATGGACGACGATACCGCGGCACTCGAGTTCCTGCTCGACAAGCTCCGCGAAACCAAGACCAATGATGAGTTCTTCCTGTCCATGAAGCGCCGTTGATGGCTGCGCCGGTCCGATGACCGCTTTCGGCGGGGCATGAATGTGCCCCGCTGGCATCCGCTTTACTATTTTCCCCGTAAACGTCTCCCTGACACGCCAACACAGGGCACGCCATGAACTACAGCGACTTGCGCGATTTCATCGACCAGCTTGAAAAGCAGGGCGAACTGAAACGTATCCGTGTGGAAGTAGACCCCTACCTGGAAATGACCGAAATCTGTGACCGGACGCTTCGTGCCGGCGGTCCAGCGCTGCTGTTCGAAAACCCCAAGGGCTACGACATGCCTGTGCTGGCGAACCTGTTCGGAACACCAAAACGCGTGGCCATGGGCATGGGGCAGGACGATGTCGCCAGCCTGAGGGACGTGGGCAAGTTGCTGGCTTTTCTGAAGGAGCCGGATCCGCCGAAAGGCTTCCGCGATGCCCTGGAAAAGTTTCCGGTATTTCGCAAAGTTATGAAGATGAGCCCCAAGGTTCTGCGTTCGGCTCCCTGTCAGGACGTCGTGATCGAAAAGGCAGACGTTGATCTCGGGCGGATTCCTGTACAGCACTGCTGGCCGGGTGATGCGGGTCCCCTTGTGACCTGGCCCCTGGTGATTACCCGTGGGCCCCATAAGGAGCGTCAGAATCTGGGCATATACCGCCAGCAGGTTATCGGGCCCAATCGCCTCATCATGCGTTGGCTGAGCCATCGTGGCGGTGCTCTGGATTACCTTGAGTGGCAAAAGGCACATCCTGGCGAGCCCTTTCCCATTGCGGTGGCCCTGGGCGCAGACCCTGCCACTATATTGGGTGCCGTCACACCGGTGCCGGATTCCCTGTCGGAATATGCATTTGCCGGACTGCTCAGGGGCGCCCGTACAGAACTGGTCAAGGCCGGCCTAAGCGATCTGCAGGTGCCGGCAAGCGCCGAAATTGTTCTGGAAGGCTTCATATATCCGGACGACACGGCACCGGAAGGGCCATTCGGGGACCACACCGGCTACTACAATGAAGTTGAGCAGTTTCCGGTGTTTACCGTGGAGCGTATGACTCACCGACGCAATCCTATCTATCACAGTACCTATACCGGTCGGCCACCGGATGAGCCGGCGATTCTTGGGGTGGCGCTCAACGAGGTGTTCATTCCCATTCTTCAGAAACAGTTTCCGGAGATTGTAGATTTTTACCTGCCGCCGGAAGGCTGCTCGTATCGGCTGGCCATTGTCACCATGAAAAAACAGTACCCCGGCCACGCCAAGCGGGTGATGATGGGAGTGTGGTCTTTTCTGCGCCAGTTCATGTACACCAAATTCGTGATTGTAACCGATGACGACGTCAATGCCCGGGACTGGAAAGACGTGATCTGGGCGATGACGACCCGCATGGACCCTGCCAGGGACACAGTTCTGGTGGAAAACACCCCGATCGATTACCTGGATTTCGCGTCGCCAGTAGCCGGGCTTGGTTCTAAAATGGGACTTGATGCCACCAACAAGTGGCCCGGCGAAACAACCCGGGAATGGGGAACGCCCATCACCATGACGGCTGACGTGAAACAGAGGGTGGATGAGATCTGGGACCAGTTGGGCCTTGAACTTCCGCCCGCGCACCCCGATTAATAGGGCTCATGGGCCATGGCTAAGTCTGCGGAGAAGGACGTCGCTTTTCGGGTCCGGTTGCAGCCGTCCGGGCTCGCCTTCCTGGCAGACCCTGAGGCCGACCTGCTGACTGCTGCCGGCAAAGCGGGGATTGCGGTGCCGTCGGCCTGCCGGAATGGCGTTTGTGAGCTTTGCGAGGCCAACCTGAGCAAGGGCTCGGCCCTGAATACCCGTAACCAGAAGACAATAACCGATACTGGCCGCCTGATGCTTTGCCGTACCCGGGCCGTTAGTGACCTTGAACTGGAGATTGAGGCCGTTATGGCAGCTGGAGAGAACAAGCCCCGGAAGTTTCAGGCCCATGTGGCCGACCTGCGGTCCATTAGCCATGACGTATACCGGGTGGAGCTTCAACTGCCGCGCCGTCGCGAGCTGGATTTTCACGCCGGCCAGTATCTATCTGTGGTACTGCCGGACGCCGAGCCCTGTTATTTTTCCATCGCCAGCAGTCCCCGGGCCGAGCGCCTTGAGCTCCACATACAGGCTACGCCGGACTGGGTCTCCGCCCAGCGTGTGATTGATGCGCTCAAGTCGGGGGAACAGGTGACCCTGGAGCTGCCCAACGGCCGGGCATGTCTGGCGTCAGCGCCGGAAAAGCCCCTTCTGATGGTGGCGGCCGGCACCGGGTTTGCTCAGATGAAAAGCGTTGTGGATTATCTTCAGGAGCTCGATCACCGCCACCCCGTCACCCTGTTCTGGGGGGTACGGCGGCACGAGGATATGTACCTGCGATCCCTGGCCCAGCAGTGGCATGAGGAGTGGGTTCCGTTTACCTTCGTGCCGGTGGTGGCGGATGATGAAGACAGCGACTGGTCAGGACACCATGATCGGCTGGTACGGACCGTACTGGCGTCTACTGAGAACTGGCGGAACGTGGAGGTCATGGCCAGCGGCTCGCCGACCATGGTTTACACTCTTCTGGACGCACTGGTCGAAGCCGGACTTCCACCCCGGGCATTCCATTCCGACGTGCTGGAATACGCCCCGAGGCACTGACCCGCGTTCAGGCCTTGGGCATGGGTAGATCAGGCAGGCCGCTGTCTTTCACCAGACCCTGCATCAGAAGCTTCACGCTGGTCTGGTCTTCGCCCATGTGGGCATTCAGCCGGCTCAGTTCCGCTATAGTTTCACGGCTTCGTTTCAGTCTCAGGCTGGTTTCGAAATACTCCCGCGCCTTGCCCCAGAGTTCATTACGCAGACTCAGCCTGCCCAGTGCGAGCAAAAGCTCTGGGTTGTTGGGCCGGTCCTGGAGCCAGCGCTCCGCAACGAGTAGTTGCTCATCCGGCTTCAGGCCTCTAAGGCGTCCGTACAGATTCACCAGTTCATCACTCCAGTGATTTCGCAGGACTTTGCGAACCAGGGTTTCGGCCTGGGCTTCGTCACCCAGAGCCGCCAGCAGGCGGGCGTATTCGTGAATGGTGTGGTTGTCTTTGCGCATGGCGCCTGGAAGCTCGTCCCATAAACGGGTAAGCGGTTCCAGACTGATGCCTCCCTCTGACTGACGGCGACATTCTTCCGCTGCCTGATGCAGGAGGTGATGCCAGGTTGTCCTTTCGAGTTGCTGAAGCTCATCCTTGTCAATCAGTTCCCGCTTGCGCATCTCGGGCAGCAGTTTCGACAGTTCGCGCCAGTCTTCCAGGCGCACGTAGGTATTTTTCAACAGCTTCAACACGAACGGATGCTGGGGTGCCTGCTTGCGGAGACGGATCAGTGTGGCCAGGGCCTGTTCTAGGCGATTGCCCGCCAGTTGCAGTTGTGCCTGGGTAATACCGACCGCCATATCAGAACCGGGGGTGCTCTCGAATGCCTTGCGCAGGAGTTCGTCCACAGCTTTATGATCGCCGGCCTCAAACGCCGCCTGGGCAGCGGCCAGGTAGTTGATCAAAGGCGTGTCGGCCTGGTTTGCAGAAGCTTCCAAAAGTTTGCGGGCACGGGGCCAGTTACCCTCGGCCAGGGCAAGAAGACCCTGGGTGGTACGACGCCTTGCCCGTCGTTCGTTGCCACGGGATAGCCAGCCGGTGAGGGCGCCTGCACCGTGGCTGAAACGCCGTACCAGGCCAAACACAAGCAGGATCAGGCCGATCAGCAGAAGCAGGGCCCCGAGCCCAACCCAGAAATTGGTCTCGATCAGGTAATGGCCGAGACTGATGCGGATATACCCGAGATCGTATTGCAGGCCAAGGCTCAGGCCAGCGCCAATCAGAAGTGCGATCAGAATAATAAGGAGCAGTCGAATCATGAGTCTGCGTCCTGGTCAGTGGCACCGGAGTCCTGGCTCCCATTCTGTTGTTCTGCAGATTCACCCTGGTTCTCATCCTGGTTCCCGCTGTCTGAGCCGCCGGCGTCGTTCAGCCTGCCTTCAAGTCTGGCTTTGAGCAGATTGAGGGACTTGCTGATATCCGGTAGTTCCGGCGAGATGTTCTTTTCGCTCAACTCACTGAGGGTGGACTGTAAAGCACGGACACGTTCGTCGCTTTCGTCATACCAGGTCCCCAGACTCTCCCGGGCCTTGGCCAGGGCACGTTCGTAAAGCATCTGGTCGCCGCCCAGAAGAGCCAGTTCGGCTTCCTCCAGCATCAACTGGATATTGAGTCTGGCGTAGGCGCTTTGCTCCGGTGATAGCATGGGACGTGCGGGCTCATCCAGCCTTCGGATGACCACCATGCTGGCCAGGGTTTCCCGGGTTTGGTGCCAGGCCCGTTTCAGCATGTTGTCGTCGGTTTCTTTGGCATCCGCCGCTTCCGGCTCAGGGGCCTCTCTGTCACCAGGAAGCGCGCTGTCTGTCAGGTTCTGAACGGTCTCTATCGCAGCTTCCAGTTGCAGGTACAGGCCGGTCCGGTCGACGTCGGCTATGGACTTGAGCGCCATGATTTCCCGGGCCAGTTGCTGACGGACAGGGTAGACGCCCACATCGTCCGTTTCGGCCAATACCTCGTCGGCGGATTTCAGCACCGCCAGGGCACCCTCGTAGTCTTTTTCTATCAACAGGCGCTGGTTGGCGATGCGCAGAAGATATTCCGCTTCCGCCAGCAACCAGTCGGTCCGGGTCCGGTCGCCGGTTTCCAGCAGTTCACGCGCATTGTGATCAATCTGGCGCTGCTGGGTGGCGAGCATTTCCCGCTGTTCCGCCAGTCTGTTCTCCAGGGACTGCAGGCGCTGGGACTGCTGGTTACCGCTCTGACTGTAGTTGTTCTCCAGGCGTTCGGTGGTTTCGGTCACATCAGTCAGTTTCTGCTCCAGGGACTGCTGCTCTTGCCATTGCAGCCAGCCCCAGAACGCGACCGCCACACTCAGCGCCAGCGCAATGATAACCAGTAGCCATAGGGGCCAGGTACGAACGGGTTTGGGATTGGGCTGAGCAACCTTGGCAGGCAGTTGCGAATTGGTGTCAGTCACAGGCGTCCTTATCTGGATTTTTTAGTCAGACTGTTGAGCACGGTCAGTGTTGGTCAGATGGCGGGCAATGCATTCGGCAATCGCCTCATCCGCCAGGTGCTCAGGTGTGCACACTCTTTGAAAGCCGGCGGCGCGGGCCTGTTGTGCTATGCGCTCGACGGGCACCACCAGCAATCGCTTTTTTAGATTATGGTCGCTATTCTCACCTAGCGCGATGAGATTGTTCAATGTTTCCCCCGACAGCGCAACGATAGCGTGGGGAGAAAAGCCGCCAAGGTGGCCAAAAAGTTCGCTGGCCGACAAGGCTGGGCAGTGGCGCTCATACAGGGGGAGTTCAGCAACACTGGCGCCGCGCTGATTCAATGTGTCCCGAATCAGTTCCCGCCCGTGAGCACCACGGGCCAGCAATACCCGTTGTTGCTCGACCTGCTGCAAGGCAGGCAGTGCCAGCAGGTCTTCACTGGTAAACCCCCGGGCCGGCTTGAGCGGAGAGAGCCCCGCGGCTTCAAGGACGGCACTGGTACCGGAGCCGACCCCGTACCAGTTTAGACCAACCGGAAACTGTGGCCACCACGGGTCGATCCGGGCGAGCAGCAGCCGTGCAGCATGGGGGCTGACAGCAATCACATGCTGGAATTGATCCAGGTTCTGTACAAGCCCTCTCTGGGCTGCCGTTTCGGACAGATCACGGCGCTCGATCAGGGACATTACCCGAGCCGTAGCGCCAGCCCTGGCCAGCGATTGTTGTAACCGCTGGGCTTCTGGCCGGGGCCGACAGACCAGGACCCGGCAGCCTGCAAGCGGGCCTTCAGGTAGGGGTGTGGCCATAGATCTCAGCCAGTACCCGGTCTGCTCCCATGGCCAGAAGTTCTTCCGCCAGTTTGCGGCCGAGTTCTTCACCTTCAGCCCGGGACGCGCGGCCTTCCACCCGGAACACCTCAGTGCCGTCGACTGCGCCCACCAGGCCCCTGAGCCAGAGCGTGTCGTCGTCTTCGAGCAGGGCATAGGCGGCGATAGGAACCTGGCAGCCGCCCTGTAGCCGCTTGTTCAAGGCGCGTTCGGCCTTGACTCGATCGGAAGAGTCCCGATGATCCAGAGAGCCCAGCATGTCGATGAGCTCCTGATCGTCGAGACGACACTCGATGCCCAGGGCGCCCTGGCCAACAGCGGGCAGGGAGATGGTGTCGGGCATGGCGTAGCGAATGCGTTCGTCGAATCCCAGCCGTTTCAGGCCCGAGCTTGCCAGCACAATAGCATCGAATTCGCCCGCATCGAGCTTGCCCAGGCGGGTATTAACATTGCCGCGCAGTGTTCGGATCCGGAGGTCCGGCCGGTAGGCCCGCAGCTGGCATTCGCGGCGCAGGCTGGCCGTGCCGACGACGGCACCCTGTGGCAGGGCATCGACGTTGGCGTAGTGGTTGCTGACGAAGGCATCGGTAGGGTCTTCTCGCTCACAGATGGCCACCAGGCCTAGCCCTTCCGGAAAGGTCATCGGAACGTCTTTCATCGAATGCACCGCCAGATCAGCGCGACCGTCGAGCATGGCTTCCTCAAGCTCCTTGACGAACAGCGCTTTACCGCCGATCTTGGCCAGAGGTACATCAAGGATCTTGTCGCCCTGGGTCTTGATGCCCACAAGCTCAACCGTAATGTCGCTGTCCATGCGCTCAAGTTCGGATTTAATGTGTTCTGCCTGCCAGAGGGCAAGAGCGCTTCTTCGGGTGGCTATACGCAGGGTTCGTTTTGACATGGTTTACTAGCTGGCCAGATTGAAAATGTAAGGCCCCAAGCCTAACCCCTGGCGAACAAAAAGTCCCGTTTCACCGGCAGCCACAGCGCTAACTCTGACTCAATTTGTTGCGAACGTCGGTCGTATGCCGGCGGCTCACGGGAAGCTCAATGTGGCCTGGACGCAGACGCAAGGAATAGGTCCCGTCGGGTCCCCGGGCAAGGGCCTGAATATGGCGGATGCCGGCCAGGGTCTGCCGGTGAATGCGCAGCAGGTGCTCCGGGTAGGCGCTTTCCAGTTCTTTTAGGGTGAAGTCGGTGACGGTTTCGCCGTGTGCGTGATGGATGGTGACGCATTTCTGATCGGCCTGGCAGTAGCGGATGCTGGCCATTTCGATCAGTTCCGTGCCGCGGTGGGTGCGGACAGCCAGTTGCGAGGCAGAGCCCGCCTCCCGCGCCTGAAGCGCCAGTAATTGCACCCGATTTATGCGACCGGCCCGAGCCAGGCCTTCCGCCAATGCTTCCTTGCGCACTGGCTTGAGAAGGTAGGCCACCGCCTGGACCTCAAAGGCCGTTATGGCGTAGTGGTCGTAGGCCGTGCAGAAAATGACCGCGGGAGGGTGGGTAAGCCGGTTGAGCTTTTCTGCCACCTCCATGCCGTCCATGCCAGGCATGCGTATATCGAGCAGCACGATGTCCGGCTCAAGTTCAGCGACCTGGTGCAGGGCCTGGTCGCCATCACTGGCTTCGCCACAGGTCTGGTAGCCGGGAATCTGATCCACCAGGCGACGGATACGGTCCCGGGCCAGGGGCTCATCATCGGCAATCAGGATTCGCTGGGTCTCGGCCTGAATCATGGCTGTCTGGCTCCACTACCCACTGTACCCACTGTCTGGCGCGGCAGGCGCAGAGTCACGGTATAAATATCGTTGTGCTGGCTGTTCTTCAGCACGGCTGTGTCCCCAAACAGCGCCCACAAACGGGCCTGAATGTTGTCAAGCGCCATACGGTTGCCCTCGTGGTGGATCTGGTCCTCCTTGGGGCGGGGGTTCTGAACCATCAGGTAGACAAACGCACCCTTCTGATAACCCTCAATCCGTACCCTACCGCCTTCGGGTCTTGGCTGAATACCATGATAGATTGCATTCTCCACCAGGGGTTGCAGGGTCAGCGGCGGAATCGCCTGTCTTGCCAGCGCAGGGTCAACCTGCCACTCAACGGTCAGCCGTTTCTCAAGACGCAGCCCCTCGATGACCAGATACCGTTCGCACAGGGACAACTCTTCACTCAGCGGCACCAGCCGGTCCTGGGTCCGGAGACTGGCGCGGAAAAGTTCGGACAGGTCCAGCACAGCCTCCTCTGCCTGCTCGGGCCGGGTTGCGATGAGGCTGGCGATGGTGTTCATGCTATTGAACAGGAAATGAGGGTGGATCCTCGCCTGCAACGCCGTCAGCCGCGCCTGCATTTCAGCCTGACGCTGCTGCTGCCACTGGTGCTGGAGAAAGAAGTAGCGCAGCACCATCAGTGTAATGATCAGCGCCAGCAACACGTTGCGCCCCACCGCCTGCCATTGGACGGTGCTGGTCTGCGGGTTCAGCACCTGGTCGGCAAAGAGGCTGAACACCAGTACATCCAGCAGCACAACGACAGTAACCAGCGCCGTGACGCGAACCACGCTCAGGTGCTGGATGCGTCGACGCAGGGCGCAGATGATGGCCGCGCTGGTCAGCACGGTCCACTGGGTGAACAGCGACAGCAGACCGAAGTAATGCCAGTCTATCCAGCCGGACTGGGCCCGGATAACCGCAAGCACCAGCACCATCAGCTCACTGGTGACCAGCAGCATAAAAACGGCGCGGACGCGACACAGGTCGGGTACGAAAAACTCTTCGCCGGACATTTCGCGGCGGATTTTACGACTGCCCGTGCTCATGCGGGTGAGAGTCTCCCAGAGAGTGTTATAATCCCGGCACATTTTCATTCAGGTCCGGCAGGCTGCTCAAGATAATGCCGGGCTGCTAGCAGGAAAGATAGACCATGACTGATCAGAACAAGAGCGCCGAGAAACCATGGGGTGGCCGGTTCAGCGAACCGACCGATGCATTTGTGGAACGGTTCACAGCGTCGGTCGGATTTGATCAGCGCCTGTATCACCACGACATTACAGGGTCTATCGCCCACGCCACCATGCTGGCAGAGGTCGGGGTGCTGACCGCTGACGAGAAAGACCAGATCATCGCTGGTCTCGACGAGGTACGGGCTGAGATAGAAAGCGGTGCCTTTGAGTGGTCCGTCAGTCTGGAAGATGTGCACATGAACATCGAGGCAAGCCTCACCAGGCGCATCGGTATAACAGGCAAAAAACTGCATACAGGTCGCAGCCGTAACGACCAGGTGGCCACCGATATCCGGCTCTACCTGCGGGACGAGATCGACGTGATTGCCGAAGAGCTGACTCGCCTGCAGGCCGGCCTGCTGGACCTGGCCGAGCGCGAAGCCGAAACCATCATGCCCGGTTTCACCCATCTGCAGACGGCACAGCCGGTCACTTTTGGCCACCACCTGCTGGCCTGGTACGAGATGCTGGTCCGGGACGCCGAGCGTTTGCGGGATTGCCGCAAGCGGGTCAATGTCATGCCATTGGGCGCCGCCGCGCTGGCTGGCACCACCTACCCCATTGACCGGGCCATGACCGCAAGGCTACTGGGCTTTGATCGCGCCAGCGAGAACTCCCTGGACTCGGTCAGTGACCGGGACTTTGCTATCGAATTCTGTGGCTTTGCGGCACTTCTGATGACCCACCTGTCCCGCTTCAGTGAGGAACTGGTGCTCTGGACCTCCGCCCAGTTCGATTTCGTTGATCTGCCGGATCGGTTCTGTACCGGCTCGTCAATCATGCCCCAGAAAAAGAACCCGGACGTGCCGGAGTTGGTGCGGGGCAAGACCGGGCGGGTCAACGGGCATCTGATCAGTCTGCTGACCCTGATGAAGGGCCAGCCCCTGGCCTATAACAAGGACAATCAGGAAGACAAGGAACCCCTGTTCGACACCGTCGATACGGTGAAGGGCTGCCTGAAGGCCTACGCCGACATGGTGCCCGCTATCCGTGCCCGTGCCGACAACATGCGCACCGCGGCCAAGAAGGGTTTCTCAACCGCCACCGACCTGGCGGATTACCTGGTCAAACAGGGGGTGGCCTTCCGGGATGCCCACGAAATTGTTGGCAAGGCCGTGGCGTTCGGGGTTGCGCAGAAACGTGATCTCTCTGACATGACGTTGGCGGAACTGCAGCAGTTCTCCGATGTCATCGGCGACGATGTATTCGATGTCCTGACCCTCGAAGGCTCGGTGCAGGCCAGGGATCATCTGGGCGGCACCGCGCCAAAGCAGGTGCGGGCAGCGATTGCCCGGGCCCGGGCCGGACTGGGCGACTAGTCTGGCCGGCCGCCGATACGGCCGGTATCCAGCTCCACTGCCACCGGCGTCAACTCCGCCAGCGGCCGGGGCCGGGACAGCCGGAAGCCCTGGCCGTAGTGGATGCCAAGACCACGAACCTTGCGCATGGCCTCGTCGTTCTCGATAAAAGTAGCGATGGTGAGCTTGCCGGCGGCCTCCGCAATCCGGTGCAGTGCTTCCACCATCACCTGCTGCACCGGATCATCGTGAAGGTGCGACATCATGCCCTGGTCCAGCTTGATGATATCGACGGGCAGGCGCGCCGCCAGACTGTAGCTTTCCACCGAAGCACCGGCGCCATCCAGCGCTATCCGGCAGCCGATTTTGTGCAGGGCATCGCACAGCACGGCGACTTCGTCCGGGTACTGGGTGGCGCTCGATTCCCGCACTTCAAAACAGAAGCACGAGGGTGCAAAGGGTGAGTCCTGCAACAGGGTTTCCACGAATTCCGGAAAACTGTCATCCATAACGCTGGCCAGCGACAGGTTAAAGCCGCAATATTTCAGCCTTGGCTCCATCAGGCTGTGTTCTCCCAGCCAGGCAAGTGTCTTGCGAATGACCGCGCGGTCGACGTCCCGGGTCAGGTCGAAACGTTCGGCAATGGGCATGAAGTCGGCGGGGTGTAGAAGGGTTCCGTCGTCATCGGGCTGCAACCGCGCAAGGATCTCGATGTGATCGCCCCAGGTAACGCTGGCGACGGGCCGCAGGCTCTGGAATTGGAGACTGAGCCGGTCGTTGTCGAGGCATTCCTGCAGTACCTCCAGCCGCTCCCGTGCCACGCTTTCCTGCATCTCCTGGGCCACTGCATCGGCAGCATGGACCCGCCCGCGCCCGGCGATCTTGGCGGTATGGCACAAATCGCCAGCCTGGTAGAGCAGGCGTTCCGGGTCACCCGGCGTGGTCCCGGCCAGTCGCAACAATCCGGCGCTGGCGGAGGTCTGCAAGGTCTTGCCCTGCCATTCGAACGCAAATCCCGAGACAAACTCGAGCAGGCCCTCTGCGACCTTCAGAGCCTCATGCCGATTGCAGTTCTCGATCAGCACCGCAAAGGTATCGCCGGAAAGCCGGGCCAGGGAATCGCGCTGACGAATTTTAACGGTGAGTTCGCCGGCCAGCGCCCGCAGATAGCGATCGCTTGCGCCGCTGCCGGCCTGTTCCCGGAACACAGCGAAATGATCCAGGTTAAGGTAGAGCAGAGCATGGTTGCCCGGCGTTGTCCGGGTATTGCGATGCAGCCTTTCCAGCCGGACCATGAATTCACGACGGTTCAGCAGCCCGGTCACCGGGTCGTGACGGTTCATGTAGTAGCGGTTGCCGGAGTTTTTCACGCGACTGGTAATGTCCCGGGCAACATGGACGGCACCCGTCACTTCACCATAGTCATTCAGCAGACGTTGGTAGTGAATCTCGTAAACCGGCAGTTCGCGCTCCTGTTGGGCGAGGGGCATCTCTACCACATAGCTGTCCCGCTCAAAGGCCCGCTGCCACAAGCGCGCAACAAGACGGCGCTCATTGGGGAAATCGGCCAGCAACTGATTGAGGTTGGCGCCCTCGGTAACGTTCAGATCAAAGGTCACCCTGGCCTGGCGACGGAAGGCTTCGTTGAAGCAGATCAGGTTGAGATCCCGGTCAACGGCTACCACCAGGTCTTCCGTCGCCGCCATCAGCCCTTGCATCAGGTGAACAGCCTGGCGTCGGGATTGCTCAAGCTGCTGATTGGCGGTCTGGTCGATCAATACGCCCCCGAGCCCGACTACCTGCAGGCCGTTCCTGAGGGCCTTGCCGTGGAGCTCCACCTGGCGCAGGCGTTGACGGGAGGTGAGTAGTTCCAGCCGTATGCTGAACGGCTGGCCGGTGCGTGCACAACGCCGGAAAAGCGCTCTTAACCGGTTCTGGCCCCGCTGGCAGTAGAACAGTGCCTGTTCAGGGGTGATCTCGATGCCCGGTTTGAGCTCCAGCACCTGGTAGAGCCCTTCGGTCCAGGTCATGCGGTTGTCCTGGATGTCCAGCTCCCAGAAGCCGAGCTCTCCTGCATCTTCAGCCAGCCGGGTCAGGCGGGGGTCCAGAGCGGTTGAGTCCCTGAGGGCAATGAAGGCACTGGCTGCCTGATCCGCATCCCGGATTGCCAGTCGCAAGCTGAGATGGGCGGTAAAGAAAAAGCCCTCCCGGTGTTTCAGGGTCAGCAGCACGGCCTTGCCCTGCTCGAACTGGTGGCGGTGACTCGGGCTGAGGGGGTCATCCTGTCGATCAGCAATGATACAGGCGAGGGGGCGGCCAGACAGATCTGCCGAGCTGTAGCCGAGAACCGCCTCGGCCTGACTGTCGGCATAGATAATGCGTCCACCATCGTCTACCCGAACCAGGGTTCGACGGGTATCAGCCTGGCCGGTGTCGGCCCGGTAACGGCGTATGAAGAATTCTCTCAAGGGAATCGAGCCTGCTATTATTTTTTTGCACGGTTTGCCACGTTGCCCTCATCATACTGATAATTGTTTGTCAGGGAACCTCTCCTCAGGAACCTTCTCAGTGGAGCCATTGTGACAGTCCAGGCCCGTCCCGTTACTGCCCCGATCACCCTTGATTTTGACGAGGGTATTGACCGCAAGACCCTGCGTCGCTTGCGGGACCGGTTCTGGCAGGTCAACGAGGCCCGCTGGCAGCGGGCACGGTCAGCGCTGGCCTACCGTCAACAGATGGTGCTGGAGATCCTGCCGCTGATGTTTCACGTTAACCATCCGGCTCTGCCGGGCTACCTCCACCATGACTGTCCGTTCGGCGTTGCGCACTATCAGCCGTCGGCGGACGCCCTCAGCGCTGCCCAGCGCCTGGCCCGTTCGTTCGCCATGAAAGTCATCGGCAAACGACGTCCGGACATCGAGGCCCTGTTCCTCATGGGTAGTCCGGGATCTCTCGGTCATTCGGTCGCCAGCGACCTGGACGTGTGGCTTTGCCACCGACCGGAGCTTGATGAGGCGGGGGTTGAGCGTCTGGAATGCAAAGCTGAAAAGATATCGGGTTGGGCCGCGGGCCTGGGGCTGGAACTTCATGTCTTTGTTTTTTCCGCGCAGGACTGGCGGGCAGGGCGACAGCGGGTGGAGGTTAACGGCGAGAACTGCGGCAGTGCCCAGCATTACCTTCTGCTCGATGAATTCTACCGTACCGGCATCCACCTGGGTGGCTGCTTCCCACTCTGGTGGCTGGTGCCGCCGGGTGATGAAGCCCAGTACGATGTCCGGGCAAAGCAGCTGATTGACCATCGGTTCATACGGAGCAGTGACTACATAGATTTCGGTGCGGTGCCCGAGATTCCAGTTGAGGAGTTTCTCGGCGCCGGCGTCTGGCAGCTTTATAAGGGCATAGACGCGCCCTGGAAGTCTCTGCTCAAGTTGCTGCTCATTGAGTGTTACGCCCGGGATGACGACAGCGGCCCGTTGTCGCTGGCCTTCAAATCGGCCGTATTTGCCGGCCAGACCGATCCGGACCTGCTCGACCCCTACGTGCTGCTTTACCAGCGCCTGGAGCGCTGGCTGATCGCTGCCGGCACGCCGGAGCGACTGGATCTGGTCCGTCGCAGTCTCTACTTCAAGGCCGGACTGCCCCTGAGCCGTGCAGAGGTCACGGGGGAGCAATGGCGGGGGCAGTTGTTACACAGGTTGGTAGAAAACTGGGGCTGGGACAGTGCAAAGCTTCAGAAGCTGGACAATCGCCAGCGGTGGCGGGCAGAGGAGGTCATGGTCGTCCGGCGCGCGGTGGTGGCAGAATTTACCCACAGCTACCGGTTGTTGTCTCGCCTGGCCCGCAGTCATGGTTCAGCGGCGGCCATCAGCCCCGCCGACATGAGCCTGCTTGGCCGCAAGCTGTACGCGGCCTTTCAGCGTAAAGCCGGCAAAATCGAGCTGATTAATCCGAACATTGCGCCCAGTCTGGCTGAGGAGAATCTGTCGTTCTACCACCAGTCGACCCAGGGTTTAAGCGAACAGGGTGAGGGCTGGCTTCTGTTCCGGGACCTTGAAACCCCGTCGGACGCCTTCTGGCAGCCTGTGATCCGGCGGTCCGGCAACGTGACGGACATGCTGGTGTGGTGTTTCTGCAACGGCCTGCTGACCCGTTCAACCCGGCTGAACGTGCGTGCTGGCCCCAGCGTGCTGAGTATTGCCGAGCTGCGGGAAATGATGGATGTGCTCGGCCAAACCCTGCCGGCGCCTCTGGGCGCAGCGGGCCGGGAGGCACTCATGGCGCCAGCACGACCCCTAAAAACCCTGCTGTTCATCAACGTTGGCGTTGATCCACAGGCCCGACTCACCGAGCTGGGGCTGCACAAGCTCAGTGCCCGTCACGATTCCCTGGGTTTCAGCGGTGCCCGTGACAATCTGGTTCATACCATCGATCAGGCAACTCTGAACAGCTGGCACGAGGTCAGCCTGCAGCACTATGCAGCGGGGGATACACTGATCCAGTGCCTGAAGAATTACCTGGCGGCCATAGCGGCCTCGCCCGCCTGTGCGCCAGCTCTTGCGGTCTATAGTTTTGGCAGTCACGGCGGCGCCATCGCCCGACGCGTAAAGGAGCTTTTCCGTGATGTGGAGGAGCGTTTCTTCAGCGGTGCCGGAAGCCCTCGTCCGCTACGTTATGTCATTGAAATGGATCGCCGCATCTTTATTGTTCACTTTCAGGACCGGGAGCCCGGCTTTATCGCTTTGGATAGCCGCAGCGCTCTGGATGACTACCTGGCGACGCCCCAGACTTACTATGCGCCAATCGTCTTCGATCGATACGCACTGCTGGACGACGCCGTTCTCAGAGTGGTTTGCCATGCCAGTGAGGCGGGTTCGGTACAGGTCTTCTATCAGATCCAGGGCCAGCGCGTACGGCTGTGGGTCGTGGATGAGCTGGGGTCGGTGCTGAGCTGGCAGCAGGCGTATGCCGGTCGCCGGCATCTGCTGGCACCGTTGCTTCGGTTTTTTGAAAACCTTCTGGAGCGCCGCCAGTTGCGCCAGAGCGCGGGGGCCAGCACCAGCTCAGGCCAACCGTTCGCTGAGTTTGTCTGTTATGAAATGGTCACCAAAGCAGGGGAATGGCAGGCCCAGCGCCGTCTTGTCCGGGGCGAGGAGTCACCGCTGGGCGGTCTCGAAGTGCAGGCGGTGGGCGCCCGGCACGGCGGCAGTCAGCTAAGGTTTGATATCTACTGTGGTGACCAGGAATTTACGGCGATGGAGTACGGTGACCAGCTGATTGACGCCGTGGCACATTATATATGCTCCCGCCGACGCAGCGGTGAGCCCTATCCCATCTACCTGACGGACCTGCATCTTCCCCATGATCTTGACCCCCGCGGATATCAGCAGGACCTTCAGACGACCCAGTACCTGTACTACCGCAACCAGTTGGAAAACGCGCTGAACACTGCGGTATCCCGGACTCCCTAGGGTAGCCGGAGTCAGGTATACTGCCGGCAAACGAATCGGGAAGGCCGTGTATGCAAAAAACCGGACTCATGCTTGTGCTGGCGGGTGCCATGGTCGCGCTGCTGGGCTGCGGCCAGAAAGGGCCGCTTTATCTGGAGCCGCGGGCGTCCGGGCCTGAGCCACAGGCCAGCGAGGATGCGCCCACGGCCGGAGCACCCAAGGAGCTGGACCGTACCTTGCCTGAAACGCCAGAGCCACCGGCTGCCGGAGAGGCGACTGAGTCTTCTGTCGAGGCTGATGATGAGATCCCGGAACGGGTAGACTGAAAGCACGGCGGCACGCCACAGAAACAGGAAAACGGATGGACTACTTTAACTACCGCGACGGCCAGCTTTTCGCCGAAGATGTACCTGTGGCTGATATCGCCGCCCAGTTCGGCACGCCTGCCTATGTCTATTCCAGGGCAACCCTGGAACGTCACTACCGGGCCTATGACGAGGCTCTGTCAGGCCGGCCCCATCTGGTCTGCTATGCGGTCAAGGCCAACAGCAATCTCGCGGTTCTCAACGTATTGGCCCGCCTTGGGGCCGGCTTCGATATCGTGTCAGCCGGTGAACTCGAACGCGTTCTCAGGGCTGGCGGCGACCCGGCCCGGGTGGTGTTTTCGGGGGTTGGCAAGCAGCCCTGGGAAATGCGCAGGGCACTTGCGGTCGGCGTGCGGTGTTTCAACGTTGAGTCGGACACCGAGCTTGACCGACTCAACGAAGTGGCCGGCGATATGGGTGTCAGGGCCCGCATTTCATTGCGAGTCAATCCGGACGTCGATGCCGGTACCCACCCGTATATTTCAACCGGTCTCAAGGAAAACAAGTTCGGCATCGATATCAACGAAGCGCCGGCAGTCTATGCTCGCGCTGCCGGCCTGCCAAATCTGGAGATTATCGGCGTGGATTGCCACATAGGCTCCCAACTGACTTCTGTCTCGCCTTTTCTGGATGCCCTGGAGCGGGTACTGGCGTTGATTGACCAGCTGGCATCTGAAGGCATTACCATTCGCCATCTTGATATGGGGGGTGGCCTGGGGGTGACTTACGATCAGGAAACCCCGCCCCAGCCCTCAGATTACGTAGCAAAGCTGGCAGAGCGCCTGGGCGACCGGGACATTGAGCTGATCCTGGAGCCGGGGCGCTCCATTGCAGCCAATGCTGGTATCCTTCTGACCCGGGTAGAGTTTCTCAAGTGTACCGAACACCGCAATTTTGCTGTCATTGATGCGGCCATGAACGACCTGATCCGACCTGCCCTCTACAGCGCTTGGCAAGCGATTATTCCAGCAATGCCCCGCCAGGATGTAGCGGCAAAAGCCTGGGACCTGGTTGGCCCGGTTTGCGAGACCGGCGACTTCCTGGGCAAGGACCGCAAGCTCAGCCTGGCCCCGGGGGACCTGCTGGCGGTGCGCTCTGCCGGTGCTTACGGATTCGTTATGAGTTCAAACTACAATACCCGGAACCGGCCCTGTGAGCTGATGGTCGATGGCAGCCAGGTGCATGTGGTGCGTCAGCGCGAAACTCTAGAGGACCAACTGCGGCTGGAATCCTGCCTGCCTGCTGAACCGGCTTCACCATGAGTGATTCGCGCCGCTCCCAGGGACCCACGCTGACGTTCACCAAGATGCACGGCCTGGGCAACGATTTCATGGTGATCGATGCGATCAGCCAGCCTTTTCGCCTGCGTCCCGAGATGATCCGGCAGCTGGCGGACCGTCACTTTGGCGTCGGCTTTGACCAGCTTCTTGTGGTCGAGCCCCCGGGACGTCCGGATGTGGACTTCCGTTATCGCATCTTCAATGCCGACGGCAGTGAAGTCGAACAGTGCGGCAACGGCGCCCGCTGCTTCGCCCGTTTTGTGCGGGATCAGCGCCTGACCAACAAGAAAGTGATCCGGGTCCAGACTGCCGGTGGTGTGCTCGAGCTCAGGGTCGGCAAAGACGGTCAGGTTACCGTCAACATGGGTGTACCGGAACTCGACCCAGCTGCTATCCCGTTCATTGCTGATTCACGGAATATTACCTACTCGCTGGACGTAGCCGGCGTGCAGGTTGAGCTCAGCGCCATTTCCATGGGCAACCCCCACGGCGTTCTGCTGGTTGATGACGTAGACACCGCGCCGGTTGCCGAACTGGGCCCCATCCTCGAACGTCATCCGCGGTTCCCTGCCCGTGCGAATATCGGCTTTCTTCAGGTGCTGGACCGGGAGCACGCCCGACTGAGGGTTTTTGAGCGTGGCTCTGGCGAAACCCTGGCCTGCGGTTCCGGCGCCTGTGCTGCTGTTGTGGCAGGTCAGCTAAGAGGCCTGTTGGAGCCCAAAGTGGTGATTGCACTGTCCGGTGGTCATCTGGTGATCGAATGGCAGGGTGAGGGTACCCCTGTTATGATGGAAGGCCCGACAGCCCGGATATTTGAAGGTCAGCTTCGTCTTCCGCCGGACCCGTCACTCAGGCGCGCGCCGGGGCGAACCCAGCGCGCCGGAGCGAACCCGGAGCGAACCTAGTTCCGCTGGCTCACGCTGAAGCCGGGTGATGCGCATAATCAGGTTGCCGGTGGTGACCGAAGGAGAACGTCATGAAAGATCAAGCGGCCCGAAAGAAGGCCGGGGAACTGACCCAGGAGCAGGTGGCGGATTATCTGCGTGCCAATCCTGATTTTTTCGTTGACCAGGACGAGCTTCTGCGGAGCCTTACCCTGCCTCACGATAGTGGTCGCGCCATTTCCCTGGTTGAGAGGCAGGTGCATCTGTACCGGGAACAACGCGACACCCTGCGCCATGAGTTGGTTGAACTTGTCTCCATTGCTCGCCATAACGACGGCCTGTTCCAGAAGAGCAAGCGTCTGCTGATGCAGGTCATTGAAGCTGGCAGCCTGAACGAAATGGCAGCGGCCGTGGATGACAGCATCCGCGGAGACTTTGGTCTGGATGCCGCCTCGGTAATTCTGTTCACTGACCGTCCCCTGCCTGCCAGTCCTGAAGGCGCCCTGCATGTGGTTTCTCCTGCAGAGGCGCGGCAGCGACTTGGCAGTCTGCTTGAGGGCGAGCGGGCCGTCTGTGGCCAGTTTCGGGAAAGCGAGCGGAGGTTCCTCTTCCCTGACCGGGACGAACCCGTGGCATCGGTGGCATTGGTGCCCCTGCGCCATAATGAGCTTATCGGCGTTTTTGCCGTGGGCAGCAATGAGCCTGGCTACTTCGACCAGAGCATGGGCGCTCTTTTCCTGACCTATATCAGCGACACCTTGAGCCGGCTTTTGCCCCCCATGCTTCACCGCCACTCGGCGCTTGAGCCTGTGCCAGACGTTTTGGCTGAGTCCCGCTAGCAGTGACTGATCCCGTGGTGATAAAAACCAGCGCGGGGCAGCCAACGGCGGCACTTCCTGCGGAGTTTGACTCCGCCCTTGAGAGATTCATTGAACACCTGGCCTCCGAGCGCCGTCAGGCCAGGGAAACCTGTCGCCACTATCAGCGGGACGTTGCCCGCCTCGGGCATTACCTGGCCCGCAACGGCCATAACGACTGGAGCCGCCTGATCAGCAGTGATCTGCGGCGGTATGTTGCTGAATTGAGCCGGGCCGGTTTGGGGGGGCGAAGTATTGCCCGGCACCTGTCTGCCATCCGGCGTTTTTATGATTATCTGGTGAGGGAGCGTCAGGTCCGGGATAATCCCGCCCTGGATGTGCGTGCGCCCAAGGCGAAAAGACGTCTCCCCGGTGTAGCGGACGTTGACCAGATGCAGCATCTGCTCGATGCCAGCGCCGATGACCCCTTGGAAGTCCGTGACCGTGCCATGTTCGAACTGCTTTATTCGTCCGGTTTGCGGCTGTCCGAGTTGGTGGGGCTGAATCTGAGCTCGGTTGACCAGCAGGCGGGAGAGGTTCGGGTGTTGGGTAAAGGCAGCAAGGAGCGAGTGGTGCCGGTGGGGCGCAAGGCCCTGATGGCGCTGCAGGACTGGCTGGGTGTGCGTCAGAGCCTTGGCCCCCGGGACGAGTTTGCGTTGTTTCTCAGCCGCCGTGGCGACCGTCTCAGTCCCCGCAGTGTCCAGCTCAGGTTGAGCCGCTGGGGCGTGATCAAGGGAGCTGATCAGCGACTTTACCCGCACCTGCTAAGACACTCGTTTGCCAGCCACCTGCTGGAGTCCAGCGGCGACCTGAGAGCGGTGCAGGAATTGCTCGGGCATGCCGATATAGCCACCACCCAGATCTACACTCACCTGGACTTCCAGCACCTGGCAAAAGTATACGACCAGAGCCATCCCAGGGCGCGGCGTCGCTCACCCGGCAACACCAGCCGGATTGCGGATGAGTAACCAGCCGGCTTGGCCGGCAAAGGACCTGATTAGCCGGGTCCACGCGATATGCAGCAACCGCGGCAGGCCTGCCTGGCGCTATCTTCAGCAGTAGTAGGAGAAGTCCGCATGGCATCGGAAGAGTCCTGGAAGCAGCAATATCTTCAGGAGCTTGAATCCGCCAAGGCCCGTGAAGAGAGCTGGAAGGCAGAACGTCATACCCTTGAGCGTCTGCTGGTTCGCACCAGCTTCGCATCCGAAGGTCAGGATCGGGCTCTTGATGAGCTGCTGTCCCGGTTGCGGGACCAGCTCCGGACAGGCACCGCAGGCGCTGGCCAGATTAAGAGCCTGCAGGATGCTCTGGACCGTCGCATAGCCGAGCTGGACGGCCTCAAGGGGCAGGCTGACCAACAGCTTAAAACCAGCCTCGATCGTCTGATATCGGTGGTGCTCCAGCACAGCCTTTTTGTACCCCAGAAATCGGCCTTGCGGGCCTTGGCCAAGTCCCTGGCAAGTCCTGATACTCGGCGCGAAGGCCTGCCGTCCTGGCTGGACCAACTGGCCGAGCTTGAAGCACTGGCCCTGTCCCAGAATCCGGCACAGCAAAAGCCCCAGGGAGCCTTTGGACGCCTGTTCGGCCGTGACAAGACTCCTGATGCCCAGACGCTCCAGGAAAGCGGGTTATCACCAGAGTATGTACTTTCGCCAGAAGCTCCGGACGACTCTGGCGTCGTCGATCACAGGGCGAATCTTGCCAGAAAGGTCTCGGAACTGCTGGAGCAGATGCTGACTCAGGTCACTCTGGATTCCGCTGCCCGGGCCCGGGCTGAGGGTATCAGGACATTGCTGGAGCAGAGAACTGACTGGGATGGGCTGCGCGACGCCCTGAATGAAGTCTCGGAACTGGTGGTCTCAGCGGTGAGCCGGGAGCAGCGGGAGTTTGAGGCCTTCCTCAAGCGGCTCGACGAGCGTCTGCTGGCGCTTCAGTCGCATTTGCATGAACAGGCTGAAGTCAGCGCCAGCCGGCAGAGCGCCTCTGAGTCTCTGGAGCTTGATCTGAACCGCGACCTGCAGGCCCTGAGCCAGAACCTTGACCAGGCGCAGGATGTAACTGAGCTAAAACACTCCGTCAATGCTCACCTGGAGTCCATCGGCCGAACACTCAAGCAGTTCCGTGAATCAGAAAGCCAGCGCGAGCAGAGTGCCCATCAGCAAATGGAAGTGATGCGGGAAAAGCTTGCAGCCATGGAGGCTCAGTCCGAGCATACCCATGAGCAGTTAAAGCGTGAGCGTGCCCGTGCCCTGACCGATGTTCTGACCCAGTTGCCCAACCGGGAGGCCTGGCAGGAAAGGTTACGATTCGAGCATGTGCGATGGCAACGCTACGGCCATCCGGTAGTGCTGTGTGTGCTGGACATCGATCTCTTCAAGAGGGTCAATGACAGCTTCGGCCATAAGGCGGGGGACCGGGTTATCCAACTGATAGCCAAGGCCCTGCGAGACCGGCTTCGCACCACGGATTTTGTGGCCCGTTATGGCGGCGAGGAATTTGTGGCGCTGCTTCCGGAAACTGAGGTGACCGCCGCAGGCCACGTGATGGATGCCCTGCGGGCCCACGTCAGTTCGCTGCCTTTCCATTTTCAGGGCCAGCCGGTTGCTATCACCTTCTCGGCTGGGCTGGCCCCCTTCCGTGAGGGCCTGGATATGGATGCGGTCTTCGATCAGGCGGATCGGGCGCTCTACCGTGCAAAAGAGGCCGGACGCAACCGCATCGAAGTGGCAGGCTAGAGCCTCAATTGGGCGTCCAGTTCGTCAATGACCTCAGCCCAGTCAGCGTTCTCTTCCAGGCCTTCCTGAAGAAAGTGAGCCTGGCTTTCGTTCCAGAAGGGTGCATCGTAAATATGCGTCTCCGCGGGTATCGGGCTGTGGTCGCTGATAAACTTTTTTATTGATGCTTCGTCTGAGGGCAAGCCCAGCTGCTCAAAGAGCCGGGGGAAGGTATGTTCGCTGGTGTCCATAGGTCTGCATCTCCATTTAATATTGCATCGGGTATTTGTGTTCATGTGTTCCTACTGCCACTTTAACGAAACCGGACCTGTTGTCCAATGAGACCGTGGACCTGGCCTTCTGTTCTGGCGCTGCTGTTGAGCCTTTCCTGTGTCGCCTGGGTGCGGGCTGATCCGCCGCTGGAGTCGCCACACCCGGTGCTGGATACCGCCGAGCTTGAGTGGCTGGCCGACAAAGCCAGCTTACTGATCGGTGTCCAGGCAGGCCAGATCCCCCTGGCTTTCGTCACCGGGGACGGGAACCTGGCTGGTACTTACGTGGACTACCTGGAGCGGGTTGGCGAAAAACTCGGGGTTGCAGTTGAGCTTGTGCCCGCCAGCGGTGCCGAAGCCGGCGTTATGCTGGACACTGGACAGCTGGACGCTATTCTCACAACCCACGAACCGGGCAGTCCGCCGCCTGCTGGCATGCGGATAACCTCACCCCTTATGAGTCTGACCTACGGCCTGTTCGTGGACGCCGGTGATGCCAGCATCCGTTCCCTGGCGGATCTGGAAGGCCGCCGCGTGGCACTGGTAGCGGAGGATGGCAACCAGTTCCGTATGCTGGAGCCTGTCGACACCTTCACCCCGGTTCCGGTGATGAATGTGAGCGAAGCGGTGGGTGCGGTGCTTGCGGGCAAGGCCGATGGGTTTGTCGCGCCCGTGCCGGTGGTGGCTGACTACCTGCAGGCCGCGCTCATTAATGGTATCGGTCTTGCGTGGCTGCTGAGCGGGCAGACCACAAGCGTGGTTCTGGCAGTGCCGGAAGACAGGGGGCGCCTGTTCGAAGTGCTTGCCAGGGCGGCAGAGGCGTTCAGCCATAATGAGCACCGCGCCATCCGTGAAGCCTGGGTCCCGTTTTCGGTGCCCCGGGCGGGGTCCGAAACCAGCACACGGCTGACCGAGGCAGAGCTACAATGGCTCAAGCGCAACCCCAATCTGCGGGTCATGTTCCGTTCTGACTGGCCACCGTTCGAGTTCGTCCAGGATGGTGAGATCAAGGGGCTGGTGCCCGACCTGGTGGCCCGTCTGGAAGCCAATCTCGGGGTCAACTTCAGTGAGGCCAGCTCGGACACCTGGGCTGCTGCCGAGCAGGATCTGGCGGAAGGCAGGGTTGATATTCTACCGGCGCTGCCGCGAACCCCGCGCCGGGAAGACAAATTCCTGTTCAGCCGACCTTATCTGACCTTGCCCATTGCCCTGGCCATCCGAGATGACGGCCGCTTTATTGGAGAATTGCGGGAGCTTCGGGATGAGCGCGTGGGGGTGGTCCGACAGCAGGCCAGCCATGATTACCTGCTGATCAACCATCCGGACCTGAACATCTACCCTGTCGCATCAATAGAAGAAGGCTTGCTGGCACTGTCCAATGGCGATCTGGAAGTCATGGTGACCCATATTCCCGGGGTGAGCTACACGGTGGCTCGACTGGGTCTTTCCAACCTTAGAATTACCAGTATTACGCCTTACCAGTACGAACTCAGGCTGGCGGTGCGTAAGGACAGGCCGGAGTTGCTGCGGATTATCAACAAGGCGATGGCCAATCTTGAGGCCGGTGATACCGATAACATCTACAACCGCTGGATTCATCTGGATATCGAACAGGAAAGGGACTATACCGCCGTCAAACGGGTCGTGCTGGTGGCCATCGTCGTTGTCCTGATCTTCCTGTACTGGAACCGCAAACTTTCACGGGAAGTGGATGAGCGCATTCGGTCGGTCAATGCGTTACGCCGCAGTGAGGATGATCTGCGGGCCGCCAAGATGGAAGCCGAAAGGCTCGCTCGGGAGGCAGAAAGCGCGAACCGGGCGAAAAGCGAATTTCTTGCCAATATGTCCCATGAAATCCGCACCCCGATGAATGCCGTGATCGGATACAGCGACCTGCTCAGCAGCCGTGTCACGGATCCTCAGCACAGGGAGTATCTTGATGCTATCCGGGCGGGCAGTCGCAGCCTGCTGATGCTGATCAATGACATCCTCGACCTGTCCCGGATCGAAGCGGGCAAGATGCGCCTTGAATTTGCCCCCCTGGCGATTCAGCGGCTGCTGGATGACGTGCGCCATATTTTCGATCTCAGGGCCAGGGAGCAGGGCATCGCCTTGCGAGTGACTGTCGACGACTCGGTGCCGGTGGCTATGGTGCTGGATGAGTCACGACTCCGGCAGGTGCTGTTCAACCTGGTGGGCAACGCCATCAAGTTTACCGAGGAGGGCGAGGTTCGGGTAGAGGCCCGCGCCCGGGCCCAGCCCCGGCAGCCCGGTCAGGCCGAACGCTACGAGCTGGTGATTATTGTCAGTGACACCGGTATCGGCATTGCTGAAGATCAGCACCAGCGCATATTCGACGCTTTTGAACAGCAGGAAGGCCAGAGCAATCGCAAGTACGGCGGCACTGGACTGGGGCTGGCCATCAGCCGCAAGCTGGCGCGAATGATGGGGGGCGATTTATCGGTGCGGAGTGAGCCCGGTAAAGGCTCGGTATTTACCCTGCGACTGCCCGATGTGGAGATCAGTACCGCTGGGCGATCGCCGGAAAAGCTGCCGGAACCCCATGAGCGCCCGCTCAGCGAAAGCCTGGATCGCCAGGAGCGAAGCTGGCTTCGCCAACAGCTGGCCGATGATTTTGGTGACGAGTGGCGCACGGTCCGGGAAAGCGGAGATCCGGAGCAGATGCGGGACTTTGCCGAACGGGTGCTGGCCTGGGGCCGGCGCCATAGAGCCGAGCGGGTCATCCATTACGGTGGCCAGCTGCTCGAAGAAGTCGAGACGTTCAACCTGGATGCGGTCAATGCCTCTCTGGAGGCTTTCCCTTCGCTGTTTATTGATCAGGTGGGCAGTGAAGACTGAGGGTTGGCGTTAAAGGCAGTCGTACTGCGATGCGCGGTCGAACGCCACCGAAACCATATCATAGCCACTGTCAGACAGCGTGCGGATCAGCTCCCGGTCCCGGATCAGGGTCATGCAGATCTTGTGCACGCTGGCCTGCAGCTGTTCATTGGCGGGCGGCGACGTGAAGCGGAAATCCACGATGAGGTACTTTCTGTCTACCGGTGCTGAGACCGGAATATCTTCTCTTTCTATGCTGTCGTAGCCGATGTAGGTCGGCTGGTTCTTGGTGAACAGGCCATTCATCAGCAGGTCGAGGTCTTCTGCATGAGCCGGGGCAGTCGCTACTAAGGAAGTGGCGAGCAGGAACCAGGCAGAAGAGCGAAAGGGAACACCCATGTAGTCTTCTCGCGTAACAGTCTGTTAATTTCCGTTACTAACTATTATCGCAGAGTCCCCGGGTCAGTGCGCTAGGACGAACCAATATTTTTCAATGTTTTGCAGCAGATCAAACTTTTCCGGTTTATCCGCTTATGGTTTTTCCCCGTCGGCGGAATCATCTATGATTAAGCCAATGGCATTCGATGCCGTGGTCATTGCGGGAGAACGTTCATGTATCAGCTTGTGTTCAAGGGCGAAAGCACGCCGGGGACTGAACTCGCCGAGGCTCGCGCCAATGCGCGCACGCTGTTCAAGGCCAGTCTTGACCAGATCGAGCGCATGTTCAGCGGACAGCCGGTGGTTATCCGGAACAAGCTTGACGAAACCCAGGCAGAGAAGTATCGCCTTGTATTGCACAAACACGGCATGGTTGCCTATGTGGAGCCGATGGCTGGAGCTGGCACCCAAGCAGTGCCCCGACCGGCACCATCGTCTTACTCTTCTCCCGAACGGAATCAGCCGGACCCTGTCACTGAGCCCAGGCCTGAATCCCGGCCAGCACCCCGGCAGGTCAGCCCACCCTCGCTGGAGCCGGGGGATCGCCTGGCCTTGGCGGGTGGGAAAGCAGATGACATTCTGGCGGGCTCTGCCCTTTCCCTTGACCCCGTGGGCGTTACCCTGGCAGAGCATAAGGAGGTGCCGCCGCCCATGTTTCAGAATCTGGACAGCTGGTCACTGGCACCCCCGGGTAGTGATCTGGCGGAAAAGCGCGATCAACCGCCGCCAATAGTGCCGGATGTCTCGCATCTGTCGCTGATCGACGATGAGGACAGGACCTGACAGCGGGCGAGGCCTGTGGGTAGCCTGGCCAGACTATACGGGACCAAACAGTACCAGTCTGGTGTCGTCGCAAGGGCCACTCATGGGGGTCTGCAGTAACGCCTTGAATTCATCCCCCGGACTTGCTTCATCCGGCACGGCGTGGAACACCACCTTATCACCGGGGAAAAACTGCCAGGTTCCCCGGGGTGGCTCGGTTTTTACAGCCAGCAGAGTGGCAATCCCCCGGGTTTTGCTCCAGGCACAAACACCAGGCGGCTGTTCTTTTTCGGGAGCGGCCTTGGGCGGTTGGGGCTCAGGTTCGGGTTGGGTCTGCTTTGGAATAACGATGTGGGGTATGGGCTGCAGTACCGGCTCAGGCTCCGGATCGGGCTCGACCGACGGTTCAGGACGGCTGGCGCAGGCGGTGATCGCCAGGCTTATAGCCAGTGTTACTGAAACCCGGAAGGCTGGCATGGGGCGGGGCCTCAGGCGGTCGCTAGGGTGCTGCATGATGCTCCCGGGGCTGCTGTTCCAGGCTTGCCAATACCTGGCGGCACTGCTGGTCCGCGTAACGCCTGAGTATGCTAACCAGATGCTCTTCATCCCGGGCCCTTATGGCGTCAATGGACTCCCTCATGTGGGTGAGGTTGTCCTCGAGTACCTGGTGGCTGGCGTGCCGGAACGCGACAAAGGCACAGCGTTTGGCCGAGGGCCAGAGGTCGTCAATGGCCGACATGATGAAGTAGTTATCAGCATAGGCCAGGGAGGCCTGGGTGTATTCAATGCCCAGCTCGAGGAACACAAGCAGGTCCTGTTTTTCGTAGCAGATACTCATTCGCTCATACAGTGACTCGAGCTTTTCCATGTCCTTCTGCTGCCATTGCCGTGCCAATTTGCGACCGGTATGGCACAGGTAAAGCTCCAGTACCTCATAAAGGCTTTTGACAAAGAAATCGTCGAGTTCGGTGACAAACGCACCACGTCGAGGCACGTTCTTTACCAGATGCCGTTTTTCCAGTAACAGAAGGCCTTCCCGTATCGAGCCGTGACTGACGTCCAGCTGCTTGGCCATGGCGCTCTCATAGATACGCTGCCCGGACGCCAGCTGGCCGAAAGCAATCAGGTTTTCAATATGGCGGGCGACCTGTTCGGTCAGGGTCTCTCTGGGCTTAAACGTCGTCATGGGCCGTTCCGGTCGCTACTACTGCTAAAAAGTTTGCTAATCCTCTCACATTCCGGGGCAGCGGAAAACGGCCATAAACTACCCGCGTGCCGATACCGGGGCACTCAGAGCAGGGGTGCCAGCAGGCGGGTAGCGCGGCAGCTTAGCCTGAACAGCACGGAACGGTCACGGTAGTCCCATTCGGTCATTTTGCGACAGGACTTGAGGTCTTCCTCAAGCATGTTGTCGACCTGGCTTATGAATTCGGATCCGGTGGACAGGGCGGTTATTTCGAAGTTCAGTCGCATGGACCGGTTATCAAGGTTGGCGGTACCGATCGCAGCATAGCGGTGGTCGACCAGGACCATCTTCTGATGCATGAAACCGGGCTGGTATTGATAGATGCCGATGCCTGCCTTACTGGCCTGAACAAGATAGGAGTAGGCTGCCAACCGGATGAGGGGGTGGTCCGATTTCTCAGGGATGATGATACGTACGTCGACGCCCCTCAGGGCTGCCAGTTGCAGGGCATTGATAACCTGCACGTCCGGCACGAAGTAAGGTGACGTTATCCAGATGCGCTGACGGGCGTTGTTGATACAGTTGAGGAAAAACAGGGCGCAGGTTTCAAAGGCATCCGCCGGGCCCGAGGGCAAAATGAGCATTTCCTGGTTGCCGGGAGCCTTCCCTGCTGTATGCCAGTTCAGCACGGGCAATGGACTGCTCGCCCAGTTCCAGTCCTCCAGCCAGGCCAGCTGTAAAGCCAGCACCGCCGGACCCTGGATGCGACAGTGGGTGTCCCGCCACGACCCCTGGTCGATGGCCGTACCGAGGTACTCGTCACCCAGGTTGATACCGCCGACAAAACCCACCCGACCATCACAGACCAGTAGCTTGCGGTGGTTGCGGAAGTTCATCTGGAACCGCCGACGGCGGACATTGCCATCGCCGAACGAGGCTATCCTGGCCCCGGCCTGGCGCAGTTCCGTGAGGTAGCGTTTGGGCAGGGAGACACTGCCAATATCGTCATACAGGAAGTAGACCTGGACACCTTCCGCCAGTTTGCGCTTGAGGATTTTCTTGATGCGCTGACCCACGCGGTCCGAGCGGACGATGTAGAACTCCATGAGGATATATTCCCGGGCGTCTTCCATAGCGTCGAACAGGGCTTCAAATATGACGGCCCCGTCCTTGAGCAGGTCGCACTGATTACCGGACGTAAACGGCTGTTTCGCCAAATGACTAAGCACCTGCAGTTCATCGCTGAAGTGCTCATGTCCCGGGCGGGGCTGGGTGGGAGTCCGGCGCTCAAGCTGCGTTAGAAGGTGGTTAAGGGAGCGGTCTCCCAGGCGACGGGCACGAACATAACCGGAGAATCGGTTGCGGCCGAAAAGCACGAACAGCGGCAGCGCCAGAAACGGGAAACCGAGCAGGCCAATGATCCAGGCGAGGGCGCCCTGGGCGGTACGATAACTGAGCAATACCCGGTAGACACACACCAGCGCCAGCCCGTAGACCACGACCAGCACTGGCGCGAGCACAGATATATCAGCCATTCAACATCCCCCGGCATACGTTTCCGAGGCAAACAATAGCATTTGGCGACCAAAAAAGGGCCGGGGGCTCTAATCTGCCGGCTCAGTTTCGGCGAAGGGCGTCAATATCCTTCAGAGGCTGGATCCGAAGCTGAAGTTTTTCGCTGCGTTTGAGGATGCCTTCCATGCGGCCCAGTTGAGCCCTAGTGTGGTCCGACTTCATCGACCGGTTGGCTGTGAAGTCAAACTCAAGCCCATACAGTGGCTGGCCATCAGCAGTTTCACGGATATTACGGACCACCGCTGCGGCTTTCTCCAGGCTTAGCGCTCCGGCTTCCATGATCAGTTCGACCTTCAGTTCGACGGCATCACCCATGTTCAGTGAGTCGCTGCTGTCGAGCACAACGGAAACACCGTTACGGGTGAAATCCCGACCTTCAGCGGGGCGGAAACGGCTGAAGAGCCCCTTGCGCAAGCGCCATTCAAGATTGAGTTCTGCAGCAGGCAGTCGCCGGAGCTTACGACGCTCCTGAGGCTTTTTTTCAGACATAGAAGGCGGAGATCCTTGATTTTATACGTGGTGGCCAGGAAAGTACTTGGTTCGTTTCGATGTTAATGTACCCTGACCGGGTCGTGGGTTGCATGACTTACAGTGAAATATGTGCACTGCATCAGAGGAAAACTATCGTGTCGTCGAGCTCCAGGGTTTTTGATATTGATGCCGGCCTGCTTGATGACGAGCTTCTGTCAGGCCAGTTACGTTTGCTGGTGGGCCTGGTAGGCGGGGGGCGGCCCCGAAATGCCCAGACTCCGGCTCCAAGGGGCTGGCAGGGTCATGAAGATGCCCTGGCCTTGCGCCTGAACCAGGTTCTGGAAGAAGTGATATTACGCGGTGGAGCGACTCCGGGCCGGGTATCGGTGACCGAGGAGTCGGTGATCTGGCCTGTGCCCGATCCCGCGGATCTGAAGGATCAGCTGGATAAAGTCCGTGAGCGCGCTCAGGGTGGCCTGACCGGCAGGATACGCATGCCCCGCAACGACCACGAACTCTGGGCCACATATAAGTACAGTGTGCTGGCCCGTAACTATCGGGCTTATCAGAGCTTTGGCCAGCGCGTCGCCGCCCGGTCGATAGCAGTGGATGAACTCTGGTTGAGCATGGTGAGCGCCAGTCGGGTGGCGCCCCTGCCTGGCGGCATGCGCAATGCCCTTCAGCACATGTGGGGCTATGTTTCCGGCTTTTCCACCATGAGCCCGCAAACCGAAGACCTGGTAGGTCTGGCGGGAGAAATACAACGCCTGGCTGTGGCACACGAGGTATCGTATCTGCTGAACTCGACTGCGTTGGGTGAACTGAGAGCCTGGCTATAAACGGAGGAAGGTCTGTATGAGCGTCAAACTGAACCACCGGATCACCGGCGAAGGTCCGCCACTGATCCTTCTGCACGGATTGTTCGGTTCCCTGGAGAATCTGGGAAGCATCGCCCAGCGGCTGCAGGACCAGTGGCAGATTCATGCCCTGGACCAGCGTAACCATGGACGGTCTCCCCATTCAGACACCATGGACTACGAGGCCATGGCCGGTGACGTGATTGCCTACATGGATAAACAGGGCTTGGATAAAGCCGCGTTTCTCGGGCATTCCATGGGCGGCAAGACCGCGATGCAGGTGGCCCTGGCGTTTCCGGAGCGGGTGAGTCATCTGATTGTGGCCGATATTGCACCGGTCAGCTATAAGCCGCGACACGACGCTATCCTGGAAGGGCTGATGTCCGTTGACCTGTCCCAGGTAAAGAACCGGCAGCAGGCAGACGAGGCCCTGCAGAACTACGTGGAGATGCCGGCAGTGCGGCAGTTCCTGTTAAAAAACCTGGATCGGATAACCGATGAAGAGAGGGAGCAGGAAGGCGAAAAGAACGAGTCCGTTTTCCGGTGGCGCCTCAATCTCCCTGTGATCAATGACGCCTATGCCCGGCTTGCGGAAGCTCCATCTGCCGAGGGCCCGTTTGAGGGGCCCACCCTTTTCATCAAGGGTGCCGACTCTGCCTACATACAGGATAAGCACCGGGACGAGGTTGCCCGCCTGTTTCCCTCGGCGACCCTACGGATCATCGAGGGCACGGGCCACTGGCTGCACGCGGAAAAACCGGATACGTTCGCCACCCTCTGCCGGCGGTTCCTTGAGGGTGAAGAGCAGGCCTGAGTTCCGTGGCCGGACCTGTTGCCGGCCAGACAATTAAAATCCTAACTGGAAACATGGACGGTTAAGCCCGATGAAATGGCTGGTCAGCGCTTTATTGATTCTCGCCCTTGCGGCTGCAGCTTTCGCTATGCTGCCATCTCCGGTAGACAGCGTAGCCTGGACGCCACCGGAAGCCCCCGCGATGACGGGCCCCCTGGCGGCGAATCAGCTGCTTCAGAAGGCTGACCTGCTGGCCAGGGGCGAGGTTTACGGACCTGAAGACACGGCGGTCGATGCCCAGGGCCGGCTTTACGCAGGTACCCAGGATGGCAAGGTCGTCCGCCTGTGGCCGGATAGCAGGTTGGAGACCTGGGTGGAGACGGGCGGGCGCCCGCTGGGGATGGTATTCGATGAAGCCGGACGTCTCATCGTTGCAGACTCGTACAAGGGTCTGCTGGCCATCAGTCCAGATGCCAGGGTTGAGGTGTTGGCAACAAGTGCCGGCGGGGTCGATTTCGGGTTCACCGACGATGTGGCTATTGCGCCTGATGGCCGGATCTATTTCAGCGATGCCAGCTCGCGCTTTCACCAGCCAGACTACCTGCTTGACCTCTTCGAGACCCGGCCCCATGGCAGGCTTTTGCGGCACGACCCCGTCACCGGCGAAACCGAGGTTCTCCTTGATGATCTTTACTTTGCTAACGGCGTGGCAGTAGCTCCGCAAGGCGACTATGTTCTGGTCAATGAAACCTGGAAATACCGCATTACCCGATACTGGATCGAAGGCGAACGGAAAGGTGAAGCTGAGGTTTTCATCGAGAACCTGCCGGGCTTCCCCGATAACCTGGCAGTAGACGAGGAAGGCCGTTACTGGGTTGCTCTCCCCACCCTGCGCAACCCGCAGATCGATGCAGCTCACCCGAAACCCTGGCTGAAGGAAATGATCGCAAAACTGCCTGACTTCCTGCAGCCACCGATCGAGGAGTATGGCCTGGTCATTGCCCTGAATCCAAATGGAGAGATCGTGACCAGTCTGCATGACCCCTCGGGCCAGCATTTGCAGGAAATCACATCGGTGAACCCCCACAAGGGCGTCTTATACTTTGGTTCACTTCACAACGACAGAATCGGACGTCTACCGTTTGAACGGATCCCGGGAATTGGAGACTGAACCTATGAGCACGGACGAATTATTCCCCGAACTTGAATGGGACCTTCCAGAGCCGTTCACCATGCCCATTGAGGTGAAGGACGAAGATACCGACCGGCTGGGCCACGCCAACAATGTGGTTTACGTTCGCTGGCTCGAGGAGATCAGCTGGGCCCATATCGAAACCCTGGGGATGACCTGGGAGCTCCATCTGGCCACCGGCAAGGCCATGGCTATAACCCGCACCGAGATTGATTACCTTGCCGCTGCCAACGCTGGTGACCGGCTGGTGCTGGCAACCTGGCTGACCGGTTTCGACGGCCGTCTGCGTTCGTCCCGCCAGTTCCAATTGCAGCGACCAGAAGACGGTAAGACTCTGGTCCGTGCGGTTTCCACCCATGCCTGCGTCAGCCTTGATACACAGCGACCCACCCGGGCGCCCAGGGAGTATGCAGATATTCTGGGAGGGGCCTCAGTAAAGGGCGGTATCCCCATGCTCTAGCTTCGACCCGGAGCAGGGTTTATCTGCTAGTCTCAATGAACACATGCCAGTGATCGGAGAAAACATGGACAACAGCATGCGCCACATCGTTTATGACCAGTTCGGAGATGCCAGCGTGCTGCGCCTGGAAACCTCTCCACGGCCCCGGCCAGAAGCTGGTGAGATCCTCATAAGGGTAGCCGGTGCCGGCGTGAACCCCATCGACTGGAAAACCCGAAAGGGATTGGGTTTTGCCGCGCGCCAGATTGAAGACCACCTGCCGTGGACTCCGGGCTACGATGTGTCCGGCAAGGTTGTCGCCGTCGGAGAAGGAGTGGAGACCCTGGCGGAAGGTGACCGGGTAATGGGTATGATCGGCTTTCCCAGGCTGGGCGGCGCCTACGCTGAATACGCAGTCGCTCGGGCGGACGAGTTGGCCATAGTGCCGGCAGAGCTGGATCTGGTCACCGCGGCAGGTTTACCGCTGGCCGCACTGACGGCATGGCAGGCTCTGTTCGAGGTAGCCCAGGTGGCGCCGGGTCAGAAAGTACTGATTCATGCCGGGGCCGGTGGCGTCGGGCACTTCGCGGTGCAGTTCGCGCTGGTGCGTGGTGCCCACGTGATCGCGACTGCCTCGTCCGCCAACCGGGATTTCCTGGCCGGCCTGGGGGTTCATGAAGTCATCGATTATCACATTACTGATGTGGTCGATGAATGTTACGGCCTGGATGCGGTGATCGATCTGATAGGCGGTGAAACCGGCCTACGTTCCCTTCATACCCTGGCTGAAGGCGGCGTTTTGGTCACCATTCCCACTGCTACTGCCGACGAGATCATTACCGCGGCAGAGAAGCTGGGCCTGAAGGCCCATGGCATGACGGTGCGTCCTGATGTTTTCCACCTTGAGGAAATCGCCGAACTGATTGAGGACGGCGACGTCCAGGTACACGTGGAGCATCGGTTTACACTGGCCGAAGCCAGCGAAGCTCACGAATTGCTGGAACAGGGGCATGTACGGGGCAAGCTTATCCTCAATTGCACCAGCGACGAATCGCTCTGATGCCCAAAGCCTCCAGCAGTTGCATGGCTTAAGGTCTCTACCGGCCAGGTTATTAGACGGTTGCAACCTCGGAATTTGTGCCAGGTCCTTCTAACGCTTTCTCCTGTCTTTCTTTGGGCGGTTGAGGCGGTACCAGGCTGACCAGTCCCCATCCCTTGTCGAGTTTGGCCTGGGGTTCGCTCTTGACTGCATGGATGCGACCGCGTGGGTCAAGCGTAAACAGGGGCAAGGCGTCGTTGCCATAGCGTTGCTGGAAGTCCTCATAGCTGAAGGCCTCACTGAGCTGCGTGGTTTTGACGGTATAGCCCTTGCTGATCATGCTCGCGAGCTTGGCATAGCTGATGTTGCCGAACAGCCCCCGGGTCTGCTGGATTTTTTCCGCCGTTTGATGTCTTGCCTTCTGATCCTGGTCGCCCTCGGACAGGCTGAATACCCGGCCATCCCCGAGCAGGTCCAGAAAGTGATAGGTGGCCAGGGAGTTCAGCTGCTTGTAGGGTGAGATCACCAGCAGGTTGCCGATGCCTGTCAGGTCCAGGTGGGTGGCGGCGTGTTCCGAAACCGGATTGCCAAAATACACCTGCAGGTTGTCCATACGCGCCAGCCGCACGTTCTCCCAGTTGGTATCAATCAGCACCACCGGCACGTCCAGCTTCTTCAGGGCCAGACCGATCTGGCGGGCGACCTGGTTGGCCCCCAGAATGACAAAACCATAGTCCGCCGGCTCGGCCACCTTCAGGAGGCGTGCGATGGGCCTGGCGGTCAGGCTCTGCAGGGTCACGGTGGTTATGATAACCATGAACACCAGCGGCACCAGGGCGTCAGCACCCTCGTAACCGACTCTCTCAAGCTGGAACGCAAACAGGGCTGAGACCGCCGCCGCGACAATGCCTCGGGGGGCTACCCAACTGAGAAACAGTTTGTCGCGCCAGTCCAGGCTGGTGCCAATGGCTGACAGAAAAATGCTGAGCGGCCGGGCGACCACGATCAGAGCGGCGAGCACCACCACCAGTCCCCACCCCAGCTGTGCAATGGCTGCAAACTCAACCCGGGCTGCAAGAATGATAAACAGGGCGGAAATCAGCAGCACGCTCAGGGATTCCTTGAACTCCAGAATGCTTTCGGTGGGTACCTGCTTCATATTGGCCATCCAGATGCCCATAACCGTCACCGTGAGCAGACCGGATTCATGGGCCAGTTCGTTGGAAACCGCGTAGACGCCGAGCATGAAGGTCAGGGTGCCAGCATTGTGCAGGTACTGGGGAACAAGATGTTTGCGCAAGGCCATGCCGTTGAGCCAGCCTGCAGCGGCCCCCAGGGTCAGGCCGGTCAATATGGTGGTGGCGAAGATATAGAGCGAATGCCCGAACACGTTGCCCTGTCCCCAGGACACAATGCCCTCGAACACCAGTACCGCGAGCAGGGCCCCCACCGGGTCAATGATAATGCCTTCCCAGCGTAAGATGTTGGCCAGCCGGGCGGCGGGTCGCACTGACCTCAGCAGTGGCGCTATGACTGTCGGCCCGGTGACCACAGCGATGGCGCCGAACAGCAGGGCGATCTCCCAGGCCACCCCCAGTGCCCAGTGGGCGGCTAGGGTTCCAATGGTACAGGTGACGATGGAGCCGATCGGAATCAGGTTTCGAACCATGGTGCCGTGGCCCTTGATCTCCTGGAACCTCAGGGTCAGGCTGCCCTCGAAGAGAATGATTGCCACCGACAGCGAGATCAGCGGAAACAGCAGGTCGCCAAAAATGGCTTCAGGATCAAGCAGGCCGAACAGCGGCCCCGCCGCAATACCGCCGGCAAGCAGAAACAGGATGGCGGGAACCCGCAGGCGCCACGCAAGCCACTGACAGAAAAGCGAGATAAGACCGATGCTGGCTAGCAGCAGGACAGTACTGGCAGTCATGTTAAAGACAGAATCCCTTGGTGGTGGTCATGGGTCAGGTAAACTCATCCGAGTCTGCAAAACCGCAATGGTGGCTTCCGTGCTCAGGGCTGGCCTGCCTTGGCCTTGCCCGCAATCCGGTTGATCAGTCGCGACGCTGCGACAAGACCGAAACTGGCAGTGACGGGGCTGGAGGCGCCAAACCCCGAGGCGCAATCAAGGCGTACCGGCCCGTCGGTGATGGGCTTTTGCAGGCAGACCTCGCCGTCTCCGGAAGGATACGTGAGCTGCTCCAGCGAGTACACGGCTTCAATGCCGAACCGCCGCTTGGGGTTACGGGAAAAACCGTACTCCCGTCGCAGCATGTTGCGCACCTTGGCCAATAACGGGTCCTGGATGGTTCGGCTCAGGTCGCCAACCTGAATCTGGGTGGGGTCGGTCTGGCCACCGGCGCCACCGGCACAGACCAGAGGTATCTTGCGGCGCTGGCAGTGGGAGATGAGGGCAGCCTTGGGTTTTACGCTATCGATGGCGTCAATCACGGCGGTCAGATCCTGGGTTATCAATTCGGTCACATTGCGCGGCGTCAGAAAGCCGAAGTGCACCCGGATATCAGCCTCGGGGTTGATAGCCCGCAGCCGGTCCGCCATGGCATCGGTTTTGGTTCGCCCATACTGACCGGCAAGCGCATGGAGCTGGCGGTTGGTGTTGGAGACGCAGACGTCATCCATATCAATGAGCGTTATGGTGCCGATGCCGGTTCTTGCCAGGGCCTCGGCCGCCCACGAACCAACCCCACCGAGGCCCACAACGGCGATGTGGCTGGCCCGAAAAGCAGCCAGGGCCTTGCGTCCGTAAAGTCGTTCTATGCCTCCAAAGCGCAAGGCAAAGTCGTCGGAAGAAGTCGTCATAGACCCTTGGTACACCCCTGGCGGTCATGATCAGGAGCAGCTCCTGATTGTGTCTGATGCCGGCCATTGTAACCCAAGGCCCTGCCGGCTGCAGGCATCGGGTTGTGGGTGAGCCATAAAAAAAGCCACGCAAAAGCGTGGCTTGTAAGCAAGGCACTCAACCCTACGGGGAGCTGAGCTGGACTAGTTCAGAGACACTAATCAACAAGACCAAGTATAGGCTCCCCAAGTCGTCAATGACTGGTCATATTCTGCCAATCATTAGTCATATCCGGCCATGGCTGCCCAGCCCTGGTCACATTGGGGCAACCGGATGGCTAGGCCGCCCAGTGGTCATCTTCAAAGGCCATGAGTGAGTCCTTGCCGCTGGTGATGTCGGCCAGCAGACTCTGAACTTCCGGGATCACCTTTTCGAAGTAAAACCGAGCAGATACCTTTTTGCTTTCCAGCAGGGCCTGGTTGCCATCACCTTCTTCAAGCTTTGTCTGGGCCACATCAGCCATACGCGACCAGAGGTAGCCGATCACCGTCAGTGCCATTAGGCGGAGATAAGGCGTTGCCGCGGCCCCGGCTTGCTCGGGATCTTTTGGCGCATGGGTCGCAAGCCACAGGGTGGCTTCTTCCAGGGACTTAATGCTGGCCTTGAGCTCTTCCCGATGGGGGGCCTCCGGGTGTTCTTCCAGAAAACCGGTCAGCACCCCGAACAGTTGCCGGACAAGCTGGCCGCCCTTCAGGCCCAGCTTGCGTCCGACCAGGTCCATGGCCTGGATACCGTTGGTTCCCTCGTAAATGCGCGCAATGCGGCCATCGCGGACCAGCTGTTCCAGCGGCCAGTCGGTGGTGAATCCAGATCCGCCAAGTACCTGCAGACCAATGTTGGTATTGGCTGCGCCTTCGTCCGTCAGGAATGACTTCACAACCGGGGTCAGAAGCTGCACCAGGTCATCGGCCTTTTCCCGCACCGCTTCGTCGGGATGGGCGACGGACAGGTCAAGCTGCTGGCCGGTGAATAAAGCCAGTGCCCGCATGCCCTCGTTCAGCACTTTCTGGCGCATCAGCATCCGCCGCACATCCGGGTGCACAATGATCGGATCAGCCGGGCCGTCGGGGTTTTTGGGGCCACTCAGGGAGCGACTCTGGAGACGCTCACGGGCAAAGCCCAGACTTTCCTGGTAGGCCATTTCCGCCAGGCCCAGGCCTTGCATGCCGACCATCAGCCGTGCTTCGTTCATCATGGTGAACATGGCACGCATGCCGTCGTTGGGTTTGCCGACCAGCCAGCCTTTGGCGCCTTCGAAGTTCATCACGCAAGTGGCAGAGCCCTTGATGCCCATCTTGTGTTCAAGGCCGCCACAGAACGCGGGATTTCGCTCGCCGCTGTCCGGTAGAACTTTGGGTACCACGAACAGGGAGATTCCTTTGGTGGTATCCGGTGCGCCTGGCAGTTTTGCCAGTACCAGATGGATAATGTTGTCTACCAGATCGTGCTCGCCACCGGTAATCCAGATCTTGGTACCTTCAATTGCATAGGAGCCATCCTCGTTGGGCGTGGCTCTCGTGCGGATCAGACCCAGGTCGGTGCCGCACTGGGGCTCGGTAAGACACATGGTGCCGGTCCACTGGCCGCTGATTAGCTTTTCCAGGTAAGTATCCTTCAGCTCTTCCGACCCATGATCGTAAAGGGCACTGATAGCCCCGTGGGTCAGGCCAGGATACATACCGAGAGAAAGGTTGGTGGAACACACCATCTCGTCGACGATGAACTTGAGGGTATGGGGCAGGCCCTGCCCCCCGTAGGCAAGCGGCGCATCCAGGGCGGTCCAGCCACCGTCGACAAATTGCTTGTAGGCCGCCTGGAAACCCTCTGGGGTCCGGACCTCATGGGTTTGAGGGTCATAGGCACAACCCTGGCGGTCCCCAGTGACATTGGTAGGCTGAATGACCTCGGCCGCCAGCCGCCCGGCTTCCTGCAACACAGCATCGATCAGGTCCGGCGTGGCATCGGCATACTTTTCGAGTTCATGAAGCCTGTCTACGCCAAGGACATCATTCAGAAGGAACCGGATATCATTCAGGGGCGCTTTGTATTGCATGTTGGCTCTCGCTTTTGCTCATCGTTGGGTTCGAAATTCTCAGCCTGGGAGCTGACCTGATTTCACCGACTGCTAACACCTGTTTCATACGTCTGTTTGAATGACCTGGTTCACCCACGACAGTCCATTACGGCCAATATTTCGTATTTTTAGCGCTACCGCCTACTTCGGTAACGCGTCACGTTTCAGAGGAGAAGGAGATGAGCAACATCCTGTTGGCCGGAGCTACCGGGGGCATAGGCCGGGCCATTGCCAACCATCTACTGGAGAAGTCTGAGGTTAAGGTCTGGGGACTGTGCCGCGCGCCAGCCCAAGAGGCTGACTGGCTGGCCCGGCACGAGGGTCGCCTCGCACTTGGAAGCTGGGACGCCAGCCGGCCTGAGCGCTTCCAAGGCAACCTGAAGGCGCTGCTGCCCGAAGGACTCGAGGTGACCGGACTGATCTACGCCGCCGGTGTGCTCCACGGGCAGGGCCTCAAGCCGGAGAAGCGTCTTGAGGATCTGGACCCGGCCAACCTGGTTCACAGCTACGGGGTCAATGCCGCGGCTTTTCCCATGCTGACCCAAGCTTTGCTGCCCTGGCTCAGGCACAGCGAGCTGGTCAGACTGATGGCACTTTCTGCCAAAGTGGGGTCGCTTACGGATAACCGGATGGGTGGTTGGTACGCCTACCGCGCCTCCAAGGCTGCCCTGAACATGTTTGTGCGCAACCTGGCTGTGGAGATGCCGAGGCGGATAAGGCGTATCTGCTGCGTTGCGGTGCATCCGGGTACGACCCATACCCGTTTAAGCGCGCCTTTCACCCAGTCCCTGGCGCAATTGAACGTTCATGAGCCTGACTCTACTGGGAGCAATATGGTGCGGATTTTCGATAGCCTGACGGAAAGGGACAACGGCCGGTTCATTAACTGGGATGGCAGCGACTTGCCCTGGTGAAGGGGAGTCTGAAACGAAAAAACCCACCGGGCAGGTGGGTTCTTCAGTCCCTTGGCCAGGCGGTTTTACCTGATAAAGGGGTTCAGCAGACGGGTGAACGTGCCTGTGAGTTTGACCGGTGCGCTCAATACTGAAAGCGTAATGCAGTCGTCCCCCTCGAGGGCTATGGGCTTGTGTTCGTCCTGCTGGTTCAGCACCACAAAATCCCATTGGTTGAAAATGCCCTTGTTGTCGGCGAACGCTCCCTGAAGCACGATAGTGGTCTCTTCGCCGCGATGGGTATGAGTCGGTGCCTTGCCCCCTGCGGTCAGTTTCTGTAGCACCACCTGTTCGGTCTGGCCCGGGAACCGGTCACTGATGTCCAGCACACTGACGTCCCCCAGTTGGCGCTTCCACGGCAGGCTGTCGAGGTCATTGCCAAGCAGTTTCTGTAACGGGCCGACCGATCGGCGCTGCTGGGCTTCGACTTGATCCGGTCCGGGCCCTTCATCGATGCGTGCCAGGATGCTATCGAAGGTTGTATCGGCGACGCTGACCTGGGGTTGCTGCTCCATCATGATGGCGCCGAGGCTGTCCAGCATGTCGACCCGGCTACGGCAATGACTGCATTGGTCAAGGTGCAGTCTTATGCACAAGGCATGGGGTTCTGTCAGGTTCCCTGCACTGTATTCCATCAGGCTGAAGCTGTCAGGATGATGCTGTGTCATGGGTTTTGGTCCTGCAGAATCACTTTCAGTTTGTTAAGCGCAAGCCTGACACGGCTCTTGACTGTACCGAGCGGAATATTAAGTTCATTTGCGACCATCTGGTGAGACTTGTTTTCCATGTAGACTTTTGCAATCACCGTGGTCTGCTCTTCCGGCAAATGTTTGAGGGACTCACGGATACGGCGCTCTGACATCAACCGGTGCAGGGAGGTAACAGGCTCGTTTTCGTTGTCACCGGGAATCTGCCAGAGGTCTTCGGTCTCTATCGGCATTTCCGCACTTGTGCGCTGCATCTTGCGCAGCATATCGATGCGCTGGTTCCGGGCTATGGTGAAGATCCAGGTGGAGGCTGCTGCCTTGCGCCAGTCGTATAGACAGGAGCGGCGCCATATGGAGACGAACACTTCCTGCACCAGCTCTTCGGCATGGCTGGCCAACCCATTGGCCATGGCGTAGTACTTCAGCTGCGGGGCGAAGTGCTGAAACAGGGCATGGTAAGCCTGACGATCTTGGCTTTTGCCAACTTTGACGAGCATCTGGCTCCATTGGTCCTTGCGGCCCTCAGATCTCGCTGATGTGTGCTCCAGTGTGGACACCGGACGCTCCTTGGCGGTGGCTTGCATCGAGTTAGTTTGCATCATCTTAAGCACTCATCCCGGATTTGTCAGTGCTAGTTGTACGCACGGTGGATGAGGCCAGATCATTTGCAATTATATAATTGCGCCGGAAGGCGGACTACTCTTCAAGGTAGGTATAACCATTCAGGCCACCTTCCAGTTCCCCCAGAAGCCCGGCCTGCTCAGAGTCGTCCAGACCGCTGGCGGCGAATTTTTCCCGATAGGCCTGTACCAGGTCATCGGGTTCGAAGTTTACATAGCGTAGGACCTTGGCCACGGTATCGCCGAAGATCGGGTCGCTGACGCGGTAGCCTCCCTCCGCCGTGCGCTGCACATCCACGGAGTGGGTGTCGCCAAACAGGTTGTGCATATCCCCGAGAATTTCCTGATAGGCACCGGTCATGAAAAAGCCCACCAGCTGCGGATCGTTCGGGTCGTCCTCGGGTAACGGAAGCGTGGTTTCCATGCCCTGGCCCTCGACGTAGCGGTCGATTCGACCGTCGGAATCGCAGGTTATGTCCTGGATAACGGCCCGGCGGGTGAGGGGACGGTTGAGTCCGGAAATGGGCATAACCGGGAAAATCTGGTCAATCCCCCACACATCCGGCAACGACTGAAACAGGGAGAAGTTCACAAACAGTTTTTCAGCCAGCTTTTCATTCAGCTCATCGATTACCTCCCGGTGGGCCCGGTTGGTGGTGGTGAGCTGGCTTTTCAGGAGCCGGCAGCAGGCGGTATACAAGCCCTCGGCTTTGGCCCGGTGGGACAGCGACAGCAACCCATGGGCGAACTGGGCGTGGACATCACTCATGGCGTGCAGCACATCATGATAGATTTCGATCTGGGAGCGTTTGGAGTTTTCATCCGCAAGGCTCATGAAATCCCGCCAGAGATCGTGCAGCGGGCCAGGGGCCTCCTGGCCGGGCGCCGCAGGGGTTGTATTGTCCGGCGCCTCGCGGTCGGTGATGTTGGTCACCAGCACGGCGTGGTGGGCGGTCAGGGCCCGGCCGGACTCACTGATCAGGTTGGGATGGGGTATGCCCACCCGGTCGCATTCAGCCTGCAGGGTATGGATCACGTTATAGGCGTATTCGCCCATGCTGTAGTTGATGGAACAGCTGCTGCGGGAGCGGGTGCCCTCGTAATCCACGCCCAGGCCGCCGCCAATGTCCACCGTGTCGATAGGTGCCCCAAGCTGGCGCAGTTCGGTATAGAAGCGGGCGCACTCCCGCAAGCCGGTCTGGATGTCCCGGATGTTGGCAATCTGGGAGCCCAGGTGGAAATGCAGCAGCTGCAGCGAATCCAGCGCGTCAGCTGACTTGAGATGGGCCAGTACGTCAAGGATCTGGGCGGCAGACAGCCCGAACTTGGATTTCTCGCCCCCGGTGTTCTGCCAGTTGCCCTTGCCGATGGTGGCCAGGCGCGCCCGGATCCCGATCAGCGGCTTCACCCCGAGCTTCTCGGCTTCCTGCAGAATCAGCGGCAGCTCCGACCGCTTCTCGACGACGATAAACACCTTGTGCCCAAGCTTCTGGCCAATCAAAGCCAGCCGAACATACTCCCGGTCCTTGTAGCCGTTGCATACGATCACCGAGCCCTGGCCCCGGGACAGCGCCAGTACCGCCATCAGTTCCGGCTTGCTGCCCGCCTCCAGGCCAATCTGCTGGCGGCTGGCGGCGGGCTCTGAACGGATCAGTTCCTCTACGACCCGGCGCTGCTGGTTCACCTTGATGGGGTATACAGCGGTATAGCGGCCCTGGTAGTCCTGCTCCCGGGCGACGGTATTGAAAGCGTCACACAGGGTGTTGACCCGATCGTGCAGAATATCGGTGAAACGTACCAGCACCGGCAGCTGGATACCGCTGGCGACCAGCGAGCGGGTCAGTTCCGGCAGATTGATGTCGTCCCCGCTGCGCCCCCGGTCAGGCCGGATCAGCACGTCACCCTGGGCATTGACGCTGATATAGCCGTCACTCCAGTGAGCAATGTTATACACCTTCTGGGCGTTGGCGCCGGGAAGCTCAATCATGGGCTTGGGTCCTGTTCTCATGCCGGATATCGACCGGGTGTCGACACGCAGCCCGTCATTGTATGAGTTCGGGTGCCCGGCTAAAAGTCTTGGCGGACGAAAGAGTCGGAGCTCCGTTGTCGGCAGTGCTTTAGCTCCGGCGCCGGGGACCCTACAATAGCGCTCAGATCACAGGTTCGTAATAACGGACCGCTCCAACGTTTTGACAGGTGGGAGACTCAGACATGGCCGAACTCAACGACGGTTGGTTCACAGAGGTTTTTCAGGATCAGGGAACGGCTTTTTCCCTGAAGATAAAACGCAAGTTGCATGAAGAGAAAAGCGAATTCCAGACCCTGGAGATTTACGAGACCGAGACTTTCGGCAACCTGATGGTGCTCGATGGCTGCGTGATGCTCACCAGTCGCGACAACTTCCTCTACCACGAGATGATGACCCATCCGGCGCTCTTTACCCACAGGGACCCGAAGAAGGTGGTGATCGTCGGTGGCGGTGACTGCGGCACTTTGAGGGAAGTGCTGCGCCACCCTGGGGTGGAAGAGGCCTGGCAGGTGGAAATTGACGAACGTGTCACTCGTCTGTCCGAAAAATACTTCCCCGAACTGTGTGAATCCAATGAGGACCCGCGGGCCAACTTCTTTTTTGGTGACGGTATCCAGTGGATGCGGGATATCGAGCCCAACAGTGTCGATGTGATTATTGTCGACAGCACCGACCCGGTCGGACCGGCCGAAGGCCTGTTCGCGGTAGATTTTTACCGGGACTGCATGATGGCCCTTCGCAAGGGCGGCATCGTGGTACAGCAGAGCGAATCACCGCTGCTGCACACCGAAACCATTATTGCCGATGTGCACAAGGACATGAAAAAAGCAGGGTTCGATCATGTGCACACCCTGCCGTTCCCGCAGCCGGTGTACCCGACCGGCTGGTGGAGCTGCACCATGGCCGGAAAGGAAAAGCCCCTGAAGTACTTCCGCGAGGCCGACGCAGCTGAGCGCCCCTTTGTGACGCGCTATTACAATGAAAGCATCCACAAGGCCGCCCTGGCGCAGCCGCAGTTCATGGTCGACATCCTCGGCAAGTAGGCCGGGTTCGGGTTATCCGTTGACCCAGAGAACCTAAAAAAAGGGGCGCCTGTGAGGCGCCCCTTTTCATGCCAGCAGTGGCTCTTCAGGTCAGCAATGGCTCGCTGACCCGAGTCCGTCCTACTTGCTGCTGACAAACTCCGGGTAGGCTTCCATGCCGCACTCGGACAGATCCACACCCTCGTACTCTTCTTCTTCTGTGACCCGCAGACCCATGATCATCTTGAGAATGCCCCAGACAATCATGCTGGCTACGAATACCCAGACGAAGATGGTGAGGGCGCCGACAATCTGGCCAAAGAAGCTGGCATCACTGTTGGTAACCGGAACCAGCAGCAGACCCAGCAGGCCGGCAACGCCGTGTACTGAAATGGCGCCGACCGGATCATCAATGCGCATCTTGTCCAGAGCCACAATGCTGAAGACCACCAGTACGCCACCTAAGGCACCGAACAGGGTGGCTGTCAGGGCGCTGGGAGTTGATGGCTCGGCGGTAATTGTGACCAGGCCAGCCAGGGCACCGTTCAACAGCATGGTGAGGTCAGCCTTGCCGAACAGCAGGCGAGCGGTGATGAGTGCTGCAATGCCGCCGCCGGCTGCCGCAGCGTTGGTGTTCAGGAACACCATGGCGACCGAGTGAGCGCTGTTGATATCGCCCAGCTTGAGCACGGAGCCACCGTTAAACCCGAACCAGCCCATCCACAGGATAAAGGTACCCAGCGTGGCCAGAGGCAGGTTGGCGCCTGGGAAGGCACGAATTTCGCCTTTGGGACCGTACTTGCCTTTACGGGCACCCAGCAGGATGACGCCGGCAAGCGCCGCTGAGGCACCAGCCATGTGGACAATGCCGGAGCCGGCAAAGTCGCTGAAGCCGATGTCGCCCAGTGAGTACATGCCAAAGACAGAAGCGCCGCCCCAGGTCCATGCGCCTTCCATGGGGTAGATAAAGCCGGTCATGACGACTGCAAAAACAAGGAAGGCCCACAGCTTCATACGCTCTGCCACGGCACCGGATACGATGGACATGGCGGTGGCAACAAAGACCACCTGGAAGAAGAAGTCGGAAGCGCCGGAGTAGATGGAGCCACCTTCAAAGCCGTCTTCGCGGCCGGCGAAGTCATTCAGAATGGCTGCTGAATCCACGCTGCCCATGCCGGTCAGGAAGAAGGTGCCGTTATACATGATGGCGTAGCCGCAGATCAGATACATGGTGCACGAGACTGCGTACAGGGAGACGTTCTTGGTTAGGATTTCAGTGGTGTTCTTGGCACGTACAAGGCCGGCTTCGAGCATGGCAAAGCCTGCCGCCATCCACATGACCAAAGCACCGCAAACGAGGAAGTAAAACGTATCCATTGCGTACTGCAACTGAAAGATATTGCTTTCCATACAAAGCCCTCCGCACGAGGCCTGTCAGGGGTTACTGTTTTTTTGCGCTGGCTGTTATTCGACTCGGGGAGCGATCAGACCGCTTCTTCTCCGGTTTCACCGGTACGAATCCGGATGGCCTGCTCCAGTTCTGTCACGAAAATCTTGCCATCGCCGATCTTGCCGGTGTTGGCAGCCTTGGTAATGGACTCAATCACTTGGTCAAGCAGGCTGTCGCCAATAGCGACCTCGACCTTGACCTTGGGAAGGAAGTCCACAACGTATTCAGCGCCCCGATACAGCTCGGTATGCCCTTTTTGCCGCCCGAAGCCTTTTACTTCGGTGACGGTTACGCCCTGAACGCCGATCTCTGACAATGCTTCACGTACATCGTCCAGCTTGAAAGGCTTAATGATCGCTGTCACAAGTTTCATTGGTTTCTCCTTGGTATGGCCGCCCAATACATCTGATCCTTGGATGCCGGTATCGGGTTCGGGATGCTGCTACCTCGCACACAGTGCGTGCGGATTGCGTACGAGGGTTGAAGCATCGGGTGTGCCAACGCAAAAAACAGTATTTAAAACAGTTTAGTACCTGGTCAAAATACCAGAATGGACCATCCGGACGCGCCATTATAGAGCATTGGCTGGTCATGCGATCCATATTGGTGCATGGCAGCCGCAATGCACTGCGGGCGTCCATAGGGGCCATCGTGGACAGTATGGCAGGAGCGCGGTTGTGTTACACTCCGGCTTATAAATTGTCTCCCCAAGCGGTGCTCCTGGGAATGAGATGATGGTCAAATCAGCCCCAAGTTCAGCCCGAGAGGTAAAGGATGAAAGGACCCCAGGATTTCTTAAGTCAGCTTCAGGGTCAGTTTGGCCAGTTTGTGCCTGACATGGCGCGTGCAGCCAAGGATGACTTCGAAAACCATGCCCGCGCTACCGTGATGTCTGTCATGGCGCGGCTTGATCTTGTGACGCGGGAAGAGTTTGACGCCCAGCAGGCGGTGCTGATGCGAACCCGTGAGAAAGTCGAAGCCCTTGAGAAACAAGTGGCTGAGCTCGAACGTAAAGCTGGCTGAACCCAGCACACGAAGGCTGCAGGAAGCGGCCATCTGCTTAAACCCGTAACCATGGAAGGTTGCCATGCTCGCTACCGTACACACCCGCGCCCGCCTGGGCGTGGGAGCCCCCGCTGTAACCGTTGAAATACACCTGTCCAATGGCCTGCCAGCCCTCTCCATTGTCGGATTGCCAGAAACCGCCGTACGGGAAAGCAAGGACAGGGTCCGCAGTGCTCTGCTCAACGCCGGCTTCGAGTTTCCCGCAAAACGCATAACCATCAATCTGGCGCCTGCGGACCTGCCCAAGGAGGGCGGTCGTTTTGATCTGCCCATAGCCCTTGGCATCCTGGCCGCGTCAGGCCAGTTGCCATCCGAAAGGCTGACCCGGTTCGAATGCCTGGGGGAGCTCTCCCTCGATGGCGCTCTGCGTCCGGTTCGTGGCGTACTGCCGGCAGTGATCGCGGCCCGTGAGGCACAGAGGCAGATCCTGATTCCGGACAGTAATGCAGCCGAAGCTTCCCTGGCTGCGGGGGATGACGTCTTTGCTGCCGGGCACCTGCTGGCGGTATGTGCCCATCTTACCGATACAGAGCGCCTCTGCCCCTTGCGCCCCGAGGCGCTGACACACGTTGATCCACAGGCGCCGGACCTGGCCGATGTCCGGGGCCAGCATGTGCCCAAGCGCGCTCTAGAAATCGCCGCGGCCGGCGGCCACAACCTGTTAATGTTCGGCCCACCGGGCACTGGTAAAAGCATGCTGGCCAGCCGGCTACCGGGCATTTTGCCGCCTCTGACCGATGAGGATGCCCTCGAGGTGGCCAGTGTCCATTCAGTGGCGGGGCTGCCTGTCCGCAATGGCCACTGGCGCCGGCCGCCATACCGCGCACCTCACCACACCGCGTCTGCAGTCGCTCTGGTCGGTGGTGGCAGCAGCCCGCGGCCCGGGGAAATTTCCCTGGCGCACCGGGGTGTCCTGTTTCTGGATGAGCTACCGGAATTCGATCGCAAGGTGCTTGAGGTGTTGCGCGAACCCATGGAATCCGGGGAAATCGTCATCTCCAGGGCGGCCAGACAACTGACATTTCCGGCCCGCTTCCAGGTTATTGCTGCGATGAATCCCTGCCCCTGTGGCTACCGGGGCCACCCCACGATCGAGTGTCAGTGCACGCCCCAGCAGGTGATGCGCTACCAGGCCAAGCTTTCCGGCCCGTTGCTGGACCGGTTCGACCTCCACGTCGAGGTACCTGTCCAGTCCAGCGACGTCTTGATGAAGCGTACCGCCGAACCGGTTGGCAGTGATGAGGTCCGAGCCCGGGTAGAAGCGGCGCGGGCCGTTCAGGTAGCCCGGGGCAGCATCAATGCGCAGCTCTGCGGCACGGACCTGCATCATTATTGCCAACCCGGGGACGAAGGCGAAGCCTTGCTGTCCCGGGCAATGGAGCGTTTGGGTCTGTCAGCCCGGGCACTGCACCGGATCTTGCGGGTGGCGCGAACCCTGGCAGATCTCGCCGGTGCCGAAGCCATTGACCGGACCCACCTGGTGGAGGCCCTTGGCTATCGCAAGCTGGATCGACTCCAGAGCCGGATACCAGGTGCTACCGCCTGATCCTGTTTCTGAAGCACCCAAGTGCAGTATCGTTTGGTAGACTGTGCTCACTATCCATGGCAACGAGGCCGGTGACAGACGTCGCCGTGAGGGAAACTATGACAGACCAGCAGGACCCGTCCGACAAATCACCGGTCACCACGCGCCGGGGTATCCGCAGCTTTGTGCTTCGCCAGGGCCGCATGACCGAAGGCCAGAAAAAGGCCTATGAGCGCTGTTGGCCCAGGTATGGCCTTACCCGTGAGCACGGCATGATCGACCCCCGGGAGGTTTTCGGGCGCGAGGCCTGGCTCAATCTGGAGATCGGGTTTGGCATGGGCGGGTCGCTGGCGGATATGGCAGAGGCTGCTCCTGAGCAGGATTTCATCGGGGTGGAAGTACACCTGGCGGGCGTCGGGGCCTTGCTCAAAGAAGTGGAGGACCGTGGCCTTGAGAATGTCCGTGTCTACGCCATTGACGCCAACGATGTCATCGATCTCTGCCTGCCGGACGCCTGCCTGGATCGTGTCATGCTGTTCTTCCCCGACCCCTGGCACAAGAAACGCCACCACAAGCGGCGCCTGGTGCAACCGGAATTTGTCCAGCGCATACGCCACAAGTTGCGGGTGGGCGGTATCTTTCATCTGGCCACAGACTGGCAAAATTACGCCGACCACATGATGGAAGTGCTCAGTGACTCAGAGGGCTTCGCCAACGCCGAGGGTGACGGACAGTTCGCAGCGCGGCCGGAGCATCGGCCGGTGACAAAGTTCGAGCAGAGGGGCTCCCGGCTGGGCCACGAGGTCTGGGATCTGCTTTTCCGTCGCACGAACTAGCCTGGATCCGGGGCTGGTCTGGACTCAGGTCTTCGGATCTGGTCCAGCTTTGCCAGCAATTGCAGACTACGAATTAAACGGGTGTCTACGAGCAGCCCTGATGAGCACCAGCCCGGCGCTTCCCATGAGCAGGCCGGTAAACTTGATCATTGCCAGGATGGCCGCAGCTTGGCTGATTCCATCCGTAGGGACGGTGAGATTATTGAGCAGCAACACGTTCTCCCCCAAATCACTGACACCGGCCGTGACGAACAGGGCCCTGACCCAATGGCCGGTTTTGCGCTCTCGCACCCCGGGGCGGTCAACCAGAAGATAGCTTGTGAGCAACAGCAGGGTCACGGTGTATAGGATAGCGAAGGGGAAGTCGAGCCATAGCGAGGTCATCGCCCACACCAGCCCTTCCTGTCCCCAGCTGTGCAGTATCGCCATGGTCTGATCGGCATTTGCCGCCAACTGGAAGCTGACCATACCCTGAGGGGCCTGGGCAGTAGACAGTGTGACGTTCAGGGTAAACATGATGATGAACATTGCGACGGTCGCAAGGACCATGAATTTGAGGGCACGGGGTGCCGGGGGGAGATTGGCCAGACTCATCAGAGAAAGCGCTCCAGTAAACTGTTCAGGTACCGTTTACCTTGCTCTGTAGCCTGAATACGGCCCGGATGCAGCAGGTTTTCCGTTCGTAATCTCTGGAGTATTGCAGCAATTGAATCCAGGGGTAAACCTGTTAGTTCTGTATACATGGTTTCCGGAACGCCCTCACTCAGCCTAAGCACGTTCATCATGTATTCCAGTGGCAATTCGTCGTGTGACACAAGTTGGGTGCCGGCCACGTAGTTGCCAATGCGATTGAGGTAGGCTTCCGGCTGGCGGGTTTTCCAGTAGCGCTCCACGGTCCCGTCCCTGTGGGTAGTTTTGCCGTGCGCGCCCGCCCCCAGAGCAAGGTAGTCGCCAAAGCGCCAGTAATTAAGGTTGTGGCGTGAAGCCTTGCCAGGTCTGCTCCAGGCCGAGACCTCGTAGTCGGTATAGCCCCCGTCACGAAGCGTCTTCGCGCCGGCATCGTAGATATCGCTCAGGCGATCGTCGTCCGGAAGAACCGGCGGCCTGGAGTAGAATTCGGTATTGGGCTCCAGTGTCAGCTGGTACCACGACAGATGGGGTGGGCGCCAGGCAAGGGCCGCTTCCAGATCAGCCACAGCCGCTTCCGGAGTCTGGCCGGGCAGGCCATGCATCAGATCCAGGTTGAAATTATTGAACCCCGCTGCGAGAGCCGCCTCCACCGCCCGGTGGGCAGCGTCGGCATCATGTATACGGCCCAGTGTCCTTAGCTGGACAGGATCAAAGCTCTGTATGCCGATGGACAGACGATTGATACCGGCCTCCCGGAAGCCCAGAAAGCGTCCCTGTTCTACGGTGCCGGGGTTCGCTTCGAGGGTGATTTCGGCGTCGTCGGTAAAGGTCAGTCGCTGGCCCAGGCCCCGGAACAGATCCCGGAAAAACTCCGGCGACATCAGCGAAGGCGTGCCACCGCCGATAAAAACGGTTTCAATGGGCCGGCCGTGTACCCGCAGGGCTTCGTGTTCCAAGTCACTCAGAAGCGCAGCCAGGTAGGCCTGCTCGGGAAGCTCGCCGCTGTGAGCGTGAGAATTGAAATCACAGTAAGGGCATTTACGCACGCACCAGGGGACATGAATATACAGGCTCAGCGGTGGTAATGAACAAAGGTGAGGTGACACGCTGCTCATCCTGCTGCCGGAAGATTCACGACTGCGAAGTCCGGGGGAAAAATTCCGTGAGCTGTGCCATAAGGCTTTGCAGGGCTTTGCCCCGGTGGCTCAGACGGCCTTTGTCCGCACGGGAAAGCTGCGCGGCTGATGCCTGTAGCGCCGGCAGCCAGAACACGGGATCGTAACCGAAACCTCCGGTACCGAGGGGCTCAAAAAGAATTTCACCAGGCCAGCGCCCGTGACAGATGATGGGCGTGGGATCCTCAGCGTGACGGAGGTAGACCAGTACGCAGTGATACTGGGCCTGCCGTTGCCCCAGGGGCACCTTGGCCATGGCCTCAAGCAGCGCTTCCATGTTGTCCTGGTCGCTGGCACCGGGCCCAGCGTACCGGGCCGAGCGTACGCCCGGCAGCCCGCCAAGCGCGTCCACGGCGAGCCCGGAATCATCGGCCATGGCGGCAAGGCCGGTGCTAGCAGCCGCATGCCGGGCCTTGAGAATGGCATTTTCAACGAAGGTGACCGCCGGCTCCTCCGCTTCGGTTACACCCAGCTCCGACTGGGCGATTGGGCTTATGCCCAGGGGGCCGAGCAGGTCAGCAAATTCCTGAAGTTTGCCTGGGTTGTTGCTGGCTATGACCAGCTGCTTGTCCTGGTTATCCATCAGCGTTCATCAAACAGTGTTTTAGTGACTCGAATGGGCAGTTCCCGACTGCTGCCCTGGGGCCGGACGGTGAGCTGGAATGTCAGCATCTCGCCGGGGCGGTACTGGAACTGAGCCAGGGAATAAACGGCATCGCCCTCGGTCACGCGCCGAAAACCAAGGAATTTGCCCTGGCGAACGTCATTGAGAACCTGGCCCTCTACCTGACCGCCAACAGGGGCTAATGTTCCGTCTTCCTGCTTTTCCATGATGCTTATGTTGACCACGCCAAGGGAGCGGCTTCGGTTGAGATTGTATTGACTGGCGACGTCAGGGCGCAGAAAACCGCTAGGAAAAATGCTGTAGTGGACCACGTGCTCGCCAAAATCCTTTGATTCAGCTGACGCGCGGCCTGTCATGGTCAACATCAGCAGCGTGGCCAGGGCCGCCATAAGCAGTGGCGTCAGCCTTGGCTTCAAGTGTGGAGCCTGAGTCAGTGATAGTCTTGTCATGAGTCCTCCTGCCGGGTAATCCGGTAAATCGCGATCTGGCCCAACAGATTGGGCCACAGGCGGCTGAGCCATCGGTCGCGGTGTTGCCCATCCACAACCGTGCGATTGGTGATGCGAATGTTCTTCCGGTAACACAGGGCCTCGAAATCCTTGAAGGTGCATAGGTGGATGTTCGGGGTGTTGTACCATTTATACGGAAGCGTTTCGGATTCGGGCATTCTGCCTTTGTGCAAGAGATACCAGCGCAGCCGCCAGTAGGCAAAATTCGGGAAGGTGATAATGCCTTCGCGGCCCAGCCTCAGCATCTCATCAAGGACCAGATCAGGGCGTCGCACGGCCTGCAGGGCCTGGGTCATAAGCACCACATCGAAGGTCTGATCCTCGAAATTGCCAAGCCCCTGGGTATCCAGGTTCTGTTCAATGACCGAAACGCCCCGGGCCATGCAGGCGGTGATGTCATCGGAGTTTATTTCCAGGCCGAAGCCCGTCGCCTGCTTTTCCCGCTGCAGGTAATCCAGCAGAATGCCGTCACCACAGCCCAGGTCGAGTACGTGGCTGCCGGGCCTGATCCACTGCTCGATAATTTCCAGGTCAGCCCTCATACGCCCACCTCCCGGGCAACCCTGTCCAGGTAGGCGGTAAACACCTCGGTATAACGTGGGGTCGGAATCAGGAAAGCATCGTGTCCCCAGGGCGCGTCTATTTCCGCATAACTGACTCTTTTTCTTGCGGCGATCATGGCATTGACCAGCTCTTTCGAACGGGCCGGGGTAAAACGCCAGTCAGTGCTGAATGAAAGTACCAAAAATTCGCAGCGGGCAACCGCCAGGGCTTTCGCCAGGTCGTCGCCGGATTCGTAAGCCGGGTCGAAATAATCCAGCGCCTTGGTCATCAGAAGATAGGTATTGGCGTCAAAGGATTCAGAGAACCGCTCGCCCTGGTATCGCAGGTAGCTTTCCACCTGGAACTCAGCGTCATAGCCAAACTTGTAGGCCTGGTCGCGGAGGTCCCGACCAAACTTTTCGCCCATGGAAGCGTCCGACAGGTAAGTTATATGGCCGACCATACGCGCCAGCATCAGGCCCTGCCGGGGAATGGTGTTAAGGTCGTAGTAACGGCCGCCATGAAATGCTGGGTCCGACGTAATGGCCTTGCGAGCGACCTCGTTGAAGGCGATGTTCTGGGCTGTAAGCCTTGGGGTGGAGGCGATCACAATGGCGTGTCGGAGGCGGTCGGGATAGGTAAGGCTCCATTGCAACGCCTGCATGCCGCCTAGCGATCCGCCGACGACCGCCGCCCAGCACTGAATGCCCAGTCGGTCTGCCAGTAAGGCCTGGCTGTGTACCCAATCCTGAACCGTTATGACAGGAAAATCTGGGCCATAGGCCATGCCGGTGGCCGGATTGATGGAGCTGGGTCCGGTGCTGCCGTTACAGCCGCCGAGATTATTGAGGCTGACCACGAAGAAGCGCGACGTGTCGATCGGCTTGCCGGGACCAATGCAACTGTCCCACCAACCCGGTTTCTTGTCGTCGGCACTGTGGTAGCCCGCGGCGTGGTGATGCCCGCTCAGGGCATGGCAGATCAATACCGCATTGCTGGCATCTTCATTGAGCGTGCCATAGGTTTCAATCACCAGGTCATGGCAGGCCAGCGTCTGGCCACAGGCGAGCTTGATCGGCTCAGCAAAGTGAAGGGCCTGCGGCGTGACTATTCCAGCGGAATCCGGTGGCAGGGAATCGGGCATCGAAGCGATGGGTTCCTGAATCTGTCGGTCATGAAATGGCTGCGAGCCAGGTTAGACAGTTGCTCACCCGTTGTACGGGATCGGGGTGAAATCAATGCCAGCCCATCAGTTTAAAGGTGGGGCGGGGTCCCTGCAACCGGCGCGTGACCTCGCCGACTGCAGGGGTTCAGGCTATGCCTGAGATGTTAACCACTTTCTGCTGGATCAGCGTGGGTGCCGGTTTTCGAATCTGCCGGTGCATGTTTTCTGCCAGTTCAAGCTGTCGCTTGAGATCACTGACGGTGGCTTCAAGACGCAGGCGTTCTTCCTTGCTGCTTTTTTCATTGCGGACCATGTCGCGAATCCGCCGGATCTGGTGCTCCAGCAATTTTTTCTGTTCCATGGAGTACTGCATGATCGGCAGCAGGGCTTCCTCTGGCCAGCGCTCGGTGTCCGCCCGCACCCGCTGGTGGAGGGTACGGGCTTCACCCACCATGACGTTGAAGAATCGTCGGATGAGCAGCGTCTGCTCCGTCAGCATGTTGCGGGGGTTGCGCCGGAACCGGTTGGCTTTCTTGCGTAGTTCGCGGATCGCGATGACATGACGCCCGGCACGCATCGGGATGGGCTCCAGGTGACGAGCCCGGGTATCGTCGTTGTAACGACGGTATATGGCAGAGACCATTTTTTCGGCAAGCTGGCCTTCACTCATCAGATTGCTCAGGTCGCTTTCGAGCAGCTCAAAGAAATGGTTCATGCCCCGGCTGATGCCTGCTGTGGTCCAGCTTGAAGTCATCAGCTTGCGCACTTTTTCAACATGGTCTTCGAACCGATGCTCGCTGACCAGTTCCATCAGCATGGCGCTCTGGGACTGCATCAGTCGTCTGCTTGAACGAAGCGTGATCAGCTTCTTGTAGTAAAAGTCATAGTCGCGCTGGGCCCGGTCCGCTAGTCGCCCGAGGGCGTCACGGTCCATATGGGTTTCCGAAAAGGCATCCAGCTCTTCTTTGAGTGTATCGAGACGCGTCTGCATGGCGGCCTGACTGTTCTGAAGCATGCCGAGCAGGTCGTTAATGAGGCTCTGGGTGATCAGCTGTTCCTTGTGCAGCAGGATCCGGTCCATGATCAACTGCTCGAGGTCGGGTAGCTGGCTGCGCAGGAACAGGGCCTCGTCATTACGGACCCGGGCCAGGAGGCCTTGCTTGGCGGATACCGGAAGCACATCAGCAGGCAGAATGCCGAGGTGATCGGCGGTGTACTGCTGAATTCGCCTGATGGAGTCCTGGGTGTGCTTTTCGCCCTGCAGATCGTCCCAGAGCACATCAATCTTGTTCAATACCGCAAACCGCCCGGCGCGGTGGTCGGCACTATCGGTCGCGATATAGTCCTTCCAGATGCTGAGGTCGCTGGCGGTGACGCCGGTGTCGGCACTGAGCAGAAAAATGACGGCATGGGCGCTCGGCAACATGCTGATGGTCAGCTCCGGTTCCGAACCCAGGGCGTTGAGTCCCGGGGTGTCGAGAATTCTCAGGCCGCGTTCAAACAGGGGATGCCGAATGCTTATTTGCGCATTGCGCCAGGCCGGAATCAGTACCTGGCCAGGATTTTCACGATCATGTTCCAACATGTCCTCGTGGAAACCCAGCTCACGTGCTTCTGAGGGCGACACGGACTTTACTTCGGCCACTTCCGCAAGCACATCCCGCATGAGGTCCGGATTGGTGTCGTCAAGCTCGAGGCGGACCCAGTCCTTTGGCTGCTTGCGCAACTGTTGCAGCGAGCGCTCGTCGCGACGGGTCTCTATCGGGAGCAGCAGCAGGTAGTTACGGTTTTCGGTGCGGTCAAAAAACAGTTCGGTGGGGCACATGGTGGTGCGCCCGGCCTGGGAGGGCAGCATGCGCTGGCCATAGTCAGCAAAAAACAGAGCGTTGATGAGCTCGGTCTTGCCACGGGAGTATTCCCCTACAAACGCGATCGTGAGTTCATCTTCGATCAGCAGCTCCAGGCCACGCCGGATACGGCTGCTGATGTCATCGGAGAAAAGATCGTTGTCCTGGAGCCAGAGACGGTAACGGCTGATCTGCCGGATAAGCTCCTTCTTCCACGCGTGGTACGCTTCCACCTGCTGGGACAAACTGCCATTTACGTTCATTGTACCGGCCTTCTGCGCTTCTGGCGCCGGTGGAGTCGGCGCGGTTCTGGTCTATCAAGGCAGTCTAAGTGATCACGGAGTCTGAGTCCGTGAACCTGTTTACATTCAGGACATACCTGTGTAGCAGTTGGCGCTTATAACGTCAAAAAAGCCTTATTAATCAGCCTTGTGCAGATAGATCGCGGTGCGTTTCATTCTGTGCTGATTTGTTATTTATTGTCCGGTGCGCCCTGGATCACAGGGCGACACCGATGCTGCCAAGACCGGCGGCTGCAGCCATGTGGTTGATCATCACAGAAATCACATTGAGGATCAGGAACACAACGATAGGTGACAGGTCCAGGCCACCCAGCGACGGCATGACCTTCCTGACCGGGCGCATGACCGGTTCGGTGATCTGGGCCACAAGCTGGATGGCGGGATGGTTACTGCCGGGGGCAATCCAACTTACCACCACAACCGCGATCACTGACCAGAAGTAGATTTTGACGATCAGGCCCAGCACCGTGATGACTGACCATGTCAGTAGCGTCAGAAGTAGCGTCAGAGGATTGATCGGGGGTAGACCGTTATTGAGGGCCACGAGAATGAAGAAAAAGGCCACCATCTGCACCAGAATCGCCAGCACCAACGCGGCACCATCAATGGGCCCCCAGGCCGGTATAATCTTGCGCAGGGGGCGAAGGGGCGGGTTGGTCGCCTTCACCACGAACTGGGAAATGGGATTGTAGAAATCCGCGCGGGCAAGTTGCAGGAGAAAGCGCAACAGCACGATTGTCAGGTAGAACGTAGAGACAATCTGCAGCGTGGTAATCACGATCTTCGCCAGCATGAACCGATACTCCGTTGTAAGTGGTGGTTCTGAATAATGAGGATGCCTGCCCTGAATTTCCACCCCGGCAGCACCGGGGCCGCGGGCCATCAGTCTAACCTTTGCCGGCGAGTTCCTGTGCCATCTGCTTGGAGCGCTTTATTGCCGCGTCGTAGGCTTTGCGAACAAGGCCGCGCAGACCGCCCTCTTCGAAGGTGTTGACGGCCTGCTCGGTCGTGCCCCCGGGCGACATGACGTTGCGTTTGAGCTGGGCCGGGTCGTGCTCGCTTCTGGCTGCCATCTCCGCCGCGCCTGCCATGGTCTGTATCGCCAGCCTGCGCGCCGTGGCCGGGTCCAGGCCGGCATCGGTGGCGGCCTCTTCCAGGGCTTCCAGCATCAGGAAAAAATAGGCCGGGCCACTGCCGGAAAGCCCGGTGACTGCGTGTAACAGTGGTTCTTCATCGACCCAGACCGCAACGCCTATGCTGCTGAAAATGGCTTCAGCATTGGTTCTCTGGTGCTCGCTGACCTGGTTGTTGGCATAAAGACCAGCCGCGCCTTTGCCGACCAGGGAAGGTGTGTTGGGCATGACACGGACGAGGGGCAGTCCGCCGCCAAGCCACTCGTCCAGGGTGTCTGCTTCCAGGCCGGCAGCAATGGAAACAACCAGTGGCCGGGTGTTCTGGACTACTGGCGCTATGTTTTCGCAGACGTCGCGCATGACCTGGGGTTTGACGGCAAGCACCACAATGTCTGCTTGCTGTGCGCAATGCCGGTTGTCGGTGGTAGCGCTGACACCGAAGCGCTGTTTTATGGACTGCAGGTGGTTGTCATCCGGCGCACTGACCCAGACGCTGGCAGCCTTGAAGCCGCCATCCAGCATGCCGCCGATGATCGCACTGGCCATGTTGCCCGCGCCGATGAAGGAAATTGTGGGAGACTTGCTCACGGTGAAACCCCGTTTGGCGAATGTGAGTGAATAATAACAGGATAAGACAGGTTCAGCTCTTGGCAGCTCTCGCTCCGAAAATGGCGCTGCCTACCCGGACCCAGGTTGCGCCTTCCGCGATCGCCAGCTCCAGGTCATCTGACATGCCCATGGACAAAGTATCCAACGGCCCAGCCGCGGGCTCCTGTTGCCGTAGGTCGGCAAGTGCGCGGGCCAGCTTGCGAAAGCTCTGCTTGAGATCACCTTCGGACAGGTCAGGGTCCGGAATGGCCATCAGGCCTCTCAGGTTCAGCCTCGGTAACGTCGCGATTGAGCGCACAAGGTCCGGTAACTCTGTCAGGGTGCAGCCAGACTTGCTTGGCTCATCATTGATGTTCACCTGAATGCAGACTTCAAGAGCCGGCAAAGCCGGATCCCGCTGTTCATCAAGTCGTCGTGCTATTTTCAGGCGGTCGACGCTGTGAACCCAATCAAAGCAATTGGCAATATCCCGGGTCTTGTTGGACTGGATGGGGCCAATGAAATGCCACTGGATCGAGGTCTCGGCCTTGAGGGCATTGATCTTGTCGAGTGCCTCCTGAAGATAGTTTTCGCCAAAGGCAAACTGACCCGCGGCAAGGGCTTCGCGGATCGCCTCCGGTCCCTGGGTCTTGCTGACGGCAAGAAGCCGGACGTCGCCCGGTGAGCGGCCTGCAGCCAATGTTGCTTTTTGTATGCGTCGGGTTACGCCCCCGATGTTGTCTGCTATGCTGGTCATATTGAAAATCCGGCGATCACTGAGCCCTGAAGTAAACCCCACACGTTACTCGCAGGCCACTGAAATGCCAAGATAAAAGCCTCCCGAGGAACCGTATGGATATTACTGAGCTGCTTGCTTTCTCGGCAAAACAGGGTGCGTCCGACTTGCACCTGTCCGCCGGCCTTCCCCCCATGATTCGTGTTGACGGAGACGTACGTCGTATCAATCTTCCGCCCATGGCCCATAAAGAAGTCCACGGACTGATTTATGACATCATGAACGACAAGCAGCGCAAGGACTACGAGGAATTCCTGGAAACCGACTTCTCTTTCGAAGTACCGGGGGTTGCCCGTTTCCGCGTCAACGCATTCAACCAGAACCGTGGCGCCGGAGCGGTGTTCCGGACCATTCCCTCCAAAGTGCTCACCATGGAAGACCTGGGCATGGGGCAGGTCTTCAAGGATGTCTCTTCGGTGCCCCGTGGACTGGTCCTGGTTACCGGCCCCACCGGTTCCGGTAAATCCACCACGTTGGCAGCGATGCTCGACTATATCAACGACACCCGCTACGAGCACGTGCTGACCATTGAGGACCCGATCGAATTCGTCCACGAGTCCAAAAAGTGCCTGGTGAACCAGCGCGAAGTCCACCGCGACACCCTCGGCTTCAACGAAGCCCTGCGCTCGGCCCTGCGAGAAGACCCTGACATCATTCTGGTGGGTGAGTTGCGGGACCTTGAGACCATACGGCTGGCGTTGACTGCGGCCGAAACCGGCCACCTGGTTTTCGGTACCCTGCACACTACCTCAGCGGCCAAGACCATCGACCGGATCGTCGACGTGTTTCCTGCCGAAGAGAAGTCCATGGTGCGCTCCATGCTGTCGGAGTCTCTCCAGGCCGTTGTGTCCCAGACCCTGATGAAAAAGATGGGCGGCGGTCGTATTGCAGCCCACGAGATCATGATAGGTACCGCGGCCATCCGTAACCTGATTCGTGAAGACAAGGTGGCACAGATGTACTCCGCTATTCAGACCGGCGGCTCCCTGGGTATGACCACGCTCGACCAGACCCTGCAGAAGTTGCTGCAAAAAGGCCTGATCTCCCGTGAGGCGGCCCGTACCAAGGCCAAGATGCCAGACAACTTCTAGAATTGAACAGGTGTTCCGATGGATTTTGAAAAACTGTTGCGTTTGATGGTCGAAAAGGGAGGCTCCGACCTTTTTATAACGGCCGGTGTGCCGCCAAGCATGAAGGTAAATGGCAAGGTGCTGCCGGTTACCAAGAATGCCCTGACACCCGAGCAGACCCGGGACTTTGTCTACGGCGCCATGAATGACAAGCAGCGTGCGGAATTTGACGAAACCCATGAGTGTAACTTCGCGATCAGCGCCCGGGGCATTGGCCGTTTCCGTGCCAGCGCCTTTTTTCAACGCAACCTGTGCGGCATGGTATTGCGTCGCATCGAGGTGAAGATTCCTCAGCTTGATGAGCTCGAACTGCCGGAGGTCGTCAAGGACCTGGCCATGACCAAGCGCGGCCTGATCCTGTTCGTGGGTGCCACGGGTACCGGTAAATCCACATCCCTGGCTGCGATGATTGGTCACCGCAACCGGAACAGTCGTGGCCACATCATCTCGATCGAGGATCCGATCGAGTTTGTGCACCAGCACCAGGGCTGCATCGTGACCCAGCGCGAAGTGGGCATCGACACCGAAAGCTTTGATGTGGCACTCAAGAATACCCTTCGACAGGCGCCAGACGTCATACTGATCGGCGAGGTCCGGACCCGCCAGACCATGGAATATTCAGTCCAGTTTGCCGAGACCGGGCACTTGTGTCTGGCTACTCTCCATGCCAATAATGCCAACCAGGCACTGGATCGTATTATCCAGTTCTTCCATCCGGATCAGCACAACCAGATATGGATGGATCTCTCACTCAACCTGCGGGCGATCGTGGCCCAGCAGTTGGTGCCTACGCCGGATGGCAAGGGACGCCGGGCTGTAATAGAAGTGCTGATCAACACTCCCCTGGTGGCGGATATGATCCGCAAGGGTGAGGTGCACAAGCTCAAGGAACTGATGGCAAAATCTACGGAAGCGGGTATGCAGACGTTTGATCAGGCTCTTTACCGGCTTTATGCCGAGGGCTCAATCACCTATGAAGACGCGCTGGCACACGCCGATTCCGCCAATGACCTGCGACTGATGATCAAACTGGGCGCAGACGCACACGGAGCCGACAAGCTGTCGTCGAGCGTTGACAAGTTGTCCATACAGGAAGATTAGGTTTATATATTAGTTGGTTAGTATCCTGAATAGGTTGTCTTTGCATTTGAGGCGATAGGCCCGTGCTGCTTATACTGCGCCCACTCACTAGGGGGACTTATGCAGCATTTTAAGCGTACACAACTGATAAAGAACGGTTTGTTTCCGGCCCTTTTGGCTCTTGCGCCAGCAGGCGCCCTGGCGGGCGGCTTTGCTCTTAACGAGCAGAGCGCCAGCGCCATGGGTGTGGCGAATGCCGGCGCCGCAGCCTATCCCGAGAATGCCACCACGGTTTATTTCAACCCGGCGGGTATGACTGAGCTGGAGGGCACCCAGGTCTCCTTTGGTGCCGCCGTGCTCGATATTTCGGCCGACTTTGAAGGCACCGCTACCCGTGATAACGGCGCGCCGGTTGCCGGTGGCGATGGTGGCGATTTTGTCCCCGTGGCAGTGCTTCCCAACCTGTTCATAACCCATGAAGTCAATGAGAACGTGGCAGTAGGGTTTGGTCTGCACGCTCCCTACGGGCTGAAAGCCGACTACGATGACGACTTCGTAGGCCGGTTCTTTGCCGATGAAACAGAGCTGGAAGTCCTCAACTTCATGCCCTCTGTTGCCTTCAAGAGTAACGACGAAAGGCTCTCCATCGGTCTTGGTCTCAATATCATGTACGCCGAGGGCAAACTCTCGAAATTCCAGGACTTTCAATCCCAGGGCCTGCCGCAGGACGGCTACTTCGAGGTGGAGGGCGACGATGTAGCGCTGAGCTACAACATTGGCTTGATGTACCATCCTACGGACGCTACTACGTTCGGAGCCGTATTCCGCAGTGGTACAGAGTTCGAGCTTGAGGGCGACGCAACCATGACCAATGCGCCCCAGTTCGGACCCGGCGGTTCTGTGGTAGGAACCCAGACACTCACTGAGAAAGCGGAAGTCCCAGTGGACGTACCTGACAGCGTGCGTTTTGGTGTCAGCCATGAGTTGACCGATACCCTGACCCTGCTGGCAGGGGCAACCTGGGCCAAATGGAGTGATTTCGAAGACCTTGATGTCATTAGTCGCGCGGGCAATGCAGGCACCGCCAACCAGACCATTTCATTCCTTGGTCAGCGCAAGTATGGCCAGGATGGCATCATTGGCCATGTGTCCGAGAACTGGAAGGACACCTGGTCGGCGTCTGCTGGCGTCATCTGGCAGACCACACCTGAAATCGCCCTGAAGGCAGGGTACGCGTTTGATGAAACCCCGGTTAACGAGGATTTCCGAACTGCCCGCATACCTTCTGATGACCGCCACTGGCTTACCCTGGGTGGACAGTACGCCCATGCCCAGTCGGGCTGGACGGTGGACGTGGCTGCCGGGTATCTGATCATTGATGACGTTGACCTCAATGAGCAGGAATACGATGTGAATGATAATCCGACGGACGGGGTAGCCAATGTCACTGGCACCTACGAACTTGACGCCTGGGGCGCCGCAGTCCAACTGAGCAAGGCATTCTGACGATTACTGACTGCCAGTTCAGAAGGCGGGCCCCTGGGCCCGCCTTTCTTTTGCCCGGCTGATTCCCCTTGAGCCTGGATTCATGGTCGTCAGCCAATGACCTGTCCCCGGTAAATCACCTTCTTCTTACGGGCCGCCCTGGCCCCGTCTTCCTCCGCAGCGCTTGTGAAGCTGTCCGGGATTTCCTGGCCGCGGTAGGTGCGTTTACCGGTGGTTTCTTCACTGGCGGGTGCCAGCGCCGGAACACGGTCAATGAGCGCAGACCAGGTCCGGGTCAGGTGCGCAGAGCGGCTTTGATGGGCAAATTCAGCAAGGCGTTGTTCCAGGTTTTCTTCGGTCAGGTGGAGTTTGACCCGAATTCGGACTGGATCAGGCGCCGGCACTGATGAACCAGCTTGAGCAGGCTGGGGTCGAACAACCAGCTGCGTTCGGATAGCCGCGTGGCCATGGAGATTGCCTCTTGCAAGGGTGTCACAACATGAAGCGGATCTGCACTGAAGCAGCAGATGCGCATCGACTCCCTTACCATTGCGAAAACCGTGCCGCACGGCCGAATCACGGTCGGTTTTAAAATTGCTTTTTAATTCAATTGCATGCTGAAAGTGTTACCAGAGCCCCAAGCTCTGGACGTTGCCCGCCGCACACGCAGGGCGCAATAATGTTAGTGGTGCACCAGGGCTGACCATAAGCCGGAAGTCAGCGCCCATTTCTGCACTCTAGTGTGCTTCATCCCAGTTATTGCCAATGCCGGCTTCCACCAGTAAAGGCACTTTCAGGCTGGCTGCGGCAGACATACGGCTGACCAGACCCTGCTGCACAACTGTGAGCGCGCTTTCCTTCACCTCCAGGATCAGCTCATCGTGCACCTGCATGACCATGCGCGCTTCGTCCGGATGTTCACTCAGAAGCCAGTTTTCTACCGCGACCATGGCCCGCTTGATGATATCGGCGGCGGTTCCCTGCATGGGGGCGTTGATGGCGGTGCGCTCTGCGGCCTGCTGGAGCTGCTTGTTGTGGGCATTGATCTCAGGCAGGTAGAGGCGCCGGCCGAACAGGGTTTCGACGTAGCCGTCGTTGTGGGCCTGGTGACGGATATTGTCCATGTAGGTCAAAACCCCCGGGTAGCGCTCGAAATAGCGATTAATGTATTCCTGTGCAATCCGTCGTTCTACTCCCAGCTGGCGGGCCAGACCAAACGCCGACATGCCATAGATCAGGCCGAAATTGATGGCTTTAGCGCTACGCCGCTGGTCACCGCTTACTTCCTCAAGGGAGGTGCCAAAGACTTCGGCAGCGGTGGCGCGATGGATATCCTCACCCTTGGCAAAGGCTTGCAACAGGCCTTCATCCCCCGACAGATGGGCCATGATCCGCAGTTCAATCTGGGAGTAGTCTGCCGCCATGAGCTTGTGACCTTCCGGTGCCACGAACGCCTGGCGAATCCGTCGGCCCTGCTCGGAGCGTATGGGGATATTCTGCAGATTGGGCTCAGACGACGATAACCGGCCGGTTGCTGTAACGGCCTGATGGTAGGAAGTATGTACCCGCCCCGTGCGATGGTTGATCATCTGGGGCAGGCGATCGGTGTAGGTGGACTTGAGCTTGCTCAGACTGCGGTGTTCCAGGATCAGCCGCGGCAGGGCATAGTCATGGGCAAGCTCCTGCAGGATAGGCTCTGCCGTTGAAGGCGCTCCTTTTGGGGTCTTCTTGATAACCGGCAGCCCCAGCTTTTCATAGAAGATAACCTGAAGTTGTTTCGGTGAACCCAGGTTGAATTGCTCACCGGCTTCTTCATGGGCCGCTGTCTCAAGCTCGGCCATGCGCTCTGCCAGTTCCTGGCTGTGGTGCTTCAGTGTGCCCGCGTTGATCAGCGCGCCCCGCTGCTCCATGCGTGAGAGAACCGGCACCAGGGGAAGGTCAATATTCTCATAGACGTCCTGCAACCGACCGGTCTCGGCAAGTCTGTGACGCAGAACGTTATGAAGACGCAGGGTGATGTCTGCATCTTCCGCAGCGTAGGGACCGGCCTGCTCCAGATTGATCTGGTTGAAGGTGAGCTGTTTGGCGCCCTTGCCGGCAATCGCTTCGAACGTGGTGGTTTTCTCGCCCAGATACATCAGTGCCAGGCTGTCCATGTCATGGCGGGAGGATACCGAATTGAGCACATAGGACTGCAACATGGTGTCCTCGGCAATGCCCTCCAGGTGGATACCGTGGTTGCACAACACGTTCTTGTCGTATTTGAGGTTCTGGCCAACCTTGGCACGGGTCGGGCTTTCCAGTAGCGGCTTCATTTGGGCCAGGACCGAGTCCCGGTCAAGCTGCTCCGGCGCGCCCATATAATCGTGAGCCAGCGGTACATACGCCGCCTCTCGAGGCTCGACAGCAAAGGAAACCCCGACAATTTGAGCCTCCATGTAGTTGAGGCTGGTGGTTTCGGTATCAAAGGCAAACAGGGGTGCCTGTTCGAGCCGAGCGAGCCACTTGTCCAGCTCGGCCTGGCTGAAGATGACGGTGTAGTCTCGCGCTGCCGGAGCTTCAAGTTCCGCCGTGGGTTCCGCGGTGCCCGGGAAACTGTTGCTGATCAGTTCTGAAACCCAGCTTTTGAATTCGTATTCGGTAAACAGCTCCCGCAGGCGTTCGTCGTCCTGGGGTCTGGGTGTGAGTTCGTTGATGCCAAACTCAAGTTCCACATCGGTCTTGATGGTGGCCAGTTCACGGCTAAGTGGCAGTTTCTCCAGCGCATCCTTGAGATTTTCACCGATCTTGCCTTTGATCTCATCAGCCTGCGCCATCAGGCGCTCCAGGTTTTCATAGGCCTGTAGCCACTTGACCGCGGTCTTGGGACCGCATTTGGTGACTCCGGGAATATTGTCGACCGTGTCACCGACCAGGGCCAGGTAGTCGACCATCTGTTCGGGGCTAATACCGAATTTCTTGATAACGCCCTCTCGATCCATCCGGGTTTCGGTCATGGTGTTGATCAGGGTGACATGATCGCTCACCAGTTGGGCCATATCCTTGTCGCCGGTTGAAATGACCACATCCACGCCCTTGGCAGTGGCTTCACAGGCCAGGGTCCCGATCACGTCGTCCGCTTCCACATCAGGCACAATCAAGAGCGGCAGGCCCATCGCCCTTATGATGTCGTGGATGGGCTGGATCTGTACTGCGAGCTCATCAGGCATGGGCGGCCGGTTGGCCTTGTACTGGTCATAAAGCTCATGCCGGAACGTTTTGCCCTTGGCATCGAAGACCACTACGATCCGCGACCCGGGAAAGTCCTGTTCCAGACGCCGGATCATGCTGATGACACCTTTGATGGCGCCAGTAGGATGATTCTTGCTGGTGGTGAGTGGGGGCAGGGCGTGGAAGGCCCGGAACAGATAAGATGAACCGTCCACGAGGACAACTGGTGGAATCTGTTGCTGACTCATAACACTTCGGACCCGGATTCTGATTGAAGAGTAAAGATGGTGGTGTAAACTTTCCGAACCAGCGCTGCTGAAGATGAACGGCAGGCGCGTCCTGATTCTGAACCAAGGTTACCATGAAAATACTCTTCAGCCCCTGCCTGCTTGTTGTTGCCCTCAGTCTGCCTGTGTCGTCCTTTGCTCAGGAGGTCGAACAGCCTGACGAGCCGGTGGTGACCTCAGACTATCAGCCCAGTCCCACTGAGCCCCAGGTGGTTATCACATCTGGAGAAGACGCGACCTTCTATGAATACCGGGTCAATGGTGAGCTTAAGGAAATCAAGGTGGTCCCCAACAGGGGACCTGCTTATTACCTGGTGCCAGCGGAGGGAGGCGGCTGGATCCAGGAAGAGAAATCCCAGATCCTGGTGCCGAGCTGGATCATTTTCAGTTGGTAGTGGCCAGAGCTTAGTTCACGTTTACCGACAGTGGCTTTGATCTGCGGCTTTCCAAACCCTCAGTGTCCAAGGTGGTAATGGTGAACTCGTAAATGCCAGGCGTCAGTCCATTCAATTTGAAGCTTGTGGCATCGTAACCATCCAGTGTCACTGAGCGATAGTTGCTGCGGTTCCGGAGCCGGTAATACAGGCGGTAACCCTCGATTTCCCCGACATAGAGCTTGGAGCCATTTTCCCGGGTCATCGGGGCGTTCCAGCTTAGCGAAGGGCGCCGGGTGTAGGAGCTTCTTTCTTTACTGTACGAGCTTGTTGAGGTTGACCGCTCCTTGGCAGAGGTGGTGCTAGGCGCTTTATCTGAGGTGTACTGGGGAGTGGAGGTGGTTCTGGCCAGATACTCGGGACTGGTTGACCGTTCCTTTGCAATGGTCACCGAAGACATTGACGCGACCGCTACCAAAGCTACGACTAGACGGTAACGTCGGCGGGTCAGCCAACAGTGCGGTGGGATTCTGGATTTCATGCCGATTCCTCTACATCTATTGTAGGTATTGTTTTTGACTGCCCGGGTACAGAAAACGCCGGGTAAAGAGAAGGGGCGTAACACTGTTCTGACCTGGGCGAGCCGCGGCGAATTATCCAACTGCTAACATGTACAGCAAGTGAAGATTCGGTAACTGCTTATTAAGGCGGCATACTGTGGGCCTGCTGCCTGGCAGGCGAATGAATGTTTGGCTTTAGTATGAATATTCTAATTTAAACCCGTAGTCTCCATGTTGAATCTAGGAATCGGTCACTCATACAACGCACCCGCTGGGTTGCAGGTATGAGAAAGACACGAGTAGACAATCTGTGTCACAGACACGAATCAATGAGTAAGGAGTTTCATCATGGGTAAACTTAAAAGCTATCAGGAACAGATTCAGGACATCGTGGAAAAAGGTATCAACGCCGCTGAAGAGCAGCAGAAGAAGCTGGCTTCCAAGCCTTTCGAGTACGCCGAGAAGCTGGAATCAGGCGCTCGTGAATATAGCGTTAAGTCACTGCGCGAGCGTTATTACGGTTACAGCGAGACGCTTTTCGAGCAGCTTCGTAGTTTGAACCTGCGTCTGGGCAGCTTTGCCGGCGAAGTTGTTTCAAAACTTGAGAAAGAAGCAGCTGAAGACACCGATGCTGTAGCGGACGCTGTATCAGATGCTGCTGACGATGTAACCAGCGTTGCACAGTCAACCAAGCATAAAGTTAATACCAAAAAGCCAACCGCTCGTAAGAGCCAGCCTGCAAAGGCAAAAACCCCTGCTTCTGCCTGAATGAAGCATCGGTGAATCGCAAAGGTCGCCTCAGGGCGACCTTTTTGCGTGACGGGACCGTTATTTCAGATATAGGGAGCACGAGTGCCGTCAAATCCACACTATTGCTTCTTTGCCATGCCTTTGGGTTCGGTTGGATCAAGGGGAAGCGTTCGCTGACGGTCGGTAATGATTTCAAGCCGGTCGATGTCCCGCTCGAAGGCTTTTCGCATGGACCTGATTTCGGCATTTTGCACGGTTATCTCGCGCTCAATGTCACGTATCTGGCTCTGGAGGCGGTCTATTTTGTCCAGGGTGGCCTCGGGCACTTGTCTGCCAGAGCGCTCCAGGTCGGCGGCCCGTGACTGTTCATCATCGAGTTGGTTAACGATGACGGCAATGTTGCCGCGTTTGAGCTGGTTCAGGCTTTGCATTTCCTGGAGCTTGCGATGCATGGCCTTGACCGCTTCATCCGGATGACTGAACCGCCGCAGTAGCTTGGCATCTTCTCTGTGCTGCTGTTTCTGTTTGCGCTCCGCCTCTTTTCTGGACGCGCGTTCGGCAAGCTCTTCCGCCGTGGGGGCAGCTTTCACGGTTTCGATGACCCGACCCTGGTCATTCAGGATGTCGTAGCCACGAACCGATGCCCGGGAAGGCACGGTGTTACTGATCACCATCTGGCCGTTCTCGTCGGTATAGCGATACATGCGTGCATCCACTGCAGCGCTGGTGACCAGGGCCGAGGCGAATAGCAGGCAAAGGCAGACTTTAACTGAGCGGTTCATAACAGAAATGGCAATGCTCCGGGATTGGAATATGCCCAGCATAGCAAACCTGCGAAGCTGGGCCACACTCTATCTGTGTCCGGGCGTTGTAATGTGTAAACGAATGTCAGGGTAGGGGCTTCAGGCGCCTGTCAAACACCAAAGGCTGACCGGTAGGCAGCGACCTTACGGGCATGTGAGGCAAAGTCGGGCCGGCTTTCGAGATAAGCGAGGACCTGGTCAAGCTGTATAATGCTGATAACCGGTATGCCATAGTCAGCTTCGACTTCCTGGATCGCTGACCTGTCGCCGTTACCACGTTCCTGGCGGTCGAGGGCAATGAGCACCCCCGCCGGCTCGGCGCCGGCATCGCGGATAATGGAGATGGCTTCGCGGATAGCCGTGCCGGCTGTGATGACATCGTCGATAATCAGGACCCGACCTTTGAGGGGGGCTCCCACCAGGGTGCCGCCTTCGCCGTGGTCCTTTTTTTCCTTGCGGTTAAAGGCGTAAGGGCGATTGTCACCGGCTTGCGCCAGGGCCATGGCAGTCGTGGCTGCCAGCGGAATGCCCTTATACGCCGGCCCGAAAATAATGTCATAATCCAGCCCGCTGTGCTGAAGCGCCGTGGCATAGGCTCGGCTCAGCTGAACCAGGTCGTCGCCATTGTGAAACAGGCCCGCGTTAAAAAAATAAGGGCTGGTGCGGCCGGATTTGAGAGTGAACTGACCAAAGCGCAGGACCTCACGCTGAATTGCAAATTCTATAAAATCACGCTGATAGTCGTACATGACAAGGCTTCTGGCGGGCTGTGGTTCTTTTAAAAACGTGTAAAAACGGTATCATACACTCAAACCGAATCAGGGAACACGTATGCGAGTAGTATCGATCAGCGTCAACGGTCTGGCGCAGGCCATCGACAAAGGTTTTTTTGACTGGCTCGCCAGGCAGGATGCTGACGTGGTATGTGTTCAGGACCACCGAATGCGTGCTTACGAGATCGAGGACCTCGGCCTGATTCCGGAAGGCTATGAAGCCTACTTCATTGATGGCGAGAACAACGAGGACGGCGGGGTCGGTATTTATACACGGCATTTCCCCAAAGCCATCATGTACGGATTCGCCAGCGAGCAGGCCGACCGCGAGGGTCGCTTTATCCAGGCTGATTTTGACAAGGTGAGCGTGGCCTCGGTGCTGGCTCCCAGTGCTCTTGGCAGAGAGGACGAAATCGTCGGCGAAGATGAAGTGACCGCCCTCGACCACAAAGACGCGTTCCTGGAGGCCTATGGGCTTCATATGCAGAAGACCCTGCGAAAGCGCCGCCAATTCATTTTCTGCGCCAACCTGCAGACGGCTCACCATGTAACCGACGCCAGCTCGCGTTATCACAAGCTGGACGCCTCAGGTTTTCTGCCCCATGAGCGCGCTTGGCTTGATCGTCTGTTTGATGAGATGGGGGCTATCGACGCTTTTCGGGATATCAACAAGCAGAGCAACCAGTTTACCTGGTGGCCCGAATGGGCTGAAGGCTGGCGCAAGCAGTCCGGTATTCGCACTGACTACCAGATACTGACGCCCGGCATCCGCAAGACCCTGACTGATGGCTGGATCGACGATGCCACGCGCTTCTCCGACCATGCCCCGGTCATAATGGATTACGACATCGACATTGGCTTCTAGTGTCCCGTCTGATTAATTCGCTGATCTACTGAGCCCCAGAGGGCCTTGATAGCTAGGCGCGATGGCGAAGGTTTG
>NZ_JAAMPF010000004.1 GCF_011074795.1 Marinobacter salicampi
CTCCACCCCGCAACAAACTTTTGCTCACCTTGATTATCTGAGTAACCCTGTGGGTCGGCCTCAAACCCGAAGGTCGGTGACTCCCTTCGGCTTTCGTGGGTTGGGGAGCCCGACGAGCTACCAGACTGCCCCACCCCGCAACAAACTTTTGCTCGCTCTCTGTATCTGAGCGGCTTCAACGAGGTGCGTATATTAGGCACTATTTTACATTTTGTCAATTCATTGAGCGAAAAGATCGGCAGAAAAAGTTAGTTCCGGATCCTTGGATAAGCTTACGGGCAAGCCCATTTGCGCAATGGCTTCCTGTACCGGGCGGAAGGATCGGCGGTGGTGGGGCGTGGCGCCAAGACGAGCCAGGGCCTCCAGGTGATTCGGGGTGGCATAGCCTTTATGCTGGGCCAGACCGTAGCCCGGGTATTCCAGTTCCAGGGCAACCATTTCCCTGTCGCGAGTTACCTTGGCCAGTATGGAGGCCGCGCTTATAGCCTCTACCCGGCCATCGCCCTTGATGACAGCCTCAGAGCGCCAGCACCAGTTCGGACACCGGTTGCCGTCCACCAGCACATACTCGGGATCAATGCTGAGCCCTGCCACAGCGCGCTCCATTGCGACCAGAGTGGCCTGAAAGATATTAAGCTGATCTATTTCGTCGGCCTCGCACCGACCCAGACTCCAGCAGGCGGCATTCGCAAGGATCTGCTCGTACAGTTCCTCCCGGCGCTGTTCGGTGAGTACCTTTGAGTCGGCAAGTCCCTTTATGGGCTTTGCCGGGTCCAGTATCACAGCAGCAGTCACCACCGCACCCAACAGAGGGCCGCGCCCTACTTCATCGACGCCGGCAACTTTCCAGCCCGGATATTGACACACAAACGGAGGCAGGACTTCTTTAACCATTATGTGTTCGCTCGATAAGTTCTGAGACACCGTCGGCTGCCTGTTCATCAGCATTTTGGCGCAACTGATCATGAAGGTCGGCAAACGCTGCGGTGACCTGTTCCCGCTCAGCTCGGTTTTCCAGTTGATCCAGTATTGCCGCACCCAATGATTCGGGCGTTGCCGCATCCTGCAACAGCTCGGGCACCAGCGCCTTTCCAGCCAGCAGGTTGGGAAGCGCTATGTGAGAGACCTGAATAATACGAGAGACAATGGCATAACTTAAGCCTGACAAACGATAGCCCACTACCATCGGTTTTTTCAACAGCATGGCCTCAAGAGTGGCCGTACCGGACGCCAGCAGGACCACATCAGCGGCGGCCATTACCTCACGGGACCGGCCGGACACCAGGGTCACCGGCAAGGTAACCTCAAGCGCGTCTACAAGATCCTGGACCTGCTTCTGACGTTGACGGTTTACGCAGGGGATAACCAGTTGCAGATCGGGACGCTGGCTTTGCAACCATCGCGCGGCCTCAAGAAACAGGCGGCCCAAGCGATCAATTTCGCCGGCTCGGCTGCCAGGCAGGATCGCCAGCACCGGCACGCCAGGCGGTATGCCCAGCCCTTCGCGGGCAGCCGTAGTGTCGGTTTCCATTGCAATGCGATCTGCAAGCGGATGCCCGACAAAGCGCACAGGGACCTTGTGGTCTTCGTAAAACCGGGCTTCAAAGGGAAACAGGGTCAGCATCAGATCAACGGACCTGGCAATCTTGAAAATACGCTTTTGACGCCAGGCCCAGACTGAAGGGCTGACATAGTGGGCCGTTGGAATACCGGCCTCTTTGCAGCGTCGCTCAACAGCCAGGGTAAAGTCAGGCGAATCGATCCCAACCACCACATCCGGCGGCGTTACCAGGAAGTAATCGAGCAAACGGCGCCGTATCTCGAAAAGCTCCTGAATCCGGCCAAGCACCTCAACCAGGCCCATGACTGACAGTCGCTCCATGGGCACCAGTGAATGAAAGCCCTCAGCCTGCATTTCCTCACCCCCGATCCCGACAAAGCGAGCGCGGGGATAGCGAGCCCTGAGTGATCGTATCAGACCCGCCCCTAGAATATCTCCTGAGGCTTCGCCGGCAATAATGCCTACGGTGACAGGGCGATCGCTTATAACCCGGGGGGTAGGTACGACTGAAAGGTTTGCCTGAATTGTCACTACCTGACGATGCCCCGGGTGGCGCCTTTCAATGACGCGATCAGCGGCCTCACAGCGGCCTCATCCCCATACACCGATTCAAGTTCTGCAATGGCCTGCTCGGTACTCAGGCCCTGGCGATAAACCGTTTTATAGGCCCGCTTGAGGATCAGAAGCGTCTCGGGAGCGAAGCCACGCCGCTTGAGGCCTTCGACGTTTATTCCGTGTGGAGATGCCGACTGGCCACTGGCCATGACGTAGGCTGGAATGTCCTTGAGAACAATACTGCCCCCGGCGCTCATGCTATGGGGCCCCAGGTTACAGAACTGGTGCACCATGGTGCCGCCACCCAGAATGGCCCAATCACCCACTGTGACATGACCGGCGAGCGTGGCACAGTTTGCCAGTATGGTGTGGTCGCCTATCAGGCAGTCATGAGCAACGTGTACATACGCCATCAGAAGATTATGGCTTCCGAGCCGGGTTTCGCCCCGGTCCTGGGCGGTGCCACGATGCACTGTGCAGTTTTCACGTACGACGTTATGGTCGCCTATCACCAGTGTGGTAGGTTCGCCGGCGTATTTTTTGTCCTGGCATTCTTCCCCAATGCTTGCGAACTGAAAAATGCGGTTATGGCGTCCTATGGTGGTGGGGCCCTTGACCACCACATGGGACAGGATTTCTGTACCCTCGCCGATTTCCACATCGGGACCGATATAGCTCCAGGGGCCAACCGTTACGTTGTCCGCCAATCTCGCCGACGGATCAACAATTGCCTGGGGATGGACTCCCGACCAGTGTTGTGTCGCCATCAAGCGCCTCTCTCAGCAGTTAGGACTTCTGCCACGCATGCGACCTGGTCGTCGACCAGTGCGCGGCACTCGAACTTCCAGATTCCATGCTTTCCGGAAATGAAGCGCGACTCCATCCGCAATTGATCTCCTGGCACAACAGGGCGCTTGAATCGCGCCTTGCTGGAGCCTGCGAGGTAGTGTACCACGCCATCTGAGGGTTTCCGGCCCACGGTCGCAAAAGCGAGAATGCCCGACAGCTGGGCCATCGCCTCAATAATCAGCACACCCGGCATGATAGGTCGGTCAGGAAAATGCCCGGTGAAAAACGGCTCATTAATAGACACGTTCTTGTAGCCTTTGATTGCCACCCCTTTCTCCAGCTCAACCACGCGGTCAACCAGCAGGAACGGGTACCGATGGGGCAAATGCTCCATGATCTCTTCGATATACATCATCAGGATTGGCCTCAGCCTTCTAATTTTTTTTCCAGCTGTTTCAGCTTACGTGCCATTTCATCGAGCTGGCGGAAACGGACGGCGTTCTTGCGCCATCGCTTGGACGTGTCCGAACTTGTGCCGGAGGAGTAAACCCCCGGCTCTTCAATATCGCCGGTTACCATGGTCATCCCCGTGAGGTGAACCTTATCGGCAATCCGTACATGGCCTGCAACCCCCGATGCCCCGCCAAAAACACAGTACCGACCGATTTTGGTGCTTCCGGCAATCCCGACAAACGCTGCCATGGCGGAGTGATCACCTATGCTCACGTTGTGGGCTATCTGGATCAGGTTATCCAGCTTCACCCCGTTGCCGATTAGGGTGTCGTCAAGGGCGCCCCGGTCTATGGTGGTGTTTGCGCCCACCTCAACATCATCGCCGAGAACGACACGTCCCAACTGGGCTATCCGATGCCATGCCCCTTTTTCGTTGGCAAATCCAAAGCCATCCGAGCCGATAACGGCGCCACTCAGGATATGGCAACGGGCCCCCAGGACCACCTCATGGGCCAGCGTCACTCTGGCGTGAAGACGGCTGCCGGCTCCGATCCGACAGCGGGCACCCACAATACTACCCGCGCCAACAACCACGCCCTCACCCAGCACTGCCCCGGCCTCTATCACAGCAAGAGGCCCAATGGATGCGGAGGCCGGTACTGAAGCGGAAGCCGCCACGATAGCGCTTGAGTGGATGCCGGGAGCCTGAACCGGCGCCGGGTCAAACCAGTGGCTGAGCCGAGCATACCCGAGGTAGGGATTGTCCAGTAAGAGGACGTTGGTCGGAGGGCATTGCTCGTAAGAGCCGGGGGCAACAATAACCGCACCGGCTCTGGTCTCGGCAAGGTACCGGGTGTATGAGGGGTTGGCGAGAAACGAAATCTGGCCAGGCCCCGCGGCCTGTAATGTTGCCAGGCCAGAAATCCGGGCCTGGGCGTCACCCTTTAGTTCAGCACCAAGGGCAGAGGCAATCTCACCCAGCGTGAAGACACCCTCGTCCATAACATTCTCCGGTTAAAGCCTGCCGGCAAATAGAGACAGGCCTCCTGACCGGGCCTGCGACGGGATTAACGGTTCAGCTTTTCCAACAGATCCGCCGTCAGATCCATCTCTGGGTCAGCATAGACCACGGCTTCGCTGGGCAGGATCAGATCGAGATTATTTTCTTCCAGCAACTCTTTGACAGCTGCATCAACCTCTGGCCGAGCGCTCTCAAGGAAGCTCTGCTTGCGGCTGGATACCGTGGAATCCAGGCGTTGTTTAAGGAAGTTGAACTCCTTGACCTTTTCCTGAAATTCACCGGCCATCTTCTGACGCTCCGACTCATTCATCATGGCGCCGTCTGTTTCGAGCCTCTCCTTCATCTTGCGAGCGCTCTCCTGGGCTTTACGGACCTCTTCTTCGTCGTCCGAAAAGTCCCGCTGCAGCTGCTCGCTGAATACCTGGGCGTCGTCGGACGAAAACAGTGCCTGACGCAGGTCGACCACGCCGATCCGGGTTTCTGCCGTCGCCGGAGTTGAAATCATAAACACCAAAAAAGCCGCAATTATGCTGTTTCTGAACATTGGTAATGCTCCTTCTTATTCATAATGATGACGACCGGATCAAAAGCTCTGGCCGAGGGAGAACTGGAACACTTGGGTGTCGTCTCCGGACTGGTCATTCAACGGCTTCGCAAGGCTGAATGCGAGCGGGCCCACAGCGGTAATCCACTGGAAGCCAATGCCTGCTGAGAGCCTGACTTCGTCAAATGCCGGATCAAAGTCTCTCTCAGGGTCGAATACCTGACCCGCATCCACGAAAAATGCGGTTCGCATTGACCGTGTGTCCCCTGCAAAGGGCGTGGGGAAGATAAGTTCCAGCCCGCCTTCCGTCAAGACACTGCCGCCAAATGGGTCTGGATCCGAGAAATCATTGGGCGCATTGGTTGCCAGCGCTCCCAGAGAGTTCGCGCGATAACCCCGAACAGAACCATAGCCACCGGCAAAGAAGTGCTCGTAAAACGGCATAACGTCACGACCGTTATAACCTCCACCATAGCCCACTTCACTTCGGGCACGAAGGACCCAGGTCTGATTGTTGTCCAGAGGCTGATAGAAATCAGTGCGGTGGGTCAGTTTGTAGTAGGTCAGGTCGCTGCCCGGAACCGCAATATCGCCGGAAAGTGAGTGACTGAAGCCGTCTGTGGGCAACACCCCACGGTTCAAAGTGCTCCGACGCCAGGACCCGTTCAGGAAAAAGTTGTCGAAGCGGTCCCCTTCCTCATCTATAAACTCCGTGACTTCCAGCGCACTGAAAGTGCCTGCCTTGATTTTGGAGAGGGTGTAACCCACGCCAAAATTGAGACGGGTCACGTTGTCTATGGGATAACCGAAGGTCAGGCGTCCACCGTATTCATCCAGCAGGAAGGAGGAGATGTCCTGGGCCTCAAAATCGGTTTCGCGGGCAAATAGGCTAAAGCCACGACTCACCCCGTCCACTGTGTAATAGGGGTTCAGGTAGGAGAAGTTGGCACTCTTGATGGAGTCGCTGAAATTGGCACCCACCGATACCCGCTTGCCTGACCCGAAGAAGTTGTTTTCAGAAATGTTGGCCCCGAGAATGATCCCCGAAACCTGGGAAAAACCAACCGAAGCCGAAAGGCTGCCCGTAGGTTGCTCCTCTACCGAGTAGTTAACATCCACCAGATCATCGGTGCCTGGCACCGGCTGGGTTTCAACATCGACAGTTTTGAAAAAGCCCAGTCGTTCGAGCCGGGTCTTGGAGAACTCGATGCGATCCGTTGAGGCCACACCGCCTTCCATTTGTGTCATTTCCTGACGCAGCACCTCATCACGGGTCGAGACATTGCCCTCGAAGTTGATCCGGCGAACATAGGCCCGCTTGCCCGGCTCCACGAAGAAGGTAACTGTGGCTGTGTTGTCCTCATCGGGCTCGGGAATGGCGTTTACATCGGCAAAGGTATAGCCCTCACGGCCCAGGCGGCGCGAAAGTCGCTCTGAGGTATTGGTCACTACCCGTCTGGAGAAAGTATCACCGGGTTCCAGCTGGATCAGCTCCCGGAGCTCTTCCTCTTCCACGATCAGGTCGCCCCTGAGTTTGACTTCGGAAACCGTGTACTGGGCACCCTCATTGATGGCAATGGCGATAAAAACTTCTTTTTTGTCAGGGGAAATCGAAACCTGGCTGGATTCCACGCTGAAGTTGAGATAGCCACGGTCCAGATAAAAGGAGCGCAAGGACTCAAGGTCTCCACTCAGGCGCTCCCTGGCGTACTTGTCAGCGCTTGTAATCGATGTCCAGAGATTGCTGGTCTGAAGCTCGAAGAGGTCAAGCAGGGTATCGTCCGAGAAGTCCTCGTTACCGATGATGTTGATGTGCTGGATGGCAGCCACGTTACCTTCATTGATCTTGAGGCGCACTGCCACGCGGTTCCTCGGCAGTTCTTCGGCGGTAGCCTTGACCCTGGCATTGTATCGTCCCTGGCCGACGTAGGAGCGCAGGATCTCCAGTTCCAGCCGCTCAAGGGTGGCGCGCCTGAAGACCTGGCCTTCCTGGAGCCCGGCACTTTCCAGCGCCTCGGTCAGCATGTCGGTTTCGATGGCCTTGTTGCCTTCAATATCGATAGAGCTGATGGCGGGCCGTTCTTTTACCGACAAGATAAGCACGTTGCCATCCCGACTGGCTTCCAGGTCTGTGAACAGACCCGTGCGAAAAAGGGTACGGATGGCATCTGCCAGAGCAACCTCATCGACAGACTCACCGATGTCGACCGGAAAGGCTGAAAATACGGTGCCCGCGGACACCCGCTGCAGGCCCTCGACCTCTATATCAGAAACTACGAACTCGTCCGCCAGGACCGGTTGGATAGACCAGGCCATCGCCAAGAGGCCAAAAACTAAACCTGCTAAAGAACGTCTCATTCAGTTAATTCGCCTGTTTACGCGCGTAAGGAGGTGGCAATTCTCACAACCGCATCAGGTCGTTGTAAAGTGCAAACACCATTAAAGTCAAAATCAGTACCATTCCAATCCGCAGGCCTATCCCCTGAACCTGCTCTGAGAGCGGCTTTCGGCGGATAGCCTCAATGCTGTAGTAAACAATATGGCCGCCGTCCAGCACGGGTATGGGGAGCAGGTTGAGCACACCCAGACTCACACTCAGGTAGGCCAGAAAGCGTATAAAGTCCTCGAAGCCGGAGCTTACACTGGCTTCAGCTACCCGGGCGATGGTGATCGGGCCACTCAGGTTACTCGGAGACAAGAGCCCGGTAACCATTTTGTGAATAGCCACAAACGTAAGGCGGGTATCACCCCAGGTTTCAGAGACGGCGTTAGGTATGGCTGCCAGAGGGCCGAACTGGACCGTTCTTTGCAATTCCTCCGGCCAGTCAACCTGGGTTACGCCTGCGCCAACACGTCCGACAGTCCTCCCTGCCTCATTTTCAACCGCCGCTGGCGTCACCGGTACCGAGAGCGTATCACCATCTCGGCTGATCGTCAGGGTAAGCTGTTCACCTGGTGCGGCCTGAATGCGCTCCACCAGGGCGAACCAGTCGTCCACGGGCTGACCATTGACTTCCAGTACTCGGTCCCCTGACTGCAGGCCGGCTTCAGCGGCTGCACCCCCACTCACGATTTCACCCAGTTGGGCGGGCACTTCAGGCCGCCAGGGCTGCACGCCGAACTGAACCAGTGGATTGGGCGCGTCTTCGTCGAGCCGCCAGCCCCCAAGCTCGGCAGAGAGGTCCTGCCGTTGTCCGTCAGTGGTTACTTCAAATGTGACCTGACCCTGCTCGCCGGTGCGCTCCAGCAAGCGCATATTGATATCACGCCAGGAGTTGACCTCACGGCCATCCACTTCATGGATCTCCATGCCTTTCGAAAGCCCCATGCGAGCTGCGATCGAGTCCTCCTGCACGCCACCTACAACCGGCGCGACAGCAGCAAACCCGACTACACTAAGAAGCCAGTAAGCGGCGATGGCAAACAGGAAATTGGCGGCCGGACCAGCTGCCGCGATGGCGATACGCTGGCCAGGAGGCTTCGAATTGAAGGCGAGGTGGCGCTGCTCTTCGGGCACCGGGGCCTCACGCTCATCCAGCATCTTGACGTAGCCGCCCAAGGGGATGGCGGCTATCGCAAACTCGGTGCCATGGCGATCAAACCATGAATAGAGGGGCTTGCCGAAGCCAACCGAGAAACGCAACACCTTGACGCCACAGCGGCGCGCGACCCAGAAATGCCCGAACTCATGAATCGTGACCAGAATGCCCAGGGTAACTATCAGGGCCAGTACGGTTTGGATTATCTGCATGGTATTACGGTCTGCCTAATGGTTCGGTGGCGGGTAAATCGCCTGAATCAGTCGTCAACTCAGACAAGCGAGCGCCTGATCTGTTCCGCAGCAATATGGCGCGCGGCCTCGTCCTGGGAAAAAATGGTTTCGAAACTGTCTGCAGCGGTGATGGAAGCCGTAGCAAGGGCGTGCTCTATGATAACGGGGATGTCGGTAAAACACAGGTCGCCAGCCAGAAATGCCGCCACCGCAACTTCATTCGCAGCATTGAGCACCGCAGGCGCGGTGCCGCCCGCCCGACAGGCCTCACTGGCAAGGCCCAGACAGGGGAAACGACCAAGGTCCGGGCGCTCGAAATTGAATTGGCCAAGGGCAAACAGATCCAGCGGCGATACGCCCGCCTCTATCCGCTCCGGCCACGCCAGCCCGTTGGCTATGGGGGTGCGCATGTCAGGACTGCCCAACTGGGCCAGGACGGACCCGTCCAGGTACTCAACCATGGAATGGATGATGCTCTCCGGGTGCACATGCACCTCGACCTGGTCCGTCGTGGCATTGAACAGCCAGCATGCCTCGATAAGCTCCAGGCCCTTGTTCATGAGTGTGGCCGAATCCACCGAAATCTTCTGGCCCATGGACCAGTTGGGATGCGCACATGCCTGGGCAGGGGACACACTGCGGAGGGACTCTGCCGAAAATGTCCGGAACGGGCCTCCGGATGCGGTGAGCAGTATCCTGCGGACACCATCATCACAGAGGTTACGGGGACGATTTCCGTTGACCGGCAAACACTGGAAAATGGCATTGTGTTCGCTGTCGATGGGTAGAAGTTGTGCCCCGGACGCAACGACCGCATCCATGAAGAGCTGTCCGGACATGACCAGAGCTTCTTTATTCGCCAACAACACGCGCTTGCCTGCCCGCACCGCTGCAAGGGTCGGCGGAAGCCCAGCTGCGCCCACGATGGCAGCCATCACGGTATCCGCTTCACTGGCCTCGGCTACCCGACAAAGCCCCTTCTCACCCGCCAGAACATCCGTTTCGTCGATATCAACAAGGGCGACCTGGAGCTTTTCAGCCGCATCGGCATCGGCCATGACCGCAAACCGTGGCCGAAATTCGCGACACAACCGGGTCATCTGCTCAACCTGGGTGTTGGCCGTCAGCGCGAAAACAGAGAATCTGTCCGGGTGCCGGCGAATGACATCCAGGGTGCTCAGACCAATGGAACCGGTCGCTCCAAGAATGGTTACCTGGCGCATCACGGCCCGCCCCGCAGCCATCCCAACAGGGTCACCAGCAGGGCAAATACCGGAATGGCCGCCGTCAGGCTGTCGACCCGGTCAAGAATCCCACCATGGCCCGGCAGCAGCTGGCTGGAGTCTTTGATGCCCCGGAACCGCTTGAACATGCTTTCAAGGAGATCCCCGAGCACCGAAACCAGACCTGTGAACAGGCTCACCATTACCAGAAGCATTGTCTGGACGGCATCAGCCTCACCCAGCCAGCTCACAATCAGGGCCAGCAGGGCAACGGCCGCAAGACCGCCCCATACCCCTGCCCAGCTTTTGCCGGGACTGACCCGCGGTGCAAGCTTGGTCTTTCCAAATGCCCGCCCGGTGAAATAGGCCCCGATATCGGCCACCCAGACAATAAAGAACACATAGAGAATCAGCAGCAGGCTATCATCCACGATCCCGAACACAACTTCTCCGAGCCGGATATGGTTAAGACCAACCCATGCCGGTACCAGCACGAAAAAACCCAGCAGGGCGCGAACTGGCAACGCCTGCCAGTACTGGATTCCCGCCGGATAGCTGCGCACGAGCATAAAACATACAGCCCACCAGACAAGTGCCAGCCAGAGAACCGGAACTGCATCTGCATGGATAAGCGCGGCCAAGACCAGCGCTACCAGAGCAGCGTAACCTGCGCGCAGAGCCTGGCTCGTCATACCCGCCAGGTTCGCCCACTCCCAGGCCGCGATTGTGATAATGGCGCCGGTAAAGAGAGCAAACCCCAGGGGCGGCAGGAAAAAGATGCCCCCAATCGCAATGGGGGCAAGAATGAGAGCAGTAATGACACGGGTTCTGAGCACAGGTCTGTTCGCTCTTTTTGTCGTTATTTTGAAACGGCCTGACGGGCAATCTGGTCGTCCGTCCGACCAAACCGTCGCTGTCGGCCCGAGTAGGCGCGGAGGGCATCACGCATCTGCATTTCCCGAAAGTCAGGCCAATATACCTCTGAGAAGTAGAGCTCGGTATAGGCCAGGTGCCATAACAGGAAGTTGCTCACACGTTGTTCGCCTGCGGTCCGTATCATCAGATCCGGCATCGGCAGGTCACCAATTGACAGATGCTCGGTAATGGTGGCATCGGTGATGTCAGCGGGTGTCAGCTTGCCGGCCTGGACTTTGCGGGCCACCTCGCGGGTCGCCTGGGTAATGTCCCAGTGTCCGCCATAATTGGCAGCAATGACCAGTGTCATCAGGGTATTGTCACGGGTGAGCGTTTCTGCTTTTTCCATGTGTTCCTGCAACGCCGGACTGAACGCTGTTCTGTCTCCAATAATACGCAGGCGGATGTTATTGCGATGGAGCTTTTTGACTTCTCTTTCCAGCGCAAAAAGGAACAGCCTCATCAAGGCTGATACCTCCTCTTCGGGTCGGCGCCAGTTTTCGCTGGAAAAAGCGAACAGCGTCAGGACTTCGACGCCTTCGCGGGCACAGGTTTCAACCACAGCCTTGACCGCATTAACGCCGGCCTTGTGGCCCGCCACCCCGGTAAGCCGGTGAGCTTTGGCCCACCGGTTATTGCCATCCATGATAATCGCTACGTGCCTGGGACGATCGCCAGCGGCGACTGGTACCCTGGCAGATACTCTTTCTGTCATGCCATCCCCTGATCAGCCGCCAATTGCGGACTACCGGCTGAGGTATGTTGGAAACAAGCTTCAGGAGGCTTACACCTCCATCAGATCTTCTTCCTTGGACTTAAGCATCTTTTCAATTTCCGCAATGTAGCGATCGGTCAGCTTCTGGACTTCCTCCTGACCACGGCGCTCTTCGTCTTCACTGATCTCTTTTTCCTTGAGCAGCTCTTTGAGATCATTGTTGGCATCGCGGCGGGCGTTGCGCACCGACACCCGGCCATGTTCAGCATCTGCCTTAGCCTGCTTGACCATGTCCTTACGGGTTTCTTCGGTCAGCATGGGCATGGGCACACGAATGACATCACCGTTGGACGACGGGTTCAGGCCCAGGTCAGCCATCATGATGGCTTTCTCAACGGTAGGCGCCATATTCTTCTCGTAGGGTGCAACCACCAGCGTACGGTTATCTTCCACGTTCACGCCCGCAATTTGCTTGAGCGGCGTTTCCTGACCGTAGTAATTCACCATTACGCTGTCGAGGATGGAGGGATGGGCCCGTCCGGTGCGTATCTTGTTAAAAGCCGAGTTCAGCGCCTCAAGGCTTTTTTTCATGCGCGTTTCAGCGTCAGATTTAATTTCGTTAATCACTGCAATTTCCTCACTCGTTGGTCAGGCGCCCTTGACCGGACACCGCAACTGGCTTTGTATGGGTTAACCTGGCCTGGCTGTTACAGGGTCGTGGCCTGCTCAACTTCCGGAGCATCACCTGATTCGATCAGGGTACCTTCGTTCTCACCAACCACGATCCGGGTGAGCACCCCCGCCTTGTTCATATTGAATACCCGAACGGGCATGCCCTGGTCGCGACACAGACAGATCGCAGTCAGATCCATCACACCCAATTTTTTGTCGAGCACCTCATCGTACGTCAGCCGGTCGTACTTTACCGCAGTCGGATCCTTCACCGGATCCGCCGAGTATACACCGTCTACCTTGGTGGCTTTCAGGACAACATCGGCTTCAATCTCGATTCCGCGCAGGCAGGCTGCTGAGTCGGTGGTGAAGAACGGGTTGCCCGTACCGGCAGAGAATATCACCACGTCTCCGTCCTTAAGATCCCTGAGCGCCCGGCGGCGGTCATAGTGTTCGACCACGCCGCTCATTGGAATGGCTGACATGACCCGAGTACGGATATTGGAGCGCTCCAGGGCGTCACGCATGGCAAGACCATTCATGACGGTGGCCAGCATTCCCATATGGTCGCCTGTGACCCGATCCATTCCGGCCGCGTTAAGCGCCGCGCCCCGGAAAAGATTTCCGCCCCCGATCACAAGTCCAACCTGGACACCAATGCCAATGAGGGCACCGATTTCCAGGGCCATTCGATCCAGAACTTTCGGATCGATGCCAAAATCATGTTCGCCCATCAATGCTTCGCCGCTGAGTTTTAGCAAAATCCGCTTGTATCTGGGCTGGGTGCTGGATGGTTTTGGCATTCGGTATGTCCCCTTCTTCACGGTGTCCCTGCGGACGATGGCTCAGTGGGCTGACCGGACGGGGGCGCAGCCACCGACGGGCCGGGCCTGTATCTGACATACCCCTCATCTACAAAGGAGGATCTCAGATACAAGCCAGCCACGATGGCCGGAATGACCGACCAACGTGGCAGACTCGACGGCACTGTTCATTGGCCCCGATGGACCGGAAGCCTGAAGAACAATGCCCGGAACCGCGGATCAGGACTTGCCGGTGCCCGCCGCAGCAGCAACTTCTGCAGCGAAGTCAACCGCTTCCCGCTCAATACCCTCGCCTACTTCCAGGCGCACGAAGCCAGACAGGTCACCACCGGCTTCCTTGATCAGGGCGCCGACAGTCTGGTCCGGGTTCTTGACGAAAGGCTGCTCCACCAGGCTGTTTTCCTTGAGGAACTTGCTGATACGCCCGGATGTCATCTTCTCCACGATTTCAGCCGGCTTGCCTTCCATGTCAGGCTGGGCGCGGATGATATCCTTCTCACGCTCAACTTCTTCGCTGGGCATGTCTTCAGTCTTGCCGACACGGGGGTTAACCGCAGCCACGTGCATGGCCACGTCCCGGGCCACGTCCGGCGTACCGCCGGTCAGGGCTACGACGGCAGCAATCTTGTTGGTGCTGTGCACGTAGCCATCGACAACAGCGCCTTCAACCCTGACCAGGCGACGCACGGTGATGTTCTCGCCAATTTTCTGGACCAGCGCTTCACGCTTGCTTTCCAGATCGCCGGACATCAGCTTTTCAATGTCGGTTTCATCATTGTTGAAAGCGACTTCCAGCACTTCGCGGGCGAAGTTCAGGAAGTTCTCGTCACGGGCAACAAAGTCCGTCTCGGAGTTCACTTCCAGAATAAGTGCGCGGGTATTGTCACTGGAAACCTTCACCAGGGAGACACCTTCAGCGGCAGTACGCCCCGCCTTCTTGGCCGCCTTGAGGCCGGATGACTTGCGCATCTCTTCGATGGCAGCGTCAACGTCACCACCAGCTTCAACCAGTGCTTTCTTGCATTCCATCATACCCAGACCAGTACGGTCGCGCAGTTCCTTGACCATTGCAGCGGTAATTGCAGCCATGTTCAGTCCTCTATATTTCACGATTCGGGGTTCTGTACCTGCCAAGGCCGGCACAGCATTATGATCTCGGCGGGACACGTGCCCAGATAATCGGGCAAACAGCGCCTGCCGGTTGCCAATCACTGTTTAAAGAAAGGGGACCGGAAGCTTATTCCTCAGTCCCCTTAACCGATGTCGTACTGCTGAATTGCGCAGCAGATTTCATCGTCGGTGCCAACTTCCATCGCCGGTGGCAAAAACTCCGGCACAGCTGGCACTTCAGTGGTCGGCTGGCGTGCAGCGATTACTCAGCCGCTGGCGCGCCTGCAACGTCTTCGCTGATTTCAACGAACTCATCAGCGCCAGTGCCTGCCTGGGATGCTTCGAGACAGGTATCAGCAACAGCTTTGACGTAGATCTGGATCGCACGGATCGCGTCGTCGTTGCCGGGGATGACATAGTCCACGCCATCGGGATCACTGTTGGTATCGACGATGCCGATCACCGGAATACCAAGCTTGTTGGCTTCCTTGATGGCGATACGCTCGTGATCTACATCGATGACGAACAGAGCGTCAGGCAGGCCACCCATATCCTTGATACCACCGATGCTGCGCTCAAGCTTGTCCATCTCGCGGGTACGCTCAAGGGCTTCTTTCTTGGTCAGCTTGTCAAAGGTGCCGTCGTGGCTCTGGGTTTCCAGCTCACGGTAGCGGCGAATCGACTGACGGATGGTCTTGTAGTTGGTCAGCATGCCACCCAACCAGCGGTGGTTTACAAATGGCTGACCGGCGCGCTCGGCTTCTTCCTTGATGGTTTTGGCCGCTGCACGCTTGGTGCCTACAAACAGAACCTTGTTTTTACTCTCTGCCAGCTTCTGAACGAAGTTCAGGGCATCATTAAAGGCAGGAACAGTCTGCTCGAGATTGATGATATGAATCTTGTTACGGGCGCCGAAGATGAACTTCGACATTTTCGGGTTCCAGTAACGGGTCTGGTGACCGAAGTGAGCACCTGCCTTGAGCAGGTCACGCATATTTACCTGAGCCATGATAATTACCTTGTTTAGCTTCGGGTTAGTCCTCCACACGTCCAATTGGCCCAACCTGTCGAAACAGGCACCCTGGGTCAACGTGTCGACGCGTGTGCGAATTTGCTGAGCGGGGGATCAGCCTGCGGACCCCTGGTTAACCGTTCAGCGGGCGCGTTTATACCATAAACCGGCGCGCTGACGCTACCGATTTCGGCTTTCACCAACCCCACTTTAACGCTTCCAGCGGGCTCCATAAAAGGCTCAAAAGCCGACGCTATACCGGCGATAGGCCCACTCATCTTGTACCCATGACGCAGGCTCCCTAAAATGGCGGTTTGACACATTAGCGGGAATCCCAATGCAGGTATCCATCAAGACGTCGGAAGAGATCGAGAAAATGCGGGTGGCCGGCCGCCTGGCAGCCGAAGTCCTCGAAATGATCGGTGAGCATGTCAAGCCTGGCGTAACCACTGAAGAACTGGACAGGATCTGCCACGACCACATTGTGAATGTCCAGAAGGCCATTCCGGCGCCGCTCAATTACAAGGGGTTTCCCAAATCCATCTGCACATCCGTGAACCACGTGATCTGCCATGGCATCCCCAGCGAAAAAAAGGTGCTGAAGAACGGCGACATCGTGAACATTGATATCACCGTCATCAAGGACGAGTTCCACGGCGACACCAGCAAGATGTTCTTCGTGGGCGAACCCAAGGTGGCCGCGGAACGCCTGGTCCGGATTACCCAGGAATGCCTCTATAAAGGTATCGAACTGGTCAGGCCCGGCGCCCGTCTGGGCGATATCGGCCATGTGATCCAGCAGCACGCAGAGAAGAACCGCTACTCGGTTGTGCGTGAGTATTGCGGACATGGCATCGGCCGGGTTTTTCACGAGGAACCCCAGGTGATGCACTACGGTAAGCCCGGGACCGGCCTTGAGCTCAAGGAAGGCATGACTTTTACCATCGAACCTATGATCAACCAGGGTAAAAAGGACTGCAAACTGCTGCCTGACGAGTGGACGGTGGTCACCAAGGATCACAAACTCAGTGCCCAGTGGGAGCACACCATCCTGGTGACAGCCGATGGCCACGAAGTTTTAACCAGACGCGCGGAGGAGCAATTCTAGGTGACCCAGGCCACGCTGGAGTCCCGTATCAGTAACGAGCCTTCGCCCATCGGACCGGCGAGGGAGTGGCTGCAAGCTGCCTACAACGCCGACGCCGAGGCCTTCCAGAACGGCGCCGATGTCCGCGAGCTGGTCCGATCCCGGGCCGTCACAGTGGATCAGGTATTACGACTGATCTGGAATCGCTATCCGTTTGCACAATCGCCGGATGTTGCTCTCGTGGCTGTCGGTGGTTATGGCCGCGGTGAGTTGCACCCACACTCAGACATCGACCTGTTGATCCTGACCCGGGACGGAGTGCAGGACAACTGGCAGGAAGACCTGAGCGCTTTCGTCACCCTGTTATGGGATCTGCGCCTGGATATCGGCCACAGCGTTCGCAGTATTCAGGAAAGCACCGATGCTGCGCGCAACGACGTCACCATTCTGACCAACCTTCTGGAAACCCGCACAATCGCGGGACCGGACAATCTGCGGCAGACCCTCAGCCATAGGATTTACTCTGATGACGTCAGCTCAGACCGGGATTATTTCATTGCCAAGCGGGAAGAGCAGAAACGCAGGCACCAGAAATACGGCGATACCGAGTACAACCTCGAACCCAACGTGAAGGGCTCACCCGGTGCCCTGCGGGATATACAGAATATAGGCTGGATCACCAAACGGCATTTTGGTCTGCAGAGCACGGCAGACCTGACACGGTTCAGCATCCTCACCGAAGAGGAATACCAGATTCTGCTGCAGGGAGAGACCTTTCTCTGGCGGCTGCGCTATGGTCTGCAACTGATCGCAAACCGCAACGAAAACCGTCTGCTGTTCGACCACCAGCGGGCCCTGGCCCGAATGCTGGGTTACCGGGACGAAGGCAAGCGTCTTGGGGTCGAACTCATGATGCAGGCCTACTATCGCACCGTACTGGCCCTGGCGGAGCTGACTGACGTCATCCTGCAGTATTACGACGAAGCGATACTGGATACCGAGGGCAAAGAAGAAATCCGGCCCCTGAACAAACGCTTCCAGATGCGCAACCACTACATTGAGGCCGTGAACAACCAGGTTTTCGCCTACGCGCCCTACGCCATCATGGAAATATTCGTGCTGATGGCACAGCGGCCCGAGATCAAGGGTATCCGAGCCACCACCATCCGCTCCCTGCGTGCCCACCGGCATCTGATCGATGACGCCTTTCGCAACGACCTGGCGGTGACTTCCCTGTTCATGGAATTGCTGAGAACACCCCACGAACTGGACCAGACCCTCTCCCACATGAAGAAATATAACGTGCTGGGCCGCTATCTTCCGGAATTCGGCCAGATCATTGGCCAGATGCAGCACGATCTTTTCCACATCTATACCGTGGATGCCCACACCCTGCGGGTCATCCGCAACATGGTACGGATGAACGGACCGGAAGCCCGCACCGAGTACCCCCTGGCATCGAGGCTGGTGCATCGCCTGCCCAAGCTGGAGGTGCTCTACATTGCCGGTATTTTCCACGATGTTGCCAAGGGCCGGGGCGGCGACCACTCGGAACTGGGTGCCATTGATGCCGAAGCCTTCTGCCGTACCCACCATCTCAGTGAACGCGACACCAAGCTGGTGTCGTGGCTGGTGGAGAATCACCTGTTGATGTCCATGACCGCCCAGCGCAAGGATATTTCCGACCCTGACATCATCCATGGATTTGCCCGGGCCGTGCCAAGCCAGGTCCACCTGGATTATCTGTACGTCATGACCGTCTGTGATATCAGTGCCACCAACCCCAAGCTCTGGAATACCTGGCGCGCCTCGCTTCTGCGTCAGCTTTATATTGAAGCCAAGCGTGCCCTGCGCCGGGGCGCGGATAACCCCGTTGACCGCATGGACTGGGTACGGGCCACGCAGTCGGAAGCCCGGGAAATCCTGCACGCCCAGAACATGACGGACGAGCAGATCGACCAGGTCTGGGAAACCCTCGACGAAGACTACTTCCTGCAGGACTCGACGGTGGATATTGCCTGGCAGACCGCTGCCATTATACGCCATGGCGATAACCCTGACCCACTGGTATTGATGCGGGACACCCGGGGCGGTCCCAGTGATGGTTACTCGCAGATCATCATTTACATGAAGGACCGGGTTGCGTTATTCGCTGCAACGACCGCCGTGCTTGAGCAGCTCAACCTGAACATCGTGGACGCCCGCATCAGCACCAGTGAAGGCCCCTACTCCATCAGTGCCTATGTGGTGCTGGACGAAAAAGGGCGCCCCCTGAGCTCTGACCCCGCGCGCAAGGAACGTGTCCGTACCCTGCTGATAGAAGAACTGGATGACCCGGAAGACTACCCGGACATCATTCACCGCAGGACGCCGCGACAACTAAAGCACTTCGCCTTTCCCACTGAGGTCACCTTTTCCAACGACACCGTCAACCAGCGTACTGTCATGGAAGTTGTTACCCCTGACCGGCCCGGTCTGTTGGCACGGGTTGGCCAGGTGCTGCTGGAACATCGGGTTCGCCTCAATACTGCCAAGATTGCGACCCTGGGCGAGCGGGTGGAGGACGTGTTCTTTATAACCGATGAAGATGGCGGACCCTTGAGCGACCCCGACGTATGTCAGTCACTGCAGGACGATCTTTGCCAAATGCTGGATGATACCCAATGAATCCAAATCTGACCCGTCTTCACCCTTATCCGTTCGAGAAGCTGACCGCGCTGAAAGCCGGCGTAGAAGCACCTGCGGGCCTGAGCTCCATTGCCCTGTCCATAGGAGAACCCAAGCACGAATCACCCGGGTTTGTGAAAGAGGTCATCGCAAACAACCTGGACCGACTCGCCAACTACCCCACCACCCGCGGCATTGATGAGCTTCGCCAGGCCATTGCCCAATGGGCCACAACCCGGTTTCAGCTCAATGCCGGCACACTGAGTGCGGAGAATCATGTGGTGCCAGTGAACGGCACTCGGGAAGCCATATTTTCACTGGTCCAGGCCGTGGTGGACAGCACCAGGCCTGCGCTCGTGGTCAGCCCCAACCCGTTCTATCAAATCTACGAGGGCGCCGCGATCCTGGCCGGCGCCACACCACACTACCTGGCCTGTGACGCCAGCAACGGGTTCATTCCCGATTTCGCAGCCGTTCCGGCAACCGTGTGGCGCGATTGCCAGATACTGTTCCTATGCTCCCCCGGCAACCCCAGCGGGGCCGTCATTCCCCGGGAGACCCTGGCCACGCTAATAGGCCTCGCCGACAGGTACGACTTTATCATTGCCTCTGATGAGTGCTACTCCGAACTATATCCGGATGAGCAAAACCCGCCGGAAGGCCTTCTGCAGACCTGCTCAGCCCTGGGTCGGGACGACTATGCCCGCTGCATCGTCTTTCATAGTCTGTCCAAACGCAGCAACCTGCCGGGCTTGCGCTCCGGTTTCGCCGCTGGCGATGCCCGTATCCTCAAGGCCTACCTGCGTTATCGCACCTATCATGGTTCGGCCATGCCAATTCAGCATCAGCTTGCCAGCATTGCCGCCTGGCAGGACGAAGACCATGTACGGGAAAACCGGGCAGCGTATCGCGCCAAGTTCGAAACGGTGGTTCCCATATTGCGTGAAGCCATGGATGTTACCTTCCCCGACGCCGGCTTCTACCTGTGGCCCCAGACTCCGGTAGATGACGAAACCTTTGCCAGGGAATTGTCACGGCAGCAGAACGTCCATGTGCTCCCGGGTCGCTACCTGTCACGCACTGTAGACGGCTATAACCCGGGCGAAAACCGGATACGCATGGCCCTCGTAGCCCCGCTGGATGAGTGCATCGAGGGCGCCCGTCGGATTGCTTCCTTCATACGATCGCTATAGAGCTGAAAGAGACTCAGTCATGAAACTGTACGGTATTAAAAACTGCGACACCGTCAGAAAAGCTCGCAAGTGGCTCACTGACGCCGGCATCCCCCATGAGTTCCATGACTTCCGATCCGATGGCCTCGATTCTGGCCTGCTCGCCTCCTGGGAACAGGCTGTGGGCTGGGAGACGCTGGTCAACCGGCGTGGAACGACCTGGCGCAAGCTGCCAGAGCAGGTTCGTGATACCATTAGCGCCCCAAGCGCCCATGACATCATGCTGAACAATCCATCCATTATTAAACGCCCGATTGTCGACCACCACGGGCAGATCAGTGTCGGATTCAGTAGCGATGAATGGGCCCGCAAATTTCAATCATTCAAGGAGTACACATCGTCATGAGTTTTGCATTCGGAATCGGCATCGGGACCCAGAACAATAAGGGCGAATGGCTGGAAGTGTTTTACCAGCAGCCGGTCTATATCCCCGAAGCCAAACTGCTGGACGTCGTGCGCCCCAAGCTGGATTACAGCGGCGGCAATCAGGCCATTGATGTGACCGCAAGCCAGTTGAGAGATCTGGGTGAGGCTCTCGATCAGGCGGGTCTGACGGACCAGGCTGGACTGGCTCGCAAAGCTGCAGGCAGTGCCCGCCCTGTGGTTGTGACAATGCTGGAGACTGACGCCACTGCCAGCTCCACGCCCGAGGTGTACCTCAAACTTCACCTGATTTCCCACCGCTACGTGAAGCCCCACGGTGTGAAGCTGGACGGCATCTTTGGCCTGCTACCGAACCTGGCCTGGACCAACGAAGGCGCCATCGACCTGGCGGAACTGCCAGATCGGCAGCTGCAAGCTCGCCTCGAGGGCCGGCTACTGGAAGTGAAGTCTGTCGACAAGTTTCCCCAGATGACCGATTACGTCGTCCCCAGGGGCGTCCGTATCGCCGACACAGCCCGGGTGCGCCTCGGCGCTTACGTGGGCGAAGGCACCACCGTCATGCACGAGGGCTTTATCAACTTCAACGCCGGAACCGAAGGCACCAGCATGATTGAAGGCCGCATTTCTGCAGGAGTATTGGTAGGCCAGGGTTCCGACCTGGGCGGCGGCTGCTCCACCATGGGCACCTTGTCCGGCGGCGGCAATATCATCATAGCGGTGGGTCAGAACTGCCTGATCGGGGCCAACTCGGGCATCGGCATTCCGCTGGGCGACCGTTGCACCGTGGAGGCAGGCCTCTACATCACCGCCGGCACCAAGGTTGCCCTGCTTGATGACGGTAATCAGCTGGTTGAGGTGGTAAAGGCACGGGATCTTGCCAACAAACCCGACCTGTTATTCCGCCGCAACAGCCAGAACGGTGCAGTCGAGTGCAAGACCAACAAATCCGCCATCGAACTCAACGAAGAGTTGCACGCCAACAACTAAGGCAAGGAAGCAGTATGTCCCACTCCCCCACCGTTGAGCTTGCCATGGACCTTATCCGGCGGGCTTCCGTAACACCGGACGATGCCGGCTGTCAGGCTCTGATGATGGCACGGCTGAAGCCGCTCGGTTTCGCGGGCGAATCCATGCGCTTTGGTGAGGTGGACAACCTGTGGGCACGCAAAGGCTCTGACGGGCCTGTATTGGCCTTCGCAGGCCATACCGATGTGGTGCCTACCGGCCCCGAGAAGAACTGGGCTCATCCACCCTTCGAGCCGGGCATACACGAGGGCTTTCTCTACGGTCGCGGCGCCGCCGACATGAAGGGCAGCCTGGCGGCGTTTGTCACCGCCTGTGAGCGCTTTATTGCAGCGCACCCTGACCATCAGGGCTCGATCGCTCTGCTAATTACCAGCGACGAAGAAGGCCCGGCACAGCACGGTACTGTCAAGGTGGTTGAGGCCCTGGAGGCCCGTGGGGAAAAGATGGACTGGTGCCTGATCGGCGAGCCCTCCAGTACTCATCAGGTCGGAGACGTTATCAAGAATGGCCGCAGAGGCTCGCTTCACGGCTACCTTACCGTGCACGGCATCCAGGGTCATGTGGCCTACCCCCACCTGGCCGAGAACCCCGTCCATCGGGCTTCGCCGGCATTGACCGAGCTGGCCGGGACCCAGTGGGACCAGGGCAATGAGTTCTTTCCGGCCACGACCTTCCAGATCACCCGCATGGAGGCCGGCACCGGCAGTAACGTCATTCCCGGCGAGCTGCTGGTGCATTTCAATTTCCGCTACTGCACGGAAAACACTGCTGACTCACTGAAAACCCGGGTGCAGGCGATTCTCGAAAACCACGGACTGCGTTACGACTTACAGTGGCACCTGAGCGGCGAGCCCTTCCTCACCGCAGAGGGTGCCCTGGTTGAAGCGGCACAAACCGCTATCCGCGCAGTGACAGGCCGGGAAACCGTGCTTTCCACCGCCGGCGGCACTTCGGATGGGCGCTTTATCGCCCCGACCGGAGCCCAGGTGCTCGAATTGGGTCCTCTGAATGCCACCATTCATAAAATTGATGAGTGTGTGAAAGCTGAGGATCTAGATACGCTTTCGCAGATCTACGAGCGCATGCTGCGGGAACTCCTGGTCTGACGCGGGCTAGTATCCCGTCTGGCTAATTCGTTAACCTACTGCGAGACACTAGTAATGGGGCGGCGGGGCTTCCTCATCTTCGCCGCGGATATTGGACGGCGAGACTTCACTCAGTTGCTTCCTGAGCAGTTGCTTGGCTTCCCAGAGCTTGCGCAGGTCCATCTCCTGCTGGGCAATCTGGTCGCTCAGTGTGGTGATCAGGTCATCCTGAAATGCGAGCCGGGTCTCGAGTTCATCCATCCGGGCTTCTAAATCATGCAGGCTCATCTGGACCTTCCGTCAATGACCGCAAAGCACCAATTCATTCCAATTGGTGGGTTCCTTGGTCAGAAAATGTGGTTATCTGGTATCATTCCGCTTTTAGGCCGCCAGCAAACTTGAAAACAGCTCGTTCAGGCGGTGTTCATCGACCGGTTAGCGGGGTAATCAGTGTCTGTACCCCAATGTTACCCGATTTCCGGTTTTTATTGTTTGTTGAATAATGGAGAGACTTTCGTCAATGCGTAATCCAGGTAGAGTGATTCTTCTGGCGGTTTTAATCGCTATCCCCGCCCCTTTTATACTCGGGTTTTTACTGGCCATCCTGACCCCCGAGGTTTTTCAGATCCTGTCCCAGACCGGCTCAAGTGAACTGGCAGGTCGGCCCACCTTTATCCTCGGCAGTGCCCAGGGCATAGCGGCCTATCTGTTGACCCTCGTTGTATTCGCCGCTGCCTGCTTCCTGACCGTGGCTCTGTCACCACGCCAGACGGTGAGCGCAGCCAATCCCCAGGCTGTGGCACGGGAACCGCGCCCCCAGCCACGAAACCAGCCGGAACCCCAGCACCATGATCAGTACGACGATGAAGAAGAAGACGATTATGACGAGTCCACACCGGAAGGCGATGAAGAGGGAACGGTAAAGTGGTTTAACGTAAAGAAAGGCTTTGGCTTCATCGTGCGCGAGAGCGGCGACGAAATATTTGTCCACTTCCGTGCCATTCGGGGCCGGGGACGACGTGTGTTACGCCAGGGGCAACTGGTTCGCTTCAATGTCGTTGAAGCTGACAAAGGCCTGCAGGCAGACAATGTCTCTATTTTAAGCGACTGAGACCGAACAGGCTTTTGCAACTGGCCCAAAGCAGTGTCAGTTTGACTGGAAAGACCGGCGCGCCCTCAGGCAAGCCGGTCTTTTTCGTTTCGGGTCAGGGTATCAGTTCCAGACCACCTGCTCTTCGCCACGGTCATCCAGGCGCCACCATCTTTCCTCGTCCACCGGCTGGCCTTCCTGCCAGTCACCGGTGCTGCAGCGAATCTCTGTGCCCAAAGCGCGCCATGCATTGCGGGCAAATTCCAGATCCGTTGCCCAGGGCAGTTCATCACCTTCCAGTATCAGCGAGCCATAGCGCTTTCCAAACGCGCCGGGATAAAGGATGACACCAACACGACTGCCGCGGTAGCTTGCCTGACCCTTAACCACTGAACGGTTAACATCGCTGTCATCCAGGTTGAGGCTGTCCAGATTCTGGCCGAGCCAGGCTGATAGCTGAGCGGGCTTCAGATCACGTATGTAGATTTCCAGGTCCTGCACTCGCTTGCCCTCGCCTCGATAAATTCAATCAGGATATAAAAACGTCCACACGTTGCCGCTTGATGGCGTGCACCTGAGTGGTTGCGGAACATGATGCCGGCGGCCGTGGCCAACCGCAATAGCTTAACTTGGCATACTGGTGATACCGGTAAGCTCGGCTTGCGCCCTGCTTTCACTGTCCGGAGCCAGTTGCATTCGCTCTGAACGCTCCTGCTCGAACTTGAGGTCGTCCACCGTAACCTGGCGAAGCTCTCCGGCTGCCTGTCGCTCGAGCCAGTCCACTTCCAGAGCTGAGCGCTCGACCGCAAGCTCTTCCAGAGCCGTCTGCAGGGCCGTTACCGAGCGCTGCCGGGCAAGAGCCACCAGCAATTGCCGATGTAGGGTATCGGCTTCACCGCCAAGGCAGCTACTGGCAAGCGGGCCCCGTTCAGCCACCAGGGCGACCCGGGCTGCTGCCCGTGAGACCCAGTCCAGGGCCTGACCCGGAGTCATACCGGACAACGCAGAGGCGGAACCGGCATAACGGAGCGCGGAGTCCGTGAGTTCTACGCCCCACCGTTTCTCTATACCAGGCTGATGAGCCGTCAGAATAGCCAAAAGCTGGGATGCGCCCGCACGAGGCATATGCAGACGGGAAAGGGGGCGGCCCAGCACCTGTTCGAGCCGTGTCACAGATTCAGTATCGCAGTGGGGACTCAGAAGCAGGATAGGGCCGGTATGGCCCGGGAGCATATGCCGGGCGATCCCCTGGCTATCCGCCATCAGCGTTAACAGGTCAGCCGGTGATGTATTGTCCAGAATCAGCAGCGGCGCGGTAATGGCGCCTCTCGTTTCCCATGGCAAGGCCCCAACCCCGGACGCCATGGTTTCCTGTTCCGCGCGCAAGTCCAGGCAGAGAAGCCCCTGCCTCAGGGAGGGAGCCAGGGCGGTCAGCCAGGCGGTCTTGCCGGACCCGCGCGCTCCGGTAAGCCAAACAAGCGCCTTGGGGCGGGCCGATGCCAGGACCGCAATATCTTCCGCCAATTGCAGAAACTCGGACTCCGTCATGACCACAGGAGCCTGGAAGTCGGCGTCTGCCGGAGGCTCCGGAAAGTCTTCACCTTCGGCCGGTGGCCAGTGACTGATCTGCTCCAATACTGCCACGTAGGCTTTACCCGAAAGCCGGTCAGCAGAACAGGTGAGACTTTGCAGAAGCACAGGCCAGTCCAGCCAGGGTTCGCTGCATAATTCCCGGCTCAGGGCGAACCAGTACTGCAACTGGGGGGCAAGCAGGCCGTCACTGTTAACCTGGGTCACAATGGGCTGCTCACACTGGATTGTACGCACCAGTTCATCAAGATCGATGCCCTGCCTGCGCAGAAAACCGGTGGTCGAGGGCTCCCCTTCAACAAGTGCAAGCAGAAAATCTTCTACCGTAATAGCACTGCCGCCGCGCTCAAGTACGCTGGCACGTGCTTGTTGAAGCGCAGTCTGACAGCGGGGACTCAGGCATCCTTGCCAGTCTTCCATGGTCGTTCCTTGTCCAGTTTCAAGTTCTGGCCGCCATCCTGGCAGCCTGTTTCATGTGATGGCAACGGGGCACCCGTTGCCAAGCCTCGGTCACACCCGATTATAGGTATCCTGATACCGGACAATGTCATCTTCGCCCAAATAACTGCCGGTCTGAACTTCGATCAGCTCGAGCGGAATGACCCCCGGGTTATTCAATCGGTGAGTCACCCCCAACGGAATATAGGTGGACTGATCTTCCGTCAGCATCAGCTCTTCTTCGCCACGGGTAACGATCGCCGTACCCTTTACTACGACCCAATGCTCAGCCCGGTGATGATGTTTCTGCAAGGACAGGGAGGCACCCGGGTTCACCGTAATATGCTTGACCTGAAAGCGTCCGCCATTGGCGATACCCTCGTAGGTACCCCAGGGGCGATGCACTTTCTTGTGGAAACGGTGTTCCGACCGGCCCTGGGCCTTGACCTGAGCCACCAGCTTTTTGACATCCTGCACCCGACTCCGGTCTGCGACCAGAACCACATCATCGGTTTCCACAATCACATGATCGCTGATTCCCAGAGCCGCAATCAGGCGTCCTTCGGAATGTATATAAGAACCCGAGACGTCCTCGATGATCACATCTCCTCGACAGACGTTGCCGTCTTTATCCTGGGGCTGGATGTCCCACAGCGCGGACCAGGAGCCAACGTCACTCCAGCCGGCATCCAGCGGCACCACCACGGCATCGCGGGTTTTTTCCATGACGGCATAGTCAATTGAGTCATCGGGACACGCCTTGAAGGCCTCGGCACCCACCCGGACAAAGTCCAGATCGCTCTGCCGATCGGTGTAGGAAGCCTGGCAGGCTTTAAGCATCTCAGGCTGATGCTTGGCCAGCTCTTCCAGATAGCGGTCGGCCCGGAACAGGAACATGCCGCTGTTCCAGAAATAGCCCCCGGTGCTCAGATAGTCCCTGGCTGTGGCTTCGTCAGGCTTCTCGACAAACGCGGCGACCTCCGCATATCCGTTGCTCTGAGCCCCAGCGCGAATATAGCCATAACCCGTATGGGGCGTTTCAGGCACGATTCCAAAGGTCACCAACTTACCGGCGCGGGCAGCCTTTGAGCCTTTTTCAACGGCCACACGGAAGGCCTTCTGGTCCCGCAATACGTGGTCAGAAGGCATGACCAGCAAGAGCTCCTCGGGATTGTTCTCCGAAACGGCCAGGGCTGCCAATGCGATCGCAGGCGCGGTGTTGCGCCCCACCGGTTCCAGCAGGATGCCCGCCACCCGCCCAACCGCCTGGGCCTGAAGGTGTGCAGCCACCACAAACCGATGGTCCTCGTTGGTAATGGCCATGACCCGGGTGTCTTCGGACAGAGCCAGACCACGGGTGATCGTTTCTGCCAACAGGGTTTCGTCAGATACAACGGGCAGGAACTGCTTAGGGTAAGCTTCCCTGGAAAGCGGCCAGAGGCGGGTTCCGGACCCGCCCGAAAGGATCACTGCTAGCATGGTTCATCCTTGGGTAAAACGTTTCGCGAATTCTAACCCAAAGCCCCGACAATGTCCTCTGCGCGGCCCGGTTGGTTCAGTCCCGCTTGTTCGACCGGCGGGCGGCAATAGCCATGCCGACCAGCCCCAGGCCCAGGAGGGCCAGAGTGGCGGGCTCAGGCACCTGGCGGGCTGACAGACGTGCAAGGAGGTCAATGGACGTCACGGACTTTTCAGCGGTGTAAAACGCCTGCGTGCCGTTTGCGAAACCGATGAGTTCCAGGCTGTAAAGGGTACCCTCAAAAGAGAAGCTGGCGTTCGACGCAACCGCCTGGTCAAAGGTTACAGCGTCGTCAACGGGGCCATTACGAAGATCGCCGAAGACCCAGCAGTGGCCGAACAAACAGAACTGAAGCGGATTGGAAGCGGTATTGGGCGTCTCTATGTGAGAAAAGCTGAACACCCCGCCTGCCGTATGGCTGCCCTCAAAACCCAGCTCCACATTCAGATCCACGCTGACGAGCGAATCGCCGGTCACAGGCGCGTTGATATGGGAGAAAGTGCCGAGGGTAAAAGCCTGATCGTCAGAGATCGTAATAGGACTCGTCCCGAAAAAGTCATAGCCGCTCTGAGCGCTATAATGGTCCGGTATTCCCCAGCGGATTGACGATGTGCCTTCACCGCTGACCTGTCCGCCAGAGGCATTGCCGAATGAGCCGGAGATGGACTCCAGATTCACTGGAAACGCTGCCACACCAGTAGCGGCTGCGAGAATCAGACTGCTAACGAGTACTTTCAATGCTGGGTTCATAAGAGGTTCTACCGCGACAGCTAGCTCACTCGGAGCATGAAATAGTTATCACGCCAGAAAGCCAATATAATGCCATTAATAAATATTCATAAATTTATCAGTAGCTTAAATATACACAGACAATGGCTATGTATATTTTTCTGACACAATTTTATTCCCGAGCCTCATGAATGTGCCATTAATGGCGTACAAGCTATCAGGTTGCAATACGGCGCACCCCCATCCCGGACAGACTGGCAAAGCGCTCTCGAGACACTTCAATTGGATAACCAGACACTCTGGTAGGGCTGCAGTGTCAATGTTCCGGAGAAGTCCGTGATCACCTCGCCGGAAATCAGGTCGTGCCAGTCATCGGTTCCGATCAGGTTGATGTCGGTCAGCGCCACTTGCTGGACTTCGTCACTGATATTGTGGATGCAAAAGACCGACTGGTCTCTGCGAACGCTCTGACGCCAGAAGCCGAATATTTTCAGGCCCAGGTGCAGGGTGAACTGGGTAGCATTGGGATGAAATGCACTCTGCTTGCGACGAATGGTAATCAGCTGCTTGAGACGGCTGAAGACCTCCCGGTGCCGGCTTTTGGGATCGCTTAGTTCCCTGTCCAGCTTGTCCGTGTCCCACTGGCCCCGATTGATGGAGCGCAGTCGTCCTGTGTGCTCTGCCCGGGCATAGTCGTTTTCCGTCCCCAGAAGACTGTGAATGTAGATTGCCGGGATACCTTCCAGGGCAAGCATGATCGCATGGGCGCAGATGAAGCGTTCCATCTGCCATTGGTCAGGGCCGTGCTCTGCGGTGCCCTTGAGCGCATCAAACAGGGTCAGATTCATTTCATAGGGCTGCTCGGTACCGGCCTCTGTACGCCGGTACGACACCTTGCCACCGAACCGCTCCATGGCAAGCACCAGCTCCTGCTTCTCGGCTTCGTTGAGAAGGCCGTCGGTGGGCCGCAGACCGATGCCGTCATGGGATGCGATGAAGTTCAGGTAGGTGGTACCCATCTGGGCCGGAGGCATGCTCATTAACCAGGTTTTAAGATGACGGCAATTGCCGGTCACCAGGGTCTGGATCAGCAGGGGTGGCAGTGAAAAGTTATAGATCACATGAGCTTCGTTGGCATTGCCCAGGTAGGTTAGGTTTTCACGGTTGGGCACATTGGTCTCGGTAATAACGACCGCGTCCGGGCTGTGGTGTTCAATCAGAAGCCGCAGGATCTTGATCAGCTCATGGGTCTGCTGCAGGTGGATACAGGGGGTGCCCACTTCTTTCCAGAGAAACGCCACAGCGTCCAGCCGGAAGATAATGATGCCTCGGGCCAGATACTCGCGAATGATATGAACAAACTCGAGCAAAACCTGGGGGTTGGCGAAATTCAGGTCGACCTGGTCCTCACTGAATGTACACCACACATGACGTTCGCCGTCTGCCGTCTGAACCGGAGTCAGCAGGGGTGATGTACGCGGGCGCACCACTGCGCTCAGGTCGTCATCCGGATTACCTTCAAAGAAGTAGTCCTTGCCCGGGTCGAGCCGCTTCTTGTAGTTGTCAAACCATCGGCTGCGGGCAGACATGTGGTTGACCACAAGATCTGCCATCAACTTGAAGTCGTCGGCAATATTCTGAATGTCTTCCCAGGTACCGTGGGATTCGTTCACCGCCAGATAGTCCATCACGGAAAAACCGTCATCGGAACTGAACGGGAAGAAAGGCAGGATGTGGACGCCAGTCAGGGTGTCCTGCAGGTGATCATTCAGGAACCGCCTCAGGGTGACCAGCGGCTTTTCACCTTCCTGACGAATGGAGTCCGCGTAGGTGATGATCAGCACATCACCTTCGTCCCAATTGTTCTGGTGAGCCGGCGGTGGTGGCGTGTCCGGCCGCAGGCCCATGGTGTCGATCAGCTGAATGGCAAGCCGCCGGTTATCGACGTCGGTATAAACCACGTCGAGCATGCCTGCGAGCTTGCCCACCAAATCCTGTGACATCACTGCTACTCCGTCTTACCGCTGATAATGACTGTGTTCCTGGTTGTCTGCCTCGACTGCTTCCATGACCTGTTCCATTATGCCAGGGATCGCGCTCTCTACCCGGCTCCAGCTCGGAATAAACGGCGTTTCCATGGGGTTATCCAGAAAATAGGCCCCCGCACGCATCACGTTCTGGGCAAAAAGTTCAACCGCCTGCTCTTCCTTATGGCGATCATAGGTCAGCCCGTTGATCGCTGCATCACTCTGGTAGGTTTCAATAAAATCCAGCGCTACGCGATAGTACGCCGCCTTGATGGTCCTGAATTTTTCATTGGAAAATACTTCACCGTTGGTGGCCAGTTTCCGGAACAGGGCCTTGCTGATGTCGGTACTCATCTTTGACAGGCCCTGGTCGGCGTCCTCCGGGGACAGGTCCTGGTGCTTGTGATCGTAGGTATCGGCAATGTCGACCTGGCACAGACGGTTGGTTGCATAGTTCCGTTTCATCTCCGACAGCACCCCCACCTCCAGGCCCCAGTCGCTGGGTATGCGCAGGTCCCGTATGACGTCGGTCCGGAAGGAAAACTCGCCCGCAAGCGGATACCGGAAGCTGTCCAGGTAGTTCAGAAAATCATTGGGTCCACAGACTTTTTTCAGGGCCCGAAGTAACGGTGTTACCAGCAGCCGACAGACCCGTCCGTTAATTTTGCCATCGGCTACCCGGGCGTAATAGCCCTTGCAGAACATGTAATGGAAGCCCGGGTGGGCCACCGGGTAGATAAGGCGGGCCACCAGATCCCGGGAGTAGGTGAGAATGTCACAGTCATGCAAGGCGACAGCCTCCGACTTGTCTGCAGCCAGCACGTAGCCAAAGCAGTACCAGACGTTACGACCCTTGCCCAACTCTTCAGGTGCCAGGCCCCTCTCCCGCAGGCTCTTATCAATGGCCTGCATCCGGGGTCCGTCATTCCAGATGACCCGGACGTGCTGGGGCAGCTCGGCAAAATATTCGAGGGCGTGACGGTACTGGGCCTCGTCCGCGCGATCCAGCCCCACCACGATCTGCTCAAGATAGGGCACTTTCGCCAGTTCGTGGACAATATTCTTCAGCGCGGGCCCCTCAAGTTCCGAGTAGAGCGAAGGCAGGACCAGAGCCATGGGGCGGGTCTTGCGAAAGCGCATCAGTTCCCGCTCCAGGTCTTCCACCGGGCGTCGACTGAGGTTGTGAAGGGTTGTTATGATTCCGTTCTGGTAAAAGTCTCCCATAGCCTTCCTCGCTTGGTGGTTGCGGTCAGTAACCCTTGCCGGCAAGAATGGTCAGTACGCACTCATTCCAGCCCTGCGGACCTTTCCGGTCGGAGTACATCACATTGTCCTGGTCGGACAACATCAGGCGCTCAGGGGCAGCAGCGCGAATGACCACGCCAATGTCCGCCGCTTCCAGCATCTGGCGATCGTTGGGGCTGTCGCCCAGGGCCACGGAGGTGACCGGTTCGCCGTAGAATTCCTGGTAGCGACGAGTCAGGTAGCGCATGGCCTGGGCCTTATCGTAAGGACCCATCACATGCTGGAAGCGCCCCCCCTTGACCAGCCTCAGCCCGCGCTCTTCCAGGGCCTGCCGGAAACCTGACATATCGATGCCATTACCTCTCCACACCAGGGGTTCAGTAGCCAGGCGCTGCTTCGCCAGAGCCGCTACCGAAGGCGTCAGATCGGCGTATTCGGCCAGCTGCTCTGCGGTCATATCCTCAAAGCCGTCGAACACGTAGCCTTGCGCCCGTAGTTCGGCCAATACGGCCAGAATCTCTGAGCGGGGCGCGGCGAAGCTGACCGTCTCATCCTCACCCTCATCTACACCGTCACCCCCCTTATGTGCGAAATAACCAGCCGGAATCACCGCAGCAGCGCCATTTTCAACGATGTAGGGGTCGGTGTTGCCCATCTCGCTTCGGAGTGCATTTAACTCCGCTGCGGTCTTACTGGAGTTCAGTACTACCGGTACCTGGGATTGCCTGAGTTTCTCCAGCGCCGGCCTGGCCGGTGTCCAGTCGTAGGTGTCATGGTCCAGCAGGGTACCGTCAAGGTCGGTAAAGATAATCAGTCTTGGTCGTGTCATCTCAACCAGTCTCCTTCGAGTTGGTCATGTAGCCGTTGTGCCTTGATCTGATGGTCCTGGTCTATTTCCAGCACAACATCGGCACGGGCTGGCATTTCAGCCAGGCAGCGGCGAGTGATCCGCTCGTAGTGCATGATGAAGCGGGCCAGCTCGTTGGGGTCCATGACCTTCCGGACTGGCTTGCCGCCCTCTTCCGGTGCACTGCCCAGTTTCTGGGCGAGTTTATGCTCCTGCAGGGTGCGCCAGCGTACAACGCTCTCCATGGACGGCGCCTTGAGCATGATCAGCCTGTCGATCTGGTCGACGAACCAGGCGTAGGGCCCCCAGAGCTGATCATTCACATATTGCCGCCACAAGCCGTCCTGATCTTCGTATTTCTCAAGCTTGTTCAAAGGCCTGGCTAACCGTTCGGGATCATGTTCAGGCTTGGCGCCCAGACACCAACCCTCGATAAGAATCACCCGGGCCGGCCCCTTGAAAACCGGCCATTCATGTTTAGGCACGCGATCGTCAATGGCTTTGTCAAAGGCTGGGATGGGCGTTTCATGGCTCGGGTCATCAACCAGTAGGCCATCGATAACCTGTTGGCCCAGAAGAAGGTCATGGGTGCCGGGCACGCCCCGGGTCAATAACAGGGGGTGAATGCTCGCAGCCAGACCTTCCCGCTCGGCCCGGGTAAGGTAGATATCATCCAGGGAAAAACGGGCGCAGGGACAATCGTGGGCTTCGTTAAGCAAACTCTGCAGAAACAATGCCACGGTAGACTTGCCCGTACCCTGGGCACCGTTAAGGCCCAGGATCAGTGGTCTATCAAGAGCCTGTTGCCAGGCTGCGACCCGGCTCGCCAGTGGCACTAGGTAGGTCTCGATATTGGCCTGATACGAGGGCGGCAGGGCCTCCTGGCGAATAAGGTCGGTAATCCGTTGAGCCGCTTGCGGTGATAGTTCTGATGGTTGTGATCGTTCTGCTGGCACGCTCAGTCTCCTGATCCACGTTCATGTGGCGGCGGTGCTTTGCTGTTCTTCAGTTTTTGAACAATACAACTGCAGTTTCTGTACCAATACAGCGTTCACCAGGTCAGGCTGGGGTGACACGCCGTAAACCCGGCTGACCTGGGTTGTCTTTGGACAGTCTGACACAATAAAACGTATAGGAAATCAGTAAAGAAACGACAGGGGTCCGGATAGGCGGGCCGAACATGATCAAGGAGCGAAGATTCTGGCTGACTATCAAATCGAACACCGGTACCTGGAACTGCCCGACGCCTTTTACAGCCGGGTGCAGCCCACACCCCTGCACAATGCACGCATGGTCTGCTTCAACACCGGTCTGGCCGCAGACATGGGGTTCCATATCGGAGATACCGAGCAATGGACGGCCATCGGTGCTGGCCGGGAACTTCTTGAGGGCATGGACCCTGTGGCCATGAAATACACCGGCCACCAGTTCGGCATGTACAACCCGGACCTGGGGGATGGCCGTGGCCTTCTGTTATGGGAGACCATTGGCCCCGATAACCGGCGCTGGGACTGGCACCTGAAGGGTGCCGGTCAGACACCCTACTCCCGGTTCGGCGACGGCCGTGCGGTCCTGAGATCAACCATCAGGGAATACCTGTGCAGCGAGGCCATGCATTTCCTTGGGATTCCCACCACCCGCGCCCTGTTCATGGTCAGTGCCCGGGACCCGGTGCGCCGGGAATCCATTGAAACCGCCGCCACCCTTATGAGGGTCGCCCAGAGTCACATCCGCTTCGGTCACTTCGAGTTTGCTGTCGACACTGGCGGCCGGGACACCCTCCAAAACCTTGCTGATCACGTCATCAAGCTCCACTTCAGCCACCTGCAAAGCCTGGCTGACGACGAGCGCTACCGGCGCTGGCTGACCGAGGTTGTCCAGCGTACCGCCCGGCTGGTGGCGGACTGGCAGACGGTCGGCTTCTGCCATGGCGTGATGAACAGCGACAATATGTCTATCATTGGCGACACCTTTGATTTCGGCCCCTACGCCTTCCTGGATGACTTCGATGCCGGGTATATCTGCAACCACACCGACGACGGTGGCCGTTATGCCTACAACCGGCAGCCGGAGATAGGCTTTATCAACTGTCAGTATCTCGCTCGGGCGCTATTGCCATTGATGGGTGAGGACAGTGTTTTGGAGGCGTTAAGGAGTTACGAGAAGGCCTATAACGAGCATTTTCTGCAAACCATGCGGAAAAAACTGGGGCTGGCGCTCGAACAGGATAAAGACATCGACCTGATCATGGAAACCTTCAGCATGCTCCATGAGCATCACATCGACTACACCCTGTTTTTCCGGGCGCTGGCCCGACTTCCGTCCAACGGGAGCGGCCCGGTCCGGGACCTGTTCGTTGACCGGACGGTGGCGGACCAGTGGCTGGAAACCTACCAGGCGCGACTGGACACGGAGACGCGAACCGCCCACGAGCGGGAAAAGGCCATGTGTGCAATCAACCCCAAGTACATCCTGCGCAACTACCTGGCCCAGGAAGTGATTCAGGATGCCCAGACCGGCAATTACGATCCACTCCATAAGCTACTGGAGGTTCTTAAATACCCCTTCGACGAGCAGCCTGACAACGAGCGCTATGCTGCCCTGCCTCCGGACTGGGGCAAGCACCTGAATATCAGCTGTTCGTCATGAGACTGGACATGGGCTATATCAGGCGCGCGAAAACCTACGATCGCCCAATAAAAAACGGGGCCGAAGCCCCGTCTTTCCAATCGTCCGGTTTACACCGCCTTGGCAGCGATGATCTTGTCGTGCCATTCGGCGGGGCCGGTCTGATGAACCGATGAGCCTTTGGAGTCCACTGCCACGGTGACCGGCATGTCTTCCACCTCGAACTCATAGATGGCTTCCATCCCCAGTTCCTCGAAGGCCACCACTTCGGCTTTCTTGATCGCCTTGGACACCAGATAGGCGGAACCGCCCACAGCCATCAGGTAGACCGCGCCAAACTCGCGAATGGCGTCGATGGCGACCTGGCCCCGTTCGGCCTTGCCGATCATGCCGGTCAGGCCGGTCTTTTCCAGCATCGTGCGGGTGAACTTGTCCATGCGGGTTGCGGTCGTCGGCCCGGCTGGCCCGACCACTTCCTCGCGTACGGGGTCCACCGGCCCCACGTAATAGATGAAGCGGCCTTTCATGCTTACCGGCAGCTCTTCGCCACGTTCGATCATGTCGACCATCTTCTTGTGGGCCGCATCACGCCCGGTCAGCATCTTGCCCGAAAGCAGAACCGTCTCGCCCGGCTTCCAGTCCTTGACGTCTTCGGGAGTCACAGTGTCGAGATTTACCCTGCGAACGCTGTCACCCACTTCCCAGGTGATCTCCGGCCAGTCTTCCAGGCTCGGCGGCGTCTGCAGTGACGGACCAGTGCCATCCAGCACAAAGTGCGCGTGACGAGTGGCTGCACAGTTGGGGATGATAGCCACCGGCTTGTTGGCAGCGTGGGTGGGGTAATCCTTCACTTTCACATCCAGCACCGTGGTCAGGCCGCCCAGGCCCTGGGCTCCGATGCCCAGATCGTTGACCTTGTCGAACAGCTCCAGACGTAGCTCCTCGGCCCGGTTGGAGGCGCCCCGGGCCTGCAGGTCATGAATATCGATTGGTTCCAGCAGGGATTCCTTTGCCAGCTCCATGGCCTTCTCAGCGGTACCGCCGATACCGATGCCCAGCATACCGGGCGGGCACCAGCCAGCGCCCATCTGGGGTACCATCTTCAGAACCCATTCCACAACGGAATCCGACGGGTTCAACATGGCAAACTTGGACTTGGCTTCCGAGCCGCCGCCTTTAGCTGCAACATGGACATCAACGGTGTTACCGGGCACGATCTTGTAGTGAATAACAGCAGGCGTGTTGTCCTTGGTATTGGCGCGTTTGCCGTCCGGATCCGCCAGCACGGAAGCACGAAGGACATTGTCAGGATGCATATAGGCCCGGCGCACCCCTTCATTAATGATGTCGTCCAGGGCCATATCCGCGTCCCACTGCACATCCATGCCCACGGTTACGAATACGGTCACGATGCCGGTGTCCTGGCAGATCGGGCGCTTGCCCTGGGCACACATGCGGGAGTTGATCAGAATCTGTGCCATCGCATCCTTGGCCGCCTGGGACTCTTCCCTCTGGTAGGCTTCATACACAGCCTGGATAAAATCCTTGGGATGGTAATACGAGATAAACTGAAGCGCGTCCGCTACGCTCTCAATCAGGTCGTCCTGGCGGATTATGGTGGTCATAGGCGTCTCATCAGGGTTATATCGGAATTATGGGTGGCCAAAAAATCTGGGTGAGTTTACCAGAAATTCGCCCCGGGCCGAATTTCATCGCGACCAATGGCTACCTATCTATTACCCTGTATCCCGTTTTCCGAAAACCACACGCCGCTATAAAGGCGCAATAAAAAGGAGCCCTTCGTTGAGCAGCCTCATTACTACTGAAAAACAGAACCACACGCTGGTCGTGCGACTCAACCGGCCCGACCGCAAGAACGCCCTCACCCGGAAGATGTACTCCGCCCTGGCGGATGCCCTGGATAACGGTCATCAGGACAGCGAGGTTCGTTGTTTCCTTTTTACCGGCAATGCCGAATGCTTTACCGCGGGAAATGACCTGGGGGAATTTTCTGCGGGACTACGCGACGAATTTCGGGCCTCCCCGGTAGGCCGCTTTCTGTTTGGTCTTGCCAACGCCACCAAGCCCGTAGTGGCCGCCGTCAATGGCCCTGCGGTAGGCATCGGTACCACCATGCTGCTGCATTGCGACCTGGTTCTGGCTGGCACCAACACCCGCTTCCAGATGCCCTTCGCCAACCTCGGTCTTTGCCCGGAAGGTGGATCTAGCCTGCTGCTACCCGCCTGGCTTGGCCGCGTGCGTGCGGCGGAACTGCTGATGCTCGGAGGGGCCTTCGATGCCAGCGAAGCCCTTCGTCTTGGGCTGATCAACCGGGTCTGTGAGCCTGACGAAACCGAAACGACCGCCCTGGCCCTCTGCCAGCAGCTGGCCGCCCAGCCCCCGGCTGCCATCCGGGCCACCAAGGATCTGCTGAACCGCTCCAGCCTGAAGGCCCTTGAAGCCACCATGCTGGAGGAAGGTGAACTCTTTGGCGAAAGGCTGAAATCCCCGGAAGCTGCCGAAGCATTCAAGGCCTTTGCCGAGAAACGCAAACCCGACTTTTCAGGCTTTAGCTGAGCCTTTCTGTGACCGGCTCCGGGGAATGTAAAATAAACCGCAGGTTAGCCCCGGAGCACTCGACAAACGTCGGAGAGCCAACTATTTTTGAGGGAACCCCTGAAGCCGTTCCTTCAGAGCACCCCGAGGACCACCTTGCCATCGCTACACCCGTGAGAATCACACTTTAGAGCGATAAACAGGTTCCTTTATCTTTCGCTATAGTCAGAGTGATAGAAAAAGTGGCTAAGAGCGCTGGCCAAGATCAAGAATAACCGGCCTCTGACAACGGGCTTACCGGCTGGCTCCGGCCCCGTCAGAAGCCGCCTATAACGATACAACAACAGGAAAGGGTTCCACCCATGTTCAAGAAAACTCTAATAAGCCTTGCCGTGGCGTCCTCACTTGGGCTGACCGGCTGTTTTAGTGATGGGGATACCGGGGCGAATGCGAACCCGGAATATAAGATTACTGATACGACCTATGATAAGAGCCTGGTTCGGCCACTTTACAACCCGAACCCGATCGCAAATGATCCGCCAGCACAGTTCCCGGTCAACTCGGACCTGATCCTCCTGCTGGGTGCGACTCAAAGTGCCAACTTTGACTTTACCGGCACCTCTGCAGGCAGCTCTCCGGCAGACGATGCAATCAACCGGCTTTCAGGATTTTCTACCTCCGGCGCATTCAGCCAGAAATTCAGCGGCGAACTGAACCCTGACTCGGTCATGGCTAATACCACCGTTTTCCTTGTACCTCTGAATGTGGATCCGGTGCTAGAGAGGGCGCCAGAAGCTCTGCCTAACACGAACCCATCCAGCATAGTTTCCGATAACCCGTTCCTGAGCGACGAGGGCCTACAGCCCAAATTTCGTGCTGATGTTGTGAGTCTTGATGGTGGTGTAAACAATGCGATTCGCGTTGTGCCCCTTCAGCCACTGATCGAAGGGCAGAAGTACCTTGTTATTGTGACCGACGATGTACAGGGCGCGAACGGTAAGCCTATTGCCCGGTCCATTCAGGATCTGGAAATTGCAGATGGCACACTAGGCAACGCTGCGCTGGAAAACGTTAAGAATATTCTGGAAAGCTCTGACGCCCTTGGCAATGGCTTCCTGGCAGTGATGGGTGTTGAGGCTGAGTCCGCCCTTTCCTATTCCTTTACTACCAATGCAGACACCGAAGTTTTGAAGGCGATGATGGCGCCAGCGGCATATGGCCAGGCGCTTGGGGAGAAAGTGGGCTTTACAGCACAGTTGAAGGCGGTGAGAGATAATTTCCCCGCGCTGAATTTCTCGCAGCTAACGACAAAACTGGGCGATCTTTCTGAAAAAGCAGGCAAACTTGAGGCTAGGCAGCTCAACCCCGCAACGCTGACGGCAGCTGAACTGGCGGCCATCACCAGACTTGGTGAGCTTCAGAAAATTACGCTGCCTGCGAACATTGAAGCTGCAATCACTGGTGAAGTTGGTAAATCTTTGCATTTACCTGTTCCCAGGCCCTCTTTTTTCTCTTCGCCTACGCCTGCCAGTGGCTTGGCCACCATTGAAGGGTTAGCTGCCCAAAACCCCAACAACCCTATTGTAATAGCCGCTGACGGGGTGCGTGTTTCGCAAGGTGCTATCGCTTTGCCATATTTTCAATCGCTCCCAGGCTCAGATGGTACAGGCCTTTCAACCGGCAGGTTTGAAGGCAGCACAAGTTTGGAAGCCGGAATCAGTGAATCTCTGGAGCCCGGCGTTGATACCTTCCGCTTTCTAAGAGATACCGACGGCGCGCTCAACGTGAACGGCTACTTCCCGTTCCCAGAGCAGAAAGCAACAACTACCGTGCCGGTCGTGGCATTCCACCCAACTTCAGACAATACGAATTGCACGGTAACCGGTGAACCCGAAGGCGTGACTATATTCCAGCATGGCATTACGGTTGACCGCAGTGTTTCAATGCTTCCAGGAATTTTACTAGCCAACCAGTCCTGCCAGGTTGTGATTGCAATAGATCAGCCTCTACATGGCCTTGCTGGTGCTACGGCGGGTCTTATTCCGGGTCTTACGCCACTGTCGGAGGCATCGCTTACTGCGGCAATACAACCATTTCTTGGCCTCAGCGAGGCACTTGACGATCAGCTCAACGCGCTGATCAGCGCTGACTACGTCGGTGAGCGTCACTTCAATTACACTGCTAACGCACAGCAGCAGCCGGTCTCGGCTGATCTTGCAGACGTTGAATCGGGTAGTCTGTTCATTAATCCGTCCAACATGCTTAACAATCGGGATAACCTTCGTCAAGGCGTTGTCGATCTATTGAACGTGGCTGCATCTGTGCAAACCATGGGCATCACTGGACCGACAAATTCAGGCGAACTTGCAGGCTTGGATCTTCACTTTGTGGGCCATTCGCTCGGCGGAATTTCCGGTACGACGTTTGCGTCACTGGTTAACGACCCCACACTGAATGCAACCTTGAAGGGTACCTACCAGGCGGCTGGCGCTCCCCTGGACTCGCTTACCTTTCCAACACTGTCCACAGTGGTGTTGCATAACACTGGAGGACAGTTAACTCGCCTGATTGAGAACTCTCCGGCTTTCTCAAGCTCAATCATTGGGGGGCTGGCTGCGGCCGGCGTAAATCAGGGTACGGCTAACTTTGAGAATTTCCTCTATGTGTTCCAGTCGGTTGTTGATGCGACGGATCCGGTGAACTTCGCCAAATCCCTTGGTGGCTCAACGAACAATATCCTGATTAGCGAAGTAATTGGTGACTCAACCGTGCCGAACGAAGCAAACGTTAACCCACTGGGTGAAGCATTCTCTGCACCGCTTGCATCCACTGAGCCTCTGATGGCATTGATTGATCTGGGTGCTGATGGAGGTACGCTGGCAGACGGTGCGGGGCTTAACCTGGTTGAGGCGGGTTCTGCAGCAGGCGAAGGCGCATTGCCAGCAGCATCGTTCTTTGAAGGCGCCAATCCATGCACAGATGCCAATCACGGCACGTTTGTCGGACCAGCAACACAGCCGGATCCTGAAGATGCGCAATGCCCTGGCGGCTCAAACACCATCCCGGCCTTCTCAGAGATGGTTCGGCAGACTATCCTAGCCATCGCTGGCGTTCCGGTTCTGACAACAACAAGCCCGGCTCCAGAAGACGCTGCAAACCTGTCAGTATTGGGCGAGAGCGATACTCTTGAGAGCGCACTGGATCAAGACGAATAACTCGAGCTGAAACTTGAAAGCCCCGGTTCGCCGGGGCTTTTTTTGCCTCGCGTTTGCCTCAATGAAATACCGGCTAGGCTCCACATGACTACCAATCAGGCCCAAGGCTCGGGATAATGGCTCTAGCTTGGTGTATTCGCCCTCTCAAAGCATGTGCCCACCAATTACTGCTGTCTTTTAACACCGCTAGGCCCTGGAGCTAGGCAGGGCATAGTCCTGAAGTGTGAGCTGTAGAAATGAATCACCAAGGAATGAACAACGTACATCGGGTATGGGGTAAAGCAGTTCGACCGTTCATCCAGTCCGGTACTGGAGCCATGGTAATGGAGAGAAACTGGAGGAGAGCGAAGAAACTCAGGGCTACCCACTCTTACACGAGGGCCGCCCTGAGCAATCCGTAGTAATTACTGGGTAATAGTCATCTCACCCTGAGGCAGAACATTGGCTGCAATGTCTTCTTCACTAAAGAACAGTTGGCGGTACTCCTTATTCGAGTACTGCACACTCTGGTCCTTGAAGTTAGGTGACATGGGATCCGTGGACTGTGAGTAACTCAGCAGACCATAAGCCTCAGGTCCGTTATCGGTGAACTCAAGCCCAAAGTGCCAGCTTGTACCACGGGCCATTAGCCAGCCATCAACATTGTCGGTGCCGTCAGACAGGCCCGCTGTGTCATCGATTGTCGAAGGATCAATTCGCGGGAACCGTGTATCCTCAGCAAACTCTGAGTCCACAACACCGATCGCGTTAAAGGCCCCGTCAACGTTGCCGTCACCGCCATGCCAGGGAATCGGATCGGTCAGGAAAACCGGCACTTGCGCTGTTCCTGGCTGAGCACCACCTGAAGGACGGTAGTACTGCAGGCTTCCCAGCTCATCCGTTGGAAGAATACTCTGGGACTTGAGCGCAGTTACCCCGGCAGCCAGGGCTTGCAGCATCGAATCCTCGGGGGTCCCTTTATTGGTATCAGAAGGAGAAGAAGGCGTTCCAACAGGGTCATCCGGGCGGAAGCCAACGGTCAGATCCGTGTCAGACTGATTGTGATAGTTCGCAATAAATACGCGGAAGATGTGGGCCCCAACACTGTCGATGTTGTATAGACCGTCCCAGCTCTGAAGCGCATCACACCAGCTGGTCAGATCTTCACCAGCAACCGTGGCAGAACCGATAGCATCACACCTCTGCTGTAGTTCGGGCAGAAATTGCTCAGCGTACCAGGCACGGTTATTCCAGATCACACCGATCAGCTCTTCGGCACTGAACTTACCGTCCTGTCCTGCTGGTGCTGGGGCAGTCGGCATGCCCGTATCCATGGGATTCTGAAGCATTTTCAGGCCGAGCCGGGTGCGGGGATTGATTTCGGACTTCTCTGGCCCGAACAGGGGCGAGAAACCGGTTAGGAAAGCATCTGGGTTAGTGGCCCAATGACTGCTATTGGAGTTCTGAACCCAGTCGGTGCGTACAAGTTTGGGTTTGTTCTCGTACGGTACCAGTCCGTTGCAAGGCCCTTCCACCCAATCATCTTCAGACGTACTGCCATCCAGGAGCGTAATACCTTCCTCGAATAGAGCTGCGTACGCCGGGCTGAACTGACGCTTGAAGTTTACAAGGGCGATGGATTTTTCCGATAGATTCGGAACCGAACTGCTGTCTATGTAGAAAGCATTTCCTTGGTCGTCCGCATAGGTGGTGTTCGTCCAGAGTGTAGTGCCACACTCCTCGAACACATTCTGGAATTCATCCAAATTGGTCGCCAGGCTCATTTTCAACCATGTATCCAGTAACTGGTTCGTGTTGGCATTGGCATCCCGATAAGTATAAGCAGCAGGGGAATTATTTACGGCACCGTTAGAACCCCAGGCAGGCAGTTCGTCATCGACTGCATTAGCCGCGAGCATCGGGCCATACTCGCTGAAATAGAAGTCGCGTTCGAGAACCATCGGTTCCGTGCCGCCCATTTTCACCTCGATCTGGAAGGTTTCAACCTTTATGGGACGCTCTTCGCCGTCCTTAATATAGGTGAGGTTATCCCCATCTTTTAGGGTGAGTTCGTACCAGGTAAACCTTTGGCTGGCGCTCACAGTATGTGACCAGGCCAGGTTCTCATTGAAATTGATCAAAGGTATAGCGGTCCCTAACAGGCCTGCCCCATGTGTATTAAGGTAGCCCGGAACCGTCATCTGCACTTCGTACAAACGGCGGTGGCCAGTGTAGGGAAAATGAGGATTTGCCAACAGTGCTCCACGGCCCTGTTCGGTCATGGTTTTGCCTATACCCCAGGCGTTGCTGGCCAGACCCATCTGCTCAAAGCCACGGTAGGAGCCAGCCCCTTTCTCCGCAGTTGCGACCACCTGTTTCAACAGTTTCTCTACCTTATCGGTATCAGTCACCGGGTTCACAGGAGTAGGCGCGGGGCTCTCGTCCCGAGGAACAGCGAGAAATACAGCCCCGGTGGCAAAAGCTGCGCCACTGGCGTACTGCGCTGCAATCCGATAGTGGGCAAGCAGATCTACAGGCGTAATCGTTTGTACCCATTCAGCATTTCTGCAGTCGGCTGGCAAGTCCGCAGGATCGGTTTCCTCAACGTACTTGTTGTACCCAGCCGAAAAGCCCTCGACCATAGCGCGGCTCTCAGGATTGAGATCGTCAACCTGTTCCTCCGCTCCGCTGTATATTCGCTGCGCTTTATAGCTGAAATCATTCACTATATTCAGCCCGACGCCAAACAGGGCATCTGGCCCAGGCCCGAAATACTTCGACCGCTCGCTCCGCGCCTTTACGATAGCCTCCGCCAGCAGGCAAACGTTGTCCTGTGCCTGGGCATAGCCATGCCCAAACGCGGCGGAAGAAAGGTTATCTGCAGTTACATGAGGAACGCCTCCAGTTGTCCGCCGAATTGTTGCGGCTAGCTTTCCGTTGGCGGGAAACAACTGTTCGTTAACCTCGTTATTGTCACTCGAGCTCGAAGACGAACTCCCACCGTCAAAGCAACCGGTTAACAGCACACTACCCGCTAGCGCGAGCCCCGTGGCATACCGTCTCATCACGGCCGACGATCGGGGTGAGTTTGAGTCCACTTTCATAGTCTTTCCCTTCCTTTTTCTCATTGTTTTTATAGATCAGCACCTCTGCCAATCTCATATAAAATTAGCAGAGAAAGGCCATTTTCGCCCTAAACAGTAGGAATCTATTCAATTTAAAAAGGCCGAAATTCACGGAATGAGTAGGCAAGATTTAAGCGGAAATGCACGGCCACTGGCTGTACGGCTATTTCGGTGGCGCTGGTTCAGGTGGGGAAAATACTGGAACGAAAAACTCCGGGCGGCCCAGTCTCGCAGGCCAGGCCGCCCGGCAGGCGAACAATCTATTGGGAGACAGTCACCTCACCCTGAGGCAGAACATTTGCTGCAATATCTTCTTCAGTAAAGAACAGTTTGCGAGGCTCCTTGTTTGAGTACTGGATACTCTGATCGACAAAGTAAGGCGACATGGGATCAGTGGACTGTGAGTAGCTCATCAGGCCATAGGCTTCGGGCCCGTTGTCGGTAAACTCCAGACCAAAATGCCAGGTCGTACCCCGTAGGACCATCCAGCCATCCACACCGTTTGAACCGTCTGAGAGACCTGCCGTGTTGTCGATGGTTGTGGATGCGATGATAGGGAAGCGGGTGTCTTCGGCAACCGCACCTTCTGCAGCGTCCATGGCCTGTATATCGTTAAAGGCGCCGTCGACGTCGCCGTTGCCACCATGCCAGGGAATCGGATCTGTTAGAAAAACCGCAACTTCGTCGGTACCTGGTTTCGCGCCGCCCGAGGGCCGGTAGTATTGAAGCGAGCCGAGCTCAGCCGTTGGCTGTATGCCCTGAGCTTCAAGTATGGCCACACCGGCCGCCAGGGCCTGGAGCATGGTGTCCTGCTCGGTTCCAGCACCCACCTCCGATGGCGTCGAGGGCGTGCCGACTGGATCGTCGGGCCTGAAATCTACCGTCAGATCGGTGGCGAACTGGGTGCGATAATTGGCCATGAATACCCGGAAGACATGCGCGCCGACACTGTCGATATTGTACAGGCCATCCCAGCTATGGAGCGCATCGCACCAGGCTGTCAGGTCCAGACCCGCCACCGGGCTAGCGCCGATAGCTGTACAACGCTGCCTCAGCTCGGGCAGGAACTGCTCCGCGTACAAGGCACGGTTATTCCATACCACCCCGAGAAGCTCCTTGGCATTGAACTTCCCATCTTGCCCTGCCGGCAGGGGCGCGTCCGGCATGCCAGGCTCCATGGGATTCTGGAGCATCTTCAGCCCCAATCTGGTCCGTGGGTTGAGCTCTGCCTTCTCCGGCCCGAACAGAGGCGAGTAGCCGGTCAGGAACTCATCGGGGTTGGTGGCCCAATGGCTGCTGTTTGAATTCTGCACCCAATCTGTCCTGACGAGCTTTGGCTTGTGCTCATAGGGAACCAGGCCGTTACATGACCCTTCGATCCAATCATCTTCAGAGGTACTGCCATCCAGCAACGTAACGCCGGCATTGAACAACTCTGCATATTCAGGGCTGGCCTGGCGTTTGAAGTTGATTAGCGCGATCGATTTATCCGAGAGATTTGGAACCGAGCTGCTATCAATGAAAAACGCATTGCCCTGGTCATCGGCATAGGTGACGTTGACCCAAAGCGTGGTACCACATTCTTCGAAAACACTCTGAAACTCATCCAGATTGCTAGCGCGACTCATCTTTAGCCAGGTATCCAACAGGTCACTGGAATCGGCATTCGCGTCGCGATAGGTGTAAGCGACAGGAGCCTGGCTGACCGGACTCGGGTCCCCCCATGCAGGCAAGGGGTTTTCACCCTCATGGAGGGCCAGCATGGGGCCGTATTCGCTGAAATAAAACTCCCGCTCCAGAACCACCGGCTCCGGAACGCCAGGCATTGCGACTTCTATCTGAAAGGTTTCAGACGTTACTGGGCGCTCCTCACCATCCTTGATATAGGTGAGAGCATCACCCTCTTTAAGGGTCAGCTCGTACCAGGTAAATCGCCGGCTTGCAGAGTTGGTATGGGACCAGCCGAGGTTCTCGTTGAAGTTGATCAGAGGTATGGCCGTACCCAACAGGCCTGCACCATGGACGTTCAGGTACCCCGGAACGGTCATCTGCACTTCGTACAGGCGTCGGTGGCCGGTAAAGGGAAAGTGGGGGTTTGACATCAGGGCGCCTCGGCCCTGCTCTGTCATGGTTTTACCGATGGCCCAAGCGTTGCTAGCCAGGCCAGTATTCAGAAAGTTCCTGTCAGCGCGAGACTGCTTTTCGGCGGTGGCAACCACCTGTTTCTGCAGGTTCTTGAGCTCATCCGTGGTCGCTACGCCATCGGCGGGGGTCGGCGCCGGGCTCATATGGGGAGGTACGGCACCAAACACCGCACCGGTGGCAAAAAGCGCTCCGCTGGCATACTGGCCAACAATGCGGTAATAAGCGATCAGGTCCGCGGGGGTGATTTCCTTGACCCACTCGGCGTTACGGCACTGTGCCGGTAAATCGGCAGGGTCTGTTTCCACGACGTACCGGTTGTAGCCTTCCGTGAAACCCTCGACCAGGGCCCGGGTTTCCGGAGTAAGCTCTTCAAACTGCTGCCCTGCCCCACTATGAATTCCCTGGGCCTTATAGCTGAAGTCACTAATTATATTGATGTCTTTCGGGCCAGCTCCGAAATATTTTGATCGCTCGCTCCGGGCTTTTACGAAAGCCTCGGCCAAGAGGCAGACATTATCCTGTGCCTGCGCATACCCGTGCCCGAATGCGGCAGAAGAAAGGTTGCTTGCGGTTATGTGGGGTACGCCACCGTCTGTCCGGCGAATTGTGGCGCTGAGCTTGCCGTCAGCCGGAAATAATTGTTCGTTGATCTGGTCGCCTGAACCCGAATCTCCCCCGTCAAAACAACCGGTCAAAAGTAGGCCAGCTGCAAGCGCCAACCCCATCGCATATCGTCCCGGCAATACGCACGATTGGGCAAAAATTGAAGTCAATTTCATACTATATCCCTTCCCTGTGGTCGTTTTTTCTTATCGATCAGCCCCTCCGCCAACCTACTCCTAAACTACCAGATAACGCTTGGTTCCGCTTACAAAACGTAACATATTCCGCTTTTAAATGGTTGTATAAACTACATTTATAGTCATTCAGGGGAAACTTTAAGGTCTTGTGATCTGAAGCAAAGCAATTGCGTATCCAACGGCTACACTGTATGGCGACTATCCAATAAAAACAGCAAGTCATTTCATGGCATCCGTGAGTTCAGACGAGGACACCCCCTCTCCTTCAGACCAGTCTGAGCAGGATCTCGTTCCCCGCCACCAGTGCCTGCGGAAAAGGCGCCTGGGCATGTCGCTTATTTCCTATTTCGTCACCTTCGCCGTGGTGGTGTTCTGTTGGTACCAGGGCATGGTTCCGGGACGGGTCGTGGGCCAGTTTGCGCTTTTCTCCATCGTCCTGAACGGCGCGTTCTGGGTACTGATTCAGTCAGATTTCAATCTGCGCTTTAAAGACCCGAGCATGACCGGCGCCCAGATGGTGCTATCGCTATTGCCCGCGCTCTGGGTCATGTTTCACCTGGACGCCGGCCAGGCACGGGCCGCCTTTCTCATGATTGCCATGGTACCGCTGCTTTATGGCATTCTGGCCCTGAGTCTCCGTCAATTCCTGGCCGTGAGCCTGTGGTTTATCGCTCTGTACGGCTTACTCTATCTGGCGATCTGGACCTTCAAGCCGCACCTGCTGACCGGCGCCCGGGATATGGTACAGACCCTGGCCTTTGTGCTTGTCATGGCGGAAATGGCCATCATCGGGGGCTTCATCAGTGGCCTGCGGGGCAAGCTCCGGGACCGGAACCGCGACCTCAAGGCAGCCATGGCCCGGATTCAGGAGCTGGTGAATGTTGATGACCTGACCGGAGTCTATAACCGCCGGCGTTTGTTCGAGGTTATCTCCGAGGAGTCCAGCCGCTACAGCCGCACCCCCGGCTCGTTCTCCCTGTGCCTGCTGGACATCGATCATTTCAAGGAAGTGAATGACAGCTATGGCCACCAGGCTGGCGACACCATCCTCAAGACCGTGGCCCAGTGTGTCGCGAACGACCTCAGAGCCATTGACTGTTTCGGACGCTATGGTGGCGAAGAGTTCCTGATCGTGCTGCCCCAAACTCCCCTCAACGGCGCCAGCGTCAAGGCCGAGCGAGTCCGCAAAGCCATTGAAGAGCTGCGTTTCCCCCAAATCACCGACGCACTCCGGATTAGCGTTTCCATCGGAGTCGCTGAATACGTGTGCGGGGAAAATACTGACGAAACCCTGGCCCGGGCTGACCAGGCTCTCTATCGGGCCAAAGACAGCGGGCGCAACCAGGTGATTACCAGCGCTGCCCCGGGCCCTTCTGCGGCAGTGGCAGCGGACTGATCACTTGTTGAGCAGGGCGTCGTTGTCGGCACCCAGGGGTTTGCCGGTATAGCGGCTGGCACAAGGGGTGCGGCTGAATTTGATGGGGTGACCGATCTGGCGCTGGCATGTTCCGTCGCCCCGGTCCACCTCGATGACCATCTCCCTTGCCTGCATTTGCGGGTGCCTGGAAGATTCGCCCACCGTCAGTACCGGCTCCACACAGGCGTCCTGTTCCCCCATCACTTGCTGCCATTGGGCCAGGGTCTTGCCGGCCACCGCTTTCTTTATGGCCGCCTTAAGTTCCGCCTGGTGGGCCGGCTTCTGGCTCAGGCCGTAGCTTGTCAGTTCAGGAATCTCCAATACTTCGCACAAGCGCGCGCAGAACTGGGGCTCCAGACTGCCTACCGACAACCAGCGTCCGTCAGCGGTTTCGTAATAGTCGTAGAAAGAACCTCCATTGAGCAGCGAGCTTTCAGGCGCCGGCTCCTCACCGCCCCCAAGGCAGGCTGCCCCTGCCATACCGTTCAAGGCAAAAGCCGCATCCGTCATGCTGATGTCCACGAACTGGCCTTCGCCGCTGTGCTGTCGATGTACCATGGCTGCCAGAATACCCATGACGGCATGATGTGAGCCACCGGCGACGTCCGCCACCTGGATACCTAATGGCGGCGGCCCGCTCGCCCTACGGCCGCTATGGCTGCTCACCCCAGCCAGCGCAAGGTAATTGATGTCATGGCCTGCCCTGTTGCGGTAAGGCCCGGTCTGGCCATAGCCGGTGATGGCGCAATAGATAAGCTGTGGGTTGATCTCCTTGAGCACGTCATAGCCGATACCCAGACGACCCATGACCCCTGGCCGGAACTGTTCGATGACAACGTCGTAGTCAGCCACGAGTTTTTTGATGATGTCGGCGCTGCCGTCCTTCTTGAGGTCCAGACCCAGGGAACGCTTGCCGCGGTTCAGGTAGGCATGGGCGGTACTGACACCGCCGTCATGGGGCGGCATGACCCGGGTCAGGTCCATGCGGTCAGGAGCTTCCACCCGCAGCACATCCGCTCCCATGTCAGCCAGCATCATGGTGGCGTAGGGCCCTGGCAACAGGGTGGTGAAATCCAGGACCTTCAACTGACTCAGGGGGCCTGTCATGATGTCTCCTCTGGTTAGACGTAGTTATGGCTAGTTGGATGGTGTTAACCGATGCTGACCTGTTTTTCGGTCCAGGCCAACCGCCAGTTGCGACATTTCCAGTGACCTTTTCTTCCAACCTTTCCCGAGGCAGTTGCAATGCACGGAAGGGGTTTTATGATGGTGCTCATTTCCAGTTTCAGGATGTAATTGATGGCAGACCTGACGGTTTCCCGGCATTTTGTGCAGGCGGCCATGACCGGGGCCGAGCGCCAGGGCTACGATGTCCAGGCTATGCTGCGGCGGGCGGGCATTTCCCCGGAATTGCTGAAAATCGATATGGCCCGGGTCAGCAGTGCCCAATACAGCCGCCTTATGCAGGTGCTCTGGACCGAGATGGACGATGAGTTCATGGGCCTGGGTCCGCGCCGGGGCCGCACCGGCACCTTCGCCACCATGTGCGCCCTGGTCATCGACTGCCCGACTCTGGAGGCGGTTTACGAGCGCGCCTTTCAGTATTCGCGCCTGTTTGAGCCGGCCCTGGCCATGAAGCTGGCAACGGAGGGCGACGAGGCGCGGCTGGTGGCGCTTATAGAAGGCGAGACGAACGACCCCATGCACTTCCTGCAGGAGAGCCTGCTGGTGATCTGGCACCGCCTGGGAAGCTGGCTGATTGGCCAGCCGGTGGAACTGAACAGCGCCGCTTTCGACTACCCGCGGCCACCCCACGGGGACGAATACCGACATATATTCCACTGCCCATTGACCTTTGATGCCCCGGAGACGGAACTCAGATTCGACCGCCGCTTTCTTGGCGCGCCGGTCATCCGTGATAAATCGGAAATGCACCAGTTCCTCAAGACCTCACCGGCGGACCTCCTGTCACGTCCGGATGAGAGCAATACCTACACCGGTCGCATACGAACGCTGATCGGACGTGACTTCTCCCGTTCATTGCCGGATTTCGAGTGGATCGCTTCAGAACTGCACACCAGCCCCCAGACACTGCGCCGTCGGCTGAAGCAGGAAAACACATCGTTTCAGGAGATCAAGGATCTGTTGCGCCGGGACCTGGCTATCTACTACCTGAGCCGCCCGGAACTTCCCATCAACGATATCGCCCACCGGGTGGGGTTTACCGAACCGTCGACCTTTCACCGGGCATTCAAGAAGTGGACCGGCGTCACCCCCGGCGCCTACAGGGAAGGTGACCGGGGGGACAAAGACTGATGGTTTGGGGCGTTAGCCTGGCGTCTGCAGGGTCTTGATCAGTCGGCCCAGGGTCTGGGCAACCTCGGCCGCACGGTCGCGGTTATCGGACAGTTTGAATAGCCGGGTGCCGTTGCGGGGATCATAAACCCAGCAGGTCTGGTTGACGCCATTGCAGTCCCAGTTAACGCTCGGATCGACGCCATAAACAGAAAGACTCTGGCTCGACAGCCTGCGTTCGACATCGCTGTCTTCCTGGCGCCGGGATTCCTGGATAACAAGTTCACCGCCGGAGCCGACCGACACACGGTACAGGATGTCGGGCTTGGCCCCGGCGCGGACAATGCGCTGCTCTTCACGCCAGCCGGCCATTTCCAGCAGGGTATTAAGGTGTATTTTCAGGGCCTCGACATCGGAATCGGCCAGGTAGAGCTGCTTCAGCTTGTCCACAGGCTCGCCCTGTCCGGCAGGCTCGATCATGGCAACGCGGTCGTTGCCATTACCGTTGCCATTGGCGGTCTTGCCTTTTTGCTGACGCTCGACTTCCGTAATCAGCCTCAGGGCATCCTTGTAGTATTCCCCCTCTTCGCCAGCAGACTCCACATAGCTCTCGAAAGCTGACTTGGCCTCGGCATGGTGACCGGACTGGAGCATGACCTTGCCGCGGTAATAGGCATAGGCGGCAGGTTTTGATGCGTCCAGTTTCTGAATGCGATTGAGGAATTCTCCGGCATCGCCCCAGCGTTCCTCCTGAACAGCCTGTTCCGTGGCCAGCATCAGGCGACGGGTTTCATGTTCCGGCGCCAGGGCGTTAGCCTGGGCTGCCCAGAGTGCGCTGACAAATACCAGTCCACCGAAAAAACGGTGGCAGACCCTGTTACTGTTGGCGTTCATTCCCGTCATCTCACTTTTCCGGTCCCGGTTATCGGGCACCTGTTGTTATGGAGCCTGGTACAAGTGCCAGACAGCCAGCTCTAGTTGCCGTTGCTTTCGGCATCCTCAACACATTCGCGACCCTCAGGGCCTTCGACACCTGCAGCACGGTCACTGTCCTGCTGATCATCAGCGTTTTCGGTATCGACTTCTGCCTGATCCATCACGGCCTTGGGCAGTTCTTTTTTAACACGAACCCCCAGTTCCACAAAGCGATTGGCCTGTGCGATAAGATTGCCCCGACCCCGGGTGAGGATATTCATGGCGTTGTCGTAGGTGCCCTGTACCGTTTGCAGTTGTGTGCCCATTTTCTCCATGGCTTCGACGAATACCCTTAACTTATCGTAGACCGCCCCTGCCCTATCCGCTATGAGACGGGCATTCTGGCTCTGGCGCTCATACCGCCAGATGTTCTCGATGGTCCTCAGGGTAGCCAGGAGCGTGGTGGGCGTGACCACGATGATCTTGTGCTCGAAGGCTTCGCTGAACAGTTTCTCGTCCTGCTGGAACGCGGCCACAAAGGCCGGCTCAATCGGCATGAACAGGAATACGAAATCCGGTGAATGCAGCCCGCTGAGCTGGCTGTAGTCTTTTTCGCTCAGACTGCGGATATGGTTACGTACTGCATCCACATGGGATTTCAGCGCCACCGCTTTGAGCTCTTCATTTTCTTCGCTGACCCACTGCTGGTAGGCCGCCAGGGAAACCTTGGAGTCCACCACCAGATGACGCTTGTCGGGCAGGTGCACAATGACGTCCGGCCTCAGTAACTGGCCGGCGCCATCCCGATAGCTGCCCTGGGTGTCATACTCAATACCCTTGCGCAGGCCTGAACGCTCCAGCACCCGCTCAAGAATCACCTCGCCCCAGTTGCCCTGAATTTTCTTGTCGCCCTTGAGTGCCCGCGTCAGGTTGGCTGCCTCCTCGGTAATCTGCATGTTCAGGGCCTGCAGGGACTTAATCTCGCTACGAAGGGCCTGGCGGTCTTTGGTTTCAACGGTGTAGACGTCTTCCACCCGCTTGCGGAAATCCTGCAATTGGTCCCGGAACGGATTCAGCAGGGTATCCAGACTGGTGCGCGTCTGCTGGCTGAAACGCTCACTTTTCTGGTCGAAGATCTTGTTCGCCAGGTTTTCAAATTCCTGTTTCAGCGCGTCCCGGTTCCTTTCCAATAGGGTCAGTTTTTCATCTGTCGCCCGGCGCTCTTCCTCCAGGGTCACTTCATACTCACGGAGTTTGATTCGCGCTCCATGAAGCTCCTGGGTCAGAGCCTCGTACCTGTGTTTGTGTTCGCCAAGTTCCTGCTCAAGCTGGCTGATCCGATGGGCCTGGGATTCACCCTGGGAAGTAACAGAAGCCAGCCGGTGCTCGCCGCTGGTGGCCTGCTGCCGCCAGTGCTCAACCGCCGCCAGCAGTTTCCTGTTATCAGACTGCAGATGCTCCAGTTGATCCTTGGTCTGACCAGACTGCTGGTCCCGCAGAGCCGTCTCATGCTCGAGGTTGCGTAACTGATCCCGTGCCTCGTCCCGCTCCCTTTGCAGCTCGACGTTCAGAGCGTCCCGGATCCGGCAGCGGCGCTGCATCAAGGTTCCCACCAACAGACCCGCAACCACAGCCGCGGCCAGAATCAGACCTGCCAGTTGCGGGGTCAGGTCAGTTACTACTGTTTCAAACACAGACAGCTCCTGCTTCGGGTTATTTATGGGGCCAGATACTTTTGCGTCTCAGAATTGGGCTCCATTTACTCATGCACCCCGACCGCGTCCGCTCGATTCTGCGCCTTCTTTACCGGGCACAGCAGACAATTTTACCGGCCACAGCAAACAGTGTTTAACAGCAGGAAACGCATTTTTGAGACGTCGGACCGGTTCCAATGCATCTTTTTTTGGAATTCCGTCGTAACATAGTTTAAACGATAACTGAGGGATAGTTTGCTATCCTCAAAGCACCGGACACGCTCCAGCATCAGGACATGACCATGTTCAAAGAACTCTGGCGAAGGACGCTCGGCCAGCCAGGGCTGGAAGGAAACACTGCGGCTAGCCGGAAGGACCAAACCTTAAGCCTGTCTTCGAATATGACCCACACCGGGGAATTTCACCTGGAGCGCCTAACTGCCTTGGTGGAGCAGCGCTATGGTGAGCGCTTTGACGAGCACGAGGATGATGCGATCCGTCACCTTATCCGTTATGCCTCCCGCATACAGGACCAGGATATACAACGGGAACTGTTGTTGTTCTACCTTAACTGCTCTCCCGTGGTACAGGATTACCTGAAATCAGAAGACGTTTTCAGCGGAGATCACTTTATCTCGCGCAGCAATGACAAGTAATACCGATAGGTAGTACGGCCTATTTGCGCGCTGCTCCACCGGCCCAGCTGAATATAAACCGTTATAATCGCTCATGATCACGACCTTACAGTACCGTATGTGCCCTGTCGCAGCGACTGCTGTATACTCCTGCCGTTATCCGTAAAGCTACCCGATAACCATACTGTCGGTTCGCCGTTCAAGACACCAGACTGTCCCCTTGAGGTTCAGTCTCAGTTCAACGATTCTGAGGTTGAGAATGCTGTCACGCAGTACCCGCTACTCCGGCCCCGCGCTTCTGTTACTTATTGTTGCTTTGACTTCGGGCTGTGCCCGGTCTGGTTTCTTTGTTGAATCCCATGATCTCAAGGAGCTGAGCGCAGCGGTATCACAGCAGGAACGGGAAATCGCCTTTCTCCAGAATCTGACGCTGGAACAACAGAGACTCATTCTGTCTCAGCAGGACCATTCCACCGACCGTATCGTCAACAGTATCCGTGAACAGGTGGAGAAGCCTTCCTGTCCCCCTGCCCAGGAACAAAAGTCGTGCCCCACCCAAACCAGGAGCGCCGATCAAAAAACCCGGACAGACAAGCTGAATGGCAAGCTCATTGTGGGAGAGCTTGAGAAGTTCTTCCTGGTAGGCCCGAATTTCGTCTATGACGCCCGTATCGACAGTGGCGCCACCACCTCGTCCATTGACGCCCGCAACATCAAGCGTTTCGAGCGCAATGGCGAGAACTGGGTAAGGTTCGACGTGCCGATTCCCGGCGACGAGGAAAACTTCAAAACCCTTGAGCGCGAGATTGTCCGAAACGTACGCATCGTCCAGGCCAACGAGGAAGATTATGATCGCCGGCCGGTTGTGGAGCTTCAGTTCGCCATGGGCGACCATCAGCAAAAGGCAGAGTTCACCCTGACTGAGCGGGCACACATGACCCATCCAATCCTTATAGGCCGCAATATCCTGCGGGATGTCATGCTGATTGACGTGGGCAAGGAATATGCCACTGAGCTGCCACCAGTCGCCGAGAGCAATGCCAATTGAAACCCAGGTCCCGTTACCCGTTTTATTTCGGCACATTTCTGCTGATCACCGCCGGCATATTGCTGGCGGTTCTGCGTCATGTGGAAATGGGCATCCCCTGGCTGGCTGGCGAGCAGCGCCCCGTGTGGATGGTGGAAGCCCGGGTTGATTTTGTAGCCCAGGGCGAGCCGGTGCTGGTGAGCCTGAATATTCCCGAGGACCCGCCCGGTTTCAGTATTCTGTCAGAGCAGGCGGCATCGCCGGGCTACGGCTTCTCCATTGTGGAAGAAGGCAGGGATCGTCGGGCGGAATGGACCATCCGCGACGCCAGCGGCCCCCAGACCCTGTACTTCATGGTGCAGATGACGCCTGACAGCTCGTCCCAACCCAAAGCCCGGGACCAGCGAGTCATGCAGCCGGAGGTAGTATACTGGGAAGAACCCCAGGCCACCGCAGTGCAGCAGATTCTGCAGCGCGCGGCGCAAAAATCCAGCACCCCCGAGAGCATGACAAGGGAGCTGATCAAACTGCTCCAGTCCGATGACCCGGACCAGAACACCGCCCTGCTGCTCAACAACACCAACGAAATCGAACTGCTTACCCGGATGCTGAACCACGCCAACATTCCGGCCCGGGTCGTGGACAGCCTGAAGCTGGAAGATGCCCGGCGGCGGCAGGGATTGCGGCAGTTCCTGCAGATCCATAACGGCGAGGAATGGCTGACTTTCAATGCCCAGACCGCGCGCCAGGGCCTGCCTGAAGACGTTGTACTCTGGCGGGAGGATTCCGCTTCGCTGATCGACCTGACGGGTGGGTCCGACTCGCAGGTCAGCTTCGCCATGCTGCGCCAGACCGTGCCGGCCCTGCAGCTCGCCCGCTCTGAAAGCGAGAGCAATGGCCTTGGCTTCCTGAGCCTCTATCAGCTGCCCATTGAAGAGCAGAGCATGTTCCGGATGCTGCTATTGCTTCCCCTCGGGGCCCTGGTTGTAGCCTTCATGCGAATCGTCATAGGGGTAAGGACCTCAGGCACGTTCATGCCCGTGCTGATTGCGGTAGCGTTTGTGCAGACGTCTCTGGTGCCGGGGCTGGTGGCTTTCATCTCGGTCGTTGCCATCGGCCTGTTACTCCGGAGTTATCTGTCCAGCCTGAACCTGCTCCTGGTCTCAAGAATTTCAGCACTGATTATCCTGGTCATATTCATTACCACGGGCATCAGCATTGTGGGCTACCAGATGGGCTTCAGTACCGGTATGACGGTCACCTTTTTCCCCATGGTGATCCTGGCGTGGACCATCGAGCGCATGTCCATTCTGTGGGAAGAGGAAGGCCCTCGGGAAGTCGTCACCCAGGGCGCAGGCAGTCTGTTCGTTGCCGTTCTCGCCTACCTGGCCATGAGTGTGCCGCTTGCCGGCCACCTGACGTTCAATTTCCCGGAACTGCACCTGGTGGTATTCGGTATCGTTCTCCTGCTTGGCCAGTACACCGGCTACAAGCTCACTGAGCTGAGCCGGTTCCATCCCATGAAGGTCTACGATAAATGAAGTGGATCTCGCCGTTCGCCATGAACAGGCTCGGCCTGCTCAACATGAACCGGCGCAACGTCGACTACATCCTGCGCTATAACGAGCGGCAGGCCTACCCACTGGTGGACAACAAGCTCAAGACCAAGCTGATCGCAACTGAGTACGATGTAAATACCCCCGAACTCCTGCAGGTAGTGAGGCAGCAGCACGAGATCTCCCATTTCCGGGAACGAGTCGAACAGCTCGAGGGTTTTGCCATCAAGCCCTCCAAGGGCTCCGGTGGCAAGGGCATCATGGTCATTCTCCGGCGGGAAGAGGAAGACTACATCAAGGCGTCTGGTGTCGCTGTGTCGCTCAGCACTCTTGAACGCCACCTGTCCAATATTCTTGCCGGACTCTATTCGCTTGGGGGCGCACCCGACGTGGCCATCATCGAAAGTCTGGTGAACTCGGACCCAAGGCTGGCCAAGTACTCGTTTCAGGGCGTTCCCGACATACGGATAGTGGTTTTTCAGGGCTACCCGGTGATGGCCATGCTCAGACTGGCCACCAAGGACTCAGACGGCAAGGCCAACCTCCACCAGGGCGCTGTGGGTGTGGGCCTTAACATCGCCAATGGCCGCTGCCTCAACGCTGTCCAGTTCAATCGCCCGATCATACTCCACCCGGACACCGGCACACCGCTGAACAGCATTGAGATAGATGGCTGGGAGCAGATGCTGATTATGGCCTCACGCTGCTATGAAGCCACCGGCCTGGGCTATATGGGTGTTGACCTGGTGGTGGATGCCGAACGCGGGCCCCTGCTGCTGGAGCTGAACGCCCGTCCGGGTCTGGCTATCCAGATGGCCAATGGACGTGGCCTGCTGCCCAGACTCAAGCATGTTGAAGGTCTGGAGCGGCCTCACTCAAGCCCTGAAAAACGTGCCCACTACGCCATGGCCAACTTTGGTGTTGCACAGCCATAAGCACCCAGCCATAAGCACCCACCGCACAAGGGAAGCCTGAGCGCTAGCGCAGCAGAGAAGCTGCAGCTAAGGCAGCGCCGAACCGGCGTATTTCAGCTGTATTCAGCATAAAAAAACGGGGCCGAAGCCCCGTTTTTTTATGCCTGACCCAGTGTTCCTAGGTCATTTTTCCTTCCGCAATCAATAGCTTCCGCTCATGATTCAGCCCTTTCATCAGGCTGTAGCACATCACCAGCAGTACGAAAGTGAAGGGTAGCCCGGCACTGACGGCGCCTGCCTGGAGCGCACTCATGGCATCGCCGCCGCCACCGAAAATCAGCGCTGCAGCTATGGCACCCTCCATCACTACCCAGAACACCCGCTGGCCGGTGGGCGCATCGGTCTTGCCGCCGGCAGTGATGCTGTCAATGACCAGAGAGCCCGAGTCGGATGAGGTTACGAAGAACACCAGTACCAGAAGAATCGCCAGGAAGGAGCTTATCGCCGTGAACGGGATATTCTCGAGCATCTGGAACATGGCCAGTGGCACCGACGTCAGGCCGTCAGAGGCCAGCGCGCCGATCTCGTTCTGGATCTGGTCCAGAGCCGAGCCACCAAAGGTGCTCATCCACAGCACAGTGATCAGGGTGGGTATGATCAGTACCGCAGTCACGAATTCACGAACTGTGCGGCCCTTGGACACCCTGGCGATGAACATGCCTACGAAAGGCGACCAGGAGATCCACCACGCCCAGTAGAACACGGTCCAGCCATGGAACCAGGTCTCGTCTTCACGGCCGAACGGGTTACTCAATGGAATGATATTAGTGGCATAGCTCGAGGCTGTGGTCCAGACGGTGCCCAGGATCGCCATGGTGGGACCGGCGAACAGTACGAAGAAAAGGAGGAATCCGGCAACGATCATATTGATGTTGCTGAGTACCTTTACACCGCCCTCAAGGCCCCGGAGCACTGACAACAGCGCTACAAAGGTCACACCTACGATGATGGCCATCTGAACATTCATGCCTCCGTCTATGGCCGGAAACAGATAGGCGAGACCGGCGGAGGCCTGCTGGGCACCAAAGCCAAGGGATGTTGCAAGGCCAAAGATGGTCGCAAGTACGGCCAGAATATCAATGAGGTGGCCAGGCCAGCCCCAGACACGGTCACCCAGGATCGGAAAGAACGCTGACCGGATGGTCAGTGGCATGCCCTTGTTGTACGTAAAGAAGGCCAGGGACAAAGCCACCACCGCATAGATTGCCCACGGGTGGAGGCCCCAATGATACATGGTGCCCCCCATGGCAAGCTCGGCGGCTTCCGGGGTATTGGCTTCCACGTTGAAGGGCGTGCCGTACCAGCCGGTATAGTAAGCCACCGGTTCCGCCACTGCCCAGAACATCAGACCGATACCCATGCCGGCTGCGAACAGCATCGAGAACCAGGAAAGACGGGTGAACTCGGGCTTGGCGTCAACGCCACCGATGCGTATCTTGCCGACCGGCATCACGATCAGAGCGAGGGAGAACAGCACGAAAATGTTCGCGCTGAGCAGGAAGAACCAGTCAAAACCCGATATGGCTCCATTCTTGGCCCCGTCCAGCAATTCCTTCGACAGCGAAGGAAACATCAGTGTGCCAACGACGAAAAGGACAATCAGCACGGATGTCACTGGAAACACAATATTGTGCATGTCAAAGCCGTACTTCTTGACGTTATCCTGACCCGCCACGTAGTCGGTTTGATATTCGTCTTCCAAAGCCTTGCCCACAGGGGAACCCCCTCTTGTTGTGTATGTGAAATTGGTAGAGCCCAAAATGCGCGGAACGCACCCGATCGTCTTATTTACTCAACAATTATTTAGGTTACAGACCGGTCAGTTTATTGTTTCGAGCACGAAAGATCAAAGTCTTACCCAAAAACGACCAATAATCGAACCCATAACGAAACAAAAACGTCAGAATCAGAACTGTTTCCTTGTCAGCACCCTGAAGTGATGGTTTTCTTCCCTGCACAAAAATAAATCGCTTCTGCAGGAGACAGGGACATGTTCTACAACGGCCGTTTCGGCGGGATATTACTGGCGCTCGCATTGGCCATTCCGCCAGTGCTGGCGGACAACAGGGAAGGTAGCTGGTACGAGGTCGGTGAGAATAATTCGGTCAAACTCTGGCGCCTGGATGTGCCCGGCGAGGCCCTGCCCGGTTTTCGCGGAGAGATAATGATTGAAGGTCCTGCCGAGGCGGTGCTGGCCCAGGTTCAGGATGTAGATAGCCATACGGAATGGATGTATCGCTGCGCAGAAGCTCGCGGTGTAGAAAAACTTGATGAGCACAGTACCGTTGCCTACAACCGAACAGACTCGCCCTGGCCTGCAGCTGACCGCGATGTGGTGGTAAAAACCAGTGTTACCCGGAGCCAGGGTGGCAAAATCCTGCAAATGGCCTTCCAAAATGTGGAGTCCGACCAGGTCCCCAGGAAGGAGGGCGTGGTCCGCATGCCCCGGCTTGAAGGCGCCTATACGATGACCGAGGTCGGCCCGAATCAGACACGGGTCACCTACCAGGTGGAAGTGGATATCGGCGGCAGGATTCCGGGCTGGATCGCCTCGATAGTGGCCCGGGATCTGCCTGTCAAAACACTGACCAGTTTGCGGGCGCGGGTGGAAAGCGAGAGGCTGGTTTCGTCAAAGTAGCATGACCGGGATAAAACCTCTCTTGTCGAGGGCTACCCACCGGGAGTGGTGAGCTGGGGGCATTCGAGCGCTTACAGCGTCCCTGTCGGTGGGTTGATCTGGTCCCTCAGGAGTTCCTCGAACTGGTCAGCGCTCACAGGCCTTGAAAAAAGGAAACCCTGGGCATAGTCGCAGCCAACCGAACGCAGCCACAGGCGCTGATCCTCTGTCTCGACCCCCTCGGCGACGATCTTGAGCCCGAGTTTATGCCCCATGACTATGATGCTCTCGGCGATGGTTCGACTGCTCGCGTTGCTGGCCATATCCTGCACAAAGGACTGGTCGATCTTGAGATAGTCTACATCGAATTTCTTGAGGTAGGCCATGGAGGAATAGCCGGTACCAAAGTCATCAATGGACAACTCGATGCCTGCACTCTGAAGCTCCAGGAGTTTGTCTGACGTGGTGGGCGTGGCATTCAGGATAACCCCTTCGGTGATCTCGACTGAGATGCTGTTGCCCGGCAGCCCCATCTGTTTGAGGTGAGCCGCCCAGTCCATACTGTGGCCACGGTCCTCGAACTGAACGGGGGATTTATTGATACTGATCTGGAAGGTCCGCCCGAGCAATCGGCTCCACTTCCTGGAAAAGATTGCGGCCTCCGAAAACACCCAGTTACCCAGGAGCTTGATCTGGCCAGTCTCTTCCGCAAGGGTGATGAACTCTTCCGGGAGTAGCAGGCCCCGGGTGGGATGCTCCCATCGGATCAGTGCCTCAGCCTTGACGATGCGACTATCGGCAAGGCGGACGATCGGCTGGAAACACAACCTGAGCTGGTTCCCAGCCAGGGCGTGACGCAGATCCGCCTGCAAGCGCAACCGGCTGAGTGCCGCCTCCTGGAAAATTCGTCTGAAGAAGCTGAACTGGCTTCGGCCATTATTCTTGGCGATGTACATCGCCTGGTCAGCATTTCTGATCAAGTCGGCCGGCTCGACGGCGTCGAGCGGATAAAGCGTAATACCAATGCTACCCGATAGATAACAGACGCTGCCATGAACCTTGAAGGGACGCGCCAGCTCATCAAGAATCTTCTGGGCGGTGGTTTCGACATGGGCCGCGTCATCCAGTTCGGTCAGAATAACGGTAAACTCATCGCCGCCAAGCCGGGCCACCGTGTCGGATTCCCGGATACTGGAGCGGATTCGAGCCGCGGCCTGGCTCAACAACTCGTCCCCGGCACCGTGGCCGTATAGGTCGTTCACTTCCTTGAAGCGATCAAGATCCAAAAAAAACAGGGCGATTGATGTACCGTTGCGCTGGGCGTGCTTGACTTCAAAATTCAAGCGGTCGCGGAATAGTCGCCGGTTAGGCAGGTTGGTCAGGCTGTCGTAATTGGCCTCCCGCCATATCCGGTCACTGGCTTTCTTGCGCTCGGTAATGTCTCGGCTCGTGCCCGCGATGGCCTCAACCTGGCCCCACTCGTCGACAACCGGGACCAGGATATACTCAAAAATCCAACCACGGCCGGACGGACCGGTAAACGGTACTTCAGCCCGGACAGGCTGTCGGGAGGCTGCCACTTCCCGGACGTGATCCGTAATCTGCTTCCCTTTCTCTGTGGTGAAGCCGAGTTCCGGGGCGGTTTTACCCGGCAAGGTTGCCGGTTCCACTTCAAGTTGTTCTGAAAAAGCACGGTTGGCATACTGCAAACGGCCGTCGAGGTCGAATACATAGCTCTGGTCTGCCGTTGAAGTCAGCATGGACTCGAACAATCTTCGTTGCTGCTCTTTTTCCTTAATCGCCGACTCAGCTTTCTGACGCGCTTCCCTTTCTGCCTTAAGGGCCTGATTGCGCTCAGTAACGTCCCGCATGAACAGTGAGGAACCGATCAGCGTGCCCATCTCTTCGCGGACACTGGAAATGGCAATTTCAACCTGGGCAAAGCCAGACGATGTCGAAATGTTCGCCTCGGTAGTGATGGCCTCATCAAGGGAACGAACTTCATCCAGGTGGCCGGCCAGGGTTTCAGTCCAGAATGGCAAACGAGCCACCGGTTGGCCTACCGCCTGCTCGGCACCGACACCGAAGAGCCGTTGGGCGCCCTCACTCCAGTAAAGAACCCTGTCTGTAGAATCCAGCGAGACAATCGCATCATGGGCCTGGGCAAGGAGGTTCTTGAGATAATGGTCCGAAAGCACCAGCCGGCGATAGTCATGGCTATCAACCGGCTTTGGGGTACCGATACGGACATTCGCCCGGTCAAGTGTTGTGCGAAGCTGAACCCGTCGCCGGCTCATCTGCGCCGACTCGACGATCAGGGTTGGGACAGCGCTACTTTCAGGGTCTACGATCGACCAGTTGGAGCCAATCATCGGTGCACGGCTTAGCTCGCGCTTGAATTTGCCAAGCTCGAGGGCATCCGGCGCAAAGATAAACCGGGTCAGGCGCCATTGGACTCGTATACGCCGGGCGAGGGCCATGACACCAGCAATGCCGGGGCCGAAGACCACGACTGCAATGGGCTCCCCCGCAATTTCTACCCGTTCAAGCTGATCAAACACCTCCGCCGCCACCGTCATGGTCACTGTCAGCCCCATGGCCCGCACTTCATCAGCTGCGTTCTCCAGCGCCACCGAACCCGGTGAATCGGGTGAAGCGACGATGATAATTTGCTGATGACCCGGGGATAAACTCACAGTAGGGGTAGCCCCAGAAGTGCACGCCCTGTCCACCCATGGAGAATATCAGTCGTCGGGGACATCACGTGGCTTGCCCTGGCGTCCCTTAGCATTTGGGCTACTCGACTGTTTTCCCGATAGGCCTGGCCCCCGCAGATGGTCATCGCATCGTTCGCTAGCCTGACAGCGGTCTCTCCAGCGTCGGCCTTGCATGCGAGAATGAAGGGGAGCGCATCCGGGTGGTTAAGATCACCGCGGGTTGCGGCTTCCCGAATCAGGCTGCGGGTCTTTTCAAGGGCAATCCACATCTCGGCGAAACGGGTCTGCAGAGTGACTACTTCCGCCAGCAGCTCGCCGGAGTGGCTGTGCCGGCGTGTACGCAGATGCTCAGAAGCGACGTCGACGGCAGACTGCGCAATACCCAGATAGGTGCCCGCCATCGCCATCAGGAAGTACGGAGCCACCACTTCGAAGACATACCAGACTTGGTCCCCTTCCTCGCCCAGCAGGTTGGCCCTGGGTACGCGGGCATCAGTAAAGCATAGCCCCCGCGATGAATTGCCACGCATGCCAAAGCCTTTCCAGGGGTCAAGCCACTGCATGCCATCGGTATGGCGATCCACCACTAGGCAATTAAAATCACCGGGCTCAGCCTGGCCGTCAGCGGCCATAGTAGAGACGACGTAGGAGTCAGCGCGGCCGCCGTTGGTTACAAACTGCTTGGTCCCGTTGAGGATAAAATCATCCCCACGCGTCACGACGTGGGTTTCGGGGATGTAGAAATGCGCCCCTGTGCCACTTTCAGCCAACGCAAGCGACGTAATATGCTCTCCCCTTGCGATGGGCCGCAGGTAGCGGTCCTGCTGTAGCTGGGTCGCCTTGGCAGCAATGACCGCGGTGCCAACGCAATGCATGCCAAAGCAAAGCGCGGTGGAGGGGCATGCCTTCGCGATCAGCTCAGTCAGTACGCTGAGGCCTAGCAGGCCCTGACCATGCCCGCCAAGTGCTTCCGGAACCTGAAGCCCCAGAAGACCCTCTTCTGCAAGGGCCTTCATTGATCGCTCCGGCCAGTCGCAATCGCGGTCGACCTGCTCCGCAAAAGGCGCGACGTACTGTTCAACTACCCGCTCAGTTCTGGCCAGAAGGTCGATCAGCTTGGGCGTCATCTTATTCATTAGGAACTGGCTCTCTCAGCATTTAAACGCGAGTATACCGGAAGCATAAAAATGGTGCGTTAATGCTCTCCATGACTGGGCCGCTTGCGATACCCGTGTCGACAAAGGCTGACGTGGCGAAGCTATACGATGCTTAAGGAAGTGGGCAGTGCTTGGGCCGCGGGCCAATACACGGCTGGTGAGAACACCTCAGAACGAAAAAACCCGGTCCTTCCGGAACCGGGCTTCTCATCAAACTGGTCGGGACGGGAGGATTTGAACCTCCGACCCCTTGCACCCCATGCAAGTGCGCTACCAGGCTGCGCTACGCCCCGAACGCCGTGGAAGCCGACCGGCTTGAGCGGTCCGCGTTCCGCCAAAGAGTGTTAACTCAATGGCTTAGCGGAGCGCAGTCTACACCAGCTCCCGCTAAAAATAAACACTCAATCCGAGGTTATTATTGGGTTGAGAGAGACTATTTGGCAGAGGTATTGAGAACGCTCAGTACTTCTTCCAGTTCAGTGATCATCTGGCGGATGAGCTGCTTGTACTGAGAGGCATCCTCCTTGATCTCGCTACCGCTGAGCTTCTGCTTGGCGCCGCCGATGGTGTAGCCCTGATCGTACAGAAGGCTGCGGATCTGGCGTATGGTCAGCACATCAGCACGCTGATAGTAGCGGCGGTTGCCACGGCGCTTTACCGGAGAAAGCTGGGGAAATTCTTGCTCCCAGTACCGTAAGACGTGCGCCTTAACGGCACAGAGGTCAGCCACCTCACCTATGGTGAAATAGCGCTTGCCTGGTATGACAGGCAGCTCGTTGTTATGACTGGGTTCCAGCATAGGCTTCTACTTTCTGTTTTAGTTTTTGTCCCGGGCGGAAAGTCACCACCCGTCTGGCGCTGATCGGGATCTCTTCACCCGTCTTGGGATTCCTGCCCGGCCGCTGTTTCTTGTCACGCAGATCAAAGTTGCCAAATCCCGACAGCTTCACCTGCTCATTGTGACTGAGCGCGTCTCTGATTTCGTCGAAAAAAGCTTCTACCATTTCCTTGGCTTCACGCTTGTTGAGACCCAACTCCTCATACAACCGCTCGGCCATTTCCGCCTTTGTCAAAGCCGCCATGCATTAACTCCTCAATGTCGCCCCAAGCTCTTTTTGCAACGCCTCGATGACGTTATTGAAGAGCGCGTGCACTTCGTCATCGTTGAGCGTGCGTTCGGGATGCTGCCAAAACAGACTCAGGGCAAGGCTTTTGTTGCCCTCACCCAGATTCTTACCTTCATAGACATCGAATGCGCGCAGGGCGGTGAGCTGGCCACCTCCATTCTGCTTCACAATACGCTCCACATCTGCGAACGCAACATCAGTTTTAATAATAATAGCCAAATCACGCCGAACTTCTGGATATTTTGAAAATTCTTTGAAATTAGGTACATATCCAGAAAGTATCGGATTCAAGAATAGCTCAAAGAGAAAGATCGTGCCATTAAGGTCGAGTTTTTTCTGCACCTGGGGGTGCAGGGCGCCAAACCAGCCCACTGTCAGGCCGTCCTGGACCAGCTTCACGGTCTGGCCCGGGTGCAGTGCCGGATGCTGACCGGCGACAAACTCCACGGTTATGCCCAGCAGGGAAAACAGGGACTCCAGCTCGCCCTTAACATCGAAAAAATCTGCATCGCGGCGGCCATTGGCCCAGTTTTCGGGCAGATGAGGACCGGCAACCACCCCTGCCAACATTGGCTTCTGCTCAATTTCATCGCCAAAACGTACAAATCTGAGTCCGGTTTCAAAGAGCCTGACACGGGACTGCTGGCGATTCTGGTTGTATCCGAGGGTCTTTAACAGCCCGCTCCACAAGGTGGTACGCATCACCGACAGATCAGACGAGATCGGGTTTGCCAGCGCTATGCCTTCATTCTCAGGATCGACCAGGGCCTGGACTCTGGGGTCCACGAAGCTGTAGGTAATAGCTTCCTGATAGCCGCAGGCCACGAAATAGTTCTGGATCGCCGATAAAGGCCGTTGGCCCTCCGGCTGGGGACGCAATTCCAGGGCCCCAATCGCCTGGGTGACCGGCAGGTTGTTATAGCCATAGATGCGGCCAATTTCTTCGATGAGGTCCACTTCGATGGTAATGTCCGGCCGGAAGCTCGGCACCCGCACGCGCCAGCCATTCCTGAGCAGCTTGTCAATGTGCATGCCCAGGCGACCCAGGATCTCTTCGGCCGTGGTACGGTCTATAGTGACGCCCAGAACGTCGGACACCTGCTGCTCCCGCAGATCGATCAATGCCTCTATGGGCAGATCCTCATCGCTGGCGACTTCAACGATTTCACCGGGCTCACCGCCCACAATGGCCATCAGGAGCGCGGTTGCCCGCTCCATAGCAGCCCGGGGCAGCTCCGGGTCCACGCCCCGTTCGAAACGGTGGGAGGCATCGGTGTGCAAGCCATAATGGCGGGCCTTGCCGGCGAGCATAACCGGCTCGAAATAGGCAGCTTCGAGGATAAGATCGCGGGTTCTGGGGCTGACCCCGGAATGTTCACCCCCCATGACACCGGCAATGGCGATAGGCTTTTCGTGGTCAGCAATGACCAGGGTGTCCGGTGTAAGTGTGACTTCCTGACCATCGAGAAGAACCAGCTTTTCTCCTGCAGCGGCCATACGGACCACAATGCCACCTTTCATCTCATCACGATCAAAGGCGTGCATGGGCTGGCCCAGTTCAAGCATCACGTAGTTGGTGACATCCACCGCCGCGTCAATGGAGCGTATCCCGGAACGACGCAGCTTCTCCTGCATCCATAGAGGAGTTTCTGCGGTCAGGTCGACGTTACGCAGTACCCGCCCGAGGTACCTCGGGCAGGCTTCCGGCGCCTTTACGGCGACGTCGACCACTTCCGAGTGCGCAGCCTCGACAGGCTCACATTCAGGCCCCTCTGCCAGCATCTGGTTGAGCACTCCCACCTCCCGGGCAATGCCACGGATCGACAGACAGTCGGCTCGGTTAGGTGTCAGGTCGACGTCGATGGTGACATCATTCAGCTTCAGGTACTCGGCAACATCGGCACCCACAGGGGCGTCGTCAGGCAGAGCCATCAGGCCATCGTGGCTATCGGAAAGACCCAGTTCGGCTTCCGAGCACAGCATGCCGTTGGAGGCCTGACCGCGTAGCTTGGCTTTCTTGATCCTGAAGTCTCCGGGCAGCACAGCGCCAACCGTGGCGAACGGCACTTTCATGCCCACCCGAACATTGGGCGCACCACAGACGACCTGAACCGGCTCACCGCCTCCGGCCACCTGGCAGACCCGAAGCTTGTCGGCATCCGGATGCGGCTCAAGGTCAGTGATTTCGCCAACCACCACGCCCGTAAAGCGGCCAGCCACCGGCTCGAAACCGTCTACTTCCAGGCCGGCCATGGTGATCTGGTGCACCAGTGCCTGGGTGTCATTGGCGGGGTTGACCCATTCGCGCAGCCACTGCTCGCTAAATTTCATGATGTACGCCTTGTTCTGATGCGGTGAAGCCTGATGATGCTGTTATGGACTGATGCGTGTTCGATCAGCGGAATTGCCGCAGGAAACGCAGGTCATTGTCGAAAAACATACGCAGGTCCGTCACGCCGTAGCGCAGCATGGCCAGACGCTCGACCCCAAGCCCGAAAGCGAACCCGCGGTACTCCTCGGCGTCCACACCACAGTGCTTGAACACCTTGGGGTGAACCATGCCGCATCCCATGACCTCAAGCCACTTGATGCTGCCATCGTCTTCCCTGCCCCATTCGATATCCACTTCGGCCGAAGGCTCGGTAAACGGAAAATAGGACGGCCTGAACCTTACTGCCAGGTCACGCTCGAAAAACACCCGAAGAAACTCCTCCACCGTGCTCTTGAGATCGGCGAAGCTGACGTCTTTCTCAACCAGCAGGCCTTCAACCTGATGGAACATGGGCGTGTGAGTCATATCCGAGTCACAGCGGTAGACCCGGCCAGGACAAATCATCCGAAAAGGCGGCTTCGACGCTTCCATGGTGCGGATCTGAACTGGTGAGGTATGGGTGCGAAGCAAGGTGCCCGGGTCGAAGTAGAAGGTGTCGTGCATCGCACGCGCCGGATGGTGGCCGGGAATATTCAGTGCCTCGAAGTTATGATAGTCGTCTTCGATCTCCGGCCCCTGCTCCACGGTATAGCCGGCGCCTGCAAAAAAATGCTCGATGCGCTGCAGTGTCCGGGTTACCGGGTGCAGGCCTCCCAGGTCCTGGCCCCGCCCCGGAATCGTCACATCAATGGCTTCGGCAGCAAGCTTCTGGTCGATCGCCGCCGTCTCAAGCTGGTCTTTTCTGGTGGTAATCGCCTGCTGGACCCGGGCCTTGGCGTCGTTGATCTTCTGGCCGGCCGCAGGACGCTCTTCAGCACTGAGCTGGCCGAGGGATTTGAGCTGCTGGGTGAGCAGGCCTTTCTTGCCGAGATAATCCACACGCACCTGATCAAGCTGCTGCAGGCTGTCTGCCTGTTCAACCGCTGCCAGACCGTCCTGAACAAGCTGTTCAAGGTTTTCCATTGACCCTGCTCCAAATCAGAATGTGGGCGCTGAAGCTGCTGCGGCAAAAGGACCGTAGCCCATTTGAAAATGGTATAGCCCTAACAAAAATAGGGGAAGAGCATGCTCTTCCCCTATTACCAGGCTCCCCGGAAAGAGGAACCTTATCGATCGACCATCGATGAAAGAGCTTAAGCCGTCAAGGACGCTTTTGCCTTTTCGACAACAGCAGTAAAGGCCTGCTGCTCGTTCATGGCCAGATCGGCCAGAACCTTACGATCGATTTCAACGTTCGCCTTTTTCAGGCCAGCAATCAGACGGCTGTATGACAGACCGTTGGCACGGGCACCAGCGTTGATCCGCGCGATCCACAGGGCGCGGAATGAGCGCTTGCGGTTGCGACGGTCACGGTACGCGTACTGACCGGCCTTGATAACCGCCTGTTTGGCAACGCGGTACACACGGCTGCGAGCGCCGTAGTAACCTTTGGCCTGATTAAGAATCTTCTTGTGACGACGACGAGCGACGACACCACGTTTTACACGAGCCATACTTTAATCCTTCTCAATATCCAGTATGCGCTTTAAAGCGCGATCATACGTCTGATAGAAGCCACATCGGATTTCGCGATCAGCTTGGTACCGCGGAGCTGACGCTTACGCTTGGGGCTCTTCTTGGTCAGAATATGACTGGTGAAGGACTGCTTGTGCTTGAAGCCGGTAGCGGTCTTTTTGAACCGCTTCGTGGCCCCGCTTTTGGTTTTCATTTTGGGCATTTTTAACTCCGCATTCTCTTTTGATTAGACTTTACGTCAAACAGTGATCCTGAACGACAAATCCCCCGCAACAACGGGGGAAATCATGATTCAGTCAGAATCACTTCTTTTTACGGGGAGCCACGACCATGGTCATCTGGCGGCCTTCCATTTTCGGCCGCTGTTCTACCTGGGCCAGTTCCTCAATATCCGCTTCGATCCGATTCATGAGCTTCATACCGATTTCCTGGTGTGCCATCTCACGTCCACGGAAGCGGATAGTCAATTTGCCGCGGTCCCCGTTCTCAAGGAAACGTATCAGGTTGCGTAGTTTTACCTGATAATCCCCTTCTTCAGTTCCTGGCCGGAACTTCAGTTCTTTCACCTGCACCTGCTTTTGCTTTTTCTTGGCAGCTGCTTTGGCTTTCTTCTCTTCGAAGATCTTCTTCCCGAAGTCCATGATCTTACAGACGACCGGATCGGAATCGGTGATCTGAACCAAATCCAGAGAAGCTTCTTCCGCTTGTTTGAGGGCATCCTCAATCGGGACTATTCCGACCTGTTCGCCTTCGGCATCAATCAACCGGACTTCTTTGGCTTGAATGTTATCATTGATTAACGCGCGTGGTGCGCGGCTCCGATTCGCTCGCTGTTTAATAATCAGTTCTCCGTCTTGGTTTTGCCTTTGCGCTCAACTTCTTCGGCCAACAGGGCACCGAACGCTTCCAGCGTCATGGTTCCGAGATCCTCCCCTTTTCGGGTGCGGACGGCGACCGAGCCGGTTTCAACTTCTTTGTCACCGACTACCGCCAAAAACGGAACCTTGTTAATTGTATGCTCGCGGATTTTAAAGCCGATCTTCTCGTTTCTCAAGTCAGCATTAACCCGATACCCCAAAGAATCGAGGTTTTTTGCCACTTTCTCACAGAAATCCCGCTGATTGTCCGTGATATTCAGCACCGCAACCTGGGTTGGGGCCAGCCAGGTCGGGAATGCCCCTTCGTAGTCTTCGATCAGTATGCCGATAAAGCGCTCGAAGGAACCCAGCACCGCACGATGCAACATAACCGGCGTACGACGCTCGGAATTATCAGCCACGTACTGGGCACCGAGGCGCCCGGGCATCGAGAAGTCAACCTGTATAGTACCGCATTGCCACACCCGACCGATGCAATCTTTCAGTGAAAACTCGATTTTCGGTCCGTAAAACGCCCCCTCACCCGGCAAAAGCTCCCAATCAACCCCTTCGCGGTTGAGGGCCTGCTCCAGGGCAGCCTCGGACTTGTCCCAGACCTCATCGGAACCCACTCGCTTTTCGGGCCGGGTCGAGAGCTTGTACAGGATCTCGGAGAAGCCGAAATCCGAGTATACCTCATGCAGAAGCTCGATAAACTTGGAAACCTCATCCTGAATGGCGTCTTCTTCACAGAAGATATGCGCGTCATCCTGGGTAAAACCACGGACCCGCATCAGGCCGTGAAGTGCGCCGGAGGCTTCGTTACGATGGCAGGAGCCGAATTCAGCCAGCCGCAGAGGCAGATCCTTGTAGCTTTTAAGACCCTGATTGAAGACCTGTATATGGCAGGGGCAGTTCATCGGCTTGATGGCAAAATCGTGCTTTTCGGACGTGGTGGTGAACATGTCATCGCCAAACTTGTCCCAATGGCCTGACTGCTCCCACAGCACCCTGGACACCACCTGGGGCGTGCGGATTTCCTGGTAGCCATGACGGCGCAGCTTTTCACGCAGGTACTGCTCAATGGCCTGATAGATGGTCCAGCCGTCTGGGTGCCAGAACACCATCCCGGGGGCTTCTTCCTGCATGTGAAACAGGTCCAGCTTCTTGCCGATCTTGCGATGGTCCCGCTTTTCAGCCTCTTCAAGACGGTTCAGGTAGGCCTTGAGCTCTTTCTTGTTGCCCCAGGCTGTGCCGTAGATACGCTGCAATTGCTCGTTGCTGGTGTCGCCCCGCCAGTAGGCGCCGGCCACCTTGGTCAGCTTGAAAGCCTTGAGCTTGCCGGTATTGGGCACATGGGGCCCGCGGCAGAGGTCAATGAAGTCGCTCTGCCGGTAAAAGGACAGATCTTCATTGCCAGGAATATCCTGGATGATCCGGACCTTGTACTCCTCGCCCATGTCCTGGAAAAGCTTCACGGCTTCGTCACGGGAGAGCACGGAGCGAGCCACCGGAATATCCTGTCTGGCCAGCTCTTCCATACGTTTTTCGATGCGCGCCAGATCTTCGTTGGTGAACGGGCGGTCGTACTTGAAGTCGTAATAGAAACCGTTGTCGATCACCGGGCCGATGGTCACCTGGGCTTCAGGAAACAGGTCTTTCACTGCCATGGCCAGAAGATGTGCGGTGGAATGGCGAATAACGTCCACTCCGTCTTCGTCACGCTCGGTGACGATGGCAAGGTCGACGTCTTCATCGATCCGATAGCTGGTGTCCACCAGCTGGCCGTTGACCCGGCCAGCCAGGGCGGCCTTCGCCAGTCCGGCGCCAATATCTGCGGCAACGTCATGAACGGAAACGGGTTCAGCAAAACTGCGGTGACTGCCATCAGGCAGAGTAACAACGGGCATCAGTAACAACTCCTATCAGCGGTGATCCGTACCAGAGACCACATGTTTTACAGGCGCCGCGCTACCATCGCGGCTTGACAGCCCGCGAGTGTATCAGCTCACCGCTGATGTTGTCATACATACGCCGGCATTTCAGGCGCTTTCAGTGGCATAGCCTCCCCTGTCCTCGTCTGTACGACGCCGCAGCTGATTGAAGGCGATCAGTCCGAGAAGCACCAGCGCCGGAATGAACATCCACTCCTTGGGAGGGCGACCAAGGGGCACTTGAATAGCGTCAATGGTCCAGCCGAACTGGAGCCTGGCGTCCTCCGCCGGGCTGCCAAACTGGACGAATTCCACATCCATGCGGCCGTCATCCCTGGGGGACAACTCAAGCCCGGCCGCCATAAGGCGCTCCTCGGGTGTCTCGCCGCTCGGCACCTCAAGCTGAACATAGGTGGATACCTCGTTCCCATCGATACTGATGCCCGAAGCCTTTAGAACCGTCATGTCGTCAGCTGGTATCTGGTCTATATACTCGACAATCTTACTCCCCGGTCGCTCTTCCGTTGGCGGATACATCATGTCCCACCAATAGCCCGGGCGGAAAAGCGTAAACGTAATCAGCACGAGCAGCGCCGACTCCCAGCGGTAGCTTTTGGTGAGCCAGTAGCCCTGGGTAGCCGCCGCAAATGCCAGCATGGCAATGACTGCGCTCACAACGGTAACCAGAAGGTCTAACCAGCCTGTGAGGCCGAGCAACAGCAACTGGGTGTTGAAGATAAACATGAAGGGCAGGATGGCTGTACGGATATCGTAGGTGAAACCCTGGATACCTGTCCGGATCGGGTCAGCCCCGGAAATCGCGGCCGCCGCGTAGGCGGCCAGCCCCACGGGCGGCGTGTCGTCCGCCAGTATGCCGAAGTAGAAGACGAACATGTGGACCGCGATCAGAGGCACCAGCAGGCCATTTTCTGCCCCCAGGGTCACAATTACAGGTGCCATCAGAGTGGAAACTACAATGTAGTTTGCAGTGGTGGGCAGGCCCATCCCCAACAACAGACTGATCACTGCCGTAAAGATCAGCATCAGCAACAGATTGCCGCCCGAAATGAATTCGACAAACTCGGTCATCACCAGACCGATACCGGTGAGCGTAACGGTACCCACCACTATGCCGGCCGTTGCTGTCGCAACACCGATGCCAACCATGTTACGGGCGCCAGTCGCCAGGGAATGCACAAAATCCTGAAGACCAAGCCTGGAAGCTTCGCCAAGCGAACCATGTTTGCGGAAGAACGCCTGCAGAGGTCGGTGAGTGAGGACGATAATGATCATGAACACTGTGGCCCAAAACGCGGACAGCTGGGGCGAGAATCGTTCCACAGTCAGGCACCACACCAGCATGACGACCGGCAGCAGGAAATAAAGCCCGGTTTTAACCGTAGGCCCTACCTCGGGCAGACTGGTCATGTCGGTCGAGGCGTCGTCGATTTCCAGCTTGGGAAAACTGGCGGAGTAAGCCACAAGCCCCAGGTAGGCGAGGATCATAGCCGGCGCGAGCACCCACAGGGCCTGGTCCCCCAGAAGCGTCTTGAGCCAGCCGATACCATAGTAGACCGCAAGGGTCAGCACGCAGAGCCCGAGCAACAGCACCACCCAGTTAAGCATGCGCCGGGCCAGAGAGGGCCGATTCGGCGGCTCTATTCCCCGCATTTTCAGCTTACAGGCCTCAATATGGACGATATAGATAAGGGCGATGTAGGAAATCATCGCAGGCAGGATGGCGGCTTTGATGACTTCCAGGTACGGAATGCCCACATACTCCACCATCAGGAACGCAGCTGCGCCCATGATGGGCGGCGTAAGCTGACCATTGGTGGAGGCCGCAACCTCAACAGCACCTGCTTTGGTGGCCGGAAAGCCGACCCGCTTCATTAGAGGAATGGTAAAGGTGCCAGTGGTCACCACGTTGGCAATGGACGAGCCGGAAATCACCCCACTCAAACCACTGGACACGACTGCGGCCTTGGCAGGTCCCCCACGCATGTGTCCGAGGCAGGCATAGGCCACTTTGATAAAATAATTGCCGGCACCGGCTTTTTCGAGCAGTGCACCAAACAGCACGAAGAGAAACACAAAGCTGGTCGAGACGCCCAGGGCCACGCCAAACACCCCCTCGGTCCCCAGCCACTGATGTGACGCCAGCTTGCTCAGACTCGCGCCCTTGTGGGCTATCACTGCCGGCATGTAGGGGCCGGCCAGCGAATAAAACAGAAACACGGCCGCGACTATGGCCAGAGGCAAACCAAGAGAACGCCTGGTCGCTTCCAGCAGAAGTACCAGCCCGCCCAGGGCAACGACGATATCAAAGTCGGTAGGGTCGCCGGGACGGGAAGACAGCTGGTCGTAGAACAGGAACAGGTAGCCGGCCGCGAATGACGCTGCCAAAGCCAGTATCCAGTCGTAAATCGGTATCCGCTCAATCTGGTGTTTGCGCTTGAGCATCGGGAAAGCGGTGAAAGCCAGGAATACCGCGAACGTCAGGTGGATGGATCGGGTTTCGGTGGAGTTGAAAATTCCGATTTCCAGGATAAAAGGTAAAGGCGACGCTATCCAGAGCTGAAACAGGGACCAGCACACCGGCACAATGAACAGCAGGGTTGCCGCCGGTCCGGTCAGGGCTCGCCCACCGGTTTCGGTCTGAAGTACTTCCGCTATCTTGTCCTTGTCGACATCTGCGGTGTCAGAGCCTGAGCGCTCAGCCTTCGCCATAATCACATCCTGTCGTGCAGTTTCAGCGTGTCAGAAAAAGACCGGGCGACAGTCTGCCGCCCGGTCCCATTTACATGCCCGGCTGTTTACAGCAGGCCGGCTTCTTTGTAGTACTTCTCGGCACCGGAGTGCAGCGGTGCGCTCAGGGCGTCAGATACCATCTCCTGTTTCTCGAGGTTGCCAAATGCCGGATGCAGGCGCTTGAAGCTGTCGAAGTTCTCGAATACCGCTTTAACAACCTGGTAGACAACTTCATCCGGAACATCGGAAGAGCTCACGAACGTGGCCGCGACACCGAAGGTGGTGGTGTCTTCGTCGTTGCCGCGATACATGCCACCCGGAATGGTGGCAACGCGATAGTAGGGGTTTTCATCAACCAGCTTTTTGGTGGCTTCGTTGTCTACGCTGACGATCACGCTGTCGCAGGAAGTCGTTGCTTCCTTGATGGCCCCGGATGGGTGTCCAACGGTGTAGAAGAACGCATCGATATTGCCGTCACACAGTGCCTGTGACTGCTCTGCGGCCTTGAGCTCAGCGGCCAGGGAGAATTTGTCCATGGTCCAGCCCATTTCTTCCATCAATACCTCAGCCGTTGCACGCTGACCGGAGCCCGGGTTGCCAACCGATACCCGCTTGCCTTCCAGGTCTTCGAAGGTCTTGATATTGGAGTCCTTGCTGGCCACTACTGTGAACGGCTCAGGATGCAGGGAAAAGACTGCTCTCAGCTTCTCATTCTTGCCGTCATCGGAAAATTCGCTGGTGCCGTTGTAGGCGTGGTACTGCCAGTCTGATTGGGCGACCGCCAGATCCAGTTCGCCCTGGCGGATTGCGTTCAGGTTATAGATGGAGCCACCGGTGCTTTCCACCGAGCAACGGATGCCGTGGTCCTTGCGATCCATATTCACCAGGCGGCAGATTGCTCCCCCCGCGGGATAGTAAACACCGGTGACACCGCCGGTACCAATGGTAATGAACTGCTGTTCTTCCGCAGTGGCGGCGCCGGACGTGCCAGCCAGGCCGATAGCAGCCGCGATGGCAAGAGAAGAGAATTTCTGTCGAAGAGCCATGAGAGCTTCCTTTTTTCCTCGTTATTTTTAAGTTACCTGTCGCTTTTTGACAGGCACATGCGTCTTTCGCTTTTGAAACATAGTTCAAAACGGTCATTAAATAAAGCAGGCTCTAGCTTGCTAACTATATGAGCAGGCGAAAAAAAAGCCCGCTATCGCGGGCTTCAAGTGGATACTTCGGTAATTACTTAGCTGCTCTTGCCTTTGCCACCATCCGGTCCGGACGCAACAGGAACCGGGCCAGTGCGGGCAGCAGCCAAATGGCGCCGATCATATTCCAAAGGAACATAAAGAACAGCAGGAAGCCCATGTCGGCCTGGAACTTGATAGGCGAGAATATCCAGGTCACAACACCAAGGCCCAGGGTCACACCGGTAAACATGACTGCTTTACCCGTCGAGCGCAGGGTCTCGAAATAGGCATCCTGCAACGTCCTGCCTTCAAGCAGGTAATGCTCCAGCTTGCTGTAGATGTAAATGCCGTAGTCGACCCCGATACCAACGCCCAGAGCGATAACCGGCAGCGTCGCCACTTTGATGCCGATGCCCGACACCGCCATGATTGCTTCACACAGGATCGAGGTCAGCCCCAGGGGCACCACGATACAAAGCACGGCCCTGATCGAACGGAAGGTCAGGAAGCACAGGAAACTCACCACACCGTAAACGAAGAGCAGCATCATGTTCTTGGCGCTGGCAATGACTTCGTTGGTGGCCGCCTCTACCCCGGCGTTACCGGCCGCAAGCAGGAACGTATGCTCTTCGTTGCTGTGTTCGGAGGCAAAGGCTTCAACCTGCTCAACCACAGTCTCCAGGGTTTCGGCCTTGTGATCTTCCAGGAAGACCAGCACCGGTGTCAGGCTACAGTTGGTATTGATCAGACCAGCCGGAGCTTCACGAATCGATGCGTTGATAATGGTCTGGTTGCGGGAGATCTCGTACCAGTTCCAGTTACCTTCGTTCAGGGCCTTGGTCACAATCTTCGACACGTCCGCCAAGGAGGCTGATGACTGTACACCAGGCGTGTTCTGAAGCTCCCACTGGAGACGATCCATGGCGCTCAGGACACTGTACTGGGTGCACTGCTCGACCGGCGTCTTGACCATCACCACAAGCACGTCCGAGCTGGTGGAGTAGTTGTCGATCATGAACGCGTTGTCCAGGTTATACCTTGAATCCGCACGCAATTCCGGCGCTCCCTGATCGAGGTCACCCACCCTCAGGTCCTGCTTGTAATACAGGCCGAGACCGAGACCAACCACTGCGATAAGCAGAGAAATGGGCGCCACGCTGGGGTGCGCAAAGTAGGACATGATGCGCCACTTGCGATCCTGCTTTTCACCGTGGTTCTGTACATGACGCACACCACCTTTGGTGATGCCGATGTAGGACATGATCAGCGGGTGGAGCACGAGGTTGGTGATAATGACAATGGCCACGCCCAGGCCAGCGGCGACCGCCAGGTCCTTGATGACATCAATCTCAATAAACAGCAGCGTCAGGAAGCCGAAGGCGTCGGAGATAAGTGCCAGCATGCCGGGTATGTACAGGGCCCGGAACGCAAGCCTTGCTGCCATCATGGGATCGAAGCCCTTGGCGGCCTCTATAGCCATGGCGTTTACGATCTGAACCCCGTGGCTGATCCCGATGGCAAAGACCAGGAAGGGCACCAGAACCGAATAGGGATCGAGCCCATAACCCAGTACCCGAAGTGTCCCCAACAGCCAGAACACGGCAATGATCGATGAGAACACAGGCACCAGCGTGCCGGCCAGACACCGGGAGTACCAGAACAGCAGCAGCGTGGTCAGCAAAATGGTAATGCCGGCGAAGTAGGCAATTGAACCAATGCCTTCGATCAGGTCGCCTACTTTCTTGGCGAAGCCAACGATGTGAATCTCGATGTTGGGGTTGTTCTCCCCGTATTTCTGACGGATCTTCTCTTCCAGGTTCTTGGAGAACTCTGCATAGTTCAGGGGTTCGCCGGTTTCCGGATCTGATTCATATAGCGGTGCATACACCACAGCTGACTTGAAATTGTCAGCTACCAGGCGCCCTACTTCGCTTGAGCGCAGGATATTCTGGCGCAGCTGCTCGAGGCTATCCCTCGAACCGTCATAGCCATCAGGAATAACCGTGCCGCCCTGAAAGCCCTGTTCGGTCACCTCGACCCAGCGGACGTTGGCGGTCCACAAGGACTTGAGGCCGGAACGGTCTACGCCGTTAAGGTAGAACACCTCATCGGTGATCTCCTTAAGGGTTTCCATGTATTCCTGGGTAAATATGTCGCCCTCTTTTACCTCTACGGCAATACGGACGAAGTTACCCAGGTTCTCAAGATCATCCCGATGCTCAAGCATGTTGACGATGTATGGATGCTCAAGGGGAATCATCCGCTCAAAACTGGCATCCGGCTGGATCTTGATCGCGTTATAGCCCAGGAACAGCGTGAGCAGTGCAAAGGCGATCAGTATGACCACCCGGTTGTTGAAAATCAGACGTTCAAGGAAGGGCTCAGCCTTCGGTGTCGTCAGGTAATGCTCGCCCTTGTCATGCTTCGGGTTGGACATTCAAAGACCCTCTTATTCTTTCGGTTCTTGCCACATCAGGGCGTGATTTACAGATTCTTTCCGTTCTCATCGGCGTGGCTTACGCCCTGCTCGCCAATCAGCACAAGACGGGTTTCCGACACCGGCATCACGTCCATCACACCTTCCCGGTCTGTACGGAAATAGCTTCTGAAGGTTTCGCCCCCTGTCGTACTGACAAGCACCGCGCCTCCGTTGCCTACCAGAATGATCCTGCCGCCGTCCGTCACAGCGCCGTCATTCAGGGTCGAGGTAGACTCGCCGCCCGGCACGGTCTTCCAATTTTTCCCCAGGTCAGCGGAGAAGAGGATGTTGCCCCTCAGGCCGAAGGCCAGCATTTCATTGACCTTGCCGGTACCGATAACACCAAAGAATGAGCCTGTGTACGGTGTTTCCCGGGCATCCCAGGTCTCGCCATTGTCGGCTGACACCAGAACCAGGCCCGCCTCACCAACAATAACCAGTGCACCACCGGTCAATTCAGTAATGGCGTTCAGATGATAACCGCTGGGGTTAGCCAGCCTGCCTGTCCAGTCCTGCCAGGTTTCACCACCGTCAGTGGTGCGAAAGGTCATGCCGTAGGCGCCAATCACAAAACCGTGATTCTCGTCTTCGAACCACACGCCCAGGAAGGGATTGACGGGCCCGATCTCAAGATCGGCCTGCTGGTTTTCCAGGGAAAACATCAGGTCGTCCAGAGCCCACTCCATATCAGCCTTTTCTTCTTCCGGCGCTTGCTCGATCTCTTCTTCGAACTCAGCAACACGCTCTTTCTTGGCCTCTATCGCCAGCTCCGCAGCCTGCATTCCGTCCAACTGCAGCTCCCAGGTTTCCCCGGCGTCCGACGAATGGAGTACAGCACCGCTGTGGCCTACCGCCCAGCCATGGGTTGCGTCAGGAAAGGAAAGCCCGGTGAGGGTAACCGAGACAGGAACCTCTGCCTGGGTCCAGGTAGTGCCCTGATCATCTGAATAGATAATATGGCCACGCTCACCAACGCTCACCAGCCTGTCACCCGCCCGTGTAATGTCCGTGAGCAGAAATTCGGTTGCAAGCTGGGTTTCACGTGCTGGCGTCTCCAGCAGATCCCCGACAGCAACCGCCGAAGGAGCAGCTGCAGCAAGGGAAACCCCGAGGCAAACCGCTCCGATAGTCTTGCGCGTTAACCGTGTAGCCATTCAGATTGCCTTAATAGTGTGAGTTCGGTGATGACCTCCTGACAGGACAAATGCTGACGCCCCTTCGGGTGCCAGCATTTGTCGGCCAGAAAACGTATATTATTCGGAACCTTACGTTTTAGCGAACGCTCCTGCGTCGCAGAGAGGCTGGCGAGTAGTAGCGCTTGTTCGGTACGTCGTCGGTGAAGACCCGGGTTTTGGGCTCTTCGGTGTCGAGGCCAAGCACATGGTATCGCCGTGCCTGCAGATCATGGAACACTTCCAGTGCGGTCCAGACCCCAGGGAGCTCATAGTAGTTCTTGAGCATACCCATGGTGACCCGCCAGAGCGCGCCACGACCGTCGTACTGGTCCAGTAGGACGGTGTTCCAGCTGTCAGCATCAATATAGAACCTGCGCTTGCCGTAAATATGACGGGCGCCGTCTTTAAGCGTCGCCTCAACCACATGCACCCGGTGCAGCTCCCAGCGGGTAAGTTCCGGGTTCAGATGTGAAACACCAAGAATTTCAGAGTAAGGCAGGCCCTTTTTGCCAAGGGTATAGTTGTTGTACGGAATGTACATTTCCCGCATGCCTTCATAACGCCAGTTGTACCGGTCCAGAGCACCGTTGAAGATGTCGGTGTCGTCCGCTGTGCGCAAGTTATCCGCAGCCGCGATCGGGGAATCGTAACCCAGGTTCGGAGCACGGCGGACCCGGCGCTGACCTGCGTTGTAGCCCCAGCCATTGCGGGGGTTGACGATCTGGTTCAGGGTTTCATGGACCAGAATGGCGCCACCGGCCAGGCGTGGTGGTGATTGGGTAAACGAGAGGTAGTAAAAGATGATGTTTTCCAGCTCACTTTCACTGCCTTCCGGATTGTAGAAGTTGAAGAAGGCTTCCTGCTGGGATGTCACCAGGGAATAGTCGCCACTCTGCTGGACGGCCACTTCACTGGAACGACGGGTAATGGAAATGCCACGCCACCGGGTCAGGTGGTTCCAGATGGCCTGCCAGGCCTTTTCTTCGTTATTGCCGTGCAGGATCGGAAAGGGGTAGCCGCCAAAAGCGCCGTCCAGACCTTCACCCTCGCCAACGATGGTGGCGCTGGTGGCGTTTTCACGGGTGTTCTTTTCGACAAATTCGGGCACCGCATGGGTACGCCTGGACTGGTAGACCGGGACCTCAAAGCTGGCAGGGTAGGTATCCAGCATCGCCTTCACGCCATCAGACAGAAACTCGCTGTACTGATCGGCATTACGGGCATTGATGGTAAACAGAACCTGGTCGTCAGGAAATGGGTTGATATGATGCTGGCCGGAGCCTTTATAGCCATCAGGCGCCTCGGTAAGCCCGCCGGTCCAGGCCGGGATGGTGCCTGCCTCGTTGCCGGCCTTTACCGACCCGAAGGGGGTGAGTTCATCGCCAAGACGTGCTGCTTCGCTACTCGATACCGCAGCGGTCGCAGAAGTACTTGCGACGGACAAAGCGAGAAGACTGCCGAGAAGCCAGTTCTTGTTGTTTCTCATTTTTGGTAACCCTACCTACATGCGTCTGAAAGCCTTTTCGGCTCTAATTGTTATAGTTGCAGTTGTTGTAGATACCAACGCTACTAGACCTTCAAAGGTTAGCGTATCGCGGGGCATTGTCCATCGACCGAAAGTGCGATTTTGTATCAGTTCGCAACGCCTTTAACAGACGCTGCGAACCACCAAACTCAGTCTGCGAGGCTTTTATGGACCACTTCATAAACGTCCGCTGACAGCCCTTCCTTGTCCCTGACCTTCTCGAGGGCAGCTTTCATGCCTTCCCGGTAGAGGCGGGCAAATTTCCGCCACCGGGTCAGCGGTGACACAAGCCGGGCGGCAATCTGCGGATTGCTGTCATCGAGCCGACAGATCTGCTCAGCAAGGAACTGATAACCTGAAGCGTCTGGATTGTGGAACTGGACAAGGTTCTGACCGGCAAAGCCGCCGATAACCGAACGAACCTTGTTCGGGTTTTTCCAGTCGAAGGCCTCATGCTCAAGCAAGGCACGGACATTGGCAAGCCGCCCTGCCCTGGGGCTTGAGGTCTGGATGGAAAACCACTGTTCAATTACCTGCGGGTCCTTCTGCCATTGCTGGTAGAAGGATTCCAGGGCGCGCTCACGATCATCCTCGAAATCAGAGTTCACCAGCGCTCGCAGGGCCCCTGACTGGTCCGTCATATTGCCCGCCTCCTGGAATTGCCTGAGGGCGAGTTCGCGGCCTTCGTCGTCATTGATGTGGAGCAGCCAGGCCAAGGCGGTGTTGCGCAGGGCCCGCTGGGCTATCGCCTGAGGTGTGAGCTCATAGGGACCGCTCTGGTGGTTACGGTGATAGCAGGCCACCAACTCATCCCGGAGGGTCAGGGCAAGCTCGTTCAGGACCCGGTTACGGGCGGTATGGATGGCCTGGACATCGGCTTCGTCCGTTATCTCGAACAGGTAAGCCTCGCTTGGCAACAGCAGCATTTTGGCTACCAGCGCCTGGTCCAGCTCGGCATTGCTGATCAGGGAACGGTAGGCGGTAACCAGCCTTGGCTCTACCGGCGTCTCGGATGGCTTGCCTACCAGCGAATTGATCACATCCACTGCCAAGCGCTGACCCGCATCCCAGCGATTAAAGCCGTCCGGGTCGTGGCTCATCAGGAACATCGATTGCTCCCGTGTCCACGGGTAAACCAGGCGCACCGGGGCCGTGAAACCCCGCAGCAACGACGGTACAGGGCGTTCCGCCAGACCATGAAATTCAAAGATATGCTCGGCGTCCGTCAGCTCCAGCACGCGTTCGGTGATCTCCGCCTCATCAGAGGCCGACATCTGCAAAGGAAGGCTATTGCCGTGGCTGTCGAGCAGGCCGACACCGAAGGGAATGTGCTGGGGCAGCTTGTTCTTCTGGCCCGGTGTGTCGGGGATATGCTGCCTGATGGTAAGACTGTATACGCCCCGGGCACTGTCGTAGTCGTCGGTGACTTTCAGCACCGGCGTGCCCGCCTGTTCATACCAGAGCCTGAACTGACTCAGATCCCGACCACTGGCATCTTCCATGGCGCGGACGAAGTCATCAGTGGTCACCGCCTGCCCATCGTGGCGGTCAAAGTACAGGTCACTGCCCTGGCGGAACAGCTCCGGCCCGAGCAGAGTGCGGATCATACGCACCACTTCAGCGCCTTTTTCGTAAATGGTCAGGGTGTAGAAATTGGTTATTTCCATATAGGAGGACGGACGCACCGGATGGGCCATAGGTCCTGCGTCCTCGGCAAACTGGGCGGTACGCAGCATGGTTACATCTTCTATGCGTTTGACCGTCGCCGAGCCCACATCTGAGGAGAACTCGGTGTCCCGGAACACCGTAAAGCCTTCCTTCAGGCTGAGCTGAAACCAGTCGCGGCAGGTGACGCGATTACCGGACCAGTTGTGAAAGTATTCGTGGGCAACGATCGACTCGATGCGCTCAAACGCAATGTCAGTGGCTGTGTCTTCGCTTGCCAGCACACAGGACGAGTTGAAGATGTTCAGACCCTTGTTCTCCATGGCCCCCATGTTGAAATCGTCAACCGCCACGATCATGAAAATATTGAGGTCGTACTCCCGTCCGTAAACTTCCTCATCCCAACGCATGGCACGTTTTAGCGAGGCCAGGGCGTGGTCACACTTCTGGGCGTTGCGGGGCTCCACGTACATGCGCAGGTCGATTTCGCGGCCGGATTCGGTGGTAAACGCATCTTTCTTCTCAACCAGGTCGCCGGCCACCAGAGCAAACAGATAGCTCGGCTTGGGGAAGGGGTCTTCCCAGGTAACGAAGTGCCGGCCGTCGCCCAGCTCGCCACGGTCCACGTCGTTGCCGTTGGACAGCAGAACCGGATAGTGTGCAAGGTCCGCTTCCACGCGCGTGCGATACCGGGACATCACGTCCGGACGGTCGGGGAAGTAGGTAATGCACCGAAAGCCTTCGGCTTCACATTGGGTGCAGAACATACCAGAGGACTTGTACAGCCCTTCCAGACGGGTATTGTTCTGGGGCTCAAGCCAGGTGACAACGTTCAGTTCGAACTCGTCAGGTACCCCGGGAACCACCATCCCGCTACTGCCAGCGGTGTACTCCCCCTCCTCCAGTGCTCGTCCGTCAAGGGCGGCGCTTTCCAGTTTCAGGAGGCTGTCGCCATCAAGTTCAAACTGGCCGGATCTGTTCGGGGACTCGGGATTACGCCGCACGCTGAGCGTACTGTGAACCCGTGCGCCTTCCTCGAAGAGCTCAAAGCGCAGATCCACGTGATCCACAAGATACGCGGGCACCTGATACTCGCTCAGGTAAATGGTTTTTGGCTGGCTGGTTCGCATGTACGTTTCTCCAGGCAATTGCTTTGTGGTTTAGCTCCAGGTACCCGCGGCTGAAAAAAAGCCCTGTTGTCGGGACGTCAGACTGACGGTCAGTGAACCCTTAGCCGAACGTGATAAGCCGTGTATTTACGAATATTGATCACGCCGGTATCCAGCAACAGATACTGACCCTTGATACCCTGCAGAATGCCCTGGACCGTGGGGTTCTTGTCGAGATTGTGAGTCTTGATCTTCTCAGGCCAGACCTCAACAGGGTAGCCCAGCGTCAAGACCTCCTTGTTGACCTCTTTCAGGGCGTCGGAGCCATGCTCTGCACGCAAGGCTTCAAGTTCGGGCCGGATCTTTGCCAGCAATTCGTCCCGGGCCTCGGCCATGTTGATACTGGCCACGCCACCTTTGAGCATGGTACGCCAGTTGGTCCGGTCCGCCACGTGCTGCTTGCAAATGACCTCCACCAGCCCGGCAAGACGCCTGTTGGCAACCGCCAGCAGGGGCACGGCTTCAATGGCGCCCTGGTCGATCCATCGAGTGGGTACCTGGGAGGCCCGGGTAATGCCCACCTTGAGGCCCGAGGAGTTCGCCAGGTAGACCACATGGCCGGTCAGACAGTGGGTTTCGCCCCACTCGGGCTCGCGGCACGTGCCCAGATGGTAGTGGCACCGCTCTGGACTCATTAGGCAGGTGTCACAGGCCGCGAGCTTTTTAAAGCACGGGTAACAGTAGCCCTGACTAAAGCTCTTGTTGGTTTTCCGATCGCAGTGAATACACCGGATGGTGCCTTCGTAATCGATCTGCACATGGCGCCCGACAAGATCATTAAGCGGAAGACGCGTATCCCCGACTTTCAGGGTATAGGTCACAGGGTCCCCCGGCTGGGCCGGCATCTTGCTCAGCCGGCCCGATACATCAATAGCTGCAGTCAAAGCTTTGCCTCAATTAAGAATACGCACCGGAGAAGTATCATCGTCCCGACCAGTTTTACTGTCCGCCCGCTTTTTGGGTTCGATATAGCCCACCCGTTCCTGCTCAGGTATGTCATGACGGTTCTCATAGTAAATCACGGCCTCAAGACAGATCGCCTTCTGCTCGTCCGAAATCCGCCGGCCATCGGGCCATTTGCCGAGTTCGACCGCGCGTTTCAGGCTGGCGTAGACCGCCGGGTCCAGCCGTTCGATCAGTTCATCGTAAGTCATGGGCAAATTTCCTCCAAAAAGAGCTTGACCCAGTTAAATGATAACGATTATCATTATTAAACCAGATGACAACACGGTCGTTTGCCATTTGGTCTCTCTCATCAGGAGCTTAACGGCTCTTTTAATGCCCCGCCCTCAAGCGGGGCTTTTTTTTGGTGGGGGCATGAGTACCGCCATCAGCAGGCCCGCCAGAAAGCCGCCCAGATGGGCTTCGTTCGCCATGGATCCCATACCCAGCATAACCGGCAATGGCGTAAACCCGATCAGCATCCACGCCACCGCAAAAACAATCAATGCCGGTGGAAACTGGAAGCGGACCTGACGTTGCTGGCTCAACCAGCAATAACCCAGCACTCCGTAGACCACGCCTGACAACCCCCCGAACAAGGGGCCGGACACCACGAACTGCAAGCTATTGGACAGGACACTGGTGACGAAAAACAGGGCAATAAGTCGACCCCGACCATCAAACCACTCGATCTGGCTGCCCAAAAACCAGAGCATGACGGAATTAAAAATGATGTGAGGCCAGCTGAAGTGCAGAAAAGCCGGCGTTATCAGCCGCCATAATTCTCCCCCGGCAAAGGTTTCCGTAAGAGCCGACATCCGCTGGCCCACTGTGTTCCAGTCATGCTGCTGGGGGTCGATGATCATCAGCACGTAAGCCAGCTGGGTCTGGCCGAGGCCGGTGAGCCAGGCCATGACCACCGCAAACACAATACTGGCCAGCACGATCGGCGCATGCCGGGGCGAAGGTTGCCAGCGTCCCCGCACGAACACGGGCGACTCGTTAACCGTGGTAACCGCCTCTCTTACCCCGGGGTCCTCCAGGTACTGCTCCATGGCCCGAAGTACGGGCTCAGCGTGGGCGGAATCCTCCAGCCACAAGACCTGCTGCCCGCCCTCTTCGGTGATCCGGTGCTCAACACCCTGTTCCCGAAGCCAGGTACTGAAACCGATGAGGTCGATATCCGTATCAATCTGCTTTACGCGATACATACCATCACCTTGAGACGCTGTCTTCGGTTTGATTGCCATCGTAACGTTCCGGCCTTTCGACATTCACATAGACGAATTTATCCGGTGACAGTACGCGCTCTCCATCCATTCGGTAGGCAACCAGTTTGCCGTACTTGACGGCACTGTAGTCAATACACGCTACATTGGGCTTCAGTGGCGCCGGTTCGCCCTCCATCCAGTAATGCCCGACAAACACCGGTTTTTCCTCGGGCGGATAAGTCCGAAGCTGTTTACGTTCAGCCGCTGTCAGAGGCCGCTGGGCAATGGACTCAGGCAGTGGGTCAGGCTGAAATACCACATCGGCGTAGGTCTGGGGATTGTCAGCCCAGAACTTGGTGCGGAAAAATTGCCGGGTGTAGCCATCGCGACTGGAAATGGACAGTCCCTCCGGCAACCTCAGATCGGTCCCCCTCAAAAGCGTATCCATGACCTGGCCGGCAAAGGATTCGATGGCAGATGAGGCATGGAGGAAATCTTCATCAATCTGGTTGCCCCCCTGTACCCGCTTGAATTTCTCAATCAGGTCACGGTCCCAGCAGGCGTGTACGGCCCTGAAATCGTCTTCCTCTATAAAGAGCGGAATGGTGTAGAACCATTCCAGGAACTCATTCCATTCATGGGGGTAATGGGCAAACTGCTCCAGTGTCTCCCTGATCAGGCGGTCATGCCTGGCATTGTGCTCCCGCAACCATTTATGCCCGCTACCGGCCCGGGCCCGGGTGCAGTAGCCCAGGGCATTATATTCGTGATTGCCCATGACGATCTGGGCGGAGCCATGGTCCACCATGTCCCGAACCAGATGCAGGGACTCACGGATGCGTGGCCCACGGTCGATGATATCGCCGATGAATATTGCCTGGCGCTTCGGATGCTGATAGATGCCATTGACCTTGCGATAGCCCATCTGCCCGAGCAGGAGCTCCAGGGTATGAGCGCAGCCATGGATATCACCGATAATGTCGTAGCCGCGGCGAGCCGCTTTCTTGGGTGTCATCATCAGCTCGCTGCTATCTCGCTCGCCCAGCCCAGCTTTTCGCGGCAGGTCGCGTAGAAATTATGGTCGGTCGGATGGATCAGGCGGATCTTGAACGGTTTTTTGGTAATGCGGATGATGTCGCCGGGGGCGCAGGATATGTCCATCTGACCATCACAACTGATTTGCGGGTAGGTTTCGTTGGTATCACCGATGACAAGTTTGATCTCGCTCTTGCCGTCCACCACGATGGGCCGGCTGCTGAGTGTGTGGGGGAACATAGGCACAAGCACAATGGCGTCCAGCTTGGGGTGCATGATGGGCCCCCCGGCAGAGAGCGAATAGGCTGTCGACCCTGTGGGAGTGGCCACGATCAGCCCGTCAGAGCGCTGGCTATAAACAAAGTGGCCATCAATATAGAGATCAAACCCGATCATTCGTGTTGATTTCCCCGGGTGCAGCACAACGTCGTTAAGGGCTGTACCATAGCCCAGCGGCTGACCATTGCGCTCAACGTTGGCATCCAGCAGGAACCGGTGCTCTTCGATGTACTCTCCCTGCAGCACCTTGCCCAGCCGTTCTTCAAGATCCGCTGGCGAAATATCAGTGAGGAAGCCCAGGCGCCCGCGGTTGACGCCCAACAGGGGAATCTTCGATTTGGCCAGTTCCCTGGCCGCACCCAGGAGACTGCCGTCGCCACCGACAACGATCACCAAGTCACAGATCTCACCGAGCAGCTTCTTACTGGCTACCTGCAGCCCGTGGCCCGGCAGCATGGTCGCAGTGTCAGACTCCAGAATGACGTGATAATTCTCGTTGACCAGATAGGTACGAAGCTGGCGCAGGGACTCCACCACCTTGACACTGCCCATCCGCCCAATGACGCCAATGTTCCTGAATTGATCCATGAAAATTCCTGTAGATTGAAGCTTGACGGGACACTGTCCGCCCATGCCTGGGAATTGATGGCCACATCTTACAGAATTACGGAATGATTCTGAAAAAGATCGCCGGACCTGAACCACAGGCAACGCTCCGAAGGCAACAATGAGAGCACACCGCAATGAAATCTGAACCGCCTCAATTCTGGAACACGGCAGCTGTCAGGCATCTGGCGTGGCTATGCCAGGCTCCGCAACTGATCACCGGTCCGCTGGTGCGGCCCCTGGCTGCGACCATACCCGCTGACCTTGCGCCGATACTGACGGCGCTCGACCAGCGCCCGGAGCCCCTGCTGACCTGCCTTAACTGTAACAAGTCCCCAAGGTTGGGGCAGTACTTCGAGAGCCTTTATGAATTTTTCCTCACCCATATCCTGGGATGGGAGGTTCTGTTGCGGAACGTGGCCATCCGTGATGTCACCGGCCGTACCCTGGGGGAACTGGATTTCGTGGTACGCAATCCGGTAACCGGGGCGATCCAGCATCATGAAGTTGCGATCAAGTTCTACCTGGGGCTGGAGGAAAACGGCACAACGCTCTGGTACGGGCCGAATGCCCAGGACCGTCTGGACCTGAAGGCCCAGCGCATGAAGAACCACCAGGCCACCATGACACAGCGGCCCGAAACCCTGGCTAAGATGGCACCCCACGGCCTTGGCGTAGACATAGAGCCGGTGATTGTCATGCCCGGGAATCTGTTCTATCCGGTGGTTCCCGGCCCGCCGGTACAGACCCCGGCGTGGGTCAACCCAGGCCACGAGAGGGGTAGCTGGATACGTCAGGGTCTGCTGGAAACCGGTCACACCAAGGACTGGACCGCACTCAAGAAGCCACACTGGCTGGGCCCCTACCAGTCTTGTTCGCCACCGGACCCGGAACTGACCTCACATACGCTGGCCACCATGGCCGAGGCCGGAAGACCCGGGCTGTTCGCGAAAATGGTGGCCCGTGAGGATGGCCGCGGCTTTGAGGAAATATCGAGGTGCTTTGTGGTGCCCGACCACTGGCCACGCCAGAGATAGAGCTTGAAGACAGCGGTACCAATAGATAGACGTCAGGCTGTGGCGGGTGCCTCGGTCTTATGGGCCTCACAGCGATCATCCCGGCCAGGATGGAACTCGGCGGGCTGACTGACCCTCATCAGGGGCTCTGCACAGGGCTTGCCGCTCTTGTGCTTGTGGCGACAGCCCGGGTTCTCGTAGTGCTCCAGCCAATCCTTGTAAGCGGGCTCATTCAGACCGCACTTTTCCGCTGCATAGGCCGTGGGATTTTCAAAATAGCGTTCAATGTCGGTAAAATGCAGGGTCAGATGCCCAACCCCGGCATGGTAGGCCACCAGAAACACGGTCTGATCGCTGAGTTGCTGCATCAGTGAGCCGTCTACCGGTTCACGGTGCTGCAATTCGTAGCTCTCCTGCTCAAGCAGGACGATTTTGTCATTGCGCATTTCCAGCTCACGCTGTTTACGCTCGAGCTGTTCCCGCAGCAAGACCACTTCGGCAAAATTGTTGTTGCTTTCCTGGCTGCGGGAATCGGCTTGCTGGCCCATTTTCTGCTGGATGGCGAGATACTGCTCGTTGCGGTCGGCAAGCCGTTTCTTGAGCTGCTCGTTGGTAAGCCGCTGACGCTGGAGTTTCTGCTCCAGCTCCGCCATTTCGCCTCGCAGGGCCTGCATTTCAAGCCGGTGTTCACGCTGGATGTCAGACAGGGCATCCCGATGCACACTTTGTAGGGTTTTGATTCTCAGCCGCTGCTCACGGATCATCTGGGCCAGGCGGGCCCGCTGGGCGGCGGCCTCGGGCTCCTCGGCGGCACTGACGGGTTTGTTGAGAGCACCGCGCAGCACCGGAATGTTCTCGTCTGGGTCCTGAACTTCGGCTTTCTTCAGCTTGAGAGTGTTGGCGTCGACTGCCTTGCGAATGGTCTGGAAATGGTTACTGCCCGGGGCCATGTCCGGGTCCCATAACTGATCCGCGAGGGATGGATGCGGGCACTGGCTGCGGCAGACGAGACGAATCGCGCCACCCCCAAGGTCAGGCCCTTTGGCACCCTGTTCGGCAAGCGCCTCTACCGGCAAGTTCCAGTGGCTGTCAGCGCGGCCCTCTTCATCAAAATAGATGCGGAAAAAGACCAGCGACCGTATTCGCAGGTCTTTTCCCATCACCACGTAAACTGCGCGTACGTCAGTGTCAGCAAGGTCGGAAAGCCCGACATAGCCATCCAGGAAGGCACCGAATTCAGATGCACGCATCTGGCGGGACACCAGCGCACCATCCATCAGAAAGACGGCCGAATACCCTTCGGCAGCCTGATCGGCAAAACCCATTGAAAACCCCCGCAAGAAACCCCTGAGGACAGACGCACCAATGACCCGATTCGTTCCGACATTATGGCACCTGATCACATTAATACATGACGTCTCGCACCATTGTAGTCAGAGTCGGCCTAACAGGGAGGCGGAAAACTGAAACGTTTTGTGTTCAACACGCGCAAAAAAAGCCCAACATATCGTGTATTACGACACAATAAGCCGGGCCCAGGTAGCGCTTTGACCGGAGGCAGTCAGAAACTAAGGATTCAGTGTCAGATTTCGGCAGCGAGCCGGCTGCCCTGGTCGATGGCCCGTTTTGCATCCAGCTCCGCAGCCACGTCGGCGCCGCCGATCAGATGCACGTTCAGCCCGGCCTGCTCCAGGCCCGCCTGCAGTTCCCGCAGGGGCTCCTGGCCCGCACAGATTATGATGGTATCCACCGCTAGCACTTTGTCGATGCCCTGATCGGCTCCCTTGGGGGTAACCGTTATGTGAAGGCCATCGTCGTCAATTTTCCGGTAAGTGACCCCAGGCAACATCTGGACCTGGCGGTGCTTGAGCGAGGTCCGGTGGATCCAGCCGGTAGTCTTGCCCAGCCCCTTACCTACCTTTGAGGTTTTCCGCTGCAGCAGGTAGACCTCCCGGGCAGGCTCAGGCAACTGCGCTTCCATACCGGCAATACCGCCCCTGTGCGCCACGGTCAGATCCACGCCCCATTCCTTCATGAAGTGGGCTGTATCCAGGGCTGCCGATGTGCCCTGATGGACAATAAACTCGGAAACGTCAAACCCGATGCCCCCCGCCCCGATCACGGCTACACTTCGGCCGACCGGCTTGCGCTCCAGAATGGCATCGAGATAGCCCATAACCTTGGGGTGATCGATACCCTCGATGGCCGGGGTCCGCGGCGCCACACCGGTTGCCAGGATCACGTCATCGAAGCCACCGGCCTTGAGTTCTGCCACATCAACACGGCTATTCAGCCGGATGTCCACCCCGTGCTTGTCCAGCATCACCGTGAAATAACGCAGGGTTTCGTAGAACTCTTCCTTACCGGGGATACGTTTGGCGATGTTGAACTGGCCACCCAACTCACTGCCGGCATCGAACAGAGTAACCCTGTGGCCTCTTTCGGCAGCGACCATGGCGAAGGCAAGACCAGCCGGCCCCGCCCCTACCACGGCAATAGAACGCGGGGATGAGGTTGGCATGTAGGACAGTTCGGTCTCGTGGCAGGCCCGTGGGTTCACCAGACACGAGGTCAGCTTGCCGCTGAAGGTATGATCCAGACACGCCTGGTTACAACCAATACAGGTGTTGATTTCTCCGGCACGGTCGGCCGCCGCCTTGTTGACCAGGTCGGCATCAGCCAGGAACGGTCGGGCCATGGAAATCATGTCAGCGTCGCCTTCGGCGAGAATCTTCTCGGCCACATCCGGCATGTTGATCCGGTTGGTGGTGACCAGGGGGATGCTGATTTCCGCCTTCAGACGGGCGGTTACCTTGGTAAAGGCACCCCGGGGCACGGAGGTGGCGATAGTCGGCACCCTGGCCTCATGCCAGCCAATACCGGTATTGATGATGGTCGCACCCGCCTGCTCAATGGCCTTGGCAAGCTGGACCACCTCCTCCCAGGTGCTGCCATCTTCAATCAGATCGAGCATCGACAACCGGTAGATAATGATGAAGTTCCGGCCAACACGGGCGCGGACCCGACGCACGATCTCCAGAGGCAGCCTGATCCTGTTCTCGTAACTGCCACCCCATTGATCGGTCCGGTGATTGGTGTGAGCCACGATGAACTGATTGATGAAGTAGCCCTCGGAACCCATGATCTCGACGCCATCGTAGCCGGCCTCCTGAGCCAGGGCGGCGCAGTCTTCGTAGGCCTGGATCTGTTTTTCGATCCCGGCCTCATCCAGCTCCTTGGGTGTAAACGGATTGATGGGCGCCTGGATGGCAGAGGGAGCGACCAGTTCGGGGTGGTAGGCGTAGCGCCCGGCGTGGAGGATCTGCATGCAGATTTTACCACCGGCTTCATGCACCGCCTGGGTTACCGGCTTGTGTCGCTCGGCTTCCTCCCGGGTGTCCATTTTAGCTGCGTGCTGGAATACCCCGCCTTCCGGGTTGGGCGCTATCCCCCCGGTCACAATAAGACCCACACCGCCGCGGGCCCGCTCTGTATAAAATGCTGCCAGGCGCTCAAACCCGTTTTTCGCTTCCTCCAGACCCGTATGCATTGACCCCATGAGGGTACGATTACGCAGCGTGGTGAAGCCCAGGTCCAGGGGCGCAAGCAGATGGGGGTATTTGGTTGCGCCAGGGGCGAAAGTCGTGGCTGTCATTTCGGGTATTCCTCTTTATCAGAGTGATCAAGGCTGTCGGGTTGATCAGATCGAGCGATTGCCAGGTATTACGAAACCGGTGCTAAGTTAGCCCTCCGGCTTGCCACTAACAATATCTTCAAATAACATTTTATTATCTTCAGACGACTTGTCAGACAATATGAATCAGCGCCGTGCTAAGCCTCGCAATCTGCTGGGGGATATCAGTGTTCTTTACGTCGCCGTCATGGCGCGCGCGGTGAAGAGTCGTGGCGCCAATCCGCAGCCGCTGCTGGACCAGTTCGGGCTTGGTGAGAGCCTGGTAACTGCCCCGGACGCCCGTATCAGCATTCCCCGGTTCATGCGCCTGGGACAGGCCGCCATCGAACTTACCAGCGAGCCCACCCTCGGGTTGAGCATGGGTGAGCTCACCCGCCCGCTGGACGCCGGTCGAGCCGGCCTGGCAGCACAGGCGGCGCCTGATGTAGGTTCCGCCCTTGCCACCCTGTTGCGCTACGACCTGCTCACCAGTCAGAACAGCCGGGGTCAGCCCCGCATGGACCTTGATGAGGGCTACGCGCAGTTCTACTCCATACGGCCCTATAACATTTTTAATTATTTTGTGGTGGACTCTGTGCTCGCTGCCTGGACCCGACTTGCCCGTGTGTTCGCGGGCACGGATGCGGTCCTGGCCAGGGTCGAGATCGAATACGCTGCCAGAGGATATGAAGAAGCGTTCGAGGCCTGGTTCGGCTGCCCGGTCACCTTCGGCGCTCAGCACAACCGCATTTACGTTCGTCCTGAGGTGATTTCAGCCCCGTGCCGGCAGGCTCAAGCCGCGATGTTCAAATTACTGAAGGGTGACTGCGACCGCGACCTGCAACGCTTGCGGGCGGGCTGGGGCATCCAGGACAGGGTACGGGAAAAGCTGGCATCGCTACTGGAAGGCGAAGCACCGGGCCTGGAAGAGGTTGCGGTGGAGCTTGGTATGGCACCCTGGACGTTACAGCGAAGGTTGGCAGGGGAAGGTGTCGGGTATCGGGCACTGGTGGACGACACAAGAAAAGATCTGGCTCTGGATTATATCCGGGAAACGCGCCTAGCCTTCTCTGAGATTGCCTGGTTACTGGGGTTTTCCAGTCCGCCAGCCTTTCATAAGGCCTACAGGCGATGGTTTGGCTTCAGTCCAGGGGAACACAGGAAGCGGTTTTTCGACGAGCAGGTCAGAAAAGGTATCTGAGCCTGTTTCAGATGCGCAAAAAACAGACGGGCGGCCGGGCCCTACATTTCAACGGCGTCGTCCAGTTCGTCGTCGTATTCCTCACACTGGATATCGATCAGCTCTTCTTCATAGTCACTCATGGTTTTTATCTCCCTGGCGTTAAAGATTGCCGTTATAGACGAGAAAACAATAAACCATTGTGTATGACAGACCGATGACAGTTGAATGAGCAAAAATACAGATAGCAGAAAGTGCAGCCCATGAATTCTGTTGCTGCAATAGAAGCTGGATGCGAGGGGAGAAAAAAATGGCGGAGCGGACGGGACTCGAACCCGCGACCCCCGGCGTGACAGGCCGGTATTCTAA
>NZ_JAAMPF010000005.1 GCF_011074795.1 Marinobacter salicampi
TGGGATCGAACCAGTGACCCTCGCCTTGTAAGGGCGATGCTCTCCCAGCTGAGCTAACCACCCCACGCTTCATGACCAATCACAAAAAACCATCGTGACCTGTACATGTCTTTCTGGCTACTTCGTCGGTTCCGGCTTTGCCGTCTTGACCAAGTGAGAGGCGCATTTTAAGCATTTGGCCTCCGCTGTCAAATATTTTCCGTGTTTTTTGAGCCCCAGTATTCCAGGCCCTGCAGAACGCTCATTTTTCAGTCAGCTTTCGGCCTCTGGGAGGACTTACGGGAGTCTTTCGGAACGGTTTTTGCCTTTGACGCTGCCGCCTTACCCTGACTGGCCTCTTTTGCCTTGGTCTCAAGGGAAATATGCCCTACCCGCTTCTTGCGCTCCTTCGGTAAAGCTTTGTCTGCCAGCGCGCGGTTGAAGTGGTCCAGTTTGGCACGCACCTGGGTCAGCTGCTCATCCGCCACCTGTCTCAACGTCGGAATAATCTCTGTGGTCAGCCGATCAAGATTCCTGTTAATCACATCTTTCAGTCCCATGGCCCCAACCTCGTCATCCATTTCCTGCAGTCTAGTCATCCCAGGCCAGGCCGACAATTGTGATTCCGCTCACAGTTGGGAATTTTCGGCCAATGCAACTCACACAATCAGAACGGCCACCAACCGCCACCTTCAGCCGCAGCCCGTGCTTCCCGCTCCCTTTCGAGCTGACGGTAAGCCCGCTCTCGCTCCCGGATTTCGCGATCGGTTTCCAGGCTCACGGTAGGGCCTCCGCCAAATGGCCAGTACCAGGACGCGGGTTCATACTTGCCCTCTTCCCGGAGTCTGGCAATCTCTTCCTCTCGCTCGGTCTCAAGACGCTCTATGTCGCGCTCGTAGTCGTCATCTTCGTTAACCTCCACAATAGACACCGCAGCATGGTTCGGCGCCAGCAGGTCGCTATTGAGGAACAGCGTACTGACAATCTCATCTTCCTTCATGGCAGTGTCGCGGGTGACCAGGCGCAAATCATCGGTGGCCAACGGATGGTCCGCCTCCAGGGCGGGGTGAGGCGAGTCGGGGGCCGATACTTCACTGTACCGCAGGTAATAGATCTCACCGGCTTCAACCTCCAGCGTGGCATCTGCGATCTGACTCAGACTGAAACTGTTCAGCCCTTCAAGTCCGAGCAAAGGACGCCGCATGGCAATGTGCCGCTCGCCAGGGCTTACCTCGAACCAGGTAAAGCTGTTGTTGCGAATATTGAAGTAGTGATGGTCATCAATATAGACACTGGGTGACTCGATTTCCTCCGCCGCCCACTGAGAGTGGGGCCGGTAGAAGTAGATCAAAGCGTTAGTGCCACTGTCCCACTGGTCATTATCGATGTGGACGAAATCCGGCCCCGAGACCGGATGCAGGAAGGCCCCAGTGCTCTTGCCGATGGACTGGTAAACAGTACAGCCGGTAAAAGCGCTCAGGGCAAGGAACGTGAGGGCAAGTGCGGGAAGCCGGGCAAGCCTCGGGAGCTTTGTAATCATTATTAAACGGTCTCTTCATCGAGGACGAACAGCCGGATAATACCAAGTGACAGCCCCGGGAAATGAGAGCTACCGCAAGGGATGGATACAAACCGTTACAGTCAACAGCTACTGCTGCAGCTGTTCTACCTGTCCGGACAGCCTGATCAGCCGGGAGGTTAGTTGGGCCCGGGCAGAATCAATGGCTTCTATGGCGCCTTCGACATTGTCCAGCCGGGCCTGCAGTTGGCGTAACTGGGACTGGCTATCCTGGACATCCGATATGGTCTGCTCAAGCCTCAGCACGCGACTTTCGAGTCCGCTTGCCGCCAATGACTGCTCCCGCTTGAATCGGGTCAGGGCCTGCTCTACCTCGCCCTCAACCGCTTCCACCTCGCCAGCAAGGCCCGCCAGGGATTCGGCAAGCTCTTTATCCCGCCCTGCCAAGGCTGCAAACCGGTCCTGCTGGTCGGATACGGTTTCCGCCAGCTCAGCCCGCTGCTGCTTTTCCTGGTCCAATGCCTCGGTGACGGCTGCCAGTTGCTCCGTCTGATCTGAGGTCTGTTTACGAATCGCTTCCAGAGCGCTGCCCTGATTTTCAAGCTCGCTACCCTGTTCTTCCAGTTGGCTGCCCACTTCCTCCAACTGAGGCCGGTTTTTCTCGTAGGCGATCACCCAGAGCTTGCGAATCTCGCTATTGGCTTCCTTCAGTTGCTGGTCTTGTTTCTCCAGTCGCTGCTCTAGGGTAGAGCCACGATTCTCCAGGTTCTCTCCCGTTTCGCTCAGGTCGCCTTCAAACCGCGCCAGCGCCAGTTTGCTCTGCCGAACCCAGTAATCGGCTTCCTCCAACTGCTCTGCCATGGCTTGCAGGCGCTGCTGTTGCTGAAACCACGCCACCGAGGCCACCACAGCCAGCACCACTACAACCGCCCAGACCAGCCTGGAGCCCCTGCGTGCCTTTGGTGGGGGCGTTCCCCCTGCCCCGCCACCCGAAGCCCCGGCAGAACCGGCACGTTTACCGCCGCCACCGCCAGTCGCGCCGGGACCAGGCTGCTGAACCGGACGCTCAGGTGTTTTGGCACCCGCTGCCGCCCGGGCTGGCTTGCGTGGTTCTGCTCTGAGCTCGTCATCGTCGGGACGGATTGGTTCCATAGGTGCCTCTGGGTTAAATCAAGGGAATCTTTGAGAAACAGATAATACCGGCTCTGCCCTAGGCCACCAAATCGGCGTAGGCTTTAGCTGTCGTTCCCGCTGAAGACGCACAGACCAGACGATGACTTTCGGCGTCTGTCAGCGCCAGGCTAATGCCATTTGCATGGTTCTCAGCCAATCCATACAATGGCCGGCTTTCCTCCAGACGCTCAGGACGTTGCTTATGCAGCCGCTTGTTGGCCTTATCATGGGTTCCAAATCGGACTGGCCGACCATGGAACACGCCGCCGAGATGCTTGACAGGCTCGGGGTGAGCTACGAAACCCGCGTGGTCTCGGCTCACCGGACACCGGACCTTCTGTTCGACTACGCCAAGACAGCAGCCGACCGGGGCCTGAAGGTGATCATTGCCGGCGCAGGCGGGGCGGCGCATCTGCCCGGTATGGTAGCGTCCCAGACCTCGTTGCCGGTGTTGGGCGTGCCGGTGCAGTCCAAGGCCCTCAACGGCCTGGACTCCCTTCTATCGATCGCCCAGATGCCCGGTGGCATAGCTGTCGGGACCCTGGCCATTGGTCGGGCCGGCGCCACCAATGCAGGTTTGCTGGCGGCCCAGATCATCGGCACGTCCGATCTGACCGTGCGCCAGGCGGTTGATGATTTTCGGGCTTCCCAGACCCAGAACGTGCTGGACAATCCGGACCCGAGAGAAGCCTGAAGAGAGGCCTGAAAAGAGGCCTGAACGTTCAGCCGGACAAGCTCTTCACCAACATACTTCATTAGGAGCGCGCCATGAGAATTGGTGTTCTGGGTGCCGGACAGTTAGGCCGTATGCTGGCGCTGGCGGGCTACCCCCTGGCTAATACCTTTGTATTCTACGATTTGTCGGGGAACCCCAGCGTCGGGCTCGGGGAAGTCATCATCGACCGGGACGGCGAATACCTTGACGATTTCCTGTCGCGGGTCGACCGCATCACCTATGAGTTCGAACACCTGCCGGTGGACGTGGCCAACAGGATGGCCGCTGTAAAGCCCGTTCATCCAACGCCACGGTCTCTGGAAATCTGTCAGAACCGGGAAGCGGAAAAAACCCTGTTTGGCGAACTGGGCATCCCTACTCCGCAATGGCGTATTGCCGAAAGCGCTGCAGACCTTGAAGCCGTTGCCAGGGAGCTCGGCTGCCCGGTGGTTGCAAAATCCAATACCGAGGGTTATGACGGCAAGGGGCAGGCGGTACTAAAGTCACCGGAAGAAGCCGTGCGAGCCTGGGCCGCGATTGGCCACCCGAGGCTGATGGTCGAGAAATTTGTCGAGTTCAGCCGGGAGGTTTCGGTTATTGCGGTCCGCGGCGAAGATGGCGACGTCGCCATTTACCCCATGGCAGAGAACGTCCATGAGGCGGGCATCCTGAGATACTCCGTCGCCCCCGCTCCTGGTCTGGCACAGGACGTAAGAGAAGATGCCGAGCGTTATATCCGAACCATCATGAATGAACTTGGCTATGTCGGCGTACTGGCACTGGAGCTGTTCGAAACGGCCTCAGGCCTGGTGGCCAACGAAATGGCTCCAAGAGTCCACAATTCCGGTCACTGGACAATTGAAGGGGCTGCCACCAGCCAGTTCGAAAACCACATCCGTGCGATCAGCGGCCAGCCTCTGGGCGACGTGAGTCCGCGAGGCGTGAGCTGCATGGTGAACATCATCGGTGAACACGGGGATCTGCGGCGCATTCTTGAGCTTCCCTATGCCCATGTCCACCTGTACGACAAAGCTGAACGACCCGGACGCAAGCTGGGCCACATCAATGTGCTGGCGGACGACTATCAGGAACTGGTTTGGCGGGTCCGGAACTGCGCGAGCTTTCTGCCGGGCGCCCCGACCTTCAGCTGTTCATTGAATCGGGGTTGAAAAATCGCAGGCACGCCCTGATCTTAAAGGGGCGCGCATGAACAAGAATTTCATCGCCCGAATTACAGAACCAATAGCTGCAATATAATCTTCCAATGGCGCACCCCTTCGTAACGGGATGTAACGGCGCGCTGTTTGGGCTATTGTTTAACAGATAAGAGTCAATCCACGAATCACGGACGGCCTCTGGCTTGAACGTGGTCTAATGAGAGAACAGGGAGAACGACCTCATGGCATTTGAACTTCCCGCACTACCGTATGAAAAGAACGCTCTTGAGCCGCACATTTCGGCAGAAACCCTTGAGTATCACTACGGCAAGCACCACAACACCTATGTGACCAAGCTGAACGGGCTGATCGAGGGCACTGACGATGCCAACAAGTCCCTGGAAGAGATCATCAAGAGCTCCAGCGGCCCACTGTTTAACAATTCGGCCCAGGTCTGGAATCATACCTTCTACTGGAATTGCATGAGCCCCAACGGCGGTGGCGAGCCTACCGGCGCCGCAGCAGAAGCCATCAACAAGGCTTTTGGCTCCTTTGAAGACTTCAAGAAAGAGTTCAACGACAAGGCCGCCGGCAACTTCGGCTCGGGCTGGACCTGGCTGGTCAAGAAGCAGGACGGCAGCGTGGCAATCGTTAACACCAGCAACGCTGAAACGCCTCTCACAAGTCAGGACAAGCCGGTCCTGACCGCCGATGTATGGGAGCATGCTTACTACATCGACTATCGCAACTCCCGCCCCAACTATCTGGAAGCCTTCTGGAAAGTGGTTAACTGGGACTTTGTAAACCAGAATCTGGCCTGATCACACGGGGTTTCACGACCCTAGGCCAGCTAGAAAGCGCCCGCTCTGCGGGCGCTTTTATTTTGTACCCCCGCATCAGCTTCCCCGGATACGTGATGAAACACGTCGGCCACTCCGTGGCTACATAAAGAAACGGTGCGTTGGCCCGATTTCTGAAAAGATGGTGTCTGAATCAATAACCGTAGGCCAAGCCAACCATACTGCTGAACGGGAAAGGCCATCGCTTTCTGTTCCGGGCTATCAGTGTCATGCCAACCATAAGAATCGGGGCCTAATGAAGACACCCTTCGAGCTGGAACATCGCCTGGGCTACCGCATCCTGCGCTGGGTGCTCTCCGTAGCCCTGGTATCGGGCATCCTACTGAGTACCATGCAAATCATCCTGGACGCCCAACGTGTATCCGATTCTCTCGACCGGCAGGGCAGCCAGACCCTTGCCCTCGTGCGGGACGCTGCCACCCAGGCCGTCTTCAGCATTGACAGAGAACTGGGCCAACAGGTGGTGGACGGCCTGTTTCAGCAACAGGCGGTGAGTCTCGCCCGGATCGCCCACCCCGACGGCGAAGTTCTTGCTGAAAACCATCGACCACTGAAACCCGCTGCCTTCCGCCCGGTTACCGACTCCATCTTCAAGGCCGAGCGCAGCTATGAAATAGGCCTTACCCGCCGGAAAAATTCCGACCTGGTCTACGGTGTCCTGAGCATCCACTACGACACAGCGCCGACAGCCGAAAGCTGGCTGGAGCGTTCCACCCTGACCTTTGCCTCTGGCATTGCCCGCGCGGTCATACTCGGGCTGGTGCTTTATCTGGTGTACCACTTCCTGCTTACACGACCCCTTCTTCGCATTATTGACTCGCTTACCCAGGTTAACCCGGACCGTCCTGACGACCGCTTGCTGGAAGTTCCCGACAGCCATCGCCAGGATGAGCTGGGTCTTTGCGTCAATGCGACCAATAACCTTCTGGTGGCCATTGCCGAGAACCAGAAAAAGCACCGGGAAGCAGAAGACCGGGTTGTGCGCCTTTCCCGCCACGACAATCTGACCGGACTGCCGAGCCGGGAAACCTTTCTGGGTATGCTCGCCGGTGCCATCGAGGAGAGCCGCAGGGCCAACCAGATGCTGTCGGTATTCTGCTGTGGCATCGACGATTTCAAGAGCGTCAACGAACAGTACGGCTTTCATGCCGGTGACCTCGTCCTGCAGGTTGTGGCGGAACGCCTGGCCAACGAACATGGCGATATCAACCTATTGTGCGGACGCCTTGGTTCAGACCAGTTTGTCGTACTGGAGCAGCACCTGAAGGATGACTACCAGGCAGTAGCAACGGCGGAGTGGCTATTAGAGAGCATCAGCCGCCCGGTTGATATCGAAGGCCATGAAGTAAGCGTTTCCGCCACCGTGGGCATCGCCCTCTTCCCGGCGGACTCCATTCATGCGGACCAGCTATTGCAGCGTGCCGAACAGACCATGACCCTGGCCAAAAACTCCGGACGAAATCACTTCCAGTACTTCGTTGCAAGCCTCGACCGTGAAATCCGCGAACGCAAGAAACTGGAAAAGGACCTCTCCATTGCCCTCACCGGAGGTCAGTTTCATCTGGTGTACCAACCCCAGGTGAACCTGGAGAGTCGTCGCATAATCGGGGCCGAAGCCCTGATCCGCTGGACGCATCCCGAGCGGGGCATGGTTTCGCCGGACGAGTTCATACCTCTCGCCGAACTTAATGGCACCATTGTGGAAATCGGCGAGTGGGTGCTGGATCAGGCATGCTGGCAGGCGGCACTATGGGCGCGCAAGGGCACGCCAATCCGCATTGCGGTTAACCTTTCCGCGGTCCAGCTCAAGCAGAACGACATAGTCGAGACCGTACTCAAAACGCTTCGCCGGCACTCGATACCGCCTGGTCGCCTGGAACTGGAAGTCACCGAAACCAGCTTCATGGAAAACCTGGAGGATGCCGTCGATAAACTGAAGCAGCTTCGCAAGGAAGGCATCAATATAGCCGTGGACGATTTCGGTACCGGCTACTCATCGCTCACTTACCTGAAACGTATGCCGGTCCAGCACCTGAAAATCGACAAGCAGTTCATCCAGGACCTGCTGGTGAACGAAGATGACACCCGTATCGCAAACACGATTATTGATCTCGGCAAAAGTCTTAATCTTTCCGTTATTGCCGAGGGCGTGGAAACCGAGGAGCAGGAGTACTACCTGAAGCAGAGAGGCTGCCAGCTGGCCCAGGGTTACTTCTTCAGTCGCCCTCTGCTGCCTGAAGATTTTGAGAAATTTGTGGTGAGCTTCCATACCAGGCTCGCCGAAGACAATGTCTGAGCCCGGGTTGCTGACGGAGCCGGCATTACCCAACCAATAGCCTACCCGTATACGGCAAGGAGTCTGCATGGAAACTACCCTGATTGGCCTGGCCGTCATTGGCGCTGCAGTAATTTACCTGGTCTACGTTTATAACCGGCTGGTCGCGCTGCGAAACCAGTTCAGGAACGGCTTTGCCCAAATCGATGTCCAGCTGCAGCGGCGCCACGACCTTATTCCCAACCTGGTAGAGTCCGCCAAGGCGTATATGGAGCACGAGCGTACAACGCTGACCCAGGTGATGGAGGCTCGCAATAACGCCGTAAGCGCCCAGAAGGACGCCGCCCGCGATCCGGCCGACGGCGGCAGGATCCAGAAGCTCGGCAGTGCCGAGAACCTGCTCACCAAAGCCCTCGCCAATTTCTATGCGGTGTCCGAAAACTACCCGGAGCTCAAGGCCAGCGAGACGGTCCAGCAGTTAATGGAAGAGCTTTCCAGCACTGAAAACCGGGTCGCCTTCGCACGCCAGTCCTACAACGACACGGTCATGACCTACAATACCTATCGGGAACAGTTTCCCCACAACCTTGTTGCCGGCTTTACCGCCTTCAAACCCTCGTCACAGCTTGAGCTTGAGTCTGCCGAAGCACGCCAGGCACCCAAGGTGGCCTTCTAGGCGCCCCGGCCATGTCCGCTCCGGGGTTCTTTGACCGACAGGCCCGCGCTCGCCGCAACACCGGCTGGCTGGTTCTGCTCTTTACCACCGCCGTGCTCCTGATAACCCTGTCGGTGTGCGCTGTGGGCTACCTGTTTACCCGCAGTGAGACCACAGCCTGGTCCTTTCCTGACTGGTTGCTCAGCCAACACGGGCTTGTAACGGCTGCGGTCGTCATAGGCCTAATCGCAAGCGGGTCGCTGGTGCGCTGGCTCGACCTTGCCGGTGGCGGCGAACGAGTGGCCCGCATGGTGAATGCCCGCCTGCTCGACCCCTCGTCCCAGGATAAAGACGAGCAGCGCCTGCGTAATGTGGTGGAGGAGATGGCCATCGCCAGCGGCGTCCCCATGCCCCAGCTGTACGTCATGGACCAGGAGGCCGGCATAAACGCCTTTGTTGCGGGCTACAGTCCTACTGAAGCGGTCCTGGTAGTGACCCACGGAGCCCTGGCCCTCCTCACCCGGGATGAACTGCAGGGGGTGATAGGCCACGAGTTCAGTCACATACTCAACGGCGATATGCGACTCAACGTCCGGCTCATCGCTCTTCTGGCCGGCATACTGATGATCGGCCAGATCGGCACGTTTCTGCTGCGGGGGCTCCACGTGCGCGGCTCATCCCGACGGGGGCGCGAACAGGGTCTGGTGGTCATCGCAGGGCTGGCATTGACCGTCATCGGATATGTGGGTGTGTTTTTCGGCCGCCTGATCCAGGCCGCTGTCTCACGGCAACGGGAAAGCCTGGCGGACGCCTCTGCCGTCCAGTTCACGCGCAATCCCGAGGGCATAGCGGGGGCACTGTACAAGATCGGCCTCAAAGGCGGCTATTTCGAGTCGACCAGCCATGGCAGCGACATGAACCACATGTGCATTGGCGAAAGCGCCCGCATGAATTTCAGTAGCCTGCTCGCCTCGCATCCACCCATTGAGAAACGCATCGAAGCCATTCAGCCGGGCATGATGGCGAGGCTGCGAAGCCGCTTGCGGGACACCCACCCCAGGCCGAACGCGGGCTTTGGCGAGCCATCCAGCGATCAGGGGGTAGGCGGCAGCGCAGGGGCGATGGGAAGCCGTTTCACAACCGGCGCCGGAGCGATTTCAGAAGCTGTAGCCAAGGTCTCAACCAGCCCGCTTTCGACGACAGACCGCAAAACACTTTCACGGCACGTGGGCACCGTTACCGGCTCCAGCGAAGCTTATGCGCAGCGGTTACTGAAACAGCTACCCGCCACCTTCCACAGCCTGCTTTATACCCGGGCCGGGGCGGTCCAGCTATGCTATGCCCTTATCCTGCAGACACTCAGCCCCCAGGCCCGCGACGAGGCTCTTGCACGCCTGCCCCACTCATCGCTACTGGCACCCCAGGCAGACCTGATGGACAAGCTGCTGCCGACCCTGGAGTCTTCAGAAGACGCCCTTGGCTTTGTTGCCCTGGAGCTTGCCCTGCCCTCCCTCCGCAAGCTCGACCCGGAGGAAGTCAAAACCTTGCTCAAGGCATTAGAGTCGCTGATTGTGGCTGATGGCAGAGTCACTTTGTACGAGTTAGCCCTCACAAGCTTTCTGAAACGGCACCTGAGCCCTGGTTCCGGCCGGTCGGTGCCGGTCCACTATCGCTCATACCGCGACGTGATGGGCAGCCTTAGCGGTCTGTTCAGTCTGCTGGCCAGAGCGGCCACCTCCAGCCATGGTGAGGCCACGGGCCTTTACCGGGAAGCGATGGCGGGTTTTGCGTCCAGGCGGGAGGAGGCCCCCGTGATGCCGGACAAAGTAACTCTTCGGGACTTGAGCCGCGCCTTGCGGCGGCTGAACAGACTTTCGCCAGTTCTCAAACCAGCGATTATTGATGCCTGCGGCTACTGCATACTGAAAGACCAGCAAGTCAGCGGGCGGGAATACGATATTCTGCGTCTGGTAGTCGACCAGCTGGACTGCCCCATGCCGCCTCTACCGGTTGCCAGCAGATAGCGCTGCGAGCACAGCGCTTGTGTTCTACCGGACCTGTTCAGACTCGGGTTTTATCGCAGGCTTGCCCGTATTAAAAAGGGTTTCGATGGGCGGCTGGTTGCGATCCCCGGTCAGGCCCAGCTTCTCCCTTACACCCAGGTTGACCTCCCATAGGCCGTTGTATTTCTCGTTGGTGGCGGCAACCGTGTCGCCTTTGTCGAGCATGATGGTCGGCCGGAGGAAGACCAGCAGGTTGCGCTTGACCCGTGTCTCGGACTCCGAAGAGAACAACCTGCCCAGATAAGGAATACTTCCGAGTAATGGCACCTGGCTCCGGTTGATCCGGTAGTCTTCAGTAATCAGGCCACCAAGCACGATGGTTTCGCCGTCATCCGCCAGCACGGTGGTTTTGATTTCACGCTTGTTGGTAATGATATCCGAGGCATTGGCGATGCTGTCTGCCACGTTTTCGGTGGTCTGCTCCACCACAAGCCGCACCAGGCCGTCGGCGCTGATGCTGGGGGTGACCTTGAGGGTGAGGCCTATATCCCGGCGTTCTATGGTGGTGAAAGGGTTTTGCAGACCTGCGCTGGTGTTTGTGGTCTGACCGGTGCGGAACGGTACGTTCTGGCCGACAATGATTTCCGATTCCTGGTTGTCCAGCGTAATGATGCTGGGCGTTGACAGCAGGTTGGCTGCGGTAGAGGTAGAGAGGGCCTGCAGCAGGATACCCCAGCTGATGCCGTTCTCGTTTCGCTGGCCAGCGCCAATAGTGACGCCCCCGGAAGCAGGTGCAATCAGATCTTCGGAAATGATGGCGCCGATAACATCGCCCAGGCTGTTGCCCACATTGCTGAAGTTGGAGCCTGCGACCGGCGTCGACTCGCCGGATTCATCGCCAAGCGCGACCTGAACACCCAGGTCCTCACCCAGCTCATCACTGATCTCAACGATAGCGGCTTCAATCAGCACCTGGGCACGACGGACGTCCAACTGTGAAATGATGGACTCCACTTCCTGCATCATGGACGGCTCAGCACGCACCACCAGGGCATTCAACCCTTCGTCAGCAAAAACGGAAAATGCTGTCTGACGCTGGGCATTACCGCCACCTTCGCCCTGCTGCGAAATCTCCCCCATCACTCCCTTGAGAATTTCCGCCAGGGTCTTGGAGTCGGCGTGCCTGAGACGGATTACAGAGGTACTGCCACCCGTAGCGGATGGTTGGTCCAACTTGGCAATCAGCCCCCGCATTTTCTCCCGGAAGACTTCGTCACCGCGAAGAATCAGTCGATTGCTTCTTTCATCCGCAGTCACACTGTATTTCCGGGCGGCGCCATCGGCACCGGAACCCAGCTCGTCTGGGGCCAGCTCCTGCAACAGTTTGACCAGATCCCCGACCCAGGCTTCCTCCAGCTGAATCACTTCCACCTCATACTTTGAGGGGCTGTCGAGCTCACGGACAATATTTTCTATGCGCTGGATGTTGGCCTGGTGATCGCTGACGATAAGCGCGTTGGCCGCTGCGACGCCAGCGAGATGGCCGTACTTGGCCACCAGGGGGCGGAGAATCGGCACCAGTTCAAGGGCGTTGGCGTTATCAACCTGGATGACCCGGGTTATCAGTTGTTCCGAGGGAATGGTGGTGAAGCGTCCCAAGGATTCGGCAGACTGTTTGGCGTCCACCTGCTGGACGATCTTGATAACCTCCTCCCCCGGAATGGCGGTGAAGCCGTGGACCTGCAGTACCGCAAGGAACAGATCGTAGATTTCGTCCTTGTTCATCGGCGCACTGGACAGGACCGTCACTTTTCCTTTGACTCGGGGGTCGACCACGAAGCTGTAGCCGGTGATATCAGCGACCTGGGTCACGAAGGCGCGAATATCTGCATCCTTCAGGTTAAGCCGCCAGCTTCCCTCAGGCTCCTGCGCAACAGCTACCAACGGCATCAACAAAGCGAGCAGCAAAACCTGCAGCGAAGGAAAGTTCAGTTTAATCATGCAACGGTCGTGTCCTGTATCGAAGAACCGGTAAGCTCGAATTGATGATCGGTATTACCAGTAATACTACTGGGGTAGCGCAAAATTTACCGTGAAACGGGCGCCACCGCGTTCAATTTCTATTTCAAGCTGGGGTTCTGAACGCCAGGAATTAAGAAGCTCCATATCCTGCTCCAGATTGCCCAGGGTATTACCATTAATAGCCGTTATAACGTCACCACTTTGGAGATTGAGCGCGCCAAGCATAGGGTTTGAGCCGTCGTAAACATAACCCTGGGTCTCCCCCTCGTCAGCGGGCCGCAACCCGAACTGGACCAGCGCCTGAACCCCTTCCGTATCCAGACGCTGCTTGGCTTCGGCAACAAACTCTTCAGGGGACGTGATGTTATCGGCGGGCTCATCTTCCGCAACCATGGCGCCCGACCCTTCGCTTTCGTCGAAGGTCAGAGTCTCAAACTGGCCACTGCGCTTGATCAGAACACGATTCGGTTCCACTTCTACGAGCTCTATATTCCCAGGCATTGTTTCACCAACCCGGTAGTGTGCCGTGACCCCATCGGTTCCTGCAACTATAGCACTGGACAGCCCTGCCTGCTCTGACACAAAAACACCTTCAAGCCTGAGCCTGAGGCGGGTTTCAGGAGCCGCCCTGCGAACGATATCGGCTACCGGCGCATTGTCCGGCGCCTCTCCAAACAGGTCATAGGCTGCCAGTGTGGTGCCAGACGCGCCCGGCAGGCTACTCTCCTGGTCAACCTGCACCTGAGCAACCGGCTGCTCATCCCAGGCAATCAGCCAGGTCAGCTTCGCCATGACGAAAGCAAAATAGGCGACCAGCGCAATAAGCAGAAGGTTGGCCAGCCATCGCGCCGGCTGCTGGAACCTTGGCGCACGAACCGGCGCCATCAGCGAGCGCTCCCGGGCAATAACGGTTGGCTGACCCTGAATATGATGTCACCAGGCTGGGCGGCGCCCGACCAGTTCTGACCCGCCAGGTCCACAAGACGCTTGTAGACGCGTATCTGCAGCACTCCATCAGGCTGTATATCAGCTTCGACCGCCGGCTCCCCCTGCCCCGCCTGGGCCACCACCAGCGACATCAGGCCATCAGCGCCCGTGATATTTGCCTCCATTGGCGGGAGATCAGCGGTCTGATAGCTTCCGCCCATGGGCCAGGTCACGTCTCCGCCGGGCCAGCGGGCGAAACCACGCACATGCTCGACGCGTCCGTCATTCCAGGCCAGATTCAACTGATCGACGCTGACATCGCCCTTCAGGACCGCCCCACCACTCTGGCGAATCAGATCCTCAAATTCTTTGACACGAACCCTGCCACTGGCCGCCACATCAATTCTGTCGGGCCACTCCATGGTCAGGTTACCCTCGAGGTCTGACTGGGCAGATGACAGGGAAAAGTCCACAGGTAAGGTCGGGCCGACGATTGAAGGCGCCCTGAAGTCCCAACCGAGCCGGAATCTGCGGTTGTCAAAGGCAACCCCGGCGGCACCGTCCCAGAGGCTTCCGGAAACCCCGAAGACCTGGACCTGAGGCGGAAGCGGAACCTGTGGCGCAACCTTGGCCCACACCCATCCTGCGGGAACAGTGACTATTAATGTAACTGCGTAAATCAGTAAACCCCCCAGCACCAGCCAGACCACTTTGCCGGGGCGAAGAAAAGACGATTGTTCGGAGTCTGTCATACGGAGGGCGCCGGTGATCACAACAAAAGATGACGGAGCCTGAGTCTAGCAAACCCCAATCTTAAGTCTACGACAAAAACGTAAAAACCCCGCGGCTTTGAGGGCCACGGGGTTTTCAGGTTTTCAGAGCGTTGGGTCTGAAAGGCCGGGGGCAATGTCGGGTAAGGAGCAGCCATTGCTGGCCACCCCTCCCCTAAGAACCGTACGTGCGAGTTTCCCCGCATACGGCTCAAGCCTTTATAAGCTCACTCCAAGGAGCGAGCCGGCGACCTTGTTGATGTAATTGTCGATGACAGTTCGGATGCAACAGCACCAAATTTTCCAGCTTGTTATTACCGCCTTTATGTCGCTCGTGTACATGATGGGTATCCCATCCTGTCTCGAACGTGATGTGCTGATTGCACATCGGGCAGCGTTTGAACTGGCGAATCCAAAGCTTGTGCACTCTCCGTTGACCGTACTCCGAGATTTTCCACGCGTAGTCCATGCGTTTCTCGAAATACTGTTCGTCCATCGGGTCATACGGATTGGCTTCAGCCTTGATCTTCGTGTGCCGCTGAATCTTCGTGTCGTTTGCATACAGCAATGCGGCTGTCTTGCCACCGGGGTAGACGTCAGAAAATACCCAGCTACGCGTTCCTGCGCGCTTGAAATATTTCTCCCGCACCCAGCGCTTACGGCGATTCAAATGCCGCCGCTTGCACCACTGCCATAGCAACTTCCAGATACGATAGTCCACATAGTTGAAGGTTTCTTTGGCCACAACGTGTCTGTGGTAGTTGGCCCAGCCCCTAATGATCGGGTTGAGCATATCCACCAGCACCCACGCCGGAACCGTTTTGTTACCTTTCACCACGTCCCTTACCTTCTTAAGGAAGCTTCTCAGGTTGTCGTGGGACGGCTTTATTAGCAGCTTATCCCCGTACTTCCTGATGTTCTGTCCCAAAAAGTCGAATCCGTCCTCAATATGCGTAACGAGTGTTTTCTCCGCCGAAAGCTCTAGCCCTCTCTCAGCCATAAAGGCTTTAACAAGAGGCAGAACTTCCTCGTCCAGCAGCTCTTTCGAGATACCAGTGATGACGAAGTCATCCGCATAGCGCACATAGTTAACCTTGGTCTTGTAACTGGCTTTGGTGTTTTTCTTCCCAAAATGGGTTTCCAACACCTCTTCCAGTCCATCAAGAGCCAGATTGGCCAACACCGGCGAGATAATACCCCCTTGCGGGGTCCCCGCCTCAGTCGGATTCAGTAGGCCGGACTCCATGTATCCTGCCTTCAGCCACTTCCTGACTACCGCCTTGTCAATCGGGACGTTGGCAATGAGCCATTCGTGACTGATGTTATCGAAGCACCCTTTGATATCGCCCTCCAGAACCCAAGTCGCCGAATTTCGGCGTCCCAAATTCACGAACAACTGCTCAATTGCATCTGCAGTTGAGCGGTGAGGACGGAAACCATAGGAGTTGCGGTCAGCCGTAGTCTCCGACACGGGCTCCAATGCCAACAGGTACAGCGCCTGCATAGCACGGTCCAGCATCGTTGGTATTCCTAGCGGTCGGCGTTTGCCATTCGACTTCGGAATATAGACTCGTTTGAGCGGCCGTGGCTTGTAGCCACGACGCTCCAACTGACTGATCGCTTCCCACTTACAGCGAGGAGTGCTCCAAAGTTGGCCATCGACTCCCGGGGTTTTCCTGCCCCGGTTTTCTGTAACTCGCTTCACGGCGATTGCTTTTGCCGAGAAGGAGCGAACCAACATTCGTTGCAGGGACGACACCCTACGCCATTGCTGATTCTTAGCCGCCTTCGCGATTCGTACCTGTAGCCCACGCACCCTTCGATGACTGGTTTCCCAATCGATCGCATGCCATCCATTGGCAGGGTGGGAGCACGCAGATACTTCTGTTGAAGTACACATCTTGCTGTCCTCCAGAGTTAACCCTCGGACGGCAGTGCGCACTAGCCCCTCGCGGGGTTAGTAAACACCCCACGAGGGATTCATTGTGTGGTCTGAGTCCCTGGGGCTCAGACCTCTCTTGTTGGCTTTACAAGCCTTAACGCGATCAAAGACCAATCAGAAGTCAGCACCGTTTCCGGTCAGGGCAAATTTCGAACCCCTATTCCAGCGATTACAGCCGGACATTCGCTTTTTCTGACCTCCTCTACCTCGCATCCCCAACAGCGTCCCTTGCGGTAGGCCTGCCTTTCGGCGGGAATACAGGCTTACCGAGTTCCAGATCTATCACACGGACGGGTTAGGTCCTGCCTATCCACCGGTGGCTGTGTGTCAGCGTACCCCCAGATGTAAAAGAGGTATCCAGCCACGCACCTTTTGGTCAGAGCCTGACAGCAACTTTGGCTCTTTGCGGTTGACGGTGTTTATCAGCAGTTCACTTACGTTGACCATACCGACCAGCCTAGCGCCTCACCCGCATGTTGCTTGCAGGCTCTGAGTTCGATTTCGCAATCGGGAACTCACCCAAAGTTGGGGGCTACATTGTTAGGAAGCTTCGCACAACACCGTTACCAGTGATGCACTATCCCTAGGCTACTGTTGGCTGAACAACAGGTCTCGATGCCGCCTCCAGAATTGGAGAGGGTGAGACAATGACAGAAATGGCTTACGCCGGCAGGAACCAGCATAGCTATTGAAAACCGCGATTACCCCGAGACTGCGGATCTGTCGGATAGACAGAAGCAGACCGAAATATCCGCCTTCTTTTGAAAGGAGATATTGGATCGACCAATACCTGAATGACGACTCCCATAAAGGGAGGCCGTTACCCGGGTCTCAGAAGATCCCGGATAACGGGTATTTTGCAATGCTATTTCGGCGGGATGGAAGGTGAGCGCCTAAACGCTCACCTTGGACGTAGCCCGCTCGGCTAGCTACCTACGCGACTCTCGTCGCACTACATCATGCCGCCCATGCCTCCCATTCCACCCATGCCGCCCATGTCCGGCATACCGCCGCCGGCTTTGTCATCTTCAGGCTCATCGGTGATCATCGCTTCAGTGGTGATCATCAGACCAGCAATGGAAGCTGCTGCCTGAAGAGCTGAACGCGTCACCTTGGCGGGGTCAAGAATACCCATTTCCAGCATGTCACCGAACTCACCGGTGGCTGCGTTGTAGCCAAAGGTGCCTTCGCCCTGGCGGATCTTATCCATGACGACGGAGGCTTCACCACCGGCGTTGGTTACGATCTGGCGAAGCGGAGCTTCCATGGCGCGGCGCAGAATGTTGACACCAACACGCTGGTCTTCATTATCGACCTTCACTTCGGTCAATGAATTCAGAGCGCGAACCAGGGTAACACCACCACCGGCAACGATGCCTTCTTCAACCGCAGCGCGGGTGGAGTGCAGAGCGTCTTCAACACGGGCCTTCTTCTCTTTCATTTCAACTTCAGAACCGGCGCCGACCTTGATGACGGCGACACCGCCAGCCAGCTTGGCAACACGCTCCTGGAGCTTCTCTTTGTCATAGTCCGAGCTGCTGTCTTCGATCTGCTTACGGATCTGCTCAACCCGTGATTCGATGTCAGACTGGGCGCCGGCACCATCGATAATGGTGGTGTTTTCCTTGGTCAGGTTGACACGCTTGGCTGTACCCAGGTCGTCCAGAGTGGTGTTCTCCAGAGTCAGGCCAACTTCTTCGGAAATCACCGTGCCGCCGGTCAGGATCGCGATGTCCTGCAGCATTTCCTTGCGACGGTCGCCGAAACCAGGCGCCTTCACAGCAGCTACCTTGACGATACCGCGCATGTTGTTGACAACCAGCGTGGCCAGGGCCTCGCCTTCAATGTCTTCAGCAATGATCATCAGCGGCTTGCCGGCTTTGGCAACGCTCTCCAGCACAGGCAGTAGCTCACGAATGTTGGAGATCTTCTTGTCTACCAACAGGATGTAGGGGTCATCCAGTTCCGCGGACATGTTGTCCTGGTTGTTGATGAAGTAAGGCGACAGGTAGCCACGGTCGAACTGCATGCCTTCAACAACATCCAGCTCGTCTTCAAGGCCACGGCCTTCCTCGACGGTGATAACCCCTTCCTTGCCTACGCGCTCCATGGCGTCTGCAATGAGGCGGCCGATGGTCTCGTCGCCGTTGGCGGAAATGGTACCGACCTGGGCAATGTTACGGCTGTCGTCGCAGGGCTTGGCGGCTTCGTGGATCGCCTTGACGGCAACCTGGGTTGCCTTATCAATGCCGCGCTTCAGGTCCATCGGGTTCATGCCGGCAGTGACCGACTTGATACCTTCGTTCAGGATGGCCTGGGCCAGAACCGTCGCGGTGGTGGTGCCGTCGCCGGCGGTGTCGTTGGTCTGGGAAGCAACTTCCTTGACCATCTGGGCGCCCATGTTCTCGAACTTGTCGCGCAGTTCGATTTCCTTTGCTACCGACACGCCGTCCTTGGTAACGGTGGGAGCACCGAAGGACTTGTCGATAACAACATTACGGCCTTTAGGGCCGAGGGTAACCTTTACGGCGTCGGCAAGAATGTTGACGCCTGCGACCATACGCTTACGAGCGCTGTCACCAAATTTAATGTCTTTAGCTGCCATCTTTATAGATTCCTATTCCGTGTACGCAGTAATCGTGTCTGTTCAATCAGCGCCGGAAACGCCGGCCTGAAAGCATCAGCCTGTTGGAGTTTACTTTTCCAGCACGCCGTAGATATCGTTTTCGCTCATGATGAGCAGGTCTTCGCCGTCGATTTTCACGGTGTTGCCGGCGTACTGCCCAAACACCACGGTATCGCCCACATTGACCGCCAGTGAGCGGGTTTCACCATTGTCCAGAATGCGCCCGTTACCCACGGCAATGACTTCGCCCTGGGATGGCTTTTCTTTGGCGTTGCCCGGCAGAACGATACCACCAGCAGTTTTCTCTTCTTCTTCCTTACGACGCACGACTACGCGGTCGTGAAGCGGACGAATTTTCATTGCGCTATTTCTCCATTAGTCCGTAGTCAGTTTGTGTTTGACAACGACAGTTGCGGTGTGAAGCCGGAAGCGATAAATAACTGTTTTACCGCTAAATATCGCCGCCGACGAACTTGTGTTCCTAATGTGGGGCTGGCTACTTGCATTTCAACGCCCCCAACAAAAATTTTTTACTTTTTTTCGAGCCGGTCATCCCGCTCCCGGCGACGCTTTTCGGTTTCCTCCTCGTACTCACCCTCAATAATATTGTCTTCCCCCTGGTCATCACCCTTGTCATCACCCCAGGGGCGTTGGCCGAAGGGGCCGGGACCGCTACTGAAATGGAAACTCTGACCAGAGGACACCACCATGCGCTTGAGTACCTGGTTCGCCAGCATTTGCCGGGTGCCGGGCAGAAGACAGAGGAAACCGATACCGTCAGTGACAAAGCCAGGCGTCAACAGGAGGGCGCCGCCCACCGCAAGAATAAGACCCTCGGCCACTTCCCGTGCCGGCAGCTCACCACTGTTCAGGCGCTGGTTGGCCTTCAACAGGGTGGCCAGGCCCTGCTGCCGCAGCAGAGCCGCCCCTATAATGGCCGTCAGCAGAACCAGGCCAATAGTGTTAAGAGCACCGATCATGGTTCCAACCTGGATAAGCACAGCCATCTCCACGATCGGCATGACTATGAAAAGTAAAAGGAATACCTTCATTTTTAAGCCTTTTATTGCGCTATGGGTGAGCCTGGCCTCTGGCGGCCGGCCTTTTAAAGTCTGGTATACTCGCCGCCCGCTCACTCTCGACGTGTTTTGAAAACCAATCATTCCTTATTTAGGGCACAACATGAAAGTTCAAGATTCTGTAATTGCTATTACCGGTGGCGGGCAAGGCCTCGGGCGGGCCATGGCTGAATACCTGGCAGCGAAAGGCGCTCGCCTGGCACTCATTGACCTGGTGCCTGAGAAACTGAACGAAGCCGTCGGCGCCTGCGAGGCCGCTGGCAGCCAAGCCCGGGCTTATGTGTGCAACGTGGCAAAGGAAGAAGAGGTAGAAGCCACGTTTGCCGCCATCGCCAGCGATTTCGGTCAACTGAACGGCGTGATCAATAATGCCGGTATTCTGCGGGATGGCCTGATGATCAAGGTCAAGGAGGGCGAAATCGTCAAGCGCATGAGCCTCGCTGAATGGCAGGCCGTCATTGACGTTAACCTGACCGGGGTGTTCCTCTGCGGCCGGGAAGCGGCAACCCAGATGATCAGGCTTGGCAACCAGGGCGTGATCATCAACATTGCTTCGATCTCGCGGGCTGGCAACATGGGCCAAAGCAACTACTCCTCCGCCAAGGCCGGTGTTTCTGCCCTGGTGCCGGTCTGGGCCAAAGAACTGGCCCGCTACGGCATCCGGGTAATGGGCATCGCGCCTGGCTTCATTGAAACAGAAATGGTCGCGTCCATGAAGCCCGAGGCCCTTGAGAAAACGACCTCGCGCATTCCCTTGGGGCGAATGGGCAAACCCGAGGAAATTGCGTCGGCTGCGGCGTTTATCTTCGAGAATGACTATCTCTCTGGCCGGATGATTGAAGTTGATGGCGCCCTCCGCCTCTAGCAAAAACACCGTCCGCGATGAGCCCCTGCCCTCGGGCTTGCCTTCGCGGCAGGAGATGATCTGGCAAGTGGTGTGCGCCATCCCGCCCGGACGTGTGGCCAGCTATGGTCAGGTTGCCGCCCTGGCGGGGCTGCCCGGGCTCGCCCGATTTACCGGTCGCGCCCTTGGCCAGTTGGCGGAAGGCTCAGAGGTGCCCTGGTTCAGGGTGATCAGAAGCGACGGCTCACTTGCCTTCCCCCCTGGCTCATCACGGTATGAACTGCAAACGGGGTTACTGCGTGATGAACGCATTGAGGTGGTTAATGGTCGGGTGCCCAGACGCTATCGCTGGTCGCCCTGACTGACCCTTTCACTCACCTCCGCTCCAGACTCCCCCTCGCTATTATTGGCCGGTGCCAGGGCATCAAGCCGACTGCCGTGACGAAGCATCCAGGCCGCCAGAAGAATAGCGGGCACACCCAGTACCGCTGACACGAAAAAGAACTCCACGTAGCCGTAGTTGCTCACGACCATTCCTGAAAATCCACCAATGAATTTGCCTGGCAGCGTCATCAGCGAGCTGAACAGGGCATATTGGGTCGCGGTAAAGGCCGCGCTGGTCATGCTGGACAGCCAGGCAATCAGTGCCACATTGGCAATGCCGCCGCTGAGGTTGTCGGCACTTACCACAATGGCCAGGCCGATGATGTCCGGCGGCTGCTGGGCGATCACGACAAACAGCAGATTGGTGGCCGCGGTCAGGACCGCACCTGCCACCAGAATGGGCCGGACCCCATAGCGCACCACCAGCACGCCCCCCATCAACGACCCTGCAATGGTCATGAAGAAGCCGAAGATCTTGGTTACATCCGCCACTTCGGTTTTGGAGAAGCCCATGTAAGTCAGGTAGAACGGGTTTGCCATAACACCCATGGCGATATCCGAAATACGATAGACAGCCACCAGCACCAGAATAAGAATGGCCAGTTCCCGGTAGCGCCCGAAAAAATCCACGAAAGGACCGGCAACCGCTGCCGAGAACCATCCCGCAAACCGCGCCAGTCTCGGTGACAGGTGAGCCCGCTTGGCAGTTTCTCGGGCCACCGATTCGGCCAGGTCCTGGGCGGCACTGAAGTGGTTGACCCGGGGCTCCCTGACGATCAACACAGTCAGCATGCCAACACCCACAAGCACCGCCATCACTTCGTAGGACACCTGCCAGGACCAGAACTCCGCCAGATACAGAGCCCCTGCCCCGGCCACCAGCAGTGCCAGCCGATAACCGAAGATGTAGGTGGCCGCCAGCGCTGCCTGCAATCGTGGCTCGGCGATCTCTATGCGGTAGGCGTCAATGGCCACATCCTGGGTGGCCGAGGAAAACGCCACCAGCAGCCCACACAGGGCCATCAGGGTTGGAGTCGCGACAGCGTCAACCCGGGCCATCAGTACCAGGCCAGTGGCTATACCGATCTGGGCCAGAAACATCCAGCTCCGGCGTTTACCAAGAAGGCGATCCAGAACCGGCAGTCGCAAGCGGTCCACTACTGGCGCCCAGACCACCTTGATGGAATAGGTGATGCCCAGCCAGCTGAAAAACCCGATGGTCGCGGTTTCCACACCGATGTCGGCGAGCCTTGCATTCAGTGTCGAGAACACCAGAAGAAACGGCAGGCCAGCGGAGAAACCCAGAAACAGCAGTGCCACCACCTGCCAGCGAGTGAAGGTGTAGATGGTTTCACGAATAAAATCACGACGCGGGCGGTTAAGGATCAGAATGGCCTCTTAATCACGGAAATTATTGAATTGTAGGGGCAGGTCCAGTTCGGTTTCCCTTAGCAGGGCGATGGCCTCCTGAAGGTCGTCACGCTTCTTACCGGTCACCCTTACCTTATCGCCCTGGATGCTGGCCTGTACCTTGAGCTTGGCATCCTTGATGATCTTGACGATCTTCTTCGCCATGTCGGTCTCGATGCCCTGACGTAGGACCAAGTGCTGCTTCATCAGCTTGCCCGAGCGGCTGTCACTGTCTTCGGAGATTGCCCGGGGGTCAATATTGCGCTTGGCGAAGGCCATGCGCAGCATGTCCCTCATCTGCTCAAGCTGGAACTCCTGCTCGGCAGCAAGGGTGATGCCCTTGTCGTCCAGCTCAAAAGAGGCGTCAACGTTCTTGAAGTCCCACCGGTTGCCGAGATCCCGCTTGGCCTGGTCCAGGGCGTTGGTAACTTCATGCATGTCGATTTCAGAAACAATGTCAAAGGATGGCATGGTCGTGCTCCACAGTTTTGCTCCAGGTGTGTTCCACAAATGTGGAACCGGTCACGGTCGTCGCCAGAACAGTCCAGGCTAGGCGATCAGTTCCACATGTTTTACATTTATGCACAGCTTGCCCCTTCATAGGGGCTATAATGGCGCTCGCATGGGGACTTCTGAGTTTTCAGCGGCCCACCGAAGGTGCCAAAGCATAACAAGACCGAGCCGGCATCGCATCTGACAATGGACTGGTGAGTAGTACACAACAATGCCAAACCTTGACCTTCCCATACTCGTGGTAGACGACGCCAAATTCAGCAGCATGGTTGTAAGCCGTGCCCTTCGCAATGCCGGCTATCGGGATGTTCGGGTTGCCAATAACGCCCCGGCAGCCCTCAAATTAATTGAAGAACGCGCAGTCAGCGTGCTGATTGCCGACTGGCTGATGCCCGAAATGGACGGTTTGCAGCTGACCGACAAGGTGCGCCAGCAGGATGAACAGGAAAACCACTACACCTACGTGATTCTGCTCACCGCCCGTGAGAGCGTTGCCGCCCTGGCGGAGGCCTTCGACCGGGGGGTAGACGACTTTATCTACAAGTCCGACATGAGCAAGCAGCTGGTGTCGAGGGTATATGCGGCGGACCGGATGGCCGATCGCCAGAATACCCTGTTGACCGCCAACTCACTTCTGATGGAAAACAACCGCGAACTGGAATCCAGCAATATCATCGACCTGGAAACCGGGCTCTGTAACAACCGCTATGCCCGTGAGCGGCTGTCCAAGAGCCTTCGCCAGGCCGAAGCCCGTGGTGGCGCCTCAGCTTATGTACTGGTGGGCATCCGCAACTGGCAGGCCCTCAAGCGCCAGCACAGTGCTGCCACCATGAGTGAACTGGCGCTCGGTATCGGCCGCCGGTTAAGCCACCTGATACGACCCATGGACGCCCTGTGCCGGGTTGGCGACAATCAGTACGCCATCATTGCCCACTTCGGTCACAGCGACCATTGCACGACTACGGCCTTTCGACGTGTCTTCGACGGCATCAATCACAAAGCCTTAAAGACTACGGCAGGTTACGTCTCGGTTGAAGCGGGTATGGTGCTGTGCAAATCCGACGCCCAGAAGGGCACGCCATCGGTGCAGGAAATCGAACGGGCGGCTGTGCAGGGGCTGGTTGACGCCTATGAAACCAGGCGCTTCACTGAAACCGAACCGGACATGGCGGCCAGTGCCTGAGGCTTTTACACTTCCTGCCTCTTTACACTGCCTGCCGCGAGCCACACATTCTGTAACACCTGAATACACTTAAGCGACAGACTCCAAAGCTCGATCGGCCTACTATTAAATTGTGGATTCAAGCAGTATCCCCATGACGAAGGAGTCAGATGTCCCTTCGCCGCAGTATGGGGAAGAGTCCCATCGAATTAACGATTTTCAGGCACTTTCGTTCTTTCCTTGTCTTTAAGCCAGCCCACAAGCTGGCTTTTTTATTACGCCGAATTTCGCTCTCTGCCTCCTGCCGGCCCGCCACACCTCGACTGAAATACATTATACTGCCGCTACCTTAAGCAACTGATTAGCCAACGCATGTCTGAACTCGGCACAGCCTCTGTGGCGGCGCTCCGGCAATATCTCCGGGCTGCCCACGCCAGGGGTATCCACACCACCGCTCTGTTACAGGAAGCCGGGCTCACCCCGGACCTGGTTGCCTCAGACGACGGTCGTGTAGACGGCGAGCAGCTTCAGACTTTTCTCCATCTGCTCAGCGAGCACAGCCAGAACCCCATTCTCGGCCTAGAGACCGGCGACTTTGTCCAGCCGGGTTCGTACAGCGTACTGGGTTACATCACCATGAGCTGCGCCACCCTGGGTGAGGCCATAGCCCGCATCGCGCCCTTTGAAAAACTGGTGGGCGATATGGGCGTTACGCGCCTGGAGGAGGGTTCGGATACAGTCAGTTTGGTGTGGCAATGCGCCTTCAACGATCCGGTGGTGCGCCCTCACCTGGTGGACAATGTGTTTGCCTCGTGGATTCGGTTCGCGCGCTGGCTTGCCGATGACGACAGTGCCTCGCCAACAGAAGTTCATCTGCAAAGGAGTGAACCGGAAACAAAGTGGATTGCCGCCTACGCAGAGCGCTGGAGCTGCCCTGTCAGCTTCGGCGCTCGAGATAACAGGGTGGTGCTCGCCAAAGACCTTCTGAAAGCCCCCCTGCGCCAGCCCGACCCGCTGCTGCGCAAAACACTTGAAGCCCATGCCCACCAACAGTTGGCGATTCTCGACACGGACACCGCCCTGACGACCCGCGTCAAGCACAGCATTCAGCAACAACTGATGCAAGGCATCACCCGACAGGACATGATTGCCAGCCACCTGGGCATGACCAGCCGCACGCTACAGCGCAAACTGAGCCAGGAAGGCGTGTCCTACCAATCGCTGTTGGACGCTGTGCGCCAGGCTATGGCCGAGGATCTTCTGGAGAATAGCGAACTGGCGATTCCTGATATCGGAGAGCGGCTGGGCTACAGTGAAACCGCCTCGTTTCACCGCAAGTTCAAATCCGTGACCGGCCTGACGCCGGGCGTGTACCGCAGTAAAAAACGAGACGGGATTGCCTGAGTAGGGGTGACCGGTGCCCTGCCACCACCGAACCTTAAGACGAAAGATGTCGTAGCGGAAGCTTCAGCTTTCGAGCACGCCGAGGTGGGCCCTTGCTTTGGCCAACCCAGGAGCCTGGCGGCTCCACGAAAGCTGAAGCTTCCGCTACATTCAAAACAACCCACACCGCAGGCCCGGGCATAAGTCTTTCGTAGCTGAAGCTTCAGCTTTCGAGCGCACCGAAGGTGGGCCCTTGCTTCGGCCAACCTAGGAGCCTGGTGGCTCCACGAAAGCTGAAGCTTCCGCTACATTCACACGCTACACCAGATCGCAGGAGCAGACTTCCGAGCGCATGCCTTAAAGCTTGCGGCCCTTGCTGGCTGCAATACGCAGACGCAGCGCGTTCAGCTTGATGAAGCCTTCCGCGTCTTTCTGGTCGTAGGCGCCCTGGTCTTCCTCGAAAGTGGCAATCTTTTCGTCAAACAGGGAATCCTCTGACTTCCGGCCGACTACATCCACGTTACCCTTGTACAGCTTCAGACGGACCACGCCGTTAACGTAGGTCTGGGTCTGGTCGATCAGAGCCTGCAGTGCTTCCCTCTCAGGGGACCACCAGTAACCGTTGTAGATCACTTCGGCATAACGGGGCATGAGGCTGTCTTTAAGGTGTGCCACTTCCCGGTCAAGGGTAATGGATTCTATAGCCCGGTGACCCTTCAGCATGATGGTGCCGCCAGGTGTTTCGTAGCAGCCCCGGGACTTCATGCCCACATAGCGGTTTTCTACGATATCCAGCCGGCCAATGCCGTTGTCGCCGCCCACCTTGTTCAGGTGCGCCAGGATTTCATGGGCCTTCATGGTCTGGCCGTCGATGGCGACTATGTCACCCTTCTGGTAGGTCAGCTCAATATAGGTAGGCGTGTCCGGCGCTTTCTCCGGCGACACGCTCCAGCGCCACATGTCTTCCTCAGCCTCAGCCCAGGGATCTTCCAGGACCATGCCTTCGTAGGAAATATGCAGCAGGTTGGCATCCATGGAATAAGGCGACTTGCCTTTCTTCATCTCCACCGGAATGTCACGTTCGCGGCAGTAGGCCAGCAGCTTTTCGCGGGAGTTCAGGTCCCACTCACGCCAGGGCGCGATTACATGAACACCCGGCTTCAGGGCGTAGGCACCCAACTCAAACCGGACCTGGTCGTTACCTTTGCCGGTGGCGCCGTGGGAGATAGCATCTGCGCCGGTCTGGTTGGCAATATCGATGAGTTTCTTGGCAATCAGGGGGCGGGCAATGGACGTACCCAACAGGTACTCGCCCTCATAGACCGTGTTGGCGCGGAACATGGGAAACACGAAGTCCCGGACAAACTCTTCACGCAGGTCTTCGATGAAAATTTCCTTTACACCCAGGGCCTGCGCTTTCGCCCGCGCGGGCTCCACTTCCTCGCCCTGCCCCAGGTCAGCGGTAAAGGTAACCACCTCGCAACCGTAGGTATCCTGTAACCAGCGAACAATTACCGAGGTGTCGAGGCCACCGGAATACGCCAAAACCACCTTTTTAATCTCAGACATGCCCTACTCCAGACTGACCAGAATGCGAAACCGAAAATGAGTCGCGTATTGTACGGCACCCAGGCCAAGGCTGCCAGACGGCTCACTGGGGCAAACGGAAGATCTCGTCAAGCTCGCCGGTATGGCGCATTTCACGCACTGCCTTCTGGACGGGGTAATAGAGCTCAGGGTGTTTCGCCTTGCGGGACATATAAAGGCATGCTTTCTGCTCGGCGATAACCACGTCGGTACGGAAGCCGGCAATGGGCAGCTCCATATCCCTGAGCGTGTGGTAAAAGGCCTGGTCACTGCTGACAAGGGCATCGATGCGCCCCAACTGAAGCATGGTTACCGCTTGTGCCAGGCCATTAACCGGAATCTTGCGAATGTGTTCGTCGTCCTGAAAAGCCTCTTCGTAGAAGGTGCCCCGAATATAACCAACGGTCTTCCCGGCCAGGCCATTGATGGTCAGCGGATAGCTTTCTCCGAACCGGCCCGCCATCAGAGTCCTGACAGACAGCACTGACTCAACCTCCACGCCAGCAGCCTTTGCCGCCGGACTTTCAAAAAGAACGACGAAGTCGGCTTCGCCGGAGGTAAGCTCCAGCACGGCTCTGCGATGGGGACGAAGCTCATTTAACAGGGGCAGGTTGGCAACCGCGGCCACCCGGCTACTGAATTCAACAAGGGTACCTGTAGGGCTTCCGCTATCGGCCAGGTAGCCCCAGGGCCAGACATCGGGTGTGGCAAAGTTGAGAAATGCTTCGTCGGAAGAAGTGGTTAAATCAGAAGGACGGGCGGAGGCTGGCGCCGCGAGGGCACAGGTAATTACCACGTATAGCAGACACCAGCAATAGACAAACGCATCGGTCTTGACCGCCTGAGAAACAGCATGGGTATCGCCCCACCGGTTGGTAGAGGACTTCGCGCAGAAGCGGGCCAAGTCGGGCCGGCTCAGCACTGAAACAACGAGCAGTACAGTTCAGCCTGCAACCGGCTCTGCGGCGGGACGGGTAGCCTCGTCACGAATGCCGTCCCAACCTTCTTTGACCTGGCGCAGCAAACCGGCGACTTCGTCGAGCTTGGCTGGGTCGTTGCGGACGTTAGCTTCGAACAGGGTTCGTTCCATGTATTCGTAAAGGGATTCAAGGCGGGACGCAAGCTCGCCGCCTTTTTCGAAATCAAGAAAGCTGCGCAGACCGCCTACAATCTCTATAGCTTTGATGATGAGCTTGCCTTTACCCGCATAGTCCTTGGCCTGCATACGGGCCTTTGCCATGTTGATACGCTCAAGGGCTCCGTTGTACAGGAGCTGAATGAGTTTGTGGGGATCGGCATCCATCATGCTGGTCTGGGTATTGATACGCTGGTATTGCTGAAGCCCGTTCATGGACAAATCCTCTTTTGATTCTGGCTAGAACTAGTTCTGATCGTTATTGGGCGCAATAGCGGCCAGTTGCTGCGACACATAGTCGCCAGTACTCTGTAATCTTGAGATAAGGGAGTCGGCTGCGGAAAACTGCCTGACCAGGCGCTCTCGGAGGGTCTCCAATCGCATGTCGAGCTTGTCTCGCTGGTCCTGAATTTCAGTCAGGGTTCTGCTGAGGCCATCCGTCCTATTTGAAAGGAGGCCGTCACTATCCAGCACATCGGTCACAAGCGTGGTCGCTCGCTCCGCAATACCTGGTGCACCGTCCTTGCCGGCAAACAGAGCTTCCACCGCTCCCGGATTAGCTTCGAGCTGATCGGTGAATTTCGCTTTGTCGAATTCCAGCTTGCCAGTACTGGGGTCCGTGGTAACCCCTATGTCGGCCAGAATACGTACTGAAGAACCTTCAAGGCCGGCAGGCACGGAGGTCAATATGCTTCTCAGGTCGCTCTGTATGGATCGCAGAGATGAGTCTCCGCTAAGAACTCCTCCTTGCCCGCTCGCCGCGTTGAAACCCGAAGCCTGCTTTATAACGTCCTGAAGCGCATTGAACTTGTCCACGAACTCCTGGACCCGCCCGGCCACTAGCTCGGAGTCCTGCTCCACTTTCACTGAAGATGTGCCGACCGATTTAAGGTCAAAGGTTACCCCTTCGACAATGCCTTCCACCGTATTTGTTGAGCGGCTGACCGGAATGCCGTTTATTTCCATCAGGGCATCTTTAGGCGGTACTGTTTCATCAAGATTCGATGTGACGCCGTCAAACACAAACTGGGATAAACCATTGGTATCGGTCTGGTTGCCATCATCGTCCGCGACGGATATCTGAATAGCATTAGCCTCGCCTGACTCATCAGCAGTCATCACCAACCTGAAACCCGAGCCGGTGTCGACGACACCCGCTGAAACACCTGCGTTTGCGTCATTTATGGCAGCAGCCAGGCCATCAAGAGTATTGTTGCTGCCGTCCACAGCAATATCCGTACTGACACCGCCCACGTTGAGAGTCAGAGTGCCCGAACCCACGGTCGTTGTGTTGCTCTCTGTATAGACCCCGGCCGGTGAAGCAAGCGATTGGGCCTGGGCAAGCTGAGTTACGTTCAAACTATAGCTTCCGCGGCTGGCTTTGGTCGGGTCGATCGCCACAGTCGCTACGCCTTCGTTGGACGAAGTGCCGGTAAAAGCCTGAAGGCCGCCAGGCTTGGCCAGAGCTTCCAAAGGAGATTTAATGCCTTCGATCGTACTCCGGATTTTTCCGAAGGCTGAAATGGCAAGCTCAGCACGTTGTTGCTTCTGATCCAGTCGCAGTTCCGCCGGCCTCCGATCCGCATTGATAAGCTGATCAACCAGGTCGTTGCTGAAGATGCCCGAGCCTGCGCCCAGAGATGTAATCGAAGCCATACCGTGCCTCCTGAAAGGCTGATGAGTCATTGCTCGTGACTGGTTATCGGCCGCAAGCGGCAAAACTTTGCCCCCTGAGACGGGCAATTTGTAACGTGCTGTAAACACTGCTGCCTGAAGGGCCACCACCCGCCCGAAAGCAAAACACCGCCGGCCCCTCACGGGTGCGGCGGCGCTGAATCTCTATTGACCAACTTAAAGTGGTACTCGATAGCTTACACTTTGAGGTTGAACAACGTCAGCGGTTCATCCTGCTGCAAGTTTTCTGCCAACCTCAACGCAACCTCATCCGGAATCTGCCTGATAACCTTCTGGGTTTCCTGGTCCACAACCCGAACCACGGTCTGACCCAGTTCGTTATTTACTTCAAACTGCAGATCTCTTTGTACATTTTGAACAAAGTCGTTCAGTTTCGAAACGGCATCATCCAGCTGCTCCCGCTGGGTTTCAGTGCGCTTTTCAAGGGACTGCGCGTTGGAAACCTGCGTTAACTCTCGGAAAGATTCGGCTGTTTGGATCTGTGCTTCCGGTGCACTGGGTGATATAGCGATCTGAGTGGAAGCACTGCCTGTGCCTTCCACCTGAGCTGACGCAGAGGCCCGAGACGGCACTTGCTCACTGGAACTTACCAGCTTCAGACCCGGGCTATTCAAGTTTACGTCATTCATGACTCACCTCACTATCTTTGAGCAGCTTTAGCCAGGCTTCGTCTCCGAAACCCGGCCGTTACTACTCGAGTCCCTTACTGCAGGAGGGACAGAACCTGGTTCGGTCTTGCGTTCGCCTGGGACAGGACAGAGATTCCTGCCTGCTGGAGTACGTTTGCTTTAGCCATTTTTGCGGTCTCTGCAGCGAAATCGGCATCCAGAATCCGGCTATTTGAAGCACTCAAGTTTTCGATTGTCGTGCCCAAATTAGCAATTGTACTCTCAAATCGATTTTGTGCCGCGCCGAAGGTACTACGCTGGGTATTTACAGTCTCCAATGCAGTATCGATCGCCGTGATGGCTGCCGTTGCGTTTGTAGAATCAGCTCCATCAATCGTAACTGCGCCTACACCCAATGTCGCAGCACTCATATCACCAAATGTTACAGCGATTACTTCAGTAGCATTTGCCCCAACTTGAATATCTACGGAAGCCGGAGCAGCGGCATTGAGCAGATTAGTTCCGTTGAACTTTGTTTGGTCGGCAATTCGCGTAATTTCAAGGGCCCGCTGTGCAAATTCGGCGTTCAAAGCATCACGATCCGTGCCATTGTTCGTGCCGTTCGCGGACTGAACTGCTAACTCGCGCATCCGTTGTAAGTTGTTAACCGTTTCATTAAGACCTCCCTCCGCTGTCTGCATCATGGAAATCCCGTCGTTCGCGTTACGCTGAGCTACTGACAACCCACGTATCTGTGCGTCAAATCGTGTTGAGATGGAGAGCCCTGCCGCGTCATCTTTAGCAGAGTTAATTCGCAGGCCAGAAGACAGTCGCTCAAGAGCTTGATTAGATAAGCTCTGGGATTTGCCAAGCTGATTTTGAGCGTTAAGAGATGCAACGTTAGTATTAATTCCGAGAGCCATTTTACTTCTCCTTCGACAGATGTCGTAGTTTTGTGGAAAAGGTGTGGCGCTCTTCTTTAGTCTTGAAGCGCCGCCCTGTTATTTCAGTTAACGGCTCCGTTCGGGCTTCCTTTAAAAAAAAGTCAAATAACTTTGTTACTAAATGTAAGCAACCCCAAAAGCGGCAATTTAATTCCTTAACAAGTCGCGTGCTCCTGCGCAACAACACGTTGTAACAAAGATAAAATTTAGTTTTTATTATTTTAAATCAACAGGTTAATAATTATAAACAGAAGTGGCACGGGTTTCGCTTTAACCCTTCTAAACGGCAATTCCAATGAACACCGGCCGGCGAGGCGTCCCACTGATCGGGCACTGAGTTACCGGCATCTCTATAGAAAGGGGAAACGATATGCCTCAGATCATCAATACCAACATCGCCTCGCTGAACGCACAGCGGAACCTCAACGCTTCGCAGAGCGATGCCAATACAGCGCTTGAACGTCTTTCTTCTGGCCTACGAATTAACTCTGCCAAGGACGACGCCGCCGGCCTGGCGATATCAACGCGGTTTGAGTCCCAGATCTCTGGCCTGAACATGGCGCAAAGAAATGCAAACGATGGCATTTCACTTGCGCAAACTACAGAAGGCGCGTTGAACGAAGTCGTCTCCAACCTTCAGCGTATCCGCGAACTGGCAATCCAGTCCGCCAACGCAACGAACAGCCAGTCTGACCGAGAAGCACTCGACGCCGAAGTCCAGCAGCGGATTGACGAAATCAGCCGAATTTCCAACCAGACTTCATTCAATGGTTTGAAAGTGCTTGACGGCACGTTCGGGACCGCATCATTCCAGGTTGGCGCGAACTCGGGCGATACGATCAGCATTAATCTGAGTGCAGGAACTCGTGCCAGCGACATTGGAGGCATTGCGACGGCGTCAGCGTTAAACGTTAACTTCGCTGCAGGCGCCAACACCATAACCGCAACTGATACCTTAACCGTTGGGGTGGGGACGCCGCCTCAGAGCCAAACGATCACGTTCACAGGTGAAGAAACAAACATCTCTGATGCGGTTGAGACAATTAATAGTCAACTGGAGAATGCCGTTGCTGTTGCAACTGAAGATGGCACCGGAATTGAGATTAAATCCGCTGAAGCACTGAGTGGTATCGCCTTAACCACCACAGCTACACCTCCTGCGCTGGATACCACTGGCACCGACGCAACAGCTGCAGTTGAAGAAAGTCTGGACTCAGTTGCAATCGACACGGTTCTTGGTGCAAACGACGCTATCCTCCGTGTTGATAGCGCCCTAACCACGATCAACTCCATCCGAAGCGAACTCGGCGCAATTCAGAACCGCTTTGAATCTACTATTGCGAACCTGAGCACCACCTCTGAAAACCTGTCTGCTTCAAACAGCCGCATCCGCGACGCGGACTTTGCTTCAGAATCGGCCGAATTGGCACGTACCCAGGTACTTCAGTCGGCAGGTCTATCGGTGCTTGCCCAGGCAAACGCAAGGCCACAGCAAGTGCTGCAGTTACTCCAGGGATAACCCGAAACGTTATTCAAATGGCCGGCAATTGCCGGCCTTTTTTATGGGTACTAATGCGAGGTTGGCTAGGTAAATGTAGCGGAAGCTTCAGCTTTCGTGGAGCCGTCAGGCTCCTGATCTTCAATCCGGCTCACAGGCACACCTCCGGTGCGCTCGAAAGCTGAAGCTTCCGCTACGACACAAACTGAATCCGAGGACACGGTGGAGGTTGTTTAAATGTAGCGGAAGCTTCAGCTTTCGTGGAGCCGGCAGGCTCCTGGTCTTTAACCAGACTTATCGGCACACCTTCGGTGTGCTCGAAAGATGAAGCTTCCGCTACAGGTAAACTGAGTCCCAATGGGAGTATTCTCGAACGGATTTGGCAAGATTGGCTCTGATTGGGTTCATGACGATATATCGGGCAATATCCCGACGGTCATCGGTGCTTCTCAACGTTCGTTCGTGATAACCCTTTTGCCAGGGAATGCGCGCGCCGGCATTCCTTGATGCGTACACCTTCAGTAATGCAATGATTCTCGCTAGACCTTTGTCTGTGACCAGTTGAATCAATAGATGAATGTGATCTGGCATCACAACCCAGCACTTGATTTCTGCAAGGCCTTCTTCTTCCAATTGCTTCAAGGCCCTAGCCACAGCGCGGGCGGTATGGAAATCCTGGAGATATTGTTGCTTGTTTTGAGTACAGCAGGTAATGAGGTATTCCTGTCCTGCCACAGAATACCGATGACGTAGAGCATCTGTATAAGCCATAAAAACCTTCCATCCATGGAAGGGATTATTTTAGTGCCTATGTAAATGTAGCGGAAGCTTCAGTTTTCGTGGAGCCGCCAGGCTCCTGATCTTCAATCGGGCTCACTGGCACACCTTCGGTGTGCTCGAAAGCTGAAGCTTCCGCTACGACACAAACTAAACCCGAGGACGCGGTGGAGGTTGTTTAAATGTAGCGGAAGCTTCAGCTTTCGTGGAGCCGCCAGGCTCCTGATCTTCAATCGGGTTCACTGGCACACCTTCGGCGCGCTCGAAAGCTGAAGCTTCCGCTACGACACAAACGAAGCCCGAAGATGCGGTGCGAGCGGTTTTTTAAATGTAGTGGAAGCTTCAGCTTTCGGGGAGCCAACAGGCTCCTGATCTTCAATCCGGCTCACTGGCATATACGTTCGGTGCGCTCGAAAGCTGAAGCTTTCGCTACGACACATTTCATTCCATGCTCTCCGGACGCCGCTGATCGTTACTTCTGGCACGGCTTTCGCAATACCTCTGTTAACAAACTGCACATGGTTAAAAGCTGCAGTCTCTTGCCGCCTGGTACGCAGCGGCCTGATAACAATGAGGTGTTTTATGTACGCTCAGCATCACTCACAGAACCTGGCCTCCACCAAGGCGACTGTCGCCCGTTTGCTGCTTGAAGCCAACACTTGCTATGGCGAGTCGAATAATCCGGGCAACCGGCACGGGCAGCGGGTGCTTGCGCGTAATGAGTGTCGGAGTCTGTTGGATGAGGCTCTGGCCCTGAATCCGGATGAGCCTGTGGCTCTGGGATTGCTGGGGCGGGTGGAGATGGACGAAGGCAACCTGCAGCACGCTCACCACCTGTTTAATGTCAGCCTCACACTAAAGTCCGATCAACCCCAGCAGTATTCCAACTTGGGCTACTGGGCTCTGGCTTCCGAGCGCCCGGCGCTTGCCGAGCAGTATTTCCAGGAAGCCCTGGGGCTGGACCGGCAATCCGCCGCCGCCTTCTGTGGCATTGCCCACGCCAAGCGCCAGCAGAGTCAGTTTGATGTGGCTTACCTGCATTATCGAAAATTGCTTGAACTGGGCCTGGAGTGGCCTTCGATCTACAGCGGCATGCTGGTCTGCGCTGAAAACCTGAAGGTGGAAAAAGCGGATAGCGAGCTGGCGCGGGATGCCATCGCCCTGCTCAGCCGCGACGATCTCCCCCACCAGGAAATCGGCCGCTTCGTTGGCAGCATCCTTGTGCAGAAATACGACCTTGGCAATGCCGATGCGCAGATCCAGCTTGATGATGCCTGCGACGACGAACTGCTCATCCTGGCCTTGCAGAAAACGCTGATGCCAGATCCGACCATTGAAGACTTTGTGAATGAGCTACGTCGCTCTATTCTGGCAGAGGTCGCCACCACGGCTACGCTTCAGGAAAGCCGCCAGAGCCTGACCATGGCCATCGCCCGCTACGTGGACCGAACCGGCTATGCCCTCCCGGCTGCGGATGATGAAGAGAACCTGGTTGAAGCCATTAATGAAAGTATCCAAGCCCAGTTCCTCATGGGCGAACCCATGGACGCTGTGACTGGCTCGCTGATTCTCAGCGCCATGTACGGGGCGCTATTCCATCAGCTGTTCGCGGTTCAGTTGGGCCAATGGAACCTGGTGGACTGGCCACTGGGGATGCAGTCTGTGGTTGCCGCAAGCTACTACGACCGGGCCACCGAAGAGGCGATCAAACAGAATTTCGACGAGAAGATGGATGAGCTGTGCCTGGATAAGGCCGACGTGCCCCAGGCCTGGCCGAGCTGGGCACAACTGGCCTATCGGAGCGCTTCAAGTCTTAAAACGCTGATGGCGGTCGAACTGAAGCTGTCAACCGACAACCTTCCTGAAACCCTTCGCCTGATGCTGTGTGGTGCCCAATCCGGCCAGCGTGCCCTTGAACTGGCCAGCTACCTGGATGATGTGGAAGTGATTGCAGTGGATGAGTCCCTTGGCAACATCGCCAAGGCGACCCGCCGGGCAGAGGAACTCGGCCTCAGCAATATCGTGTTCTGGCCCTGGTCCATCGCCCAGCGCTTTGTGGCCGATGGCCACCAGGTTCAATGGGTCGAGATCGGCCGGCTGCCTTCGGTGCACATGACTGATGTCTCTTTGCCGGCTCTGGTCAGCTCAGCAACCAGCAACGGCAGCGTGGTTCACATGCACACGAACATTGCAGAACAAAGTGCTGCGGACCAGCAGGTGCGCAAACTGATTGCAGAGCATAACCTGCAACCCACCCGGGCCACCCTGCGCCGGTTACGGCGGATGGTGCTGAACAATAAACAGGATGACCTTTGGCAGGAACTGCTGTCAGAAAGTGACTTCTATGGTCTCGGTGGCTGCCAGGACCGCTGGTTCCGGCCTCAGGATAGTGCCCAGTTGGAGCAGCTGATGGCCATGGTCAGCAACGAAGTGGAATGGAAGCTGGTCAAAGCCCGGGACGCCGACGGCCACAGCCTGGCCACCGGCCCAGTGCAAAAACAGCTGCAGGCAGAAGCCCTGGGAAGCGCAGTCCAGAGCCTCATGGGGCAGGCATTGAGCGTTTATTTCGTCAAACGCCGCTAGGCACGGGCATGCTCGTAGCGGGACTTTCAGCTTTCGTGCACGCCGAAGGGGTGCCGTGGGGTTGGCCTGACTGGGAGCCTGGCGGCTCCTCGAAAGCTGAAGCTTCCGCTACATTTACACATCCTACGCCGCGTCTTCGGGAAAGCTGAGGCTTCCGCTACATTGAAACAACCCACGCCGCATCCTCGGGTTCAGTATGTGTCGTAGCGGAAGCTTCAGCTTTCGTGCACACCGAAGGGGTGCCATGGGGTTGGCCTGATTGGGAGCCTGGCGGCTCCTCGAAAGCTGAAGCTT
>NZ_JAAMPF010000006.1 GCF_011074795.1 Marinobacter salicampi
GGTCATCGTCAGGCTCTTAATACCCAAACCCCAGTACCCAACGGTACTGGGGTTTTTTATTGGCGGCCATAATAAAGCAAGCACCGGCATCGTTCGTTGATGCCGGTGCTTGCTTGTTTTTAATCGAGATATGCCGGTATCTTACTGGGAAGGCGCGCCAACCAACTCCACAAGGTCCTCAACTATCTCCTGAATTATCATCAGTTCGTTGTTTACGTTACCCAATACGTTCGACAAGTCACTGATTTCGAGCCCAAGACCAAGGGTAACGATCGCCAAACCGGCCAATGTGAAAAACATCATCTGCTTCATTCTGCGCTGTATGGTATTGAGGCTTTCCTGATGTAAAGCCTCCATCTGGACCATGCTTTTTCGCAGGTGCCTCAATTCATCATAGGTTTCTTCGTAAGCGATCTCGAGCGTAGCCAGTCTACCGGTTAGGCGCCGACTCTGTATGTGTTCGGCTGGATCAAGACCTGTTTCTGGCACCGGGAAATCAGTATCAGGGGCACTGGTGCCGTCCGTGAGTATGGTTTCGATGATCTTGAGCAATTGATCCCTGTCCACCTGCTTGCCTATAACTCCCGCGGCGCCTCGGGCTTTGGCATCGCGAAGGTAGCGCTCGGCATTCTGGGACGTGTACATGAACACCGGGATATCCCGCAGGGCCGGGTCCCGTTTTATGGCTTCCAGTGCCTGGAAGCCATCCATGCCGGGGAGGAGGTGGTCTAGGAAAACAATGTCGAAGGGCTCCTTCTGAAGTAGCTCCAGGCCTTCTTCTGCGGATGCAGCCCCTCGTGTGGTCAGTTTGGCTCTCTCCAGGAGGCGAGAAAGAATGATACGAGCAGTGGATGAGTCATCAACAACGAGTGCGTGGCCGCGGGCCATCGGTATTCTCCCTGTAAATCCGGGAACTGCCCGGAAGAGCTCCGGCATCAAAAACCGGTGTCCGCTGGGTCCGTCTTGCCCAACTGGGCTGGTACCTCACGGTCTGCATAACCTTAGTCAGGCTTGGGAGCCAGATCAAGTTTTCCCGTTCTGTGTCAGCCTGTTGCCGGTCATGGCAGCCAGATCTCAAACACACCGCCTCCAAGCTTCCCCTCGTTGTGCAGCTTGATAAACCCACGCCGGCTGCCATCCTGGTGGAGATGTGCAACGGATGACGCGAAGAAAAGTCCCAGGCTTGTACTCCCGGTATCAAAATTGAGTGATTTGAAACTTAATGTATCTGCGCGCCGCATCTGCTCAGGATAGCCATCGCCGTCATCCTCCACGCCAATTACCAGGTATTGTTCCCGCTGACTTGCAGTAATCAGAATCTGGGATTTGGTATATCGGATGGCATTATTGATCGTGTTATTGAGAACGCCCGTCAGCAAATCCTCATCGAAGAAGCCCTGGATGTCGTCAGCCTCAATCCGATAGTTTACTTCATGCCCCTCAAGCAGCGGACGGTAACGGGAAAGGTGCTGCGACAGGAAATCAGGAACAAAGTGCTCTTCAGAATGAGCGGACAGGGTCTTTTCATCCAGCCGATAAATGCCTAGCAGTTGAACAAGATCGCTATGAAGTCGTTCTGCTTCGTATTGAAGTGTATTAAAACGTGCCGATCCTGAAAGGGTATCCTGATGCTCGTCCCGAAGACCGTCAAGAGAATGAAGCAGCATACCCAGTGAGTTTTTCATGTCATGGACAGCTGACGCTAGGACCATGGAAAAATTGATCGGGTTATCGTCTGCAAATACAGGGTGGGAAGTTTTGTCTTCAGTCATTTTTCATGGCATCCAGTTTCTTGCGCAGGGTTTCATAGCGGCGGTATTGACGATGTTGTTCCGGCAGGTTCGCCAGTGCATCCAGGCGGCGTCGACTGCGTGCCACGAGTTGGGGATCCCTGGCGCCTTCCGCAAGCTGTTTCATGTGTACCTGGACAAGGTTTAGGTTCAGTGCGGCATGGGCTGGTACTATCGCCAGAGCCTTCTCAAATACTTTTACAGCTGCTTCCAGATCGCCAGACTCGAAGGCTTTGATGCCTTCGCGGTTAAGGGCCCGTGCCTGGAGCTTCTGCTTGAATCCCACTGGCTCATCAAGCAGGGCTTCAATATTCTGAAGGACCTCAGTGTCATCACTGAAGCGCTCAGCGAGCTTGTTGAGCAATTTTTCTGCCTCTGGGCCCCGTTTCATGCGAAACAGGGTTTTAGCCAGCTCAAGTCCGAGTTGGGCACTGACGGAATCGGCATCCACGCTTGCGTGGGCCTCTGCCAGAGCTTTATTAGCCGCGGGCATCTGGCCTTGCCCTGCATGAACCCGTGCCTGAATAAGCAAGCTTTTTGCCGTAACGTCGGGAGCTTCCGGAAACCGCTTTTCCATCTTGGCAAGAAGATTCAGGGCTTCGCTCGCCTGGTCTTTCCAGCCCTCATCAATGTTGACTTCGCTAATATCTGATAGAGATCGCCCCAGAGCCAGGTAATGCTCAACATTGTCGTGAATGGAGTGGGTACCCAGTTGAACTGTACGTCGCCACGCTTCCGTCGCCCGCTCAATGTCTTGAGTAGTGGTCGCTATGGTGGCCAGGCTGCGCTGTCTGAGGAGGGCGTTGGGCGATAATTCTGCCGCCGTTTCCAGGGTTTGTTGGGCCTGCCCAAGCTTGCCCTGGCGGGTCAGGGCATCCGCGAGCAGGTCATAGGCCTCTAAAAAATCCGGATGGCTTTCAATCAGAGTGCGCAGCTCTGCTACCGATTCCTCAAGCTGCTGCTCCGCCAGCAAAACTCTCGACCTGCCGAGCCGCGCCCAGGACAGGTCCCTCTGTGCCAGAACGTCATCATATATCTTGCGGGCATGGCTGAAGTCGCCCATCTGAAAATACAGGTCTGCCAGGGTTTTCAGCAGCCATGATTTGTATCGGGGTTGACGTGGGATTGCCTGCAGACAAAGCGAGGCCGCTTCCGGAAGGTTCTCACGATCAATTTCACGGTTAATGGGAAGCAGTGCGTTGCGCTGGGCAATCAGAGCGCCCAGGCGCTTCTCCAGCATGGCCCGGTTAATGGGCTTGGTGAGGTAGGCATCGGGCTGGTATTCCCGGGCGCCCATAACCATTTCTTTGGATGTCTCGGCGGTGACCAGCAGAAACAGCGAGGTGCGCTTCAGCAGTTTTTTATGACGGAGCTCTTCAAGAACGTGCTGTCCATTCTTGCCTTCCCCCAGGTTGTAGTCGCATAGCACGACATCAAACTGATCATAGGTGCACATCTGGACAGCTGCCGTGCCATTGGACACGACTTCAGCTTTGGTCACGCCAAAACTGCGGAGCATGTGACGCATGGATAAGCGAAAATTCTCGAAGTCATCGACGATCAGGTAACTGAGTTTATGAAACTCGGGACCGCCTGCAGGGAGCTGCGTATCTGTCATGCCTGCCTCTGTCGGAGAAGTTTGTTGACCAGTGCCCGCAATGCTGCCGGTTTAACCGGCTTGTAAAGTATCTGATAACCTCGGGCCAGAGCATCTTCGCGCACCTCAGGTCCTGTATAACCGGTAATCAGAATACCGGGCAAGCTTTCGCTGAAGCATTCCCTGATCCTATCCATGGCGTCAAGCCCATTACGTCCTTCATCAAGCTGATAATCCGCCAGAATTATATCCGGTGCCTGGTGGTCCAACTGGTCAATGGCGTGCTCCAGACTTTCCGCCAGTGTCACATTACACTGCCAGTTACTTAGCAAAGCGGCCATACCTTCGAGAATATGAACATCATTATCGATACAGAGTACGTTCAACCCATGGAGATTCGACAGGCCCCGTGAAGATCTCGCTGGCCGTATTGCTGGCTCCGGCACCGGCTCGGCATCACAGCGCGGCACCGTGATACTGAAAACACTGCCGCGGCCCTGAACGGAGCGTACATTGACCGGGTGATTCAACATGCCACTGATACGGTCCACAATCGCCAATCCCAGTCCCAGGCCCTTCTTGTCACGGCCGTGCTGTAGACGCCGGAATTCTTCGAAAATCTGCTCCAGCTGATCTTCAGGTATACCCGGGCCGGTATCCCATACCTCAATGCGCAGGTATCCTTTCAGGCGGCGGCAACCGAGGAGAATACGCCCCCTGGGGGTGTACCTGATCGCGTTCGAGAGGAAGTTCTGAACCACCCGTCTCAGCAACTTTGAGTCCGATTCGACCCAGGCAGTACTCGGTACCAGGTCCAGCACCAGTGCCTGGTCAATGGCGATGGCTGAGAATTCCGTCGCCAGGTGCTTCAGCATTTCATCGACCGGGAAGCGGCTGATCTTCGGTTCAAGGGCGCCGGCGTCCAGCTTGGAAATGTCGAGCAGGGTGCTGATGATCTCTTCCGCCGCTCCCAATGAGCTGTCGATATGCTGCACCAGTTCACGGGCTTCCGCGGACTGGGGTTTACCAGACAACGCTGAGGTGAAGAGTCGGGCCGCATTCAGTGGCTGCAGCAGGTCGTGGCTTGCCGACGCCAGAAACCGGGTCTTACTGTGGTTGGCCTGCTCGGCAACAGACTTGGCCTTGAGCATCTGCTCGTTGATCACCTGAAGTTCCTGGGTGCGCTCCTTGACCCGCTGCTCCAGGTATATATTGGTCTCTTTCAGTGCCTGCTCCGTCCTTCGCATGGACGTGATGTCCTGGAAGGTGGTCACATAGCCACCCCCAGGGATGGGGCTGCCGTCGATCTTAAGGACCGTTCCGTCCGGGCGATGGCGCTCGTAAGACATGTGCTGCCCGGCCTGCATGGCGCCGCAACGCATGTTGATGACTTCATCCACTTTTCGGGCCGGCAGATTGGCGGAGGTCAGGTTGTAGCGCATGAGATCTTCAACCGCGCGTCCGGCTCTTACGAATCCTTTCGGATAGGAGAACAGTTCCAAATATCGCCGGTTCCACACCACCAGTTGCTGCTGGTTGTTCACTACAGAGACCCCAAGACTGATATTTTCGATGGCCGACTGCAGGAGCTCTCGACTGAACGTCATTGCCTGGGACGCTTCGTCTACGATGCTGACTACGTCCTCGATCTGCATGTCCCGTCCGGTCAGCGTTGATTCAAGGACGACCCGAGCGGTAGAGCTGCCAATCACCGACGCCAGCTGGCGCTCAATGTATTTCATCAAATGGGCTGAGGCCGGCCGCTGGGGCGCCAGCCGTATGGCATTGCGACGCTGATAGTTCGAAAAGATCGCCTCAGCCCGCTCTTCGCCCATGAAACGGTCAACCAGGGCTTGTAGGTCGGCTGTCAGTACTTCGCCCTGCCAGGCATGTTGATTGACCGTTTCGGGTTTTGGCTGGGGATCCTGGAAGAAGGACGCGATCTGGATCTTTTCCCTTACCCGTTGGCGTGTGAATAAGGAGAGTAAAACAAAGGTAAGTGTGTTCACCCCCAGGCTCCAGACAATGCCATGGCTGACCCGGTCCAGTTCGAGTCCGAGCAGGGCAGTAGGCCGGGTCCAGTTCAAGCCCCACAGGCCTTCCTCGATCAGCCTGTCACCAAGCCAACCGGTTGAAGCAAGTGCAGGCACCAGTAAGGTGTAACACCACAGCAGGAAACCGAGGGCCAGCCCCCAGACCGCTCCAGTGTGGTTGGCCCTGCGCCAGATAATGCCGCCCACCAGTGCGGGGCCAAACTGGGCGACAGCGGCGAACGACAGCAACCCAAAAGCTGTCAGGCTGTAGTCTGCCCCGGCCATACGATAGAACCCATAGGCGGTCAGCAAGACCACAAAAATAGCGACACGGCGGATGCTCAGAAGCAGAAAGCTCAAGTCATCCCGCCGGTTCATACCCGGGCGAAAGAACTTGAGCAATGCCGGCATGATGATTTCGTTGCTCACCATGGTGGCGATTGCGACCGAGCAGACGATCACCATGGCCGCCGCTGCAGAGCCACCGCCCAGAAACGCAAGTATGGCCAGCCAGTGTTCGCCGGCCATTATCGGTAATGACAGAATCAGTGTGTCAGGATTGACCGAGGCGGCCTGGGGAAGCAGCAAACCGGCCCCTGCAATGGGTATGACGAAGGCGCTGGCAATAACCAGGTAGGCTGGCATGGCCCATCGGGCAGTTTCAAAGTCCCGATGATCGGTGTTTTCCACCACCATAACGTGGAACTGGCGTGGCAAGCAGATGATGGCGAGCATGGCCACCAGGGTCTGGGTGATGAAGGCGGGTGCCTCAACGTTTTGCGTCGTCAGAACACCCATGAGTCCAGCCGCGCTGATGTTCTGAAACAGGTCACCAAAACCGCTGTACAGGCCAAATCCCACAAACAGGCCGACGGCTACAAAGGCGATCAGCTTGATAACCGATTCGAAAGCCACTGCCTGGATCATTCCCCGGTGGTGTTCAGTGGATTCCAGATGCCGGGTACCGAAAAGCACAGTAAAAACCGCCAGCACGATGGTGATGTACCAGGCTGAATCTTTCCAGAAGGACTGGCTGAGCTGGTCAGAGCCTGACCGGGTATCCGATAGGATGCTGAAGCCCATATCGATGGCTTTCAGTTGCAATGCGATATACGGAACGCTACCCACCAGTGCAATGAAAGAAATCATCGCGGCCAGAGACTGGGACTTACCGTATCGGGAGGCTATGAAGTCGGCGATGGAGGTGCTGTTGTTTCGCTTGCTGATAAAGATAATGCGTCTGAGCAGGGGTGCGCCGAACACGAACACAAGCAGGGGGCCCAGATAGATCGGCAGAAACCCCAGACCTTCCTGAGTGGCGCGACCGACGGCCCCGTAAAAGGTCCAGGAGGTAAAATAGACAGCCAGGGAGAGGGCGTAGACCTGGGTACGGGCAAAGCGGTTCTTGTAAAGAGCAGGGTGCTTGTCACCTGCCCAGGCAATGGTAAAAAGTAGAGAGATATAAGCAATGGAGATCAGTACTAGCAGCCATACGCTGAGCATATACAGGCGTTCTCGCGTTGGGTCGGAAACCGGGACCTGGTTTTGTTAGGGTTTGGTCCGCTGTTGGTAGTGTAGCGGTGAATGAGGGCTTTGGGGAGCTTAAAGGCCAACAAAGCAAAGGGCTTTGTTGGCGAATCACTTATTTACGGCAGACCTGCACCCGGATCGGGTCCTCGGCATTCAATTTCTGTACGGAGTCCAGCTTTGGCTTGCCCTGACCGTCCAGCGGCACCATCTCGCCAGTGCTACAGTTGGCGAGATATACCCCTTGAGATATCCGGCCGCCATAGGTATGGCGAAAATGGTAGAGCTCAAAACGGACCACATCCTGGTCCGGGAGGTCCCGGCTGATGCTTTGCTTGTCCAGCACCGTAAAACTGGTGATCTGCGGAAATGCATAGCTCCAGGGACGATAGAAAATCTGTTCCTCCTGACTGCTTACCACAACCGTGCCTTCCGGCAACCGTGCCTGCATATGGTCAAACCAGGTGTATTCGATATAGACCTGGTACGCCATCATGCCCAGGCCGGCGAAAACGGGAATGATCCACTTGGGTGCTTTTTTGAATGTTATTGAGCGAATGCCCAGGGCAATGCCTGCCGCGCCGAGACCGGCAAACACGGTCGCAACCAGATTCCAGAACATAAATGCTTCCTTAAAAAAACGGGCCTCCTCTAAGAGGAAGCCCGTTTTGGTTCAACCTTTACAGATAACTCTCTGCATCAGGCTCAGTATGACTCAGTGGCCGGTTGCCTTGCCAGCGCCACGCGGGTAGCGAACGCTTTCAACCAGTTCCTGAATTTCAACCGGAGGCTCTTCGGTCGCGTTGGAGACAATGAAGGCAACAGCAAAGTTGATCATTGCACCTACCGCGCCAAAGGACAGCGGCGAAATCCCTAGTAGCCAGTTATCAGGCGTGTTCGCCAGATTGTTGGTGCCAGGAATGAAGAACCAGCCAAGGAAGATGAAGATATAGACCAAGGTTGAGATAAGGCCAGCCAGCATACCTGCGATGGCGCCCTTATTGTTCACACGCTTGGAGAAGATACCCATCATCAGAGCCGGGAACAGCGACGCTGCTGCGATACCGAAGGCCAGTGCGACTACCTGTGCTGCGAACCCGGGAGGATTCGCCCCCAAATAAGTGGCCAACGCAATCGCGACACCCATTGAAATCCGCGCCGCGAGCAGTTCCCCCTTATCCGATATGTTGGGGTTGATCGCACCCTTGATAAGGTCGTGGCTGACCGCCGACGAGATTGCCAGCAGAAGTCCCGCTGCCGTAGACAAGGCTGCCGCCAGACCACCCGCTGCAATCAGACCGATAACCCAGCCTGGCAGGTTGGCGATCTCCGGGTTGGCAAGAACCAGGATGTCGTTATTGTAGTTGAATTCATTGCCTTCCCAGCCGCGGGCTTCAGCGGTGGGCTCAAACTCTTCGGTGTCGTTGTAGTGCTGGATACGGCCATCGTTGTTCTTGTCTTCGAACTGGATCAGGCCTGTAACTTCCCACTCACGTATCCATTGGGGGCGTTCTTCGTATTCGATAGCCTGGGCTTCCGGTCCATCAGGGTAGATGGTGGTCATCAGGTTCAGCCGAGCCATGGACGCTACGGCAGGAGCCGTCAGGTACAGCAGGGCGATAAAGACCAGTGCCCAGCCAGCGGACCAGCGAGCATCAGCCACTTTAGGTACGGTGAAGAATCGGATGATTACGTGAGGAAGACCAGCAGTACCGATCATCAGGGACAGGGTGAACAGCACCATGTTCAGTTTATTGTCCACGTCCGCAGTGTAATCCCGGAAGCCAAGGGCAGTAATAACTTCGTCCAGCTTCTCAAGCAGCGGTACACCAGACTCTACGTGGGTCGAGAATAGGCCCAGGGGAGGAATGGGGTTGCCGGTGAGCTGAAGCGAAATGAACACGGCTGGAATTGTGTAGGCAATGATCAGGACACAGTACTGGGCCACCTGCGTGTAGGTGATCCCTTTCATGCCACCCAATACGGCGTAGATGAAGACAACGATGGCGGCAATGATCAGGCCGGTTGTGGCGTCGACCTCAAGGAAGCGGGAGAAAGCCACGCCAGCGCCGGCCATTTGGCCGATTACGTAGGTGATGGATGCCGCAAGCAGGCAGGCAACAGCCACGAAGCGCGCGTTTCTGCTATAGAAGCGATCACCGATAAACTCGGGTACCGTGAACTTACCGAATTTACGCAGGTAAGGCGCAAGCAGCATGGCCAGCAGCACGTAGCCGCCGGTCCAACCCATGAGGAACGTCGAGTTGGCATAACCACCAGCTGCGATAAGCCCTGCCATGGAGATAAAGGAGGCTGCGGACATCCAGTCGGCGCCGATAGCCATCCCGTTGGTAACCGGGTGGATACCACCGCCGGCAACGTAGAAATCGCTGGTGGAACCGGCTTTGGCCCAGATAGCGATAGCGATGTAGAGAGCAAAGGAGCCGCCTACGAATAGCAGGTTAATATAGAACTGATCCATGGCGGTTATTCCTCGTCCAGGCCGAATTTTTTATCCAGCGTGTTCATTCTCCAGGCATAGAAGAAGATCAGGCCGATGAAGGTCAGTATTGAGCCCTGTTGTGCAAACCAGAAGCCCAGGTCAGTGCCTCCAATGGGGATGCCTGAAAGAAATGGACGGAACAGAATGGCGCATCCGTAGGATACGAATGCCCAGATGGCCATGCTGCCCACGATCAGGCGCAGGTTGGCCTTCCAGTATTCAACGGCGTTACTCGGTATATCCGACATAATACTCTCCAGCTTTGTTGTTTTTCAGTCGGGACGTGTCACATACGTTTTGCTCGAAAAAAGCTTCTTATTCGATTTGCTTCTTTCGTTTTTCACCCACTTAGACTTTACAGTCCAGCAACATTAAGGATATTGGCAAAAGGTCTAATCTTTCCCCCCAATATCAGTTAACTACGGAGATTTTTGAAGGTTGGGATGAGCCCGCACGGCAGTGGTGGGTTGGGCTGGCAGGGGTTCACTGACGGTGCAGGGCTTTCAGGCGTCGGTGGTATCGCATTCTCTCCATAACTTGCTCGAGGATGGTGAGATCATTCTTGAGGGCCCGGTTCAGGGCTATTAACGAAAGCTCGGCGGTAGCCAGTGCGTCGGCAGCGGCATGGTGCCGCTCGCTGACCTCCAGGGCACAGTGCTCCGCCCAGTTGTCGAGCCGGCCGCCCCCTTTGGGCGCGTCATTGAGCAGCGCGGGCATCAGGTCGGCTACATCGAGCCAGATGTGAGGCTCCTTGTAGCCAAGGGTCTGTTTCAGGGTTTTCTCAAGAAATTTCTGGTCGAAATCAGAATGAAAGGCGAGTATCGGGTCACCATTCATCCATTCCAGCAGGTAAAGCAGCGCATCTTCGGTCTCGTGGCCCCGCACCAACGCTTCGGGACCAATGCCATGGATCAAAACGGTCTCGCTGATGTCCAGCTCCGGTCGTCTTAAAATCAGGTCGAACTGATCCCGAAGCGGAATCTGAAGACAGTCGATGGCGACTGCGCCGATGGCGATGACGTGGTCTTTGGACGGGTTGAGTCCTGTCATCTCCAGATCCAGCACTACCATACGCAGCTGGCTCAGCTCAGGCAGTACGCCCAGGCGTTTGGGCATGGGCAGGTGCGCCAGGTCATGATGAGCTTCAACGCTGCCCCTGCGACTGATCCATTCCTTGATCTGTTCAAACATAATACCGGTGCTCAAAGAAGATAGGTGGTCTCAAGTTTCTGCTGCAGGCGCTGCGCCTGCCTGAACGACTCCCGCAGGATACGCTTGTCCAGGGGGTTGAGGTCGTCCGGATTTATATAGTTGCTAAGGGGCAGACCTTTTTCCAATTGCTCTTGGTGTGCCCTCATACGCAAGGCCTGGATCAGACTGTAGGCCTCTTTCCAGGCGTTGGCGTCCTTTCGGTCGAAAATACCTTTCACCGCCAGCCGGTCCATACGTTCGAGCGTGTTGGGTTCGCCTATGCCATTGGCAAGGGCAAATACCCGGGCTGCCTCGACAAACGGGGACAGCCCCTGACGCTTTAGATCCAGGGTGTGCTTCCCACCATCCGGTGCCCAGCGGAATGTCCGGAACATGGTCAGGGGCGGTCTGCGCGTGACTGCGTTACCTGCCAGCATCTTCTGGAACAGGGCATTTTTGCGTATGCGCCCGACAATTCTCTCAAGCAGGGCTTCCAGAGGCTCCCTGGGGCCATAAACGGCTCGCATATCAAGAAATATTGATGAGTAAACAAGATTTTGAGGAGTGGAGGAATCGATGAACCGGATAAACCAGTCATCCCACTCATCGCTGCTCAGGCATAGTTTCGGGTTGCTGGCCATGATGTTGCCCTTGCAAAGCGTAAAGCCGCACTCCGCCAGCTCCTGGGTTACCGTTTCGGCAAAGGGCAGGAGTTTTTGTCGAACCTGATCTTCGGTCATGCCCTCAGGCGTCTGGAACAGTATGCCGTTGTCCTGGTCCGTCAGCAGGGTCTGTTCCTGCCGGCCTTCGCTTCCGAAGGTGAGCCAGGTAAAGGCGATGCCCGGATCGTGCTTTTTCAGGTTCAACTCCAGTACCCGCCGCACTGTAACGTCATTAAGAGTGGTGATTATTTTTACCACCTGTCCGGAGTCCGCACCGTGGGCAAGCATGGTGTCAACCAGGCGGGAAACCTGGCTACGCAGGCTAACCAGGGTTCGAAGATGCGAGGCTGTACCGATGGTCCGGGCCAGATGAACCAGGTCGACCCGCTGCAACGAGAACAGGTCCCGTTCGGAAACAACGCCGATCAGATGCTGGCCTTCATCCACTACGCACAGGTGGGCGAAATGATGCTCGGCCATCAGCAGCGCTGCGTCAAATGCACGGTCAGAGGCGGGCAGGCAGCAGGGATCGGGTGTCATCACCTGGCTTACCGGGGCATCCAGGCTGGCCTGGTCTTCCGCCACCATGGTGCGCAGATCCCGAAGGGTGAAAATGCCGATCGGATGCCGGTTCTGGTCGGTAATGACCATGCTACCGACATTGTTCTCATGCATCCGTGCGACTACCTTGCGAACCGGCAGGTCCGGCGAGCAGACAATTGGGTTGCGCAGGGCGTAGCGTTCCAGGGGCGTGTCGAGGCTGGTGCTGGGGCTTATTGAGGCCATGGCGCCGGACTGAATATGCCGGTTAACCTGATCAAGCAGACTGCTCACCCCCCGCAGGCAAAAGTCACGGAACGATTCGCTCTCGGAAAACAGCGTAACAAAGCTGCTGTGTTCCAGACTCAGGCAAAAGGTGTCGCCGGAGGCCCGGTGGAGCGTTCGGGTCGAACGTTCGCCAATCAGTGCGGCAAGGGGAAAACACTCGCCCTGGCTGATTTCGAAGGTAGTCTCCAGCTTGCCATCATTGGGGTTGACCCGTTCACCCTGGATACGACCCTGTTTGACCATGTTAAAGGTTTTTACCGGGCCATCGTCCGGCGACAGCACCACATCCCCATCGGCATAGAACCTGAGCACGGAGTTCTCGGCAAAGTGTGCCAGATGGGTCTCGTCCATGTTGGAAAAAGGCGCATGCTCCCTGAGAAACGACATGATGGCGCGAATGTTCTGGGGCCGTGCTTCAGAGCTGTTGATTTCCATAAAACGATGCCGGTTCAGAGTGTGTATAGTGAGTGTAGCCCAGACCGTGAGGGCCGGCAGTGCCACAGGTCAACGCCCTGTTCATTTGCTTTATGGGCCCGGCCAGCAATGGTACAGTTTTCTTTCACCCGTGCTACCAGACGACGCCATGACCACCAAAGACGAGCGGCTGAGTTTCCTCGAGGAAATGCAGGACGTCCGCAGAATCCGAAAGCCCAATCGAGCTGACATCAAGGTGCCGAAAGAGCTGACGCCCGGCCATCTTGAGCGGCAACGGGCAGCTATGGATCAGCCCCTACGTGACCGCAATCCTCTGACGTCTGATACCGTGGATCCACTGACAGCCAACGATATTCTGAGCTGGCAGCGGACCGGCGTTCAGCACGGGGTGTTTCGTAAGCTCAAACAGGGGCAATACCCGATCGAAGCACGGCTGGATCTTCATCGAATGAAAGTCGAAGAGGCGCGCCGGGAAGTGTTCGGCTTCGTGCAGGACTGTGTCCAATACGGTGTGCGTTCCGTTATTATTCTACACGGCAAAGGTGAGCGTAACCCGGATGGCATTGCCCAGCTCAAGAGCTATCTCGCCAAATGGCTGCCGGAGCTGGACGAGGTTCTGGCCTTTCACTCAGCCCAGCGTCATCACGGTGGTACCGGCGCGGTCTACGTAATGATCAGGAAAAGCGACGAGCATAAAAAGCGCAATCGGGAATTGCACGAGGGCGGTTAGACCGACCGCTTGTGCTGACATCTGTGTCCGATGACCAGGATCTGAAGCCCGCTGAGCTTATTTGACGACCGATCCGTATCTGGAGGCAGTCTGTGAAAACCGTTTTCGCAATTTTATTGACGACTGTGACCCTGGCAGGCTGCCAGAACCGGACCGTATGGGAAGATAACGGGAGGCTGGAGCAGGCGACAGAAGAAAGGAAGATATGGGACGCAGAGGGCCAGATGGACTCTGGCGGTGAGCGGACCTTCTGGAAGAACAGGGAAGGCGAGGACGTTATCAAGTAACTTGTACCACTAAAGCAGGAAACATTTCGTGTTTGATTCAGCCCGCTTTGCCCTGGCTGCCCAGGAAATCATTGATGCCGGGGTTTTCCTCTACGGTCGGGGCTGGTCCCCGGCCACTAGCAGCAATTATTCGGCAAGAATCGACGACAGTCACATAGCGATTACGGTGTCGGGACGCCATAAAGGCCAGCTGGGCGCAGGGGACGTGATGGTGGTGGATCTGAACGGAGACCCGGTGCTCAGTAACTCACGCTCATCGGCTGAAACCCGGCTCCATACGGTTCTCTACGACATTTTCCCGAGAGTGGGCGCCGTGCTTCACACCCATTCGGTCAAGGCGACAGTGCTGAGTCGTCTTGTGCCAGCTGACGAGGATCTGGTGTTGGACGGTTACGAGCTCCAGAAAGCCTTTAGTGGAGTGACCGGCGTAACGACACACGAATCGAAGCTCAATGTCCCGGTATTCGATAATACCCAGGACATAAATGCTCTCGCCGGGCATACCCGCGAGTGGTTCCGCGCGCACCCGGATCAGCCCGGGTACCTCATTCGCGGTCACGGGCTTTATACCTGGGGAGAGACCATGGCAGACTGCCTGAGACATGTGGAGGCGTTTGAATTCCTATTCGAGTGCGAACTTGAAATCATGAGGGTGCGGCGATGACAACCTTGAGTATCTACAAGCAGGACAGGCCCGAGGCTCCCCGGAAAGTGACCGCGGACCCGGCAGAGATTTCGCAGCTGCTGGCTGAACGGAATATCCGATTCGAGCAGTGGCCGACACGCCAGCTGGCTGCGGACGCATCCCAGGAGCAGGTTCTTGAGGCATACTGCGAGGAAGTCGAAGCGCTGAAAGCAGATTGTGGTTTTCAGACGGCGGACGTCATCAGCCTGAGCGCGGATAATCCCCAGAAGGGCGCGCTCAGGCAGAAATTCCTGGATGAACACATCCACAGTGAAGATGAGGTGCGGTTTTTCGTCCGTGGACAGGGGCTTTTTTATCTTCACCTTGGCGACGAGGTCTATGCCGTGCTTTGCCAGCAGAATGACCTGATAAGCGTGCCCAACGGTACGCCGCACTGGTTTGACATGGGGCCGGAGCCGGAATTCACTTGTATCCGGTTGTTTACCAATCCTGATGGCTGGGTCGCCCAATTTACTGGCGAAGACATCGCCAGCCGTCTGCCCCGCTACGAAAGCCTGGCGGGAGCCCCCCGATGATCCGGGTCATACTGACGGATATCGAGGGCACCACCAGCTCTATCTCCTTTGTCCATGATGTGCTTTTTCCCTATGCCGCTGAGCACATGGGTGAATTTGTAAAGGAGGGGTTCAAGGACGACCCGGCAGTACGTGAGCAGCTTGAGTTTGTGGCCGAGCGCTCTGGCGTCAGCGCCAACGACCTGGATGGACTGATCGAGGTGCTGCAGACCTGGATCCGGGAAGACCGCAAGGAGACGCCACTCAAGGCGCTGCAGGGGATGATCTGGCAACAGGGCTATCAGACCGGTGCTTTTCATGGCCATGTCTATGAGGACGCTGCAGAGTGCCTGCGGGAGTGGCACGACCGGGGTCTGCGACTCTACGTCTATTCCTCTGGCTCGGTAAAGGCCCAGAAGCTGATTTTCGGGCACAGCGAGTGTGGTGACCTGACACCCTTTTTCAGCGGTTATTTTGATACCCGGGTAGGGCCCAAGCGTGACCCTGAGTCCTACCGCAACATAGTGGATCAGCTTGGTGTCGAGCCGGAAACGGTCTTGTTCCTGTCCGACATTGAGGCAGAGCTGGAAGCAGCCGAGACTGTCGGCATGAGAACTGTCTGGCTCGTTCGCGAGGGGGCGAGGCCCGAAAGTTCCCGGGCCATCGCCCGCGATTTCCGGGAGGTTGATTCCCAGCTCCTGGCACGATGACCGAGCGGCAGGGCGCCGGCCCATACCTGTTAGAAGCGAGAGGCCCGGATGACCGTTAGCCGACCCCTGCTGGTGGTAGTTCTTGCGATTGCCCTTGGCGGCTGCGACCCCTTTGACGGCCCTGAGTCGCTTATGGACGAGTATGTTGCCCGGACGGCGCGGGTGCTCGACCTTGAGGCGGAACTTTCCGTGCCGGCGCCCGTCCCAGGCATGCCCCGGCGGCGCCTGCGGCAGCTAGATGTCCCATCCCTGCAAATCGATATGCTGGGCTTCCTTTCGCTCTATGGCTGCCAGCTGCAGTTCGTTGTGGGCGAGCGAAACTCTGTGCTCGGTCGCGTCATGCAGCCCCTTAATCGACTCCGTTACGAGCTCAGATTCATTCAGGCCGCCCGTGACTGTGTTCCTGAGATTGATAACGAGGAACTGGCTCAAAGCGTGGCCGAGGCCGCTGACAGCAAGGAGCAGTCCCTGCCGGTCGTTATCTGGAACGCGACCTGGGGCGTTGAAGAAGTCGAGCCGTTGTTCACCCGTTCCAAAGGGTATCTTCCGGTAGACAGCACCGGAGTCACGACAGCAAGCCTGGGCCAGGATGTGAGACGGTTGAATGGTACGATCGAGGCGATCCTTGGTGGTCAGCTTGGGGAGGATTTGGGCTTTGTGGGGGCGATACACCAGCAATGGCAATCACAGCATCGGGCAGGACAGGTGCTGAACAGTGCCGCGCTGGCTACTGCCAGGCTGGAAGATGTCGCGGACCTGCTGGTCCAGCGCCTGGATGGCCGGCCGTTGTGCATTGGCGGCAAGGAAAATGAACAGGCCCGGATCGTCCGGTCCATGTTCTTCAGCATCTATATTGAAAAGGTGCAGTCCTATCTGGCTGACATTAGGCGGGCGCGCAATGAACTTTTGGAGCCGTTGTCAGAGCTTGCGAGCCTCCAGGCGGATGTGATGCCGGAAGCCTTCAAAGGGTTTCATGAGGAAGCACTTGAAGTCGATGGCGAAGGGATCTGGCACCGGCTGGATCAGGCGACTGACCGCCATACCAGCGCCTGGCAGGACCTTCTGGACCAATGTGGCATGCGGCCCTCAGCCTAACGCTGGCTTTCAGGGGTGACCCGCAGAATTTCCTCGATGGTTGTCTCGCCTGCGGCCACCTTCTGGGCCCCGCTCAGCCGCAACGACTTCATGCCGTCCTTATAGGCCCGCAATCGAAGTTGGTCCAGTTCGGTGTTTTCGCCAATCTGACCCAGTAATTCGCCGGACAACTGCAATATCTCATACACACCGGCGCGGCCCCGGTAGCCGGTATTGCGGCAGTCGAGACAGCCGACCGGATGGAAAATTTCCTTGGGGGCGGGAGCCTTCCATGGCCGGGTCAGGCTCCGCCAGGCGGCGTCATCCACGGGCCCTGGCTGCTTGCAATGGGGACACAGGTTCCGAACAAGGCGCTGTGCCATAACGCCCAGTACAGTCGCGCGGATAAGATAGGGCGGTATACCCAGTTCAAGCAGACGGGTGATGGCGCTAGGTGAGTCGTTGGTATGCAGGGTCGACAGCACCAGGTGTCCGGTCAGTGCCGCCTGTACGGCCATTTCAGCGGTCTCCAGATCCCTGATCTCGCCGATCATGATGATGTCGGGATCCTGTCGCAAAAGCGCGCGGACGCCGGAAGCAAAGCTCAATTCAATATTGTTCTGAACCTGCATCTGGTTGAAGGCAGGCTCAACCATTTCGATGGGGTCCTCGATCGTGCAGATATTTACTTCAGACGTCGCCAGATGCTTGAGCGTCGAGTATAGCGTCGTGGTCTTTCCGGAGCCCGTTGGTCCAGTAACAAGGACAATGCCATGGGGCTTTCCGGTAATGTCGTGCCAGCGCTCACGATCCTCCCGTGAAAAGCCAAGTTGCTCAAAACTCTTGAGCAGGACTTCAGGGTCGAATATGCGCATGACCATCTTCTCGCCAAAGGCGGTTGGCATGGTAGACAGGCGGAGCTCGACCTCGCTGTTATCCGGCTTGCGGGTCTTGATGCGGCCGTCCTGCGGGCGCCTTTTCTCTGCCACATTCAGGCGCCCAAGTATCTTCAGGCGGCTGGTGACAGCGACCCCCACCTGCTCTGGAAATTCATAGACATTATGCAGCACGCCGTCGATGCGGAAGCGTACCTGGGTCACCGTACGCCGTGGCTCAATATGTATGTCGCTGGCACGCTGTTCGTAGGCATACTGCAGCAACCAGTCCACGATCTTGACCACGTGCTGGTCGTTGGCATCGGGACTGGAGGTGCCGCCAAGGTCCAGCAGTTGCTCGAAATTGTGCAGATTGTTGGCGGTGCCGCCGGCACCCCCGCTGGCTTTACTGACGGAGCTTGCCAGCTGGTAAAACTCAATGGTGAAGCGAGCTATGTCGTCGGGGTTGGCAACGACCCGGACAATATCCTTCTGCAATACATGGCGCAGATTCGGCTCCCAGTCGGCCTTGAAAGGGTCGGCGCTGGCAATCAGGACCTTGTCCTTGCCAATATCCACAGCCAGTATTCCGTGGCGCTGGGCAAAGGCATAGGACATTACCCGCGCCACAGCCGGCGCGTCAATTTTCAAGGGGTCAATGTGATAGTAGGGCTGCCCGGCCCAGCCCGCCAGCCATTCGGTGAGCCGCTCCAGGTTCAGGGTGCGGCCACTGGCCAGACTGGTGGGAGCCGCCATGGCAACGACTTCAAGGGGATGGCTCTTGACGCTGTCAGCGCCAAGATTCGTCGACAGTATTCTCTCGGCCTCGTCCTGGCTGATTTCGCCGCCGGCTACCAGAGCTGAACAGACGTCCCGCAGTGACAGGGTGGACCGATGGGGCGCAGGAGGGAATGTCGAAGCCATTGATGGGAACCTTGGATCAGGAAGCAGGTTTGGGACGGTTTGCCTTGAGATGAATCATCGCGATGCTGAAAAGGCAGAACGACAGGATCGAAAGTATGACAGGGACAGGTGCTCCTTCACTCAACCAGGCCGAAACCACGGCCTGGGTAAAGTAGAATATGACCACGAAACTGAGCCATATGTAGCCCCTGTTGTTACCCCGGAATACGGGCACGACGAAGATGAGCAGAGGGATCAGCTTGACGCTAAGCATCAGTATCACCGAGACGCCTTCCACCGGTGCGGGGTAAAACGTGGTCACCAACAGCACCAGAATCAGTGCAAGGTAAAAAGCCGCTGTCAGGGCACGGGTAATTCGTCCCTGGGAAGAGTAGATCATATTGGCAGCACTCAGGTTTGGAGTTTGACGGCAAAGCCCGCCAGCCGCTGGCCCAGGGTCTGGCAGATCGCTTTCTCGTGGTCGGTCAGTGGCTGCGGCTCCCCGGTACCCGCCCAGTGGGATGGGCCATAGGGGGTCCCGCCACTGGTGGTCTGGTTAAGCGCCGATTCGCTGTATGGGACGCCGCAAAGCACCATGCCATGGTGAAGAAGTGGCAGCATCATACTTAATAGGGTGCTTTCCTGGCCGCCGTGGAGACTGCCGGTGGAGGTAAATGCGCCCGCTGGCTTGTCACAAAGGGCGCCGCTGAGCCAGAGGTCGCCCGTGGTATCCAAGAAGTGCTTCAGCGGAGCGGCCATATTGCCGAATCGGGTCGGGCTGCCCAGGGCCAAGGCGGAACAGTGGCGCAGATCATCCTTGGTGCAATAGGGCGCGCCCTGGTCCGGAATCTCGGCAAGAGTGGCATGGGTATCCGGCGAAACCGTCGGTACCGTGCGCAGTCGAGCCTCGATACCGGAAACCCGGGCAATGCCCCGGCCTATCTGATTGGCCATCTCTGCCGTCTGGCCAGAGCGGCTATAATAGAGAACCAGCACGTAAGGACTAACGTCGGACATGAACTGCCTCAGGGCGGAGTAGGGTAAATGACACGGTCAGAACAGCTCCAGAATCTGCTCCGGCGGCCTGCCAAGTCTAGCCCGGCCCTTGTGGATCACGATGGGTCGCTCAATGAGAATCGGGTTCTCGGTCATCACCTCAATCAGTCTTCTGTCACGGATCTCGGGATCCGCCAGTTCAAGTTCGCGATAGACCGCCTCGCCCGTCCGAAGAAGCTCACGTGGCGAGCACTCAAGCTGTTTCAGGATAGTGGTCAGTTCGGCGATGCTTGGCGGTGAATCCAGGTAACGTATAATTTCCGGCTCAATCCCGCGCTCCTGGAGCAGAGCAAGCGCCTGTCGGGATTTTGAGCACCGCGGGTTGTGGAAAATTCGGGTCGGTTCTGTCATCGTTCTCTGCTTTCCTGCCCTTTGGAAACCTCTGCCGGCACTTGCCCAACGTCAACGTGCCCACAGTCTAACAGGAGGCGTGTCCTTGAAATACCCCGAAATCATGCTGGTAGCGGTCGTCACGCTGCTGGTTGGCTGTGACAAAGTCGAGCTCAAGGTAGCGGATGACAAGTCTATGGAGTGGGACTCGCTGAGGGGAGACTGGGTTCTGGTGAACTACTGGGCCGAGTGGTGCAAGCCCTGCCTTGAGGAAATTCCCGAACTCAATGCCCTGGATCAGTCTGACAATATCACGGTACTGGGAGTTAACTTCGACGGTATTGAAGGGCAGGAGTTGGTTGAACTTGGACAGAAGATGGATATCGAGTTCACTATGCTTGCCGAAGACCCGGGCCCGACCTTTGGCTGGACGGTGCCTGTAGCACTGCCTGCAACGTTTATTGTCGACCCCCAGGGGGAGCTGCTGGAGGCCCGCTTCGGGCCCCAGACGGAAGAGCAGTTACTGGACCTGATCCAGAGCCAGTGACAGCCTCATTACAGCTGTTCTGGAATTATTAATGAGCCAGTCTGAACCGGAAATACAAGACGTTATGCCCCACACCTTCGTACACCTGCGCGTTCACTCCGAATACTCCCTGGTCGACGGCCTTGTTCGGGTAAAGCCCCTGGTCAGCCGTGTGGCAGAACTGGGCATGCCTGCGGTGGGCCTTACGGAACAGTCCAATATGTGCTCGCTGGTCCGTTTCTATAAAGGTGCCATGGGCGCGGGTATCAAGCCGGTGATCGGTGCAGATATCTGGCTGGAAAATCCGGAAGAGCCGGAAAATCCGTTCCGGGTGACCTTGTTTGCCAAGGACAATGACGGCTATAAACACCTGACCGAGATCATTTCCCTTGGTTACACCGAGGGCCAGCGTTATGGCAAGCCCATCGCCCGCAAACAATGGCTGGAAGAGCGCGTGGCGGGGATCATCATGCTGTCCGGTGCCAAGCTCGGTGACGTAGGTAAGGCGCTGTTAGGCGGCAAGCCGGACCTGGCCAGGACCCGGGCGCAGTCCTGGATGAAGCTCTATCCCGACTGCTATTACCTGGAGCTCCAGCGCACCGGCCGTGCCAATGACGAAGAATGCTTGCACGCAAGCGTTGCCCTGGCGGACGAGTTGGGCTGCCCGGTGGTAGCCACCAATGATGTTCACTTTATTCATCAGGAAGATTTCGAGGCTCATGAGGCCCGTGTGTGTATTGGCGAGAGTCGCACCCTGGATGATCCGAGGCGCGACCGCCGGTTCAGCGACCAGCAGTATCTGCGCAGCACTGAAGAGATGGTGGAGTTGTTTGCGGATATTCCCGAGGCCGTAGAAAACACCGTTGAGATTGCACGGCGCTGCAACGTGAAGGTGCGGATGGGTGAGTATTTCCTGCCCAAGTATCCGATTCCCGACGGCATGACCATGGACGAGTTCTTCCGCAAGGTCTCGGAAGAGGGGCTTGAGGCCCGTCTGGCCAAGACCCTGAGCAAGTCCGACCCGGAATACGACAAGAAGCGCGAGGCCTATTACACCCGCCTGAACTTCGAGCTCAACATCATTACCCAGATGGGATTTCCGGGCTACTTCCTGATCGTTATGGATTTTATCAAGTGGGCTAAGAACAACGGTGTACCGGTCGGCCCCGGCCGGGGTTCAGGTGCGGGTTCGCTGGTCGCCTACTGTCAGGAAATCACCGATCTTGACCCTTTGGAATACGATCTGCTGTTTGAGCGCTTCCTGAACCCTGAGCGGGTTTCCATGCCTGACTTCGACGTCGACTTCTGCATGGAAGGCCGGGACCGGGTCATTGCTTACGTGGCAGAGAAATACGGCCGCGAAGCGGTTTCCCAGATCATCACCTTCGGCACCATGGCCGCCAAGGCCGTTGTCCGCGATGTGGCCCGGGTCCAGGGCAAGTCCTATGGCCTTGCTGACCGGCTTTCCAAAATGATTCCCTTCGAAGTGGGCATGACGCTGGAAAAAGCGGTGGAACAGGAGCAGCCGCTGCGGGAGTTTCTGGAGCAGGATGAGGAAGCCCAGGAAATATGGGAAATGGCCCTCAAGCTCGAAGGCATCTGCCGTAATGCCGGTAAACACGCCGGCGGGGTGGTGATCGCACCGACCCGGATCACCGATTTCTCCCCGCTCTACTGTGACGACGAAGGCGGCAGTCTGGTCACACAGTTCGACAAGAACGACGTAGAAGAAGCAGGGCTGGTCAAGTTCGACTTCCTGGGCCTGCGGACCCTGACCATCATCGACTGGGCTCTGGGCATGATCAATCCCAGGCGAGTCCAGCGTGGCGAGCCTGCCCTGGACATTACCGAGATTCCACTGGTAGACGCCAAGTCCTTCGAAATGCTTAAAAAAGCGGAGACCACTGCCGTCTTCCAGCTTGAATCCCGGGGCATGAAGGACCTGATTCGCCGCCTGCAACCGGACTGCCTGGAAGATATGATCGCCCTGGTGGCCCTGTTCCGGCCTGGCCCTCTGCAGTCGGGAATGGTGGACGATTTTATCGATCGTAAGCATGGTCGCCAACCGGTGGCCTATCCCCATACGGATTTCCAGTATGAAGGCCTAAAGCCGGTACTTGAGCCCACCTACGGCATCATCCTGTACCAGGAACAGGTCATGCAGATCGCTCAGGTCATGGCCGGCTTCAGCCTGGGTGGTGCCGATCTGCTGCGACGAGCCATGGGCAAGAAGAAAGCCGAGGAGATGGAGAAGCAGAAAGCCATCTTTATCGAAGGCTGCAAAAATAACAATATCAGCGAAACACTGGCGGAAAACATTTTTGATCTGGTGGAGAAGTTTGCGGGCTACGGCTTCAACAAGTCTCACTCGGCCGCCTACGCCCTGGTGTCCTACCAGACCTTGTGGCTGAAAGCCCACTACACCGCTGAATTCATGGCGGCGGTTCTGACCGCGGATATGCAGAATACCGACAAGGTGGTAACCCTGGTAGAGGAGTGCCGGAACCTTAAGCTGGCACTGGTGCTTCCTGACGTCAGTACCTCAGAGTATACCTTCACGGTCAATGACGAGGGCGAAATCGTCTACGGTCTCGGGGCCATTAAAGGCCTGGGCGAGGGCCCCATTCAGAGCATTGTTGAGGGTCGTGCCGATGGTGGGCCCTTCAAGGACCTGTTTGATTTCTGCCGTCGGGTCGATATCAAGAAAGTCAACAAGCGCGCCATGGAAGCCCTGGTGCGCTCGGGCGCCATGGACAAGCTTGGCCCTGGCCGGGCTCACATCATGGCGAGTATTGACAAGGCCATTCAACAGGCTGACCAGCAGTCCCGCAACGAAACCGCAGGCATGGTCGACATGTTTGGCGAGATGCTCGAGGGCGGCGACGGTGTCGATCTGTTTGCGGATGTGGCAGGTATTCGTGAATGGCCTGAAAAAGCCAGGCTGAAAGGGGAGAAAGACACCCTCGGCCTCTATCTAACCGGGCACCCTTTCGATGAATACGAACGTGAGGTGCGACGCTTTGTGCGCTCCTCCATACAGGACCTCAAACCGTCGCGTACGCCCCAGCGGGTTGCTGGCCTGGTCATCGCCCAGCGATCCATGAAAACGAAATCCGGCCAGACCATCAGCTTTATCACCCTGGACGACCGTAGCGCTCGCATTGAGGCAACGTTGTTCTCGGAGTTGTTTCACGAGAAGCGAGACCTGCTGCAATCCGACCAGGTACTGGTAGTGGAAGGCCAGGTCAGTCACGATGATTACTCGGGCCAGATGAAGATGCGCGTCAGTGATGTGATGGACGTGGGCTCGGCCCGGCAACGATTCAGCCGCGGCCTGCAACTGGATCTTTGTGCAGACCAGTTACAGAATGGCCTGTTACAGAAGCTCGACGATACCCTGCGGCCGTTCCGTTGTGATGGCAGCCCGGTCTGGATCAACTATAAGGGCGAAGGGGCATCAACGCGGATCCAGTTAGGGGAAAGCTGGCGAGTTCAGCCTGACGACACCCTTTTAATGGAGCTAAAGTATCTGGTGGGCGACCAAGCAGTAGAACTGGTCTATGATTAGGGAATGGCCCCTATCAGCGCGGTCCTGGCAGACTTATACCAAGGTCCGCTTTTGCCTGTGAGCGGCCCCTGCTATTTTTGGGCAAATTCGAATGAGCCGGGTCACGGTACCCGCTCCGTATACACTTATGGATGATCATGAACCCTAATTATCTTGATTTCGAACAGCCGATTGCCGACCTGGAAGCGAAAATCGAAGAGCTCCGTATGGTGGGTAACGACACCGACATCAATATTACCGATGAGATCAGCCGGCTCAAGAACAAGAGCGTGAGTCTGACAGAGAGCATTTTCTCGGATCTGGCGCCGTGGGATATCTCCCGCCTCGCCAGGCACCCGAGAAGGCCTTATACCCAGGACTACATCGATCTGATGTTCGACGACTTCGACGAGCTACACGGCGACCGGCGGTACGCAGACGACCTGTCGATCGTCGGAGGCACGGCCCGTCTTGACGATAGGCCGGTGATGATCATTGGGCACCAAAAGGGACGTGAAGTGCGGGACAAGGTGCGGCGTAACTTCGGCATGCCGCGTCCTGAAGGCTACCGGAAGGCCTTGCGCCTGATGGAAATGGCCGAGCGCTTTAAAATGCCGATCCTCACTTTTATTGATACTCCCGGTGCCTACCCGGGTATTGGAGCTGAGGAGCGGGGTCAGAGTGAGGCCATTGCCTTCAACCTGGCCGTGATGTCCCGGCTGAAAACGCCGATCATCTCTACCGTTATCGGCGAAGGCGGATCGGGTGGAGCCCTGGCTATCGGTGTCTGCGACCACCTTTACATGCTGCAGTACGCAACTTATGCGGTAATCTCGCCAGAGGGCTGCGCCTCAATTCTCTGGAAAAGCGCCGACTACGCTGCCCAGGCTGCCGACGCCATGGGTGTTACGGCCAGTCGCCTCAAGTCACTGGGGCTTACTGACAAGATTGTCTCAGAGCCCCTTGGCGGCGCCCACCGCAATCCTGAAGGCATTGCCGAGGCGCTCCGGACCCACCTGGTCGCGGGGCTGGATGAGCTGACGCAACTGTCCACTGAAGATCTGGTCGCGCGTCGTTACGAACGCCTGACCCGTTATGACACAGGGCGGTAACGCCCGCCCAGGGAACGAGCGCTGGCCCCAAGCCCTGGTCAGCGCTTTCTCGGATCTGCCGCCTGCCTACCGTCTGTGGGTCGCCTTCAGTGGCGGCCTGGATTCCACGCTTTTGCTGCATCTGGCGCACGACCTTTTTTCCGGCCGTAATGAAGGCCCGAGCGTCCATGCCATCCACATCAACCATCAGCTTCAGACTAACGCTGCCGCGACCGAACGGCACTGCCGGGAAATCTGCGACCAGCTGGACGTTCCGTTGGTAATTGAGCCGGTCGACCTGGCCCTTGCGGAAAGCCGGGCAGGCCTGGAGGCGGCCGCCCGAAACGCCCGCTATCGTGTGTTTGAAACTCTTCTTCAGCGCCGTGATGTGCTTTTAATGGCTCACCACAGTGATGATCAGGCCGAGACGGTGCTGTTCCGTCTAATTCGGGGCTCAGGCCTAGCCGGACTGGGGGGCATGCCCAAGACAAGAGTTCTGGGCCTGGGCCAGCTTCACCGTCCACTACTGGAATTTGGTCGAGCCGAGCTTGAATGCTGGGCCGTGCAGGCGGGAATTGACTGGGTCGACGACCCTAGCAACTCGGACCGGACGTTCGACCGGAATTTCCTGCGCCACGAGGTAATGCCGGTGCTGAAGGCACGCTGGCCCAACCTACTGGTTCGCTTCGCTGCCTCGGCAAGGTACTGTCGCGAACAGGCCAGCCTTGCCGACCGGCTGGCGGAGATCCAGTTGGAGCAGTGTGCTCACCCCCGGGGAGGATTGGACCTCTCACGGTTTTCGCGGCTCAGCATGGCTGAGCGCAAGAACCTGCTACGCTGGTGGGTTGGTTCGCAGGGATTTCCTGTGCCGTCGATGCGGCATTGGAATAATGCTGTGATGCAGTTGATTGAGGCCAGGCCCGATGGTGCGCCTCGGATACAGGGCGCCGGCTACAGTATTGACCGTTTCCAGTCCCGCCTGGTATTGGTGCCTGACCCTAGCCAACTGCCTGATTCCGGCCGCACACTGACGCCCTCCCAACCTGTTCCCTGGGGTGAGCTGACGGTTCGGTTGGAACCCGAGCCGGACCCCGGGCCACCCCCTAGGCTTCAGGTAGACCAGCGGCAGGGTGGTGAACGCATCCGTGAGCGCCCCGGTGGCCGGTCCAGGCCGTTAAAGAAATGGCTCCAGGAAAAAGGTGTCGCGCCGTGGCAGAGGGCCTGCCTTGGGCTGGTGTGGGAAGGCGGCGAGCTGGTTGCGGTAGGTAATTTATGGGTGTCTGAACGTTACGCCGGGCCAGCCCCGGCCAGTGGCTGGCGGATTGTCTGGGAGCGGGATTTTAATTGAGAAGGTAGGCCGCTTCTGGTAGTCTGGCGTCCCATCTTGAGATGACAATCTCCCTCTCTTCACCGAATCAGATAAATCATACGGAATCTGCATGACGCGTTATATTTTCGTCACCGGCGGTGTTGTGTCTTCATTGGGGAAAGGTATCGCTTCGGCCTCACTGGCAGCGATCCTGGAGGCACGCGGCCTGAAGGTCACCATTCTCAAGCTGGACCCCTATATAAACGTTGATCCGGGCACCATGAGTCCGTTCCAGCATGGGGAAGTGTTCGTCACCGAAGATGGCGCAGAGACCGACCTGGACCTGGGGCACTACGAGCGTTTCATCCGCACACCCATGACCCGACGTAATAACTTCACCAGCGGCCGGGTCTATGAAGAGGTCATCCGCAAGGAACGTCGCGGTGACTACCTCGGAGGGACAGTGCAGGTCATTCCCCATATAACCGACGAAATCAAGCGGCGGGTTGTGGAAGGAGCAGCCGGTGCTGATGTCGCCCTGGTTGAAATCGGTGGCACGGTCGGTGACATCGAGTCGCAACCCTTCCTTGAGGCAACCCGACAGCTGAAGGTGGAGGTTGGTCCCCAGCGGGCTCTGTTCATGCACCTGACGCTGGTACCTTACATTGCCACCGCCGGCGAGGTGAAAACCAAGCCAACCCAACATTCCGTAAAAGAGATGCGATCCATCGGTCTGCAGCCGGACATTCTTTTATGCCGTTCAGAGCACGAAGTGGACATCGGCTCACGGCGTAAGATAGCCCTGTTTACCAACGTGGAAGAGCGTGCCGTCATCCCTTTGCAGGACGCCCGCTCAATCTATGAAATTCCCCGCATGCTGCATGGGTTTGGTCTGGATCAGATCATCATCGAGCGGTTTAACCTGGACGTCGGGCCTGCGGATCTGAGCGAGTGGGATGCAGTGGTCGAGGCGCAACTGCATCCGGAGCAGGAAGTGACTATCGCCATGGTCGGCAAGTACATGGAACTGCTGGATGCCTATAAGTCTCTGATTGAATCCTTGCTTCATGCCGGCATCAAGACCCGTACCAAGGTCAAGATCAACTACATCGATTCAGAAGACATCGAGCGCGATGGCGTCGACGTACTCGCCAGCGCTGACGCAATACTGGTTCCCGGCGGCTTTGGTGAGCGAGGTGTCGAAGGCAAGATCCGGACGGTGCAGTACGCCCGTGAAAACCGGGTTCCCTATCTGGGCATCTGTCTTGGCATGCAAGTGGCTGTTATCGAGTATGCCCGCCATATGGCAAATCTGAAGGACGCTCACAGCACCGAGTTCCGCCCCCATTCGCCGACCCCGGTCGTAGGCCTGATTACCGAGTGGCTAAATGCCAGTGGCGAGCTTGAGCGACGTAGCGGTGAGTCCGATCTTGGCGGCACCATGCGCCTGGGCGCCCAGGACTGCCGACTGACAGAAGGATCAACCATCGCTGCCTGTTACGGCAAACAGGTTATTCGGGAACGTCACAGGCATCGATACGAGGTAAACAACCATTTCCTGCCTCAGCTCGAAAAAGCCGGACTCCGGGTGGCTGGTCGCTCAATGGACGCCGCCCTGGTGGAAGTGGTCGAGGTGCCGGATCACCCCTGGTTTGTGGCCTGCCAGTTCCATCCTGAGTTTACATCCACCCCCCGTGATGGCCATCCCTTGTTCAAGGGCTTCATGGAGGCAGCCATCGCCTATCATAAGGCGAGCTAGGCTTACAGACGCCGACTCGGCTGCTACCGTGTCGGCGTTTTAGTTTCTGACCGGTTTTCCAGCAAAGGACCACAGTACCATGGCACAGCAAACTGTCACCGTCGCTGATCTGAGCATGGCCAATGACCGCCCCTTTGTGCTTTTTGGGGGCATGAATGTGCTTGAATCCCGGGAGCTGGCGTTCGAGGTGGCCGAGAGTTATCTGGAGGTAACCCGCAAGCTGGGCATTCCGTTCGTATTCAAGGCCTCCTTCGACAAGGCCAACCGCTCATCGATTACTTCGTTTCGCGGTCCGGGCCTGGAAAAGGGGCTGCAACTGCTTCAGGACATAAAGTCGCATTTCGGCGTACCCGTCATTTCTGATGTCCATGAACCATGGCAGGCAGCACCTGCCGCCGAGGTGTGTGACATTATCCAACTACCGGCGTTTCTGAGCCGCCAGACTGACCTGGTGGTTGCCATGGCCGAAACCGGCGCTGTCATTAACATCAAGAAAGCGCAGTTCCTGGCGCCCCAGGAAATGAAGCACATCATCCGTAAATGCGAAGAGGCGGGTAACGACCGGGTCATTCTCTGCGAGCGTGGCAGTAGTTTTGGTTACAACAACCTGGTGGTCGATATGCTGGGCTTCGGCATTATGAAGTCTTTCGGCTGTCCGGTCTTTTTTGATGTTACCCATGCCCTGCAGATGCCGGGTGGTCGCGCCGATTCGGCGGGTGGACGCCGGGCCCAGGTGGCGGATCTGGCGCGGGCCGGCTTGTCGCAGGGTATCGCAGGCCTTTTCCTGGAAGCTCATCCGGACCCGGACAGCGCCAAGTGCGATGGCCCCTGTGCTTTGAGGCTCAGCCAGTTGGAGCCATTCCTCGCCCAGATGAAAGCCCTGGATGAGCTAATCAAGGGCTTCCCGCCCATCGATACCGCCTGATGATCTTTTCCGGTGACACAGGGTTGCCGGATAATTCTTTTGTGTTCACTGATAGCTTTGGAGAGTTGAAAGGATGACCAAGATTGCCGACATCAAAGCCCGTGAAGTGCTGGATTCCCGCGGAAACCCCACGGTGGAAGCGGATGTGATTCTGGAAGACGGCACGCTCGGGCGTGCGTGTGCCCCCTCGGGCGCGTCTACCGGCTCAAGGGAAGCTCTGGAGCTTAGGGACCAGGATGCGTCACGGTATCTGGGCAAAGGCGTGAAAAAAGCGGTTGAAGCGATCAACACCCGGATCCGCGAGGCGTTGGCTGGTCACGACGCGGCGGATCAGCGCGGAGTGGACCAGGTCATGATTGATCTGGACGGTACTGAAAACAAGGCCAATCTTGGTGCCAACGCCATCCTGGCGGTTTCACTGGCGGCTGCCAAAGCGGCGGCAATATCACTTGGCAAGCCCCTGTATGAGCACATTGCTGACCTGAACGGCACATCCGGTAAGTTCTCCATGCCGGTGCCGATGATGAACATCCTTAACGGGGGTGAGCACGCGGATAACAATGTCGATATCCAGGAATTCATGATTCAGCCCGTTTCCGCCCGGTCTTTCGCCGAAGCGCTGCAGATCGGCGCCGAAATCTTTCATCACCTCAAGAAAGTATTGAAAGCCAAAGGGCTGAGCACTGCGGTAGGGGATGAGGGCGGATTTGCGCCAGACCTGCCTTCAAACGAAGCGGCCTTGGCGGTGATTCAGGAAGCGGTGGAGAACGCCGGCTATACCCTGGGCAAGGACATCACGCTGGCACTCGACTGTGCCGCATCAGAGTTCTATAAAGATGGTCAGTACGACCTGGCAGGCGAGGGTAAGAAGTTCAGCGCTGAAGAATTTGCCGATTACCTGGCCGGATTGACCGAGCGTTTCCCCATTGTCTCCATTGAGGATGGCATGGACGAGAGTGACTGGGACGGATGGGCGACCCTGACCAGGAAAATTGGTGACAAGGTTCAGTTGGTCGGAGATGACCTTTTTGTGACCAACACCCAGATCCTGAAGCGTGGTATTGATAACGGTATCGCCAACTCGATTCTGATCAAGTTCAACCAGATTGGCAGCCTGACCGAGACCCTGAACGCCATCAAAATGGCACAGGATGCCGGCTTTACGGCGGTCATTTCCCATCGTTCCGGTGAAACCGAAGATACCACGATTGCAGACCTCGCCGTGGCCACCTGCGCCGGCCAGATCAAGACCGGCTCACTGTGCCGCTCTGACCGGGTTGCCAAGTACAACCAGCTGCTTCGCATTGAAGAGGCGCTGGCTGGCAAGGCACCTTACCGGGGGCTGGCTGAAATCAAGGGCCAGGGCTGAAGCTCGCCATGCCGGCCAAGATTCTGACCAGGCCGCCACGGTCGCAGACGTGACTTATCTGGACTAGACTTCCAGGGGTATCGCCGAGCAGCAGGGATTACGGTATCCTCTTGGGCTTTATAGCGTCTGCCGTTCAGATGAGACAAGGAAGCGTGCAATGAAGTGGCTGTGGGCCGTCATGGTTGTGCTGGTTCTCCTGCTGCAGGTTCGCCTGTGGGCCGGGGAAGGCAGCTTTGCGCAAGTCTGGAGCCTGGAAGACACGATTGCGACCCAGCGGGCGGAGAATGCCGAGCTTGGGGTTCGCAACGAGAGGCTGTACGCCGAGGTACGCAATCTTCGCAGTGGCGAGGGCGCTATCGAAGAGCGCGCACGCATCAACCTGGGTTTGATTGCTGAAGGCGAAACCTTCTTCCTGGTGGTCGACCCCTGAATCCTTAATCTATCGTGACAAACTGATGAGCAACACACGCTTCTGGCTCGTGGTTCCCGCAGCGGGCATAGGCCAGCGCATGAAGGCCGATCGGCCGAAACAGTACCTCCGCCTCCAAAACCGTTATCTGCTTGATATTACCCTGACCCGTTTGCTGGCTGCTGCCGAGTTTGATGGCCGTATCGTGTCGCTGCATGGGGAGGATCACTGGTGGCCCCATACGGACAGTGCCTCCGATGACCGGATCCGGACTATACAGGGCGGCGCCCAGCGTAGTGATTCTGTCATGGCGGCCCTGCGGGCACTGGACTCCCGCGCGGCTTCGGATGACTGGGTCCTGGTCCACGACGTGGCCAGGCCGTGTTTGCATCCTGATGATCTGAAGCGTCTTCGAAAGGAACTGCAGGGTCACCCCGTCGGTGGCCTTCTGGCTTGCCCCATGGCCGATACCCTGAAACGTATGGGGCCGGGGCAAACCGTCGTTGAAACTGTTGAGCGCGACGGCATATGGCGCGCCCTCACTCCACAAATGTTCCGCTACGGTGTTCTGCGTGATGCTCTGGCTAAAGCTGAGCATGCCGGGCTTGTTATAACGGATGAGGCTTCAGCGGTTGAACACTGTGGCTTCAGGCCGCGCCTGGTCGAAGGCCGAGCGGACAACATCAAGGTTACTGTGCCTGAAGATCTGGCATTGGCTGAATTCATTCTTGGCCGTATCGATAGCGGCAACGGCATTACAGGTGACCCATAAGATGACTATCCGAATCGGACAGGGCTTCGACGTTCATGAGTTCGGCGACGGCGATCACATCACCCTGGGAGGCGAGGCCATAGCCCACCATCGAGGGCTAAAAGCCCATTCGGATGGGGATGTCCTGTTGCATGCCCTGGCCGATGCCTTACTCGGCGCCCTCGCGCTTGGTGATATTGGCCATTTCTTTCCTGACACCAGTGAAGAGTGGGCAGGAGCCGACAGCCGGGTTCTCCTGCGCCTTGTAGTCGCCCGGGTTCACGAAGCAGGCTTCAGGGTCGGTAATGTTGACACCACAATCATCGCCCAGGCTCCTAAAATGGCTCCCCATCTGGCAGTGATGAGGAGCAACATTGCGGCTGACCTCCAGGTGGGGCCGGATCAGGTTGGCATCAAGGCCACGACGACAGAGCGTCTGGGGTTCACCGGCCGGGGCGAAGGCATCGCCTGCCAGGCAGTCTGCCTGCTTGAGCGTGAGTCGTGAACGGCCAGCAGTGGCGGCTGAGTTGGCCGTCTGGCCAGGGAGGCCGGATTGCAAAAGCCGTCCTGCGGGCTCAGCCAGAGCATTTCCTTGTCGATGAAGCTCTGGGTCTTGCCGGGTTCCCGTCAGTGCCTGTTGATGTACAAGCACTGTTGGAGGGCGAGCCGTTGCCCGGACAGGGGGAGCATCTTTGTGTACGGCTTGAGAAGCGGGGGGATAATACCGACTACGTAGCGCGAGAACTGGCAGGGCTTGCAGGCTGCCAGCCCCACGACATCGGCTTCTGCGGTCTCAAGGACCGCCACGCGGTCACCCGGCAGTGGTTCAGTGTCTCGCGTCCCGGCATGATGGACTCGGACGCTGACTTTCTGGCCGCAGTCCGGGCCCGCTGGTCCCTTCTGGACGCCTGTCGTTTCACCCGTAAGCTGCGACGGGGCGAACATCAGGCCAACCATTTCAATCTTCTTCTGACTGAGGTCGAAGGCGAGCCCGAACAGATTAATGCGCGGTTGGCTCTTATTGCAGAGGTGGGTTGCCCGAATTATTTCGGCAGCCAGCGTTTTGGCTGGCATGGCAACAACCTCGAACAGGCGTGTCGCATGAAGCCCGGCCGGCAAAGGGGCCGCAACCGATTGCAGGGACTGTACTTCTCAGCTGCGAGATCCTGGCTCTTCAACGAAGTACTTGCGGCGCGGGTAGCCGATGGCACCTGGACTGAAGCAATGAACGGTGAGCCGGAAGCCGGTGCAGTCACTGGCCCTTTATGGGGCGATGGTGGCACCCGTGCCGATGCCGAGCAAGGGTCCCTGGAGCGAGAGCTGGTGACGCGCCACCCAAGGTTGGAAGCGGTGTTTTCCCAGACCCGCATGAAACCCGAACGACGGTCACTTGTGCTCTGTCCGGTCGGCTTGAGTTGGCAGTGGGAAGGCGCCGGCGATCTGCGGCTGATGTTCGGCTTGAGTCCCGGGCAGTTTGCTACGGTTCTGCTGGATGACGTCTTCGAGCTGACCGATGCGGCACAGGCATCACACAATATCGCGGAATAAAACGAAACAGGGCATATTAGACCCTGCAAAAGACCAGACCCGGGGCACGCATTCAATTGCCGGGCAGGCTAGCGGAGATGACTGTGAGAATTTTGCTATCTAATGATGATGGGGTTTACTCCCCGGGTCTGAAGGCGTTATTCGATGGCCTTCAGGGTCTTGGGTCGCTGGATGTGGTTGCACCCGACCGGGACCACAGTGGCGCGAGTAACGCGCTCACACTGAACCGGCCCCTGACGGTTGACAGTCATCCGAACGGTTTTCGCTCCGTGGATGGCACCCCCAGTGATTGTGTCCACCTGGCGGTGAACGGGCTTTACCATGAACCGTTTGATCGGGTGATTTCCGGTATCAACACCCACGCCAATCTGGGTGACGATGTGATCTATTCGGGCACAGTCGCGGCGGCGACCGAGGGGCGCAATCTCGGCCTGCCTGCAATAGCCGTTTCACTGGTAAACCAGGGTCACTTCCATTACGAGACTGCCGCCCGTGTCGTCCGCATGATGCTGGAACGGGACGCTCCGGTTTCGCTGGGCCCACGCTGTATCCTCAACGTGAATGTGCCTGACGTGCCCTGGCATGAGCTGGCGGGTTTCCGGGTCACCCGGCTTGGCCATCGGGACCGGGCCGAGGGTGCGGTTCCAATGACCTGTCCGCGGGGCAAGGAACGCTACTGGATTGGTGCGCCTGGCGAAGGTCATGATGCCGGGCCCGGTACCGACTTTCACGCGGTTCGGGAAAACTACGTGTCCATTACGCCGGTCCACGTTGACATGACGCGGCATGAGGCCCTGTCTTCATTGCGGGAGTGGCTGGACGAGGTGAACGGATGAGTGCCGAACTTCAGGGTATCGGGATGACTTCACGGCGGACCCGGGCCCGGCTGATTCAGCGTCTGCGGCAGGCCGGCATTACCGACGAACGCGTCCTCGCCACCATGGAAGAGCTGCCGCGCCATATTTTTCTCGACGAGGCTCTTGCACATCGGGCCTACGAAGACACATCGCTGCCCATAGGCCACAGCCAGACGCTTTCCCAGCCATATATTGTGGCCAAAATGACGGAAGTGCTCATGCGGCATGCACCTCAGTCAGTGCTGGAACTGGGTACAGGGTCGGGCTACCAGACTGCCATCCTTGCCCGGCTGGTCAAGGACGTATATAGCGTAGAGCGCATCAAGGCACTGCAAGACAGGGCCAGAGAGCGGCTGCGCACACTGGGTCTGCGCAATGTCATGTTGCGGCATGCCGATGGCGGGGTGGGCTGGCCAGACAAGGGGCCATTCGACGGCATCATGGTCACCGCCGCTCCCAAGCAACTGCCCCGGGAGCTGATGATGCAGCTGTCCGAGGGGGGTGTCATTGTAGCTCCGGTTGGAGAAGAAGCCCAGGTACTGACACAGGCGGTCCGAAAAGGCGACAGCTTTGTTGTGACTGAAATCGAGCCCGTACGTTTTGTGCCTTTACTTGCAGGGGTCGTCAGATGAGTCATTCTGCATCACAGGCCTCAAACCCGGAAGCAGCGATTACCCCTGTAGCGCCATCCCAGCGATTGATTGGCGTCTTTTTTCGGGGCATGGCCATGGGGGCTGCCGATATCGTGCCCGGCGTGTCCGGTGGCACGATCGCCTTCATCACTGGTATCTACTTCCGTTTACTCGAGGCAATCAGTCGCTTTCCGGAGGTTTTCTGGCGTGAACTCTGCCGGGGCCACCTCAAAGCGTTCTGGCAACGGTCCGATGCGAGCTTTCTAGTCACATTACTGTTCGGCATTCTGTTCAGTATTGCGTCACTGGCGGCGATCATCAGCCATGCTCTTGAAACCTACCCGGTCCCTCTCTGGAGCTTTTTCTTCGGCCTCATAACCGCCTCAGTCTGGCACGTGGCCCGGGAAGTGGTTCGTCCCCGAGCGGTACTGCTTTTTGCGGCCGTGCTGGGGGCAGCGCTGGCCTGGTGGATTACAACCTTGTCTCCGGTAAGTACAGAGCCCACGTTGTTAGTGCTGTTCGGCGCAGGGGCTATAGCGATTTGCGCGATGATATTGCCCGGCATCTCCGGCAGCTTCATATTGGTCATCATGGGGCTTTACGCGCCAGTGCTTGATGCTATAAAACAGTTCGAAATGGTAAAGCTGCTTGTTTTTGGGGCGGGGTGTGCCCTGGGGCTGCTATCTATTGCCCGGGCGCTTACCTGGGCTGTGCGCAGGTTCCACGACTGGGTCCTGGCTTTGCTGACCGGCGTGATGGTAGGCGCCCTGAATAAGGTCTGGCCCTGGAAGGAGACGGTAACCTGGCGCCTTGACAGTGCCGGCAAAGAAGTGGCGCTGCACCAGGTCAACACCTCACCTCAGCATTTCGCGGAGCTCACAGGAGCCAGTGCCGATATATACCCGGCCATTGCGGCAGCGGTGCTGGGCTTTGGACTGGTATTTGGGATTGAGTGGCTGGCAGGGCGTTTTGGCGCCGAGCGGGGATCAGCAGCCTAGTGGTTTGCTGCTTAGTGTTACTTTTATGTCATGAAGGGCGTTTCCAGAGGTAACACATGTGGTGCAAAGGTAACTTGGTTTCGCACGTAAAATGTGCAATAAATTAGCGAGTTATCGCAATTACTTTATAGTTTGCACTATTTTTAATACGAATTAGAAATATAAAAGGCGATATTTATACTTGTGTCTTTCCTGTATGGCGTCTTAGGCATCGAGACTTCACGCGTGTCTCGCTCCGGGGCAAGAGCGCGCATTGGCTTTTGGCTCGATGTCGGCAAATGGCCCCGCATCCGCGTTGGTCTTGTTTTTATCCTTGCGCTCTCTCTTACCGGCTGCAATACCTCCGCTATTTACCAGGACGATGCCTACAACCCACCCGTTTACTGGGGCCGGCATGTGGTCAAACCGGGGGAAAGCCTATACAGCATAGCCTGGCGGTATGGCCGTGATTACCGTGAACTGGGCAATGCCAACAATATGTCGCCGCCTTACAGTGTGAAGTCAGGGCAGGTTCTCCGACTTGATCTCCGGGGCAAGGTTACCCAGGCCAGCAGTGGCAGGGCATCTCCGACGCCAACGGCAAAAGCGCCGCCACCGAGCCAGAAAACCGCCCCCGCCCCCCGTCCCCAAGCAGCTCCGAAAGTGGAAAAGGCACCGGTTGCGGGAGCGCCATTGGCAAAACAGGCCCAGACTGTCTCTGGTGTAGTCTGGCAGTGGCCACACGTTGGCACCGTAATTGCAGGTTTCTCTACATCAGGTAAAGTCAACAAGGGCATTGATATAGCGGGTAACGCAGGTGACCCGGTCAAGGCATCAGCCGCAGGGAATGTGGTTTACGCCGGAAGCGGCTTGCTCGGATACGGTAACCTCATTATCGTTAATCATAATGAGCATTTTCTAAGCGCTTATGCTCACAACAGGAAAATTCTTGTAAAAGAGGGAGAGGAGGTAAGAGCAGGGCAGACCATTGCGGAGTTGGGGAGCAGCGGGTCAGACAGGAACAAATTACATTTCGAGATTCGTCGAAATGGCAATCCGGTTGACCCACTTCCATACCTTCCGCCAAGGTGAGGCCGAGCGACTGGTAAGAACGACAAACTTATAAAATGAATTTAAATTGTCGGATAAGGTATTGTATTAAAAGTAGATGTCCTGAAAGGAAAATTCGAATAATAGTCAGCAGGCGTTCACGATAATAAAAACCAGTGAACGATAAAACAGGGTCATTGAAAGGCGGGGCAAGTTATGTCAGCAGAGCATGAAGATATTATTGTTGATCGTGTCGCAGATGTAGAAGATTCAGATGATGAAACCTTGACCAGCGTAACTGGGGAAATCGATACTCCGGTTGCGGATGAAGGATCCGGAAAAGACGATTTACCCGCAAGAGGCACCGGCCGCTACTTTGGCAACCAGAAACAACTGGATGCCACCCAGCTTTACCTCAACGAAATTGGTTTTTCTCCCCTCCTGACTCCCGAAGAGGAAGTTTACTTCGCCCGTCTCGCCCGCAAAGGCGAAGAATCCGGTCGCAAGCGAATGATTGAGAGCAACCTTCGGCTGGTGGTGAAAATCGCTCGGCGCTATGTAAACCGGGGCCTGACCTTGCTCGACCTGATAGAGGAAGGCAACCTGGGTCTCATTCGGGCAGTCGAGAAGTTTGACCCGGAAAGGGGCTTTCGTTTTTCAACCTATGCCACCTGGTGGATCCGTCAGACCATTGAACGCGCGATCATGAACCAGACGCGGACCATCCGCTTGCCCATTCATGTGGTAAAGGAACTGAACCTGTATCTACGGGCTGCCCGCGAGCTGACGCAGAAGCTTGATCACGAGCCGTCGGCTGAAGAAATAGCCCACATGGTAGACAAGCCTGTAGCTGACGTTAAGCGCATGCTGGGTCTTAACGAACGGGTGGCGTCAATGGATACGCCCATCGGCGCCAATGGCGAGAAGTCCTTACTCGATACGGTCGCCGATGAAGCCGCTTCCGACCCTGCCGATCTGCTTCAGGACAATAATATGCGAGGCTGCATCGCCAACTGGCTTGATCAGCTCAGCGACAAGCAGCAAGAGGTCCTGTCGCGCCGGTTTGGCCTGCGTGGTTACCAGACCAGTACTCTGGAGGAGGTCGGCCAGGAAATCGGACTGACCCGTGAGCGGGTAAGGCAGATTCAGGTTGAGGCACTTCGTCGCCTCCGGGAAATCCTTGAAAAAGAGGGCCTGTCTGGCACCATGCTCTTCAAATAAGCTATCTCAAAGGCTTTCGAGAGGAATCAAAGGTCGGGCGGCCAGGGCTGCCCGGGCTTTTTTTGGCGTCAGCAAATGAGAACTAAGTAATATTGGGCAAGAGGCCTGCCTGCTAAAATCAGCCTGCCTGGCGTGGTACATGATGTCGATCGCGGGTAGACGGAAGTGAGCTCATGAAGAAGCCCACTCGACAAATAATAATGACTGAAAAGGAATGGACGATGAACAAGGCCCTTGCAACGATTACCTCCACGCTGCTGCTGGCAGTCATGAGTGTGCCAGCAAACGCGCTCAACATTGAAGGTGTAGACCTCCCGGAAACCATGTCGACTGATGGGACTGAACTCAAGCTTAACGGAGCCGGTGTCCGCTCCAAGTGGTTCATGGACCTCTACGTGGGAGGACTTTATGTCCCGGAAACCAGCGCGGACGCTGGACGCATCATTGCAGCTGATGAGCATCAGGCAATAACCCTGCACATTATTTCGGGAATGATCACAAGTGACCGTATGACCTCTGCCACCTTGGAAGGTTTTGAAGCCTCAACTGATGACAATATGGCCCCTATTCAGGACGAAATCGATGAGTTCATGAAGGTCTTTGAAGAAGAAATCAAGGAAGGGGATGTCTTCGAGCTCGTCTATCAGCCTGACTCCGGTGTTCATGTGTACAAGAATGATGAAGAGCGCGGCGTCATCGGAGGCATGGAATTCAAGAAAGCCCTGTTTGGGATCTGGCTATCTGACGAGCCAGCCCAGAAAGACCTAAAGCAGGACATGCTCGGCCGGCGTTAATCAGCCAACAGCAGCGCTCTCGGGCGCTGCTGTCCCGCCTTTGAAAGTCTCGGAGAGACTGGTCTTAAGGGAGATAGGTCAGTCCTGATAGTCCCGCTTCTGTTTGAATTCACATAGGTCTTCAATGATGCATATGCCGCAACGGGGCTTGCGTGCCACGCAAGTGTAGCGACCGTGGAGAATCAGCCAGTGATGGGCATCCTGAAGAAATTCCCGGGGCACTAACCGCATCAGGCGCTTCTCTACCTCTAGCACATTCTTGCCGGGAGCAATGCCTGTGCGATTGGCTACGCGGAAAATGTGGGTGTCGACAGCCATGGCCGACTGGCCAAAAGCCGTGTTCAACACCACATTGGCAGTTTTGCGTCCAACCCCGGGCAGGGCTTCAAGAGCTTCACGATTGTCCGGCACTTCGCTGTCATGCTCTTCCACCAGCTTGCGGCAGGTCTTGATGACGTTTTCGGCCTTGCTGTTATAAAGCCCGATCGTTTTTATGTACTCCTTGAGTCCGTCGACGCCCAGGGCAAGAATGGACTCCGGTGTATTGGCCACGGGAAACAGCTTCGCGGTGGCTTTGTTAACGCCAACGTCTGTCGCCTGAGCGGATAAGATGACAGCGATCAGCAGCTCAAACGGCGACGAATACACCAGTTCTGTGGTTGGTGTGGGGTTAGCCGCGCGCAAGCGTTCAAAAATCTGGGTTCGTTTGTCCCTGTTCATGCCGACTCCTGGGAAACCTGGCCGGTTACTCTGACCCTCTTACTGCCCGGGATAGCGGCCTGGTCCGTGACCAGAAGTCGCCTTTGGGCAATGCGGTTGTCGATACTGTTTTTGAGCGCGATAAGAAGTCCAAGACCTACAAAAGCTCCCGGAGGCAGGACCATGAAGAGAACATCCGGATAGCCCTGGACCGGCCCAAGTTGCCAGTCACGGGCCATGGGACCGAGCAACAGCTCCATATTGGCGAACAGGGTGCCCTGACCGACCATTTCCCTGAGCCCCCCAAGGACCACAAGCACCACCAGAAAGCCAAGGCCCATCATGAAGCCGTCCAGGGCGGCTGCGCCAGGACGATTTTTGGAAGCAAATGCGTCTGCCCGCCCCAGGATCGCGCAGTTGGTCACGATAAGGGGTATGAAGATTCCCAGAATCTGGTAGAGCTCGTAGGTGAACGCCTGCATCAGGAGTTCGGCGCATGTCACCAGTGAAGCAATGATCATGACAAAAGCTGGCAGGCGAACCGAGTCACTGACGAAGTTGCGGATCAGCGATACAGCCAGATTTGACCCCAAGAGTACCATGAGGGTAGCCAGTCCCAGGCCGATGGCGTTAACGACCGTGCTGGTTACCGCCAACAGCGGGCATAACCCAAGCACCTGCACCAGCGCCGGGTTGTTGCTCCAGAGCCCATCTCTGATAATTTCGCGGCTGGTCTTTGTGGTCACTGCCCTGGCTCCTGTTTTGTTGCACTGGCTGGTTCGCCCAATAGTTGCTGGCGATGATCCCTAAAATAGAGCAGGGCGTCGCGCACAGCGCCTACCACGGCCCTGGGTGTGATGGTGGCGCCAGTAAACTGGTCAAAGCTGCCGCCGTCTTTGGCAACGCGCCAACGGTCAACCTCAGGTCTGCCCAGGGCCTTGCCTTCGAAGGACCGGATCCAGTCAGACTTACGCAGTTCCACTTTATCTCCCAGGCCAGGAGTCTCCCGGTGGCTGGTTACCCGGACCCCAAGCACTTCACCATCCGGGTCTATGCCAACCAGAAGCCGGATATCGCCGGAGTAACCATTCCGGGCAACTACCGGAAGAATGACACCTACCGGATAACCATCGTTTCGCGCTATCCAGGCCTGGGCTGGCTCTCTGATTCCAAGCAATGGGTGCGGCGTCAGCGGCACGGTGGTTGAAATCAGATCATTGTCGTGTGTCTGCTCCGGAATGATTTCGTACAGCGCCGACGCCTCGGCCTTGCGAACCTGCTGGTCTATCCGATCCTCGGTCAGCACCTGCGTAGCTGCAATGGTGCCAGCGGTGATGGTGGCAAAAAGCCCGAGGCCGATTGCGCTTCGCAGGATGGACTCTCCGATCGGTGCCATTTAACGAGCCTCCGTGCGGCTTGCCAGACCACGCCTCGGCTTTTTATGGCCATAAGTACGGGGGGGCGTGTAATGGTCAATAAAAGGCACGGCAAAGTTCATCAACAGAACCGCGAACGCCAGGGCATCCGGGTAGCTGCCCCAGGTGCGGATGATATAGAGGATGATGCCAATGCCGGCGCCGTAGATCAGTTTGCCCTGATGACTGGTGGCAGCGGAGACCGGGTCGGTGGCTATAAAGAAGGCTCCAAGCATGGTGGCGCCGGCGAACAGGTGGAGCGATAGTGGCGTGTACTGGTCAGGATTGGTGCCGAAAGCCAGGCTCATGAAGACCAGGGCCGCGAGCAGGCTCACGGGAATATGCCAGCTGATGATTCTCAGAAACACCAATCCGAGCCCACCCGCCAGAAAGGCTGCGTTTACCCATTCCCAGCCCCTGGCAATGCCGTCTCCGAAGGTCGGGTGCCCGGTGACCTCGGCCGACATGCGGGTCGTTATATCGTGTTTGTAGACGTCCAGCGGAGTGGCCATGGTGTAAGCGTCAATGGTGGTCTGCTGGCCCGGAAAAATGATCCCCATGGTCTCAGTAAAGCCCGGCGCGCTGGCAAGACCCATGGGTGCGGCCCAGTTGGTGGTCATGGCCACGGGAAACGAGATCAGGGCCAGGGCGTAACCGACCATGGCGGGGTTGAAGGGGTTGGCTCCGAGTCCGCCGTAAAGCTGTTTAGCCATGACGATGGCTGAAATTACCGCAATGGCAGACACCCACCAGGGAGCCAGTGGCGGCAGCGCCAGCCCCAGCAGGAGCCCGGTCACAGCAGCCGTATTATCCTTCAGGACTGACTTGATCGGTCGCTCCCGTAGTCGTAGCACCGCGGCTTCGGCGCCAATCGCCAGGGCGATACACCAAAGAACGTTGATCAGATTGCCCCAGCCAAAGAACAGGGTCTGTGCCAGCAGCCCCGGCATTGTCAATACAATGACCCAAAGCATTAGTTGTGATGTGCTGCGAGCCTGGCGGGCATGGGGAGAGGTCTGTTGTGTTAACGCCATGAACTGCTGGCCCTGCTGGAATTAATCATGATGGTTTGCGGCCTCGGCTGACTCAGCCTGGGCCCGGTCGAATGCAACCTGTGCCCGTGCGACCCGGTCCTGGTTTTTGGTCACCGCGCGCTCAAGCTTTTCCCTGTTGTCTGTCTCTGCGGACCTGGCCTCGGTCAGCATGGCCTCCATGGTGGCCAGCTTTTCCTGAGCCTGGGCCAGCTGGAGTCTGAGGCTTTTCAGGTCGGGTTCACCAGAAGATTTTGGGGCCGGTTCTTCAGAGCTGGCGGCCCCAGCCGGTGTTTCCTGTCTTTTTCGGGCCAGCGCTGCCTGTACAGCTGCAGCCTTGGCTTGACGGTCGTCTTTAGATGGCTGGCCCTGATCCGGCTTTTCGGCTTTTCTGGCCTGGGCTTTGGCTGCCGCCTGAGCCCGCTCCCTCTTGCGGGCCTCCTTTTCCGCTTGCTCCCGCTCAAGCCGGGCCTGGCGTGCTTCGAAACGCTCGCGGGCCTGATCCGATTTGAGCTGCTCGATTCGTTGGGTGCGGATTTCACCTTTGGCAAAGCGATAGTATTGGACCAGCGGGATACTGCTCGGGCAAACATAGGAGCAGGCACCGCACTCAATGCAATCGAACAGGTTCAGGTGCTCTGCCTTGTCGAACTCCTCGGACCGGGCGTACCAGAACAATTGCTGTGGCAAAAGCTCCATCGGGCATACTTCAGCACAGGCCCCGCAGCGAATGCAGGGTTGTTCCGGCGGCGGCTCATCAAGCTCACCGGGAGCGGCAGCAATAACGCAATTGGTTGTTTTCACCACGGGCACGCTGTCAGTCTGGAGTGTGAAACCCATCATTGGCCCGCCCATGATCAGGCGTTCCAGTCGGTTCGGGTTCAGACGAGCCCGGGCCAGCAGATGGCTGATAGGGGTTCCCAGCAGCACTTCATAGTTTGCCGGCTGCGCCAGTGCCTGGCCCGTCAGCGTCGTGATGCGGCTGAGCAAGGGTTCGCCGTGAAGCACAGCCCGGGATACCGCGAGGGCCGTACCCACGTTCTGACAAACCACGCCGACATCGGCAGGAATGCCGTTATAGGGAACTTCCAGCCCGGTAAGAATGTGGATGAGCTGTTTTTCGCCGCCGGACGGGTATTTGGTCGGGATGACAGCAATCTCAATGCCCGAGTCGCCGACCGCATCCTGTAAAGCTGCAATGGCTTCGGGTTTGTTGTCTTCAATACCAATCACGCAGCGTTCGGGCTTTAGAAGCCAGGCCATGATTTGCGCCCCTTCGACCACCTCTGCCGCTCTTTCTCGCATCAACATGTCATCAGCGGTGATGTAGGGCTCACATTCTGCGCCATTCAATACAAGGGTCATGACCTTTTTATCACCGGGCGACCGCAATTTTACACTGGTGGGAAAGCCAGCCCCGCCAAGGCCGACAATGCCCAGATCGCGCACGCGTGCCAGCACCTGTGAAATCTCGCGACTTCGGTAATCGGTCATCGGGTGTCGTTCCGTCCAGGCATCTTCACCGTCGGGTATCAGTACAATACACCAGTCCAGAAGGCCTGAGGGGTGGGGCACGGGCATCTTGAGAACTGACTCAATCACGCCGGAGGTGGGCGCATGCAACGGCACACCCATTGAACCTAGGGCATCGGCCAGACAGTCGCCTTTCAGTACCCGGTCTCCCGGTTGCACCCGGGTTTCTGCGGGCGAACCGACATGCTGCTGCAGGGGCAAAACAAGCTGGTCAGGCAGACCCGCCTGCTGGATTGGTGCTGAAGTGGACTGATGCTTGTTGGGGAGAGGGTGTACCCCGCCGTTAAAATCCCACAGCTTCGTCATGCGCCCACCGTATCCCTGTCAGTGGCAATGATTGCCGATCGGGGTGGGCTCCAGGTCCAGCTACGAATGTCGGGCTCGACAGTGACCATGTCGATACAGTCAACAGGGCAGGGCTCGACGCAGAGGTCACAGCCGGTGCATTCGCTCTGGATTACGGTATGCATGTGTTTCGCCGCGCCAAGGATAGCGTCCACCGGACACGCCTGGATGCATTTCGTGCAACCGATGCATTCATCCTCCCGGATGACAGCGACCCGGGTGTCCTGCTCAATGCCATGCTCTGCATCAAGTGGCTGGGGCTCAATGTCCAGCAGGTCGGCAAGGGCCTTGATGGTGCCCTCGCCACCAGGGGGGCATTTGTTGATGGCATCCCCATCGGCGATCGACTCAGCGTAAGGGCGACACCCCGGGAAACCGCACTGGCCACACTGGGTCTGGGGCAGCAGCGAGTCGATTTCTTCCACCAGTGGGTTGCCCTCAACACGAAAGCGTTCGGCCGCATACCCAAGCAGGGCACCGAAAACGATGGCAAGTGCCACCAGGACAGCAATAGCAACAAGAAAGCCGGTCCACATCAGGCGATTACCTCAATGTCTGACAGGGCAAAGGGTGCGCAGGGGAGTCGCTGCTCATTGACCATCATGGCTACACGCTCACCAGGCCAGTAAAGCCCATAAAGGCCAGTGACATAAGCCCAGCGGTGACCATCCCGATGGCCGCGCCCCGAAAGGCAACCGGCACATCGGATACCGCGATGCGCTCGCGCATGGCCGCGAAAAGAATCAGCACCAGGGAGAAGCCGCCAGCGGCCCCCAGGCCATAGAGCACAGATTCCACAAAGTTATTGTTTCTGTTCAGGTTCAGGAGCGCGACGCCGAGGACCGCACAATTGGTCGTGATTAACGGAAGGAAGATGCCCAGCACACGGTACAGCAAGGGACTTGTCTTGCGGACCACCATTTCAGTGAACTGCACCACCACGGCGATCACCAGGATAAACGTTATGGTCTTCAGGAAAGCCAGGCCGAGCGGCTCCAGAAGATAGGTATAGGCAAGGTAGCTGCATACGGACGCCAGGGTCAGTACGAAGGTGGTAGCCAGTGACATGCCCATGGCGGTTTCAAGTTTTCCGGAAACCCCCATGAACGGGCAAAGCCCGAGGAACTGAACCAGGACAAAATTGTTCACCAGAATGGTACTGACCAGTATCAGCAGGTATTCGGACATGCTACTTGCCTCTCCCCATCTACATTATCCGCATGCCAGGGGTCGCCCCTGAGTCCGGGGACAGGATGAATATATCCTTGCCCCCCGGCCCGGCCGCAAGAACCATACCCTCGGACATGCCGAACTTCATCTTCCGAGGCTTGAGATTGGCGACCATAACGGTCAGCCGGCCCTGAAGCTGTTCAGGGGAATAGGCTGATTTGATGCCGGCAAAGACATTGCGCTGGTCTTCTCCGATGTTGAGGGTCAGTCGCAGCAGCTTGTCGGCACCTTCCACATGTTCGGCTTTCACGATTTCCGCGACTCGCAGATCCACCTTGGCGAAATCCCCGAACTCGATTTCCTCTGCCACAGGCTCATGGGCAGGCGCCGAATCCCCGGGTTTCGCCGGTGTGGCGCCGGTAGCGGCTAACATTTCATCCTTGGAGGCCTCAAGCATGGTTTCGATCTGCTTCATGTCCACCCGGCTCATCAGTGGCTTGAACCGGTTGATTTCGTGGTTTTCAAGACGCTGGTTGCGGTTGTTCCAGTCCAGAGCCGCTCTCAGGAACTCTTCGGATGCTTCTGCGGTTTTCGGTAATACCGGCGCCAGGTACGTCATCAAGAGATAGAACATGTTCAGGGCATTGGTGCAGATCGCCTGCAGTTTCTCTTCGCCTCCGTCTTCCTTGGCCACAACCCAGGGCTGCTCGTCGTTGACGTACTGGTTGGCTACGTCCGCCAGCTCCATGATCCGGCGCATGGCACGACCGAATTCCCGGGTCTCATAGAATTGCGCAATCTCGTCCCCCGCGGATACAAAAGCCGCCAGCTTTTCAGCCTCGGTTACGGACCCCAGCCGGCCATCAAATTTCTTGGTAATGAAGCCGGCACAACGGCTGGCAATATTGACCACTTTGCCCACCAGGTCCGCATTCACCCGCAGGGCGAAATCCTCAAGGTTGAGGTCCATATCGTCGACACTGCCGGTCAGCTTGGCGGCAAAGTAATATCGCAGATACTCGGGGTCCAGGTGGTCCAGGTAGGTTCGTGCCATGATGAAAGTGCCGCGGGACTTGGACATCTTCTTACCGTTGACGGTCACAAAGCCATGGGCGTAGACGGCAGTTGGCGTGCGAAAGCCCGCACTGTGGAGCATGGCCGGCCAGAACAGGGCATGGAAGTTGATAATGTCCTTGCCGATGAAATGGTAGACCTCTGCGGTGGAATCCGCATTCCAGAAATGATCGAAATCGATGCCCTCCCGGTCGCACAGGTTCTTGAAACTGGCCAGGTAGCCGATGGGGGCGTCCAGCCAGACATAGAAATACTTGCCTGGTGCGTCGGGTATCTCAAACCCGAAATAGGGCGCATCGCGGCTGATGTCCCACTCCTGCAACCCGGCATCCAGCCACTCGGCCAGTTTGTTGGCAACCTGGGGCTGGAGAGTACCGCTGCGGGTCCACTGCTTCAGGAAGTCAGAAAATTCGGGCAACCGGAAAAAGTAATGTTCAGACTCTTTTTCGATGGGCGTGGCGCCTGAGACAGCCGACCGGGGGCTGATCAGCTCAGCAGGCGTGTAGGTTGCGCCACAGGCTTCGCAGTTATCGCCATACTGGTCTTCGGTTTTACACTTGGGGCAGGTGCCCTTGATAAACCGATCAGCCAGGAACATGTTTTTTTCAGGGTCGAAAGACTGGGTGATCTTACGGGTCGCAATATGGCCGTTTTCCTGGAGTTGCCGATAGATGTACTCGGAAAACGTCCGGTTTTCCTGAGAATGGGTGGAGTAATAGTTGTCGAATCGAATGTGGAAACCGCTGAAGTCCTGCTGGTGCTCCTGGTTGATCCGGGCAATCAGGGCTTCTGAGGTAATGCCTTCCCGCTCTGCCCGGAGCATAATGGCTGTGCCATGGGCGTCATCAGCGCAGACGTAATGGCAGTTCTGACCGCGAAGCTTCTGGTAACGGACCCAAATGTCGGTCTGGATATACTCCAGCAGGTGCCCCAGGTGAATGGGCCCGTTGGCATAGGGCAGGGCGCTGGTCACCAGGATGTCGCGCTGTTTCAGTGCACTCGCTTGGGTCATGTTGATGTCCGAACCTTGATCAGGGGTGGTTATGGTCAGAAGCGGGCACAGATGATACCTTCCGGGCAACTTTTTTTCATCTGAACGGCGCGCTTTTCCGCCCCGGCGGCCGCACTTTTTACATCAATGGAGCATTCCATGACGCAGATTTCTCAGCAGGCGGTCGAGTCCGCCATCCGTCAGTACCGGGACCCCTACCTGGAACTGGATCTCTACGAGCTGAAAGCTGTCCGGTCGCTCGCTATAGAAGCGGACCTGGTCAAGCTTGAAGTTGAGCTGCCCTATGCTTCCGCAGGTATTTCGGGGGCACTGAGAGAGCTTGTGACTAACGCAGTGGAAAACGTGCCGGGCGTGGCCGGAGTTCAGGTCAACGTCAGCCAGGCCATCCGCGCTCACCAGGCCCAGAAGAACCTGCAATCGATCGCTGGGGTAAAAAACATTATTGCGGTGGCATCGGGCAAGGGCGGAGTGGGTAAATCCACCACCGCTGTCAATCTCGCCCTTGCCCTGAGTTCCGAAGGTGCCCGGGTCGGCGTGCTGGATGCGGATATCTACGGTCCCAGTGTCGGAATGATGCTTGGCATTCCCGAAGGCCAGAAACCTGACACGAAGGACGGAAAGTGGTTTATTCCAGTCCCTGCCCATGGCGTTCAGGCCATGTCGATGGCCTTTTTGGTTAACGACAAGACACCAATGGTCTGGCGCGGGCCGATGGTCAGTGGCGCGGTTCAGCAATTGCTGACCCAGACCCTCTGGGACGATTTGGACTATCTGATTGTCGACATGCCACCGGGAACCGGCGACATTCAGCTCACTCTGGCACAGAAAGTACCGGTAACCGGAGCCGTTATCGTCACCACGCCCCAGGACATAGCCCTGCTGGACTGCAAGAAGGGGATCGAGATGTTCCGGAAAGTGGAAATCCCCGTGTTGGGCGTAGTCGAGAACATGAGCGTTCACATCTGCAGCAACTGCGGCCATGAGGAACCGTTGTTCGGAGCGGGGGGTGGCGAGCGGGTAGCTAAGGATTACGACACAACGCTGCTTGGCCAGTTACCGTTGCATATGACCATTCGGGAGCAGACCGATAGCGGTAACCCCTCGGTTGTGGCAGAACCGGATTCGGAGGTGGCTCGCCGCTACCGTGATATCGCACGCAGAGTTAGTGCTACGCTTTCCCAGAGAGCCCGGAATCTGTCATCTCCGATCCCCAGCTTTTCAGTAAGCGATGACTGAACCCGGAATATCAATAAGAAAAGGGCAGGAGATGCCTGCCCTTCAGATTGCCGGAGAAATGACTACTTGCGGACCTAGAAAGTATAGCGAGCGCCGACCCGGGCGGTATCGAATTCAGGTCCGTCGTTGGTGACCTGGCCGTTGAAGTCGTCCTCGTCGATATCCACGTTGTAGCGATTGTATTCTGCAAAGGCTGTCAGGCTGTGAGTAACACGGAAGTCGATGCCTGCGCCTACAAACGGTGAAACTTCGTCATAGGTTTCGTCTTCGTCAAACGCATCAACATCAAGGGCTGAGGCGAAAGCGCCAACCTTGCCATAGACGCCAAAACTGTCCGTTACCGGAAAACGTCCCCGAACGGCCAGGGCCAGACCTTTAAGCTCTGATTCCACATCGTCTTCACCGAACTTGCCAAAATCCACGTAGTCCGCTTCCAGGGCCCAGAACTGGTTGAACTGGTAACCCGCTGAGAGGCCGTACAGGTCGTTGTCATCGTCGAACTCGCCACCGTGGGATTTATAGCCACCGTAGCTTGCGCCCAGGAAGAATCCTGCGGTGTCACGGTCGGTTTGGGCAACAGCGAGTGGGGCTGAAAAAGCAGTAGCCGTCAGCAGGGTGGCACAGGCAAGCTTGCGTTTGTAATCCATAACAATGATCTCCGTAGTCGTGCTTGATGTCAGTCGAGCTTGGTGTCCATTCTGATCCATGTGTTCTCAAGGCGATGGACCATTGAGGACAACCCTACACCGATCGTTTTCGCCTCGGGGTTAAGACCGCAATAAAGAGTCGTAATGATTCGGAAGGATCGTCCAGGGCAAGCGGGGGTCGTGTCTCAGGCGGATCTTTTGTATTCACTTCGCGCTGGCGTTAAGATACGCGTCCGCCGTTCGGCACACTTCCTGACTTCATGATGAGACTGCACTGATGACTATTAAATCCGACAGATGGATCCGGCGTATGGCCCAGGAGCACGGCATGATTGAGCCATTTGAGCCAGGTCAGGTGCGTGAGTCCTCCAAGGGTCGGGTGATCTCTTATGGTACGTCCAGCTATGGCTATGACGTTCGTTGCAGCAACGAATTCAAGATTTTCACCAACGTACACTCCGCCACGGTTGACCCGAAGAATTTTGACGACAACAGTTTCGTCAATATCAGCAGCGACGTCTGTATCATTCCGCCGAACTCCTTTGCCCTGGCCCGAACGGTGGAGTACTTCAGAATCCCTCGTAACGTGCTGACGATCTGTCTGGGGAAGTCGACCTACGCTCGCTGTGGCATCATTGTGAATGTGACACCGCTCGAGCCGGAATGGGAGGGGCAGGTGACCCTGGAATTCTCGAACACAACCAATCTGCCAGCGAAGATCTATGCCAATGAAGGCGTGGCGCAGATGCTGTTCTTCGAATCCGATGAGGTGTGCGAGACCAGCTATAAAGACCGGGGCGGCAAATACCTTGGGCAGGTGGGAGTCACCCTGCCTCGGGCATGATCCTATGATACCCAAGCCTCATCCAACCCGGAGCCCAATGTGAACGCCAATCAGTTTTTTAAAGCACTGGAGCAACTGAAGGGCTGGCGTGAGTGCGCCTTCCTGCTCGCGCTGGCGGAACGTGGCTTTCCAAATTATGTTCTGTTTTCGGACGCTGTTGGTTCCAAAGGCGGCGCTAAAATGCGCCAGATTCTTGACCAGGCATGGGGGCTGCTCCAGCGCGCCAACTCGGAAGCTGCGATTCCCCCGTTGTTATTAAAGCTGGAAGACCTGACTCCGGATGTGTCTGCCTACGATATGTATGGCGTGCATCCGGCCTATGATTTTTGCAGGCTCCTGGAACAGGCGCTGTTAAACCGCCTTAACCCCACCAAGCACCGGGCCACGGAAGCCTCCCAGTGGGCAACCGGCACCGTCATGAGCTTTATTGAAGTGAGTGAAGGTGAGGATCTGGATGAAGACGCGCTGGTGCGTTTGTTTGATCAGCATGAGCTGATGAAAATAGACAAGGCATTCCAGCGGGACATGGTGCTTTCGGTGAAACGGCAGCGTACACCGACGGAGCTGTTCATCGAAGGTCTCCGGGAGCGCGCAGCCAATGACGGTGTGAGCAACATCGGAATCTCACTGAACGAGTAAAGCACTATGAAGCTGTCTGCTTTTGGTCGGAAGTTTACAGCGGAGGCAGGCATTACCTCTCTGATGGATGACCTGGGGAACGCCCTTTCGACGAATGCAGACATGATCATGATGGGGGGTGGCAATCCCGGCCACATTCCAGAGGTGCAGGCGCGGCTGCAGGGAATCCTAGGGGATATAAGCCGTGATCCGGTATCCATGGCGCGCCTGGTAGGCACCTACGACCCGCCTCAGGGCGAGCGGGGGTTCATTGACGCACTGGTGCAATTGCTCAATCAGGAGTATGACTGGGGTCTGACACCCGCCAATGTCGCTCTGACCAACGGCAGCCAGGCTGCCTTTTTCATGCTGTTCAATATGTTTGCGGGTGATTATGGCGATGGGCAGCTGAAGCATATTCTCTTGCCATTGGCTCCGGAATATATCGGCTACGCCGATGCCGGGCTTGGCCCTGATCTTTTTCATGCGGTCGCCCCGGAGATTACCTTCACCGGCAGCCATGAGTTCAAGTACCGGGTGGATTTCGATGCGCTTGAAGTGACCGGTCAGACCGGCGCAATCTGTGTCTCGCGCCCAACCAATCCGACCGGTAATGTCATTACCGATGAGGAGCTTGCCAAGCTGGAAATGCTGGCTCGCGCTCACGATGTGCCCCTGATTATAGATGGCGCCTATGGCGCACCTTTTCCCGGTCTCATGTTCGTGGAGGCCACGCCTCACTGGAATGAGCAGATTGTTTTATGCCTGAGCCTGTCCAAGCTCGGCATGCCGGCTGCCAGAACCGGAATCGTCATTGCGTCTGAGCCGATCATCAAGGCGCTGTCGGGTATCAATGCGATCATGAACCTCGCTACTGGCAGTTTCGGTGCCATCATGGCCCAGCCGCTGGTGCGAAGTGGCGAAATTCTTTCCCTGAGCCGGGACGTCATCTGTCCGTTTTACAAGGCCAAAATGGAGAAGGCGGTTGCTGCTTTTACCCGGGCCATGGGAGACGAGTGCCAGTGGTACGCTCACAGGCCCGAAGGTGCCATGTTTCTCTGGCTCTGGTTTCCTGACTTACCGGTGAGCAGCCTGGAGCTATACCAGCGCCTCAAGCGCAGGGGCGTGCTCGTGGTGTCGGGTCACTACTTTTTTCCTGGTCTGCCAGACAGTGGCTGGCCGCATCGGCACGAATGTTTGCGCGTTACCTATGCCCAGGACGACGATCGCATCGCCGAGGGACTGGAGCTGATTGCCAGCGAGGTCAAAGCTGTCTGGCGTGAGTATCACGCCGCATTATAAAGGGACTCGCACTTTAGAGGGATAAGCCTTTATTTTCCGGCCTGGAGTCAGTGTCTTGCTCCAGCATCAGGTCCGGAAATGGGGCCGTCTGCTCTGGTCGTTCTAGCGGATATTTGCTTTGTCTATATTGATCTCATAGCGGGTTCCGTCCGGCTCAACCTGGACAAGCTTTACCAGCAGATAGTCCAGCTCGGGGGCAAACCACATCAGGGTTTCCCTCTTGCTTCCCTCAGAACGGACCTTTTCGGCTTTTACCGTCTCTGTCTGTCCCAGCTTTGTCTCCAGAACTTCCGTGCCGATGATGGCAAAATGGTCCTCGTCGAAGTCGCCCTTGTCGGTTACCTCATAGCGAACCTGCTCACTTCCGGCTTTAAGATCCTGACGCAGTTGTAACTGGTATCCCAGGGGGTCCAGAGCTTCGGGTGGCAGAGGCATGGTGAAGGAATTGCCCTCATATTCTCCGGTAACCGACATCACGTCCCAGTCATAATCAATGCTGCGTTTGCGGTCCTTTATCATGAATCCGGACAGTTTGTAACGGTAGCTGATCGGCCGCACCCGGCCGTTTTCCCAGCGAAAACGGGTATGTTCTTCGATGTCTGCAAGGAAGGAGTCAACGTCGAATCGAAGAATCCACGTGCCATCGGGCTGCTGCTCGAGGGTTCGCTTAGCAGAACCGTTAATAGCCACGCCCTTGTCCAGTGCCGCGCTGTAGGTGGCGCTCAACGGCTTGAGTTCTGCCGCGGGTTGGCCCTCGGCATTGGCGGCATCTGCCTGGGTATCGGTGTCCTGGGGTGCTACTTCGGCATTTGTATTGTCGGCTTGGGCCAGCGTTTGCCAGCTCGCCAGAATGAGCAGAAGAACGCTCAGGGAGCGGTTGGAGTGTTTATGCATAACGGTTGGTCCTTGGCTTACGTATGGCGAACCCCGGCGTGCCTGGGTGTCGTTTCAGTGTAACGAGCCTGACCTGCCAGAAGCGTGACAGTCTTGTCATTTTACTGGGTATGTCGCTCTGGACCTGATCTTTTCAATCCGTCAAATAGAATGGCTTGGGTAGCGGTTCACCATCAAAGAGCACCTGATTGCCGTGAAGCTGGAGGCGCCCTTCGCAGAACCAGCGCACCACGATGGGATAAAGGACGTGCTCTTGTTGCTGGACCTTTTCCGCCAGCCGCTCAGGTGTGTCGCCTTCCTCAATTTCTACCTCAGCCTGGGCCACGGTGGGTCCGCCGTCCAGGTCCTCGGTCACGAAATGGACAGTCACGCCGTGGATTTTATCCCCTGCTTCAAGAGCTCTGAAGTGGGTTTTGAGGCCAGGATACTTGGGTAACAGGGAAGGGTGGATGTTAAGCACTAAGCCATGGAAGGCGCGGACAAACTCTGTGGTCAGAATGCGCATGAAACCGGCGAGCACTACCAGATCCGGAGCACGTCGGTCAATCTCTGCTTTCAGCATGCCGTCGAAGTCTTCCCGATTGTCGTACTCGGTATGATCAACGACAAAGGTTTCAATGCCCGCCTGGGCAGCTCGCTCCAATGCGAAGGCCCTGGGGCGATTGCAGCCCACGGCGACAATGTCACCCGGGAAATCCCGGGCTGATACAGCGTCGATGAGCGCCTGTAGGTTGCTGCCGTTGCCTGAGGCCAGCACAATGATACGGGGGTTGGTTACATCGCCTGGAATCATGCCTTGATCAGGCCTGGTTCGTACCGGACCTCGGCATTAGCCGACCGGTCCGGCAGGCTCTTGATCCGGCCCAGGTGCCACGCGTTCTCACCCAGTGCCGCAAGGGTATCGAGCGCAAGGGAGAGGTGATCCGAGGGTACACAGATGACCATGCCAACACCGCAGTTAAAAGTGCGGTACATTTCGTTGTCAGCGACTCCGCCGGCTTCCTTCAGCCACTGGAAAACCGGAGGCAGGGTCCAGCTGGCGGTATCGATTGCAGCACTGGTGCCCGGGGGTAAAACCCGCGGTATGTTCTCCGGCAGCCCACCACCGGTAATATGTGACAGGGCGCGTACGTCTACTGTTTTAATGAGTTGCAGCAGATTTTTTACGTATATCCGGGTAGGTTCCATCAGGGCTTTGGCAAGTGTGGTGTCGCCAATGGTCTGCGCCAGGTCGGCCTGGCTTACTTCCAGGATCTTGCGTATGAGGGAGTAACCGTTGGAGTGAGGACCGGAAGAGGCCAGGGCGATCAGCTCATCTCCTTCCTGAACCCGATTGCCGTCAATGATGTCGCTGCGCTCGGCGATGCCGACGCAGAAGCCCGCAAGATCATAGTCGTCACCTTCGTACATGCCGGGCATCTCCGCGGTTTCACCGCCAACCAGGGCACAACCGGCAAGTTCACAGCCCCGGCCGATACCTTCCACAACACTGGCAGCCACGTCGACGTTGAGCTTGCCGGTAGCATAGTAGTCGAGGAAAAATAGCGGTTCAGCACCACCGACGATCAGGTCATTCACACACATGGCAACCAGGTCAATGCCAATGGTGTCGTGTTGGTCGAGTTGCATGGCCAGACGAAGTTTCGTTCCGACGCCGTCAGTCCCCGACACCATGACCGGCTCTTTGTAGCCTGCAGGGATGGCCACCATGGCTCCGAACCCACCCAGGCCTCCGAGCACTTCAGGCCTGCGCGTGCGCGCTGCTGTGCTTTTGATCCGGTTGACCAGTTCGTTGCCGGCGTCGATATCGACGCCGGCGTCGCGATACGTCAGGGAGGGTTTCTGTTCGCTCATGCTGCTAACCGCCTTGGCTAAAGATAGGCGCGGAATTTTAGCAGGTGCGAAGATGGGGTCCAACTGCAATTAGCGGACATTTACTCCCAACAGCCAATAGGGTTGCTGCTCGCTACTCAGCAAAGAGGGCATGGTGTATCCTTAGCGCCATTCCGGCGTATAAACCAGCGAACGCCTGGAGAATATCCAGGATATACAGGGTGACTCATGTCCTTACCGTCTCTACTGAAACTACAGGCAGGTATCTTCATATTGTTTTTATGGGGGCTGGGCCTGCCCGCCCAGGCGGTCACCGTTGATGGTCTGTACACCGTCCAGGTCCCGGTTGAAAGCTCAGCTCCTGATGACCTTGAAGAAGGCTACAGGGACGGTCTGAAACGGGTTCTGGCTCGAGTTTCAGGCACCCGGGACCTGCTTGATGATCAGCGTTCGAGGGATCTGCTCGCCAATGCCCAGTCGCTGGTTCAGTCTTACCAGTTTCTTCGGGCCGGCGAACAGAGCCAGTCCAATCAGCTACGGATGACCTTTGGTGCAGTCGGTGTTAACCGTGCACTTGCGTCTATCGATGCGCCGGTATGGGGCGCGAACCGGCCGTTAACCCTGGCCTGGATTGTGGTGGAGGAGCGCGGCGGACGTGAACTGCTGGTAAACGATGGTGCCACCGGCTCACAGACAGAGGGAGACTGGCGCCAGGCGTTCGCCGATGCGGCCGAGCGGCGTGGCCTTCCCGTTGCCCTGCCTCCGGCAGACAGAAGGGGCGACCAACGCCTGCTTTCGGAGGTCTGGGGCCAGTTCATGGGGCAGGTAAAAGAGGCCTCGAATACCATTGATCATAATCTGCTGGCGGTCGTGAAAATCAATCGCACGGGCGGTGAATGGCAAGCCGCCTGGCGCCTGGAAGGCGATGGAATAGAAGATAGCGCGCAATCGGTCAGGGCAGACAGCCCCGGAGCCATCTCCCGGAAGGTTATCGATGCCTGGGCCGATCTGTTGGCCGAACGCTACGCGGTTGCCGCAGGTGAAGTGGCCGATTCGGCCCGGGTAGACATCGTCGTGGATCAGGTAAATTCACTTCAGGACTATGCCCAGGTGATGTCAGCTCTGGACAGGATGACACCGGTTAATACGGTTGATCCGGTCAGAGTCACTGCCGGCAGGATAACACTCAAGGTAAGTGTCGCCGGAGAAGTTGCCCAGCTTCGGCAGTACATCGCCCTGGATAGGCGCTTCCAGGAGATGCGGGCCAATGTGGCAAGCACTGATTCAGGAACCCCACCTGAATCAGGAGCAGTAGCATCAGGTGTACAGTCGTCAGACACTGATACGTCAAATGTTGTTCCGGGACCTTTAGGTGTAGGTTTGACCGTTCCCGGTTCAGTCAGTGAAGCTGAGAGTAACGGAGATCTCGGTCCGGTCTTCCAGTACCGGCCTCTGGAAATGACAGAAGAAGACAGTGAGGAATCGTTCGAGTCGCTGTACGAGACCTTGAGATACCGCTGGCAAAGCGCACCGGTCGTTCAGCCGGATGCGAGCCAGGATTAAGCCGGTAACAGGAGTGGAGCAGGGATGACGACTCAGCGCTGGAGCTGGATCCCAAACGCATTGACGTTGTTGCGTATTGTTTTGATTGTTCCTTTTGCGATTGCGCTACTGGAGGCTCAATATCGGCTTGCTCTTGGAGTATTCGTTTTTGCCGCTTTAAGTGACGGGGTTGATGGTTTTCTTGCCAGACATTTTGACTGGCGTTCTCGCCTGGGCGCTATCGCCGATCCGCTGGCTGACAAGGCTCTGTTGATTACCGCCTATCTTATGCTCACGATTTCCGGAGTCCTGCCGGTATGGCTGTTTGTGCTGGTGTTGGGAAGAGACCTGCTGATTGTTATGGGTGGGTTGGCGTACCACTACCTGATAGGACAGTTCGATATGCAACCCAGTCTTTTAGGTAAACTTAATACTCTTATCCAGATTCTGGTTGTGCTGGCCGTAGTAATTCTACTGGCAGATCTGCCCATGCAGCCCTGGGTGCTCCCGGTAGGTATACAGCTGGTTGCCGCAAGCGCCATAGTGAGCGGACTCCATTATGTAGTGGTATGGACGCGACGCGCATGGCTGATAAAGCAGGGCTAGGGCACCCCCAGCTCACCCTTGGGGTGGGTCTGAGGGATGACGCCCGGTTCGAGAACTTTCACGGCGACAGGAATCTGTCGGTGGCCCAGAGACTGAAGCTGCTGTGTGACGACGATTCTGCTCCGGTGGTTGTGCTTTGCGGCGATGACGACACAGGGAAAAGCCATTTGCTTCAGGCTGCCTGCCATTGGGCGGAAAAGCGGGGCAGGACCGCGATATGCCTGAGCATGGATGAGCTCATTGGCTTCGACCCCGGCTCCCTGACTGGACTGGAATTTGCTGATCTGGTCGCCATTGATGACCTGGATCGCATTATAGGCAATGAGGAATGGGAAGAGGCCCTGTTTCACCTGTACAACCGAATCCAGGACTGTGGTAACCGCATGCTGGTCACCTTGGGCGACACCCCAGGGGCACTTCCATTCGCCCTTGAGGATCTGTTGTCCAGGCTTGGCCATGGGGTCCTGCTACAGCTCGGCCTCTACCGCGACGACGACCACCTCATCATTCTTCGCTCCCGGGCAGAGCAGCGCGGACTGGTGATGAGTGATGAGGTGGCCTCCTATATTCTTCGCCGCGCACCCAGGAAGCTTGGCGAATTGCTCGCTATCCTGGACCGGCTGGATGACCATTCGCTCAGGGCCCAGCGAGGCCTGACGGTGCCTTTCGTCAAGTCGGTAATGGATTGGTAACAGCTTTGGCCCTGCCGGGCCAGAGAAATGGTTTCAGGATGACAGAACGCCAGGGGGCGCTATGAGACGAGTGGTTTTCAATCAGAAAGGTGGTGTGGGTAAGTCCAGTATCGCTTGTAACCTGGCGGCAATCGCCGCCGCCCGAGGCCGGCGAACGCTGGTGGTGGATCTGGACCCGCAAGGCAACTCGACCCATTATCTCCTGGGTAAGCCCGCCAGCGGGCTCAAGGATACTGTGGCGGACCTTCTGGAGCAGACGGTTGCCTTTACTGTTTTCAATCGTCGCCCGGACGAGTTTGTGCATGCGACACCCTACGAGAACCTCTTCGTCCTGCCATCCAGCCCGGAACTGGATTTTCTGGAGCGCAAACTGGAGGCGAAACACAAGATCTACAAACTCAGAGAAGCCCTGAAAAAGCTTGGGGACAACTTCGACGATATTTACATCGATACCGCGCCCTCCCTGAATTTTTACTCCCGATCTGCCCTGATCGCTGCAGAACGCTGCCTGATCCCCTTTGACTGTGATGATTTCTCCCGCCAGGCTCTCTACAGTATCCTCGGTGAGATCAAGGATATACAGGAGGACCACAACGAGAACCTGGTTGTGGAAGGCATTGTTGCCAACCAGTTCCAGGCGCGGGCTTCGCTGCCTCGTCAACTGGTAGGAGAGCTTATTGAGGAGGGGCTGCCAATGCTGCCTGTGCGGCTGTCAAGCTCAGTAAAGATGAAGGAGTCCCACCAGGCCAACAAGCCCCTGATTCATTTTGCGCCGAAGCACCCATTGACGCTTCAATACGTGGATCTCTTCCGGGTGCTTCAGGGTGAAAAAGTAGAGGCAGAAACTCTGGTCTGATGGGGAATTTGATGAGCACCAAACGCGCCACTGACGGAGCCTTTAATAGCCAGCATATAGACCGTGTTGCGGACAGTTTGCTGGCTATTGAGGCGGAAATGCGCAGGTCCGGTGTCTGGTCGGCGGAAGCTCCTTCTGCCGAAGCACTCCTGAGTACCCAGCCGTTTTGTATTGACACCCTGGAAATGACTGAATGGATCCAGTTCATTTTTCTGCCCAAAATGAAGAGGCTCATAGAGAACGAAGGTCCTTTGCCCGCTGTGTCGGGCATGGCGCCCATGGCGGAAGAGTATTTTCGGGGCCGGCCCGAGGATGGCCGGGGGCTGATCCGGGCGTTAGCGAGAATGGACGAACTTCTATCAAATTCGGCGCCTTAGGGTCCGAGCCCCAGCTAAACCGGCCTTGAAAGTCGGTGCTAGCGTTTGTTCGCGTTCTTGTTTTCTGTCAACGGCAGGCTAAACTGATCTGCCGGCATCAGGGTGCGGCCATCTTTCAGGCTCTGGAACAGGTCCGCAAGCTCATCGCTGGAAACCGGATGGCAGTAGCGGTGGCCCTGTAACAGATGACATCCGGCCTGACGCAGAAACGAATCCTGATCAGCGGTTTCGACCCCCGCCGCGACTACCGTTAGGGACAGCTGACGAGCCAGATTGATCAGTGTGTGAACAATGGCGGCGGTGTTCTCTTCCTCAGGCGCATGTTGCAGCAGGTATTTATCGATCTTGACCTGGTCAAATGGTAGATCACGCAACAGTCTCAGCGAAGACAGACCGCTGCCGAACCTGTCCAGTACCAGGCCTATGCCCAGGGCTTTGAGTTTTTTGAGAGTTACCGCGGTCTCGTCGGTGCGGTCCGACAAGATACGCTCGTCGATTTCGACCATCAGCAGTCCGGGATCCAGTCGGGTTTCCCGGATTATGGTATCGAGTTGATCGGCCAGTCTGGGATGGTTGTACTGCCGTGAGGACAGGTTGATGCTGATGGTCACGGGATAGCCACTCATGGCCTGTATCGCCCGGGCCTGAAGGCAGGCGTTCAGGCAGACCCATTCTCCCAGCGCCTGCAGCTGACCTGTTTGCTCCGCCACATCAATAAAATGGCTGGGTGTCAGCATGCCCCTGCGGGGGTGCTTCCAGCGCAGCAAGGCTTCCAGCCCGCTGATTCTGCCACTTCTGGTATGGACAATGGGTTGGTAATGGAGTTCTAGCTGACCGGCACGGATGCCTTCCCGGAGTTCGCGCTCCATGGTCATCTGGCGCAACATGTCCTCGTTCATGTCGCTGGAGAAGAACTGGATATTATTTCGACCAGCCTTTTTCGCCCGGTACATGGCCATGTCAGCATTCTTCAGCAGTTGCTCATAACTTCGGCCATCGTCCGGGGCCAGGGTGATGCCAATGCTGGACGTAATGATCAACTCCCCACCCGGCACTTCCACCGGCTCGGTAATGGCGTCGAGAAGTGCACGGGCGACCTTTTCGCAGCCCTCGGCCCCGTTCACCTGATTCAGGAGTACTGCAAACTCGTCTCCCCCTAGGCGGGCAATGGTGTCTTCTTCACGCAGGCTGCCGCGCAGGCGGTTAGCCAGTTCCTGAAGAAGAATGTCGCCAGCGTCGTGCCCCAGGGTGTCATTGATGCGCTTGAAGTGGTCCACGTCGAGGCCAATGATCGCGCAATTATGGCCGTGACGCAGAGCGCTGGTGATGGCCTGACGGCAGCGGTCTTCGAACAGTCGCCGGTTCGCCGTATTGGTCAGAACGTCGTAGTGAGCCAGATAATGGAGCTGATCCTGCGTGCGCCGTATTTCCGAAATGTCCTGCCCGATAAGAATCAGCTGGGCCCGTCCGCCGTCTTCGTCATCGTGCAGCCGATTGAGGTTCCAAAGGATGGTGTGGGCATCGCCACTGAAGGTATTGACCGTGGTTTCGATGGTATCCTGCGGCATGCCGCTGTTCAGAACCTTGACTATCTTCCACGCCAACTCGTCTTTCTGTTCGTCGGGAATAAAGGTATCGGTCAGGCTACGGCCAACTGCCTCATCCCTGCTATAGCCAAACAAAGCCTCGGCTGCGCCATTCCATTGCCGGATATTGATATCGGCGTCGATGACGATAATCGGGTTGCCTGCCGTTTCGAACAGCGCCCGATAATGGCGGGATGACCTGCGGAATGACTTCTCCGCCTGCTGGCGCACGAAAATTTCATCTTTCAGTTCGTAATTTGTAAGCTGCAGTTCCCGCGTGCGCTCCTCGACAATGATCTCAAGCCCGTTTTCTATCCTTTTACGGTCTTCGAGCAGGACGCGAACGTAACATGAGGCTGCCACCATCACGGAAATCAGACTCTGAGCCAGCAGATAGTTGGCTTCCGTCGCCTCAGCTGACTGGGCGGCAAAAGAACACACCAGACCGCTCAGTCCGGCAACACCTATGGCTGTCATGGCCCCGGATAGCGAGAACCGGGTAGCCGCCCAGGTCATCAGAGGCAGTAACAGAAACAGCGTCTGGATGGGCTCGTGCCACGCCATAAGCAGAACGAAAGCCAGCACTGCCAGCCATGCCAGCCACTCGGCAGCACGGTTCAACTGTAGCCGAGGTGGAGAGGCAACCAGGGCCAGTACTGCAGGCGCTATGATGAGAGTGCCGAGAAAGGCACTGAACCAGCCGCTGAGCAGGCGGGTGTCGGCCGCCAGACTCTCGGGTCCGGCGGGACTGATGATTGAGCTGAGCAGCAGGGGAAGACTGGCAAGGAAACAGGCCAGCGTCAGAGTACCCAGAAGCCACAGAAATGCCGTATAGCTGTTGAGGGGCGAGCGGTAGCGACTGGATTTCTCATAGCCCCACCAGGCCACGAGCGGAGCGATCAGGGCATAGCTGGTCAGCATTCCCGCATAGGCAATTTTAAGCTCCGGGGCCTGTACTGGCGCAAGGTAGCTCAACAGCGCTGCCGACGCCAGGGTGGCAGCCAGAATCACGCCAAGGGCGTCCGCGCCACGCCATAGTAGCAGCGCAAGGGCATAGCCGGCCGGAAGCCATAATGCGGGCTCGATTGCGCCGGGGATGATAAAAAATAGGCTTGTAAGGGCCAGCGCCAGGTAGACCAGGCAGTGGGTGATCCAGCCCTGCCAGGAAAACGGGGATGATGAGTGTTCAGCTGTGTTCAATCGTATCCCTACCCGTATAACAGTTGCCGGGGCGCCGGAGCGACAAGAAACCTGACATGCCGGATGCCCTGATGGCAGCCACCGGCAGGTCGGTTAGAGGACGGCGTCAAGCCTCATGGACAGATCGGTCGCCCGAACATCCTTGGTGAGGGCGCCTATGGAAATATAATCAACTCCGGTCTCAGCAACCGCAACAAGGGTGTCAGAATTGATACCTCCAGATGCTTCAAGTTTAGACCGTCCATTTGTCAGCGCAACCGCCGCACGCATATCTGAAAGAGAAAATTCATCAAGCATGATGATGTCGGCGCCGGCGTCCAGAGCCTCCTGAAGCTCAGCCATGGTCTCGGTTTCCACCTCGACCGGACGGCCGGGTGAAAGCAACCTGGCAGCTTCCACTGCCTGACGAATGGAACCACAGGCGGCGATGTGGTTTTCCTTGATGAGAAAGGCATCGTAGAGGCCGATGCGGTGGTTGTGACATCCGCCGCAGGTCACCGCATATTTCTGGGCAAGGCGAAGGCCGGGCAGTGTCTTGCGGGTATCCAGCAGTTTTACCCGGGTATGTCTCACTTTCTGGGCAAGTTGATGGCACCGGGTGGCGGTGCCGGACAGGGTCTGCAGCCAGTTCAGGGCTGCCCGTTCGGCGGTGAGGAGACTCCGAGCCGGGCCCCGGCAGGCGAACAGTACCTGGTCGGCGCTGAGTTCATCGCCATCGTTGGCCAACCACGTCAGCGTGACCGCCGGGTCCACCTGTCTGAATACTTCCTCAACCCAGGCCTGGCCTGACAGAACAGCGCTTTCCCGGGTGATCACCTGTCCCGTTGTGATGGTGTCGACGGGAATAAGGGCGGCGGTAATATCTCCGTCGCCTATGTCTTCCCGTAAACTGAGGGCAACAGATTCTATGCGGGACTGTCGCAGCCGTTCGTGAAACGCAGGTGTCATGGGGGCCCTGGGGTCGGTGATTGGAGAGGGGATTCTAGCGTCAGATGTCCCTAAGACCAAATTAATCAATTGTTGTAATTTGTGAGCCATTGCTGACGCTCTACGTCACTTGAAGCGTCTGCTGGCAGGCTTTAAAAGAGCATGCCCAGGCCAGAGCTACCAAGGGATAGACGAAACCCTGGCGCTTCCACAGGATCGAACTGTGAACCTGTTCCGGCGATCACAAAAGGTGACAAAACCTGACACAAGGTGACGCTGCAAGCGCCTATGATTCATCAATAAAGATGTTAACCAGTGTAAAACGGCTAGGTGTAACCGGGGAAGGCAGTATGTCTCAGAACAACAAGGTCGTCAGTCTGAACAAGGTCCCGCAAGGTGTCGATCGCTTCGCCATGCCTGCCGCACTGGTTCGTCTGCGCGATGCCTCCGGCCAGTCGCTACGGACCCTGCTTTCCGAGTTTTTCGACGGTTCCGACGATGCCCTGTTCAATATGGCAGACAAGGCTGGCTCGAATCAGGAACAGACCGCCTACTTCGATGCCATGAGAGAGCTGAGATTGCGCCGCAAGCACATGTCTCTGTCTGTGCTTCAGTGGGTCAGCCGCGCATTCAACGAACTCGGCCGTTTTGAGCCTGTGCCGGGCAGCGGCGGCCTTAACGATGTGGACCAGGATTCACTTACGCTGATGGATCATGGCGACCTGGAGCAGAAGGTGGCCATCGATAACCTGATGAGCAAGCTGCGGAACCGTCACACAGACGCCATTCGGCTCCTGGCGGCCCGGGTGTCCCATCTGGTGCCTGGTGTGCGGTTGGAAGAACGGCAAATGCCGCTTAGTCCAGAGGTTATCTGCACCGGACTGGGAGAGGCCTGCAGTGACCTTGATATAGACATTCGCGCCAAGCTGGTGGTGCTGAAGCTGTTCGACCGGTTACTCATTAACCGGCTGGAGCCGCTTTATCAGGAGGCAAACAGGCTCCTGGTAGCGGATGGCATACTTCCCGAGCTCAAGCGGGCGCCTGTCACTGACCCAGGTGGTAACAGAAAGGCGGTCAGGGGCGCTCCCGCAGCCCCGGGTTCAGGTGCCCAGGCCCAGAATACACCGCCTCAACAGGGTTATCCGACGGCAGAATCCCAGGAGGATATGAGCGGCGCAACCTTTACCGAGCTCTCCGCGCTGCTTCATCAGGAAGGTACCGGACAGCAGTACCAGCAGCTTCAAGGCGGACAGAGCCTTGATACCTCGTCGCTGATGTCGAGACTCGGCCAGATCCAGACCATGAACGCTGGCACACCCACAGGCAGCACTGTGGTCCCCCTTGCGACGATGCTCCGGCAGGCTCTGGCATCCAAGAGCGGCCAGGTGTACTCTGTTCAGCAGGTGGACAGCGATGTGATCAATCTGGTCACCATGCTGTTTGACTTCATCCTGGAAGACCGCCAGTTGCCACCGCTCATGAAGGCGCTGATTGGCCGGCTTCAGATACCTGTATTGAAGGTTGCCCTGTGCGATCGCAGTTTTTTCAATCGGGGTGGGCATCCTGCGCGCAAGCTGCTGAACGAACTGGCCATGGCTGGCATCGGCTGGAACGAAAAGGGTGCCGGTCAGCGGGATCCGCTAAGGGAAAAAATTGAAAACGTCGTACACCGGCTACTCACCGAGTTTACCGACAACGTCGATCTGTTCAGTGAACTGCTTGCTGACTTCAGTCACTTTATGGATCTTGACCGGCGCCGTCGGGAACTGGTTGAGCAACGATTGAAAGATGCAGAAGAGGGCCGGGCGCGCCAAGAACGGGCTAAAGAGTCTGTCGATGAACTGCTGCAAGATGCGTTGACCGGGGCGGATGTGCCCAACTCAGTTGAATCCCTGCTTCTGGAGCCCTGGCGCAAGTATCTTCAGTGGGTCATGTTACGGGAGGGCCATGCCAGTGAGTTGTGGGCTGAGGCGTCCGACTTGACCCGTCGACTGATCTGGAGCGTAGATCCGCGACCGGTTGAAGACAGTACCCGTGCAGACCTGCTGCGAGCCATACCCGGCATTGTGGACTCTCTCAGGTCCGGCCTTCAGAGCATTTCCTGGGACCCGTTCGCCATCGACAATGCCATCCGCGACCTGGAACTGACTCATGTGGATGTACTGCAGCAGCTGGTCTCATTCAGGAAGTCGCCTGAGCCCTTACCAGCCCCCGAGCCTGAAGTCCGGATGCCGGACAAATCGGAAGAACAGGCAGAGCTTGCCGAGACCGCTGCCCCTTCCAGCCCGCCAGCTGAGGCCGCGGCAGAATTGGTAGGCGATGGCGCGGCCCATTCGGACACGGCCCCGGCCAGAAATGAGCTAGATGCCAAGTGCCTGGTTCAGGCTGACCGCATGCGGGTGGGCTCATGGATTGAGCTTCAGACCGGGGACGACCAGAGAATCCGGTGCAAGCTGGCTGCGGTTATCAAGGCCACCGGTAAATACATTTTCGTGAACCGCAACGGAGCCAAGGTGGCGGAATATCTGCGGGATGACCTCGCGGGTGCGCTGGCCCAGGGTAAAGTCAGCCTGCTGGACGATGGCTTGATTTTTGATCGGGCTCTGGAGTCGATCATCGACAATCTGCGCCACAGCCGCCGGGACTGACAAGGTTAGGCAGGCTGATGCCGACGCTGGCGGCGTGAATACCGATGTGCTTCAATCACTGGCAAATGAACAGACCCGGCCAGCATCAGTGCCGAAGGCCGGCCTCCCTGAGTCGAGGCTAGTGGAGCTCTCTTGAATTCAGCCAATGTGTCACAAGCAGATCCGGACCGGCTCAGGAAGACCGGTCGTATACCGGGCGCAGTCTGGTGCCCGTCCCCCAATTTCGGCCCCCGCCCGGTCAGGGCCGGTATCTCGCTTCTGGTGATACACAACATCAGCCTTCCCCCTGGGCGCTATGGGGGCACCGCAATCGAGCGCTTCTTCTGCAACAGACTCGACGTCACAGAGCATCCTTACTTCGCAACGATTGCGCACCTTCAGGTCTCAGCCCACCTTCTAATCAAGCGAAACGGGGATTGTGTTCAGTTCGTCAGTTTGCTGGATCGAGCCTGGCACGCGGGGCGCTCGGCCTTCGGGGGTCAGTCCGAATGTAATGATTATTCCATCGGTATTGAGCTTGAGGGCACTGATGAGGACCCCTATGCCCAGGCGCAGTACCACCAACTCGCTGCCGTGAGTCGTCTGATCATGACTGCCTGGCCTGAGATCACGCCCGCACGCATTACCGGCCATTGTGACATTGCCCCGGGACGTAAAACCGACCCGGGTCCGGCGTTCGACTGGCAGCTTTACCGGAATCTGATGTCGGCGCGTGTTCCTGAAATATCCGGAAGAGGCCCCGACAGATGACGTTTGTGCTGATGGTTGTGGCCTACATTGTGCGCAGGAATCTGGACAGCGCGGACCGCCTGGATCCGGATGCCTTCTGGCGCCGCTGTTTCCGCTTTGGCGGACGGGCCCGACCCGGAAAGGAAAAAAGGTTATGGCCAGCAGTGCTTGTGGTGCTGGTTCCATCCGTTGTCTTGATCATCGCCAGTTACGGGCTGCGGGAGTCATCCTGGTCTGCCATGGTCTATCCCCTCCATCTTCTGTTATTGATCCTGTTGCTGGGCACTCCCGGATGGCACCAGAGCCTGGCAGAGTATAGTGGGGCCTGGCAGCGAGGCGACATGCAAGCGGCCTGGCATCGAATAAAAGCACGGCTGACCGCCCAGGAGCGAGGGCAGGCATCAGCGCCAGCGGACCTGCATCTGGTTGTATCCAACAGATTTATCACCGCCGTGTTCGAGCGCTACTTCCTGATCATGTTCTGGTATGTGGTTGGCGGCATCGGTGTCGCCTTCCTGGTGCGGGGCATCATTGCCCTGAGAGAGCACTGGCCTCAGGCGGCCGCCAGACCTTCGTTTAGGTTGGCCGTTCACGTGTTGGCCTGGGTTCCGGTTCGTCTGCTGGCGTTTTCATTTGGCCTGGCGGGCGATCTTGTCGGCTGGCTGCGCCAGGCCGGGACCTATCTGTTTTCCGCCAGCTCGAAAACCGATGAGGTACTCATGGCTGCAGCCAACAGTGCGCTGACCGGGTATGCCCTGGACCCGGTGGGCTTCGCCCGGGTACAACCGGATGGCTGGTTGAACTTCGGTAACCAGAGTTTGAGTGCCATCCGTGATCTCCTGAACAGAAGTATGCTGGTCTGGGTCTGTGTCTGGGCTCTGTTGGTGATTGCCGGGCTGCTCGACTGAAGTTCCGGTCCTCTTTCGGGCAGGTCCGGCGCCCCGACCTGTCTTAGGCTTTTCCCCTGTTTACAATTAGATACCAAATAGCTATTTAAGTTTTTAGCGATACGGGCGACAAAAGGATTATAAGAAAAACTTTTTTAGATGCATTATGCATTTGCCTGGGAGCCTCCTGTGAAGCAATTGATCTATCCGGCTGTAGCGCTAATGAATCGCCTGCCGATGTTCTACAAGTTCAGTCTGATCAGTGTGCTTTTTCTCTTGCCTATCGTCGGGCTTGCCAGTCTTGTGGTCAGCCAGCTAAATCACTCCGTGGTCACCATGACCCGAAGTGTGGAGGGCCTTGAGCGACTCCAGGAAGTCGACCATATGCTCGATGCCGCCGTGCGTTACAGAGATTATGGCGCTCCTGGCAAGATCAAGAATGACGAGGCACTGCTTGCCAAGGCCCGGGCAGCACGGGCTGAAATTGATGAAACCTTCGCGGCCTTCCTTGATGAGGCAACCCATTTTGACACTAATGGTAACTGGCAAACTCAGGTCGAAACGCTGCAGGCCGATTGGGAAAAACTGAAGTCTGAAGATCTTTACCAGCAGAACTTTGACCCGCAATTCAAGTACTACCACGAGTTTGTGCAGAAAGTGCGCGCGTTGATGACCGGCACAATGCAGATCTCGGGCCTCTCCCAGGATACCTCCCGCAGCAATCAGCTGATGCTGGAACTCACCACCGTTACCTTGCCGAACCTCCATAGTGCCATAGGCCGTGCCCGGTCTTACGGGGTCTTTGCCCTGGTTGACGGTCAGCTTGGTTACGCCCTTGGTGATGTGATCAATGAAATCTACGATTCCATGACCAATCTGGACAGCGTGGTTCAGCCGGCCCTGACGGTTGTGGCAAGCGCTTCCCCAAGTCTGGAAAACCAGGCCGGCAACACGCTTGGCGAGGTATCCAGCAGCGTTGAAATAGTCCAGTTGCTGGTCGAAGAGCACATCATTACGCCTATGCGCCTAGAGATGCCCTGGCAGGAATATGACGGTCTTCTGACAGACCAGATCCAGCCCATCAATGACCTTAACCAGGCTATTTTTGACATTATTGGCAGTGACCTTGAGGTCCGGCTTGCCGATGAGCTTGGCCAGCGCAACCTGATATTCCTGGCACTGGCACTGGTCCTGATCATTGTTGTCTACCTCTATATCGGGTTTTTCATGTCTGTGCGGACCGCCATTACGTCATTCAGCAAGGCGGCCCGTGCGGTGGCAGACGGCGACATGACGGTTCAGATTGACTTGGACAACCGGGATGAGTTGGGTGCTCTGACCAGGGAATTCAACAACATGACCACGAAAATGGCAGAGCTGGTTCGCTCTGTCAGTACCACGACCCAGGACGTGGATCAGCAGGCTTCAAGGGTGAATGATACCGCCACGTCCAACCGTGATGCGGTTGCCAGGCAGATGGAAGAGACCCACCAGATTACAGACGCCATGCACCAGATGGTGGAAACCGTGCAGGAGGTTGCCGAGAGTGCTCACCGCGCGTCGGACTCTGCGGGCCTGGCTGAGAAGGATGCGGATCGGGGCCGGGAAGTGGTTGCGGAAACTGTGGCAACCATTAACCAGTTGTCCACGGAAATCACCGGTGCTGTTGAGACGATTAACCGGGTAAGCGGCGATAGCGCGAGCATCAGTCAGGTGCTTGTGGAAATAAAGGCCATTGCCGAACAGACCAACTTGCTGGCGTTGAACGCTGCCATTGAGGCCGCGCGGGCTGGCGAGCAGGGTCGGGGATTTGCCGTGGTGGCCGATGAAGTCCGTTCGCTGGCCCAGCGTACCCACAAGTCCACGGAAGAGATCGAAGGCATGATCGCGCGCCTTCAGAGCGGTGTTAAAGACGCGGTCACGGCCATGACCAACAGCCATGAGGTGACCCAGAAAACCGTTCTGAAGTCCTCGGATGTGTCTGAAGCTCTGGATAGGATTGTTGCTGGCATAGCCACAATCGTGGACATGAGTCACCAGATTGCCCAGGCGGCGGAAGAGCAGGCAGCGGTGGCAAAAAACGTCAATGCCAACGTGGAGCAGATCAGTGTTTTGGGCACCGAGACCGCCGGTAATGCCGACGAGACCCTGGCAGCATCACGGCAGATGTCCGATCTTACCGCAGCCCTCCAGCGACTGGTGGAAGCATTCAGGTTCTGATTTAACCGGTCCCGGGCACTTGTGGCCCGGGACCCCCGCCGTTCGTGTCAATTACTGTCAGCTTGTCTGTTCCCAGAGAATTTCCTGAGCACCATCCCTTCTCGCCAGTACCCTTGCCATCACGAACAGCAGATCGGACAACCGGTTGAGGTATTGCCTTGATGCCGAATTGATGGAGTCTTCATGTCCCAGGGCAACCACGACCCGTTCGGCACGGCGACAGACAGCACGGGCCATGTGGCACTGGGCTGTGGCTTTTGAACCGCCGGGCAGGATGAAGTTTTTCAGGGCCGGCAAGTCTTCATTGTGATGATCCAGGGTCTGCTCGAGCCAGTTGATATGAGTATCGCCAATCACCCGACTGCCCGGTATGGCAAACTCACCACCCAGGTCAAACAGGTGATGCTGGATCCGCTTCAATGTCGGCACCAGGTCGTCTTCCGGACTCAGTTCCTCTATGAGCAGGCCAATGTGACAGTTAAGCTCATCGGCAGAGCCCATGGCGTCGACCCGTTGGGCGTTCTTGGCAATCCGGCTGCCATCGGCCAGCCCGGTGGAGCCGTCATCACCAGTTTTGGTGTAGATTTTGGACAATCGGTAGCCCATACAATTACTCCCGTTACTCAATAGTGGATAAGGCTTTTACCGTGTCAACCAGCATACGGTTCACTTGTGCCGGAAATCCCAGTTCATCACAGCGCGCGCAAAGCCAGCCGTTGATGAAGTCTATCTCGGTTCGGCGACCGGATATTACATCCGCCCTCATGGACGACGTATTGCCGGCGGTAGTCCGGGCGACCTGTTCAATCATGCCTCGCCACTCCGAAGCGGGCAGCGACTGTCCTTCATTGGCCATGACCACGGACGCCTCATCGCAAAGGGCATCAATACAGTCAAGGTAAAACGGATGGCCGAGAATCGCGCCGTTTGAACAGTCCAGAATAGCGGTGAACGGATTGATGCCGGCATTGACCACCAGTTTCCTGAGCATACGGCGGCGGATGAGCGGTTCAGGGTGGACTACCAGACCGCTTCTTCCGAGACTGCGCGTAACCTGCTCCTGGACCGCACTGCCGGCCCTGTTGATGCCGCCGACCCAGGTTTCGCCGCGACCTGCATGGATCAGTGAGCCTTCGCGAGGCCGGTTAGCCCCTTCAGTGGTCACAGCAGCGAGTATGGGACGATCAGGGTGGGTTTCGGCTGCAGTATCCTGGCTGCCCATGCCGTTCTGAAAGAGCACAATTGGCGTATCCAGGGGCAGGTGATCAACTACACCGGCAAGGGCGTCCCGGGCGTTATAGGCCTTGGTGGTGACCAGCAGCAGGCGGGGCGGGTGCAATGCGCTGGGCCAATGCCATGGCACAGAAACATTGACCTGCCCGGGTTTTGCGAGGGCTTCTTCAAGGTGGAATTCACAATTGCCCCCTTGTTGCGGGTTCCGGGGCACAAAGCCAACGGTGCCCGGAGTCAGATGAGCGGCCCAAAGCCGGCCGAGGGCGCCGGCGCCCAGAATCAGGCAGTCAGGGAATTCTGGACTCCGCCGGGCGCCGCTGCCAGTTTTCACGCCTACATTGCCTCAATGGCTTTTCTCTGGCCCTGCAGGCGTTCAAGACTGCCCTGGGCGTCGCTGAGCTTGGCTTTCTCTTTATGGACAACGTCAGCCGGTGCCTTGGCAGTAAACTTTTCATTGCCAAGTTTGCCTTCCAGACGGCTGATCTCCTTGCCCAGGCGCTCCAGCTCCCGGTCGAGGCGTGCCATTTCGGCGTCCTTGTCGATGAGCCCGGCCATCGGAACCAGGACTTCCATATCGCCAACCAGTTGGGTTGCACACATGGGGGCTTCCTGATCGCTGAGCCAGGTGAGACTCTCCAGTTTCGCCAGAGAACTGAGGAACTGCTGGTTTTCGGTCATCCGGCGCTGGTCCTCCGGGCTGCCATTGCGCAACAGCACCGGTATCTTGCGGGCGGGCGAGATGTTCATTTCACCGCGTATGTTCCTCACCGCTTCGATAACGCCCTTTACCCATTCAATATCAGCAACCGCCGTCGGATCCTCCCGTTCCACGTCCGGCGCAGGGTAGGGCTGCAGCATGATGCTGTCCCCCTGTTTGCCGGCGAGGGGCGCAATGCGCTGCCAGATCTCTTCGGTAATAAACGGCATGATCGGGTGGGCAAGGCGCAGGACAGCCTCCAGCACACCGACCAGGGTGCGCCTGGTGCCCCGCTTAGCCTCCGTAGTGGCCTGTTCGTCGTTCAGAACGGGCTTGGACAGCTCGAGGTACCAGTCGCAGTATTCGTTCCAGATGAACTCGTACAGGGCATAGGCTGCCAAATCAAAACGGTACTGTTCCAGGTGACGGATTACGTCCTGTTCGCAGTTCTGCAAGGCGCTGATAATCCAGCGGTCGGCCAGGGAAAGCGTCACCGTCTCGCCGTTAACGCCGCAATCCTCACCCTCTGTATTCATCAGAACGTAACGGGCAGCGTTCCATAACTTGTTGCAGAAGTTCCGGTAGCCCTCCAGGCGCTTCATGTCCCAATTGATGTCCCGTCCCGTGGTCGCCATGGCTGCCAGGGTAAAGCGCAGGGCATCGGTCCCATGGGGGGTGATACCCTCGGGGAATTCCTTTTGTGTCCGCTTGCCGATCTTCTGGGCCAGCTTGGGCTGCATCATGTTGCCGGTGCGTTTGGCGAGCAGGTCTTCCAGGCTGATGCCGTCAATCATATCCAGGGGATCCAGGACATTGCCCTTGGACTTGGACACTTTATCGCCGTGCTCGTCCCGGATCAGACCGGTGACATAGACGGTTTTGAAGGGGACCTGGGGGGTACCGTCCTCATTCTTCATGAAGTGCATGGTCATCATGATCATGCGGGCGACCCAGAAGAAGATGATATCGAAACCGGTTACCAGCACATCCGTGGGGTGAAAGGTCTTCAGGCGCTCGGTCTGTTCCGGCCAACCCAGGGTGGCGAACGTCCACAGGGCAGAGCTGAACCAGGTATCCAGTACGTCCTCGTCCTGCTTCAGCTCAAGTTCCTGTGCCAGGTTGTGCTTGCTCCGTACCTCGGCCTCATCGTGGCCCACGTAGATATTGCCATCGTTGTCGTACCAGGCGGGGATACGGTGGCCCCACCATAATTGCCGGGAAATACACCAGTCCTGAATGTCCCGCATCCAGGAGAAGTACATATTTTCATATTGCTTGGGTACGAACTCGATCCGACCGTCTTCCACTGCCTCAATGGCGGGTTCGGCGAGCTTTTTGGCGTCGGCAAACCACTGGTCGGTCAGCATGGGTTCAATGATCAGCCCGGAGCGGTCGCCCCTCGGTACGCTGAGGACATGGTCTTCGACCTGGTGCAGCAACCCCTGTTGCTCAAGGTCGTCTGCAATCTGCTTGCGGGCGTTCTCACGGCTCATGCCGGCGTATGATGGCGGCAGTGAGGCGTCGATGTCCGTATTGACGGTTCCGTCGGTATTGAAGACTTCGGCGGTGCCACGAATGTCTGCATTGGCCGTCAGAACATTGATCATCGGCAGACTGTTGCGTTTGCCCACCGCGTAGTCATTGAAGTCATGGGCCGGGGTGATCTTGACGCAGCCACTGCCTTTTTCGGGGTCAGCGTGGGTGTCGGCAATGATCGGTATGGAACGGTTTACCAGCGGCAGCATGACGTGCTTGCCGATCAGGTGCTGGTAGCGCTCGTCGTCAGGATGTACCGCCACCGCGGTATCGCCCAGCATGGTTTCGGGCCGCGTCGTCGCGACCACCAGGTAATCCTTGCCGTCGAGGGTCTTGGCGCCTTCGGCCAGGGGGTATCTCAAGTGCCAGAAATGCCCCTTCTCTTCTTTGTTTTCCACTTCAAGATCGGAAATGGCGGTGTGCAGCTTGGGGTCCCAGTTGACCAGGCGTTTGCCGCGGTAAACCAGCCCATCCTCGTGCAGACGAATAAACACTTCCTGCACGGCTTTGTAAAAACCGTCGTCCATGGTGAACCGTTCATGGTCCCAGTCCACCGAATTGCCCAGCCGGCGCATTTGCCCGGTAATGGTTCCGCCCGAGTGCTCTTTCCATTGCCAGATGCGCTTAATGAAGTCTTCCCGACCCAGGTCATGGCGGGTTTTGTCCTCCTCAACGGCCAGCTTGCGCTCAACCACCATCTGCGTGGCAATGCCTGCATGGTCACTGCCTACTTGCCACAACGTGTTGTGACCCTGCATGCGCTTGAAGCGGGTAAGGGTATCCATGATGGTATGCTGGAACGCATGCCCCATGTGCAGGCTACCGGTGACGTTGGGCGGCGGAATCATCAGGCTGTAGGCCTCGCCCTGGCCGGTCGGGCGAAAATACCCCTTGTTTTCCCAGTTTCTGTACCACTGCTGCTCGATATTCTCTGGCTGGTAGGTTTTTTCCATGGGTGTCTGCTAATGACCGTTTATTGGTATGGATTGGGCAAATTCAGAAGCCGCAATTATACATGCTCGGCGACGGTGCGGCGAACCCGTACTGCCGGCCCTGAAGGTGGATGCGGGCTCGCTAGCGAGTGCGTTGGTCATGGACCTGGGGTTCGATACCCAGGGCCCGCAATTGCCTGAAGTGCGACCGGGCCTGATCCAGCACCATGGGATCGTTCTGGGCCACCAAGGCCAGGCGCGCAAACCGGTCCGCTTCGGCCGGCAGGGTGGAGGTCAGGATGATGGCCGTATCCCATTCCCGGGCGACCGGAGGACACAGCAGAATGCCGACAGGGTCCGAACAGGTGACCGCGGAGTCAGGGACAACTGAGTGGGGGATGAAGGCGTCGGGGCGAAACTGCCAAAGCAGATCATCCAGTTCCTCGGCCTGGCGGGCCGAGTCGCACAGAATGCAGACCCGGTCGCCCTGCTGGAAGGCCTTGTCCGCCAGCCGCACCGCGTGAAGATGACGGGCGGTGGCGGTAGGCTGAGCCAGGATATGAAACCAGTACGACCGGGCGGCGGGATTACTTGCCGACATTCGACATCAGGTAGTCGACCAGAAGCGGCACAGGCCGGCCTGAAGAGCCTTTGGTTTTGCCTGAGTGCCACGCAGTGCCGGCAATGTCCAGATGCGCCCAGCGGTAGTCCTTGGTGAACCGTGACAGGAAGCAGGCTGCGGTAATCGAACCGGCGGCGCGACCGCCAATGTTCTGCATATCCGCAAAGTTACTGTCCAGCAGGGGTTGGTATTCGTCCCAGATAGGCAGGCGCCAAACCCGGTCGCAGGCGCGCTCCCCGGCAGCTGTTAGTTGCTCTGCCAGGGCATCGTCATTACTGAACAGGCCGGTCGCCTGGTGGCCAAGGGCGATGATGCATGCGCCTGTCAGAGTGGCCAGATCCACAACCGTGGCGGGCTCGAAACGCTTGACGTAGGTCAGGGCGTCGCACAAAACCAGACGGCCCTCGGCATCGGTATTGAGGATCTCAATGGTCTGGCCCGACATGGAGGTCACGATGTCGCCGGGACGGGTGGCCGTTCCGCTGGGCATGTTTTCGGCGGCAGCGACGACCGCAACAACATTGATGGCAGGCTTGATCTCGGCAATGGCTTGCATGGCCCCGAATACGCTCGCCGCGCCTCCCATGTCGTACTTCATTTCATCCATGCCTTCGCCAGGCTTGATGCTGATGCCGCCGCTGTCGAAGGTGATGCCCTTGCCCACCAGTACATGGGGTTTGTCCTTGGACTTGCCGCCCCGGTATTCCATGATGATGAGTTTGGCCGGCTGGGCACTGCCCGCTGATACAGACAGCAATGAGTTCATGCCGAGCTTTTTCATCTGCTTCTCATCAAGAACCTCGGTCTTGATCACCTCATGGTCTTTCGCCATTTTCTCGGCCTGTTCCGCCAGCCAAGTAGGGTGGCAGACGTTAGGCGGCGTATTGCCGAGGTCGCGGGTCAGGTTCATGCCGCGGCCCGTGGCCAGGCCCAGAATCAGTGCGTCCTTCAGCGCCTTGCCGGTGCCGGAGGCCGCCACGGTCACTTTGGCGAGTTTAGGGGCCGGAGCCTTCTCGCTCTTGAACCCGGTAAAGCGGTACATCTGGTCTTCCAGGGTGCGTCCGATCAGGCTGACCCTGTCTGCCTCTGTCCAATCTGTCGTGTTGGTGCTGGTGTCAGCTAAAGTCACCAGCGCGTTCCTGGCGTTGCTGTCTTTGAGCTGAGAGAAAGCAGCAGTCAACGCCTTGCGGTAATTTGCCGGGGACCGGTCGCTGTCGCCACCGGTGCCGACTACAAGGATGCGATCCCAAGGCTTGTCGCTAACCGGGAACATCAGTGTACTGGCCAGTTTTCCCGTCATGTCACCCGCTTTGTGCAGCTCCGCAAGAAGCCCGCCCAGGGCGGCGTCTGCCTGCTGGGTTGAGTCAGGCCACTGGCCTTTTTCAGGCACGCCCACAACCAGGCAGTCCGCCTTGATGGCGTCAGGGGTCTTGCTGCTCAGGGTTACATTCATAATGTCTCCGGTATGCACTGGTGTGTTGGTAGAGGGCGTTCCGAGGCCAGGGGCCTGGTCAGACCGCACGCAGCGGGTATAAGCCCTGCAGAATACGGACAAAAATTACGATGGCTATAGGATTGTGGTTCTGGCGCCAATTATCAAGGGCGCCGGCCGTTCCTCTGTCATTCACCGGACAGGTTACATAGAATAGCGGCCACGTAGTCTGAACATCCGTGCCCCGTTAATCACTCTTCGTTCAATGGATCGAGATCGCTTTGACCCTCATTTTCCGCTACCTGACCCGACAAGTGATGATCAGCATGCTGGCTGTGTCAGGCATTTTGCTGATGGTTTTCATGAGCGGCCGTTTTATCAAGTACCTGGCGGATGCGGCGGCGGGAGAGCTGGCCGGCGATGTGCTTTTCCAGATCATGGCGTACCGCTTCCCCGGCTTTCTGGAGCTGATCCTGCCTCTGGGCTTTTTCATCGGCATTCTGCTGGCCTACGGCCGCATGTACCTGGAAAGCGAGATGACGGTTCTGTACGCCTGTGGTGTGAGCGAGCGCCAGATTCTAGCTCAGACTCTGGTTGGCAGTGTGGTCGTCATGCTGATTGTCGGGTCCATGAGTCTGTTCGTTTCGCCCTGGGGTATGAAGCAGGTCGAGGCTATCTTCAATGAACAGCGCAAGGCTACCGAATTCGAGATGCTTGCCCCGGGCAGGTTCCAGAGCCTTGAATCCGGCAACCGGGTGACCTATACCGAGGCCCTTAGTGATGACAAGCGTGAGCTGCAGGGGGTCTTTATTGCCGAGTTTGCTCCGGCAGGGAGCGGGCTTACCATTATCTCGGCCGAGACCGGCTCCCAGTTTATCGACCAGGATACCGGTAGCCGCTTTCTGGTCCTGCAGGAAGGCACACGTTTCGCTGGCGTCCCGGGCCGACTCGATTATGAAGTCACTGAATTCGAGGCCTATGGCCTGAAAATCCAGGGCGGCTCCGGCCGTGACCGGGAGCTGGACGAAGCGGTCAGTACCTGGGAGTTGATGTCTTCAGATGATCCAGAGGCCATTGCAACTTTACACTGGCGGTTCTCATTGCCCCTGATCGTACCCATCGTCACGCTTCTGGCGGTTCGCCTGAGTCGTGTAAACCCCCGGCAGGGCCGCTTCTTTCACCTGCTGCCAGCAATGCTGCTTTACATACTTTACCTTGGGCTTTTGATCGTGGCTCGGGATGCGCTGGCTGACCAGAAGGTGCCCGGCTGGCTGGGGATGCTCTGGGTGCATGCTCTCTTTCTTGTCCTCGGGCTCTGGCTGCAGTTCGGGCCGGCATGGTTACGCAAGCGCAAGCTACAGCGTGAGGAGCCGGCCCATGCGTAAACTTGACCGCTATGTCATGAGCTCCGTGGCAGGGGCCATGCTCCTTGTGATGCTGGTGGTACTGTCTCTCGACCTTATATTTGCCTTTATTGCCGAACTTGACGACGCCAAAAACGACTACCAGACACTTCAGGCACTGACGTACGTGTTCATGACCTTGCCTAGACGGATATATGACTATCTGCCGCTGGGCGCATTCATGGGTTGTCTGGTAGGGCTGGGTGCCATGGCCAGCTCTTCGGAACTGACCGTTATACGGGCAGCCGGGGTCTCAATACGGCGAATCGTATGGTCGGCGATGAAACCCACTCTGCTTATCGTGCTTGTGGGGCTTTTGATTGGCGAATACGTAGCACCGCCGACGGAACGCATGGCACAGAGCCAGAAGGCCATAGCCCAGGGGGCAGGCCAGAACATTGCCTCGGCCACGGGTATCTGGCATCGGGAAGGAGACACCTTTATTCATCTGAATGCGGTCCAGCCTGATGGCACGCTGCATGGAGTGTCGTTGTTCAGGTTCAACGACGACCGATGGCTGGCGTCGGCGACGTTTGCCAATCAGGCAACTTATCAGGGCGATCATTGGCTGCTGGACGAGGTAACCACAACCAGGCTCACGGAGCAGGGTGCGTCCCTGGAAACGGGTGAAAATGAGCGTTGGGAAAGTGGTCTGTCTCCCGATGTGCTCAGTGTGCTGATCGTCAAGCCCGAGAACCTGTCGATGTCAGGCCTGTTCACCTACGCCACGTATCTTGATGAGCAGGGCCTGCGGGCTGCAACCTACTGGCTTGCCTTCTGGAAAAAGGTCCTGATGCCCGTGGGGACCGCGGTCATGGTTCTGGTGGCGATTTCGTTCATCTTTGGCCCCCTGCGTTCGGTAACCATGGGGTTTCGGGTATTCACCGGCCTGATTGTCGGGCTCCTGTTCAAATACATGCAGGATTTGCTGGGGCCCATGAGCCTGGTGTTCGGCTTTGATCCGATGCTCGCCACGGTAGTCCCGATTGCGTTCAGCGGCCTGGTCGGCTTCCTGTTGATGCGCAAAGCCGGATAGCCGCCTGACGAGGCTGCCCCCACACGGCTATGTTTTCGGCACCTGAACAATACGGCTCTCTGAGAATTTATCCGGCCAGGTTTCGTTTTTTTTATCCCAGAGCATCCAGAGAAAGCCCAGGCCTGCCGTGAGCAGACTTGCCCATCCCATCATGAATCGCAGCAGAGCCTGTAGCCAGCTTATGGACGTGCCGTTGGCATTTTCGACCCGGATACGCCAGACCTGCATCCCCAGAGTCTGGCCGTTACGAGTCCAGAAATAGCCGAAGAACAGATACAGCGTAACGAAAAGGACCGACGTCAGCAGTGGATCGGTATTGAGGTGGCCGCCTTCCGCCAGTTCCAGGTAGCGGTCGAATCCGATGACCCAGGCTGCGAGTAACGTATACAACCATGTTACGACCAGAAGCACGGCGATGCAGATCAGGCCATCGTAAAGCATGGCCAGTAGGCGTTTAACCAAACCGGCTGTGGCGAGGGTTTCGTCCTGATCATGAAAACGTCGGGGCATAGCAACTCCAAGGGATTGACCTGTTTCAGGCGCGCAAGTATATCGTAATTGGTCCCTGTGAACCTCTCGCGGAGCGTCAGCGGTTTTTGGCCGAGCCGTTGGGAGTCGACTGCAGGATGACCCTGTCCTCATATTCCGCAACTGCCTGGGTGGATTTGCCCGCGCCAAGGCCTTTGCCGTTTTTACTCCCCGCGCCCTATGCTAGAGTAGCCGGCTTGTCCAGCCCGGCTTGGCTGTTTCTTGCGATTCGAGCCGGCGCCGGCTCACAGGTACACTGGTCAGTATGACTGACAGTATGACTGATCGATCTATCAGGATGGGGTTATGAAAACCGCACAGTTGCGACAGGCTTTTCTGGATTATTTCAAACAGCACGGCCATACCGTTGTGCCCAGCAGCTCGCTGGTGCCTGCCGATGACCCTACACTGCTGTTCACCAACGCAGGGATGAACCAGTTCAAGGACGTGTTCCTCGGCCGCGAAGCTCGTGACTACAGCCGGGCGACATCAACCCAGAAGTGTGTCCGGGCTGGGGGCAAGCACAACGATCTTGAAAATGTGGGCTACACCGCCCGTCATCACACGTTTTTTGAAATGCTGGGCAACTTCAGCTTCGGCGACTATTTCAAACGTGAGGCCATCAACTTTGCCTGGACTTTCCTGACCGGCGATCAATGGCTGTCTTTGCCCAAAGACAAGCTCTGGGTCACTATCTACGCAACGGATGACGAAGCCTTCGATATTTGGACCCGAGAAATGGGCGTGCCGGCGGAGCGTATCGTCCGTATCGGTGACAACAAGGGTGCTCCCTATGCCTCGGACAACTTCTGGCAGATGGGTGATACCGGCCCATGCGGTCCCTGTACCGAGATATTCTTTGACCATGGCCCGGACGTCGCGGGTGGCCCGCCGGGTAGCCCTGAAGAAGACGGCGACCGCTATATAGAGATCTGGAACGTGGTCTTCATGCAGTTCAACCGGGCTGCTGACGGCGAAATGCAGCCGCTGCCAAAGCCCTCGGTAGATACCGGTATGGGGCTTGAGCGTATAACTGCGGTTATGCAGGGTGTTCACAGCAACTATGAAATCGACCTGTTTCAGGATTTGCTGGCGGCCGCTTCTGATATTCTCGGTGGCATCGCGACCACAGAGGCTTCGTTGCGGGTGGTGGCAGACCATATCCGTTCCTGTGCCTTTCTTATTGCCGATGGTGTCATGCCCTCCAATGAAGGCCGCGGGTTTGTCCTGCGGCGTATCATCCGACGCGCTGCCCGACACGGTAACAAACTGGGTGCGACCGAACCGTTTTTCTATCGCCTCACGGGTGCCCTCGTCGATCTAATGGGCGAAGCTTTCCCCCAGCTGGTTCGTACCCAGGCCCAGATTGAAAGAGTGCTCCAGCAGGAGGAAGAGCAGTTCGCCAAGACTCTGGACAAAGGTCTGCGACTGCTTGAGCAGGATATAGCGGCACTCGATGCCAAGGTCATTCCCGGCGAAACGGTCTTTGCGCTATACGATACCTTTGGCTTCCCGGTGGACCTGACCAACGACATTGCCCGGGAGCGAGGCCTTACGCTGGACTACGATGGCTATGAAAAAGCCATGAATGCCCAGCGGGAACGTGCGCGTGCTGCCAGCAAGTTCGGTATCGACTACAACGCCGGACTGCGGCTTGAGGGCAGAACCGAGTTTACCGGTTACGAGCAGATCGACGGTCATGAAAAGATCAGCACCGTACTGGTCGGCGGTGAAGAAAAAACCGCTGAGGCGGGGGATGAGGCTGTCATCGTACTGGAACGCACGCCCTTTTATGCAGAATCCGGTGGCCAGGTAGGCGATACCGGTCTGCTGACCTGGAGTGGCGGCCGCTTCCAGGTAAAGGATACCCGCAAGGACGGTTCCCACCATCTGCACGTCGGCACGGTTATCGAAGGTGAATTCTTCCCGGGTCTTGAAGTCGACGCACACATTGATCACTCCCGGCGCCAGGCGACCGCACTGAACCACTCGGCTACCCATCTACTGCACGCCGCGCTCCGAAGGATTTTGGGAGAGCACGTAACCCAGAAGGGCTCGCTGGTTGATCCTGACAAGCTGCGTTTCGATTTCTCCCATTTCGAGCCGGTAACGCCTGAGCAGTTACGTGAAATCGAGCACCAGGTTAACGAACAGATCCAGGCCAATACCCCCGTCTCCACGGAATTAACCGATATGGAGGAGGCCCAGCGCAAGGGTGCCATGGCCCTGTTCGGCGAAAAATATGGCGATACCGTTCGCGTGCTGAGCATGGGTAAAGATGCCTACTCGGTGGAGCTTTGTGGCGGCACTCACGTTTCCCGAACGGGCGACATTGGCCTTTTAAGGATAACGTCCGAGAGCGGTATTTCTTCAGGTGTGCGACGCATCGAAGCGGTCACCGGTCAAGGTGCGCTGGCCTGGATGGAAGCCACCGACAAGGCCTTGCGTGAAGTCGCCGGGCTTGTGAAAGCCAGCCGTGACTCGGCAGTGGAAAAGGTCCAGGCGTTGGTGGAACGTTCGCGCCAGATGGAGAAGGAGCTCGAACAGCTCAAACAGAAACTGGCGAATTCGGCGGGCACGGATCTGGCGAGCATGGCCATCGAGGTCAATGGCCTTCAGGTTGTCGCTGCCGAGTTGCCAGGTGCCGATCGCAAGGCCCTGATGGATACGGCGGATCAGTTGAAGAACAAGCTTGGTGAGGGTGTGGTGGTGCTTGCCAGTGTGGAGGATGGCAAGGTGACGTTGGTCGCAGGAGTCACCAAGTCAGCCACCGGCCGGGTAAAGGCCGGGGATCTGATGAAATACCTGGCAGGCCAGGTGGATGGCAAAGGTGGTGGACGCCCGGATATGGCCCAGGGGGGAGGTAACGATCCCGCCAGGTTGCCCGGCGCGCTTGAGAGCGTGGCGGACTGGATCGCAAAGGCCACAAGCTAATATTTAGATTGTAAAGGTAACGCGGGCAATTATAATCCGCACGATTGTTAGGTAGCGGCGTTAAAAACCGCTTACGATGGCTTGTTCAAGACCGGCTGTTCCGGCTCGGATAGTAGGAAAAACATGGCTCTGTTGGTCCAGAAATTTGGCGGTACGTCGGTAGGCTCGACTGACCGCATTGAAGCCGTAGCTGAAAAGATAAGTCGCTTTCGCAAGGAAGGGCATGATGTTGTAGTTGTAGTGTCAGCCATGAGTGGTGAGACCAACCGGCTTATCGCTCTTGCAGAGGCAATCATGGATGAGCCCACGCCACGGGAAATGGATGTGCTGGTGTCCACGGGTGAGCAGGTCACCATTGCGCTGTTGGCCATGGCATTGCAAAAACGTAATTGTGAAGCCCGTTCCTATACCGGTGCCCAAGTGCGTATTCTGACAGATAGTGCCCATACCAAGGCTCGTATTCGCCAGATTGATGAACAGCGAATGCGGGAAGATCTGACGGCAGGTCGCGTTGTGGTCGTTGCCGGTTTTCAGGGCATGGATGAGCAGGGCAATATCACAACTCTCGGTCGAGGGGGCTCAGATACAACGGCAGTGGCACTTGCGGCGGCCCTGAAGGCCGACGAGTGTCAGATCTATACGGATGTGGACGGGGTCTATACTACCGACCCACGAGTTGTTGACAGCGCCAGACGCCTCGATCGCATCACTTTCGAAGAAATGATGGAAATGGCAAGCTTGGGTTCGAAGGTGTTACAGATACGTGCGGTTGAGTTTGCCGGTAAATACAATGTGCCGCTTCGGGTGCTGTCCAGTTTCGAAGAGGGTGGTGGCACCCTGATTACTCTTGAGGATGATAACGTCATGGAGCAACCGGTTGTTTCTGGCATAGCGTTCAATCGCGATGAAGCCAAGCTCACTATTTCCGGCGTACCGGATACACCTGGCAGTGCTCTGAGGATATTGAAGCCGATCAGTAACGCCAATATCGAAGTGGATATGATCGTGCAGAACGTAGGGGCAGACAACCGGACTGACTTCACGTTTACCGTTCATAGAAACGACTTTAGACGAGCAAAGGAAATTCTGGAGCGCGCAGCCACCGAACTCAAGGCAAGAGAAGTCAGTGGCGACAGCAAGATTGCCAAAGTGAGCATCGTCGGCGTAGGGATGAGATCTCACGCGGGCGTCGCCACGAAAATGTTTGAGGCACTTTCCGACGAGGGCATCAATATCAAGATGATTTCCACGTCTGAGATAAAAATTTCGGTAGTAATCGATGAAAAGTATCTTGAGCTTGCCGTTCGCGCACTGCACAGTGCGTTTGAACTGGACAAGCCCGGGGGAGAGGTGTGACAAGGATTTCAATTTGTCCGCACCTTGTAAAAAGGGAGCCATTCACAGGTAGCTAAGGTTTTGGCTACATGTACCGTTTATCAGCGCTTGAACCGCTTGTTAAGCCAGTGCGTGGTCCCATTATAAATGTTGTACGTAGTTGCTTATGTCGGAACAGTAGCTCTGAAAAAAGGGAGTAACGGACATGTTAATCTTAACGCGCCGTGTCGGCGAAACCCTGATGGTCGGTGACGAAGTTACTGTCACTGTACTGGGGGTGAAAGGGAATCAGGTACGAATTGGCGTAAATGCGCCCAAGGAAGTCGCCGTGCACCGGGAAGAAATTTACCAGCGCATTCAGAGCGAAAAGTCTGACTCTGATGGGCAGGAGCCCGGCAATAGCTGAGAATCGGGAAAACCGTCCGAGGGCATCTGGACGGTTTTTTTGTGGCGGACGTTCGAATCAGCTAAGAAAAAGTCGGCGTCAACCCTATGAAAACAGAAATATTATGGTACTATACGCCGCGTTCTCAAGGAGAGGTGGGTGAGTGGCTGAAACCAGCTCCCTGCTAAGGAGCCGTACGTTAATTCGTACCGAGGGTTCGAATCCCTCCCTCTCCGCCATCTATTTGGCGGGACACGAAAAGCAGTTGAAGTACAGATACAGAAAACCATGTTGCGCGGCTGTAGCTCAGCTGGATAGAGTACCTGGCTACGAACCAGGCGGTCGGA
>NZ_JAAMPF010000007.1 GCF_011074795.1 Marinobacter salicampi
CGAAGGAGATGCGCATTCTACAGACACCCACTCAGGTGTCAACGGGGATTTTGGAAAAAAACCCAAAACCTTCCAGATCGATTATTCGGTGATCAAAACCCGGGCAATCTTCTTCTTACCAGCCTGGACCACACAATCGTCGCCCTTGGTGAACACTCTATCCGCCGGAGCTTTGTCGCCATCAATGTAAACTGCCCCACGCCCGATCACATCTTTCGCAGCCGCACCGTTTTTCACCAGACCAGCCAGTCGCAACACTGATGCCATTGGCAATTGCTCCTGCCCCTCCAGGGGAACCTCCACTATCGGCACATTTTCTGGGATCTCGCCCAGCGCGACCCGATTACCAGCGGATTTGTGAGCGGAGCGCGCCGCTTCATCGTCATGAAAGCGCGCAATGATTTCTTCGGCCAGAATTTTCTTGAATTCCTGGGGATTGGCTCCACCCTCTACGGCAGCCCTATACTCCTGGACTTCCGCGAGAGGCCGGAAGCTAAGCAACTCAAAATAGCGCCACAACAATTGATCAGGCACAGACAGCAGTTTGGTGTACATTTCGCCAGGAGAATCATTGACACCTATATAGTTGCCCAAGGACTTCGACATTTTCTGGACCCCATCGAGGCCCTCCAATATAGGCATGGTAAGAATGATCTGAGGTTCCTGCCCATAGTGCTTTTGCAGGATCCTACCCATCAGGAGATTGAACTTCTGATCGGTACCGCCCAGTTCGATGTCCGCCTCCATGGCGACCGAGTCATAACCCTGAACCAGAGGATAGAGGAACTCATGGATAGCAATGGGCTGCTCGGCCCCGTAACGCTTGGTAAAATCATCCCGCTCCAGCATACGCGCAACCGTGTACTGACCCGCCAGCCTGATCATATCGGCGGCAGTCATTTTGCCCATCCACTCGGAGTTAAACATGACGCGAGTTCTTGCAGGGTCGAGAATCTTAAAGACCTGCTCTTTATAGGTCTGGGCGTTAGCTGCCACCTGCTCGTCGGTCAGAGGCGGGCGCGTGGCGCTCTTACCAGTTGGATCCCCGATCTTGCCGGTAAAGTCACCAATCAGGAACATTATGTCGTGACCCAGATCCTGGAGCTGACGCAATTTGTTGATCAGGACTGTATGACCAAGATGGAGATCCGGTGCGGTCGGGTCAAAGCCCGCCTTGACGCGAAGAGGCCTGCCCAGTTTGAGCTTAGTGATGAGCTCCTCTTCAGGAAGCAGCTCGTCTACCCCACGCTTGATGATGGCAAGCGCCTCGTCGATTGATGTCATAACAGCTAATTCCTTGATAACAGTTGCGGTAAAAGGTCGCGGTAGTTACAGAGCCCAACAAAATGACTCTGAGCGTTACTGCAAACGCTGCTACCATTCTTAATAACGACCGAATAGCCAGCAGCCAAGCGTAAGAGCAGCGCATTATAGCAAGGGTGACAGGAAAATCTGTGCCTGACACAGACGGCCGTCATCAGGTTGCCCCGGTATGACGCCCAAGTGCGTGCTTTTTATACTGCCGAGGTTGATCTATACTTGAACGCTGACCTTAATTGGGCTGTACAACCTACAGAAGTAACGACTAAAAACAGGTTAATCGCGTGCTTAAGACATTTCCAAAAACACATTTGGCGGCAGCATTTCTGACCGGAACGGTCATCGCTGTAAGTGCTGTCTTCAGCCCCAGCTCGGACGTGGAGGCCAATCGTCTGGTTGTCGCGTTGGATCTTGATTCTGGCGAAATCACCAAGACAACGAAAGAAGGCAACCGTACGCTTTCCGACGACGCCCTCTCTGCGGCGGCGATCATCTCTACACAAGACTCCTCTTCTTCAGAGCAAAGCGCTCCGGTTGCCACCAGTCAGCCAGTCTCTAACGATGCTCCTGTGGAACCTGCTGTTTTGACCGACTCAACATCGAGCGAGTCCGTCGAGCCCAGACTGAGCTGGACCGAGTTCAATATAAAAAACGGCGACAGCCTGTCGACTCTTTTCAAGAAAGCCGGCTTCTCTGATCGACTGATGCTTTCAGTGATCCACGGAAAAGGGAATGCCGACAAGCTTCAGCGACTCTATGCAGGCGAGTCGATTGCGTTTGCAACCGACGGCGAGGGCGAGCTCGCGGCCATCAGGCTTCAGCGTTCGCGTATGGAATCGCTAGAAATTGAGCGTACTGATTCCGGCTTTGTGGGTGAACAGGTAGTTCGTCAGCCTGAGATCAGAACAACATTCGCCGAGGCAGAAATCACCAGCTCTCTGTTTGGGGCAGGACAGGCTGCCGGCCTTACTGACAAGCTGACGATGGAGCTGGCCGGTATTTTTGGCTGGGATATCGACTTTGTCTTGGATATCCGTAAGGGCGACCGCTTCAGTGTGGTTTATGAAGAGCTGTTTCTGGACGGTGAGAAGATCGACAATGGCCGTATCCTGGCCGCCAATTTCAACAACCGAAGCCGGGAGCTGGCTGCGGTTCTCTATACAGACGAGAAAGGCAGTAGCGACTACTACACCCCAGACGGCCGAAGCATGCGCAAAGCGTTTCTTCGCACGCCGGTGGATTTTGCCCGCATATCGTCGAACTTCAACTTGAACCGTCGCCATCCGGTGCTGAACACTCTGCGAGCTCATAAAGGCACCGATTATGCTGCCCGTACCGGCACGCCGATCAAAGCTGCTGGCGATGGCAAGGTCATCCTGGCAGGCCGCAAAGGCGGCTACGGCAAGACAGTCGTTCTCCAGCACGGCAGCAGCATTACCACTCTTTATGCCCACATGAACAGCTATGCCAAGGGCGTTCGCTCCGGCACGTACGTCAAGCAGGGACAGGTTATCGGTTATGTCGGTGCTACCGGTCTTGCGACCGGCCCACATTTGCATTACGAGTTTCGAGTCAACGGCACCCATCGCAACCCTGTCACTGTCAAATTGCCGGATGCCGCCCCTATCCCGAAAGCGAAACTGGCTCATTTCAGATCAGCTACTGATCAGACTCTTGCCCAGCTCGATACCTACCGGGATCGGCGCCTGACCCTTGCAAGAGGCGATTAAGAGGTGGATGACGCCTCATTTGTCGGCCTGATGTCAGGCACCAGCATGGATGGCATTGACGCTGTGCTGGTGTCCTTCCCTGAAAACCGGATCCTACTTCACGCAACCTTTTGCCTGCCCTACCCCCACGAACTTCGAGAACGGTTAGAGCGCCTGAGCCAGAACCATGGCAGCCCTGATGACCTGGGCGAAATGGACCATCAGTTGGGCCAGCTTTTCGGCCAGGCCGCCTGCGAAGTTATCAAACGCGGCAAACTGTCGGCTCCTCCTTTGCGAGCCATTGGAAGTCACGGCCAGACAATACGGCACCAGCCCCATGGTCACTGCCCTTTCTCAATCCAGCTAGGTGACCCTAACCTTATTTCTGAGCTGACCGGTGTCACCACGATAGCGGACTTCCGGCGTCGGGATATGGCCGCTGGTGGCGAGGGAGCCCCTCTGGTGCCTGCTTTTCACCAGGCTTACTTCGGCAAAGAAGGCGAGGATCGCTACATCATCAATATAGGCGGTATTGCAAATATCAGCTGGCTACCCGGTCAGCATCCTGACCAGGCTTTCGGTTTTGATACCGGCCCGGGCAACGCCCTGCTGGATGCCTGGTGTCTCGACCAAACCGGGAGGCACTTTGATGAAGAGGGACGCTGGGCCAGGGGTGGCAAGGTCGACGAAGCATTACTGAATGACATGCTTACCGATGGCTACTTCAGGCAGAGCGCACCTAAAAGCACCGGTAAGGAGAAGTTCAATCTTGCCTGGATTAAGACGGTACTTAACCGTCATCCGGAAACGGCGCCTGTGGATGTCCAGCGAACCCTACTTGAGCTGACCGTGCGCACTCTGACTGATCAGCTGACTGCGCCTGCTTCCACCCTTTATGTGTGCGGAGGCGGAGTTAAAAACACGCTTCTGATGGAAACCCTGGCGTCCGCCAATCCCGAACGCACTCTGGTGGCCACCGATACCCTGGGTCTCGACCCCCAGTGGGTTGAGGCAACCGCTTTTGCATGGCTGGGCAAGCAGGCGATTGATGGCGCCTATGGCAATGTCCCCAAGGTCACCGGTGCCAAAGGCAGGCGAATACTCGGAGCTATCTACCAAGCCTGAGCGATCCGACAAAGTTCGTCGCTAGATTGTAAAGGAGGAGCCACAACCACAAGTGGAACTCGCATTCGGGTTCTGGACCATGAACTGGGAGCCCTGAAGACCCTCCTGATAGTCGATGGTTGCGCCCACCAGATACTGATAGCTCATGGGATCCACCAGCAATATGGCACCCCCTTTTTCGATGGCGGTATCATCCTCGTCCTGATTGTCGTCGAAGGAGAAACCATACTGGAAGCCCGAACATCCCCCTCCGGTGACAAACACCCTTAACTTAAGGGAGGGGTTCTCCTCCTCTTCCACCAGTTCCCGTACTTTTGCGACCGCGCTGTCACTGAAGAACAGCGGTGTCGGCATTTGTTCCTGTACTAGACTCAAGCTCGCCTCCAAAATATCACTGTTCGTTAATTGCCCAATTATCGTATTCCCGACCAAAACAATCAACTATTGTGGGCGCTCTTTTCCTGCGACTGGCTGTCCGCTCAGCAGACCGGTCTCTTCAGATAGCTCCGGTTCGCTTGCCAATGCCTCGTTTTGAGACAGTCCCTGGCCCAGCAGTCCAGCCGTTTCTTTCTGATGGACCAGGTTGCCGTTGACCTGGGCACCCATAGCCATCTCGATGAGGTTGTAGTAAACATTCCCATGTATGGCGGCTTTCGCCGCGAGCTCAAGGTGAGAACCTGAGTAGACGTTGCCATGGACTATACCGTTAATGATGACATGGGGCGCCATGATGTCACCCTCAATCTCGCCGGCTTCGGAAACCCGTAGGACAGCCTCGCTACCCTCCTCAGCAATGACTTTCCCCTGGACCTTCCCGTCCACATGGAGCCCGCCGGAAAAATAGACGTCTCCAGATATGGAGGTTTTACGGGACACCAGCGTATCGAAGTGCCCGGTAGGGCGACGCTGATTCTGCTTCTTGTTACCAAACATGCTTAATTCTCCCGCACTATGGGCCAGTCAAATGTACGTTCTGCCTTGGTGGCCTTGGCGCCCTGAGCCTGAGCCACAACCTGGACTTCAAGAGGCTCGAAGTCTTCAGGAAGCACCAGTTCACCTTCGACATCCTGGAAAAAGCGGAAGCGGAACTTCACGCCGAGATCATCAATGTCTTCTGACACATCCCGTAACGCAATCAGCTCGCGCTCTTCGTTTCGCATACCTACGACATTCACCGCGACAACACCTGAGATATAGCTATTGTTATTGCCCACCTGGGTCAGCACAAGTTTGAAATCATAGTGTCCGGGGGTGCGTTTTGAGATCAGCGTCAAACGGTCAACCTGCAGACCCTCGCTGGTTTCCGAAGGCGCCATGATGTTCTTGTAAAAGGTGAGGTCCGATTCGAGCTCTGACCTTCTCGTTTCCAGCGCCGTTATAGCGCGCCGGGCCTGATTCAGCGCCTGCTCGTCGATGCTCCGGCCACGCTCAAGATTGATTAGCCGCTGCTGGGTTTCGGTATGGGACTTCCTGAGTTCCGCTAGCTCCTGCTCAAGATAATCCCGGGTCTGGACCACATCACTAAAGCGGAAACCGTCCTCCGCCATACCCATCATGTATCCGATCACAGCGGAAATTACGGAGAAAACCAGCAGAATGAGTGTCCTGCGAAGACGATAACCTGGCCGATGCCGAATCACCACATACTGGTCTGTTTTCTTGTCGTCTGTCACAGACCCGGCCTATGGCAGCAAGGCTGGAAAATTGAGCGCCGTACTTTCGTCGAACCCGAACATAATGTTCATATTCTGTACTGCCTGGCCTGCGGCACCCTTTACCAGGTTATCGATTACTGATGTGACAATAACCATGGAGCTGTCTCCCTGACGGTGCAGCGCCATCCTACAGGTATTTGCTCCTTTTACACTGCGAGTTTCGGGGTGACTGCCAAACGGCATCACGTCAACAAAGGGCTCTGTCTGGAAGCGCTCTTCGTAGAGACGCTGCAAACGGTCGAAATCAGCCGGATCTTTCAGTTCAGCGTATAGCGTGGCCTCAATCCCCCGGATCATCGGCACCAGGTGAGGCACAAAGGTTACGCCCACTTCGCCCTGATCTTTAACCGCGCCCACCAGCCCCTGCCGGATTTCTGGCAAATGTCGGTGCCCGGACGCGCCATAAGCCTTGAAGCTCTCACCTATCTCGCCGTGGAGCGTGCCTACGCTGGCGCCCCGGCCTGCGCCACTGGCACCGGATTTGGCGTCGGCTATCAGCCGCCGTGTATCAACAAGTCCGGCCTCAAGAAGAGGCAGAAAACCCAGTTGCACCGCCGTGGGATAGCATCCTGGGTTGGCTACCAACTGGGCCTCACGAATGGCATCCCGGGCTATTTCAGGCAAGCCATAGACGGCTTTCTCGGCCCACTGGGGGCTCTCGTGGGGCATGCCATACCATGTTGCCCAGACATCAAGATCCTTGAGGCGAAAATCAGCTGACAAATCAACCACGCGGGTACCCCGGGCCATGAGCTCCGGCACCATACGCATGGCAACCCCATGGGGCGTCGCGAAAAATACCAGGTCACAGGCAGAGAGCGCATCGGCATCCGGCTCGCTGAAGGCTAGATCATAGTGGCCACGCAGGTTGGGGTACATATCAGACACAGCCAAGCCAGCTTCCGAGCGTGAGGTGATCGCCTGGACTCTGACGTCAGGATGCGCTGCCAGTATCCGCAGCAACTCGACGCCGGTATAACCGGTACCCCCTACGATGCCTACCTTTATCACTCGAAACTCCTGCTCTTGCGTTACGTTCTGAACCCCAGCCATTCGGCCGCCTATGCTCATTCAAAGACCTGCGTGCCGCCATAGTCTATCATGATACTGCAGTGACAGATTGCGGCCAGAACAACGACCATTACAATACCCTAAGTCTTTGAACCTTCAAGCCCAAAAGGCCCAGAAACCGATGTTCCATGCGCAACTTTAAACATAAATACACGGATGGTTTCATTCCCTTCTTCCGCAGGCGACTTGCGGACGTTGATGCATTGCCTCAGCTTGCATTGCTGGGTCTGCTTTCAGGCATCGTAACGGGGGCCGTGATTCTTGTGTTCCGCCTGGCAATTGAGTGGCCACTTACTTATTTTCTGCCAGGCTCCGGTTCGGAATCCTTTGAGCAGCTCGGCCTGATCACCCGGGGCGTACTGCCCTTTGCAGGCGCTGTGGCCCTTGGGCTACTGCTCCACCGGCTTGCGATTCAGGACCGCAAGGTGGGCATTGTGCATGTCATGGAACGCCTGAACTACCATCAGGGGTACATCAGCCTTCGCAGTGCCATCGTGCAGTTTATCGTGGGCGTGGGGACGGTTATCACCGGGCAGTCTGCAGGACGGGAGGGCCCGGCAGTCCACCTTGGGGCGTCTTTCTCAAGCCTGATGGGGCAATGGATGAGACTGCCCAACAACAGCATCCGCACGCTGGTGGCCTGTGGCAGCGCTGCGGCTATTTCAGCGTCGTTCAACACGCCCATCGCCGGCGTTATTTTTGCCATGGAAGTGGTGATGATGGAATACACCATCGCCGGGTTTACACCAATCATACTTTCATCTGTCAGTGCAGCAGTAATAACCCAGGCCGCCTATGGCCCGGCGCCTGCGTTCAGTGTGCCGCCGCTGACCATGAATTCACTGCTTGAGATCCCCTGGATACTGGCCATGGCGGTGGTCATTGGTGTGGCAGCGGCCGCCATGATCAGGCTGATGACCGCCAGCGGCCGCTTCCACCAACGGCCAGTGCTTTTGCGCCTGACCTGTGCCGGGCTTCTGATGGTCCCCTTCGCCATACTGATTCCCGAGGTCATGGGGATTGGCTACGACACCGTGGACCTGACCATTGGCGGGGAGCTGCCATTCTGGCTGCTGCTGGGCGCCGGCGTCGCCAAACTCATCATTACGGCGGTTACCATTGGCCTCGGCATGCCCAGCGGTGTCATTGGCCCGACGCTTTTTATCGGGGCAACCCTGGGCGGCGCCATGGGCCTTATTGGCTCGGCGTTCATGCCAGACACCGCTTCATCGGTAGGCTTTTATGCCATGCTGGGCATGGGCGCCATGATGGGTGCAGTCCTTCAGGCGCCCCTTGCAGCGCTCATGGCATTGATGGAACTGACCCGCAACCCCAACATCATTCTGCCCGGGATGCTGATTATTACTAGCGCGAGCCTGATCGCCAGCGAGGTGTTTGGTCAAAGGTCTATTTTCCTAACGATCCTGAAAAATCACGGCATGAGCTACCAGAATTCACCGATTACCCAGGCCCTTAGACGGGTGTCGGTGGGCGCCATCATGGACCGGAGCATCCTGCGCACCGAGCGCCACCTGTCCCGGGCACAGGCGACGGACATGCTCAGGTCAGAGCCAAAATGGCTGATTGTCGAGGGCAGCAGTGGCCCGACCGCGCTGCTGCCCTCAGTAGATCTGGCTCGCTTCCTGGAGAGCCTGGCGGAACAGGACCCAGAGGCCGAGGACAAAAAAAGTGACTTCGAAGAGGGTGAAAGTGAGACAGAGGAGACAATCGATCTGATGGAGATTCCGGCACATAGGCGGGACATTGCGCCGGTCCAGTATCAGGCCACGCTGGAAGAAGCCCTCGACGAATTCAATAATGGTCAAGCTGAAGCTCTGTACGTGCAAAGACACGTTGCCCCCATGATCCAGCGGATCTACGGTGTGGTGCTAAAGGCCGATATCGAAAACTACTACCAATATAAACGCGGCTAGGCCGACCAATGCCCGATACGGGCAGTGCAGAGGTTATCTATGCTTTGGGTTAAAGCGTTCCATATCATTGCCATGGTGTGCTGGTTTGCTGGGCTGTTCTATCTCCCCAGGCTCTTCGTGTATCACGCTGCGTGTGATGAGCAGCCCGGGCGGGACCGATTTAAGGTCATGGAGCGCAAGCTCTACCGGGGCATCACGACACCCTCGATGGTCGCGACTCTGATATTCGGATTCTGGCTGATCAGCTATAACCCGAGCGGGTATCTGAGCCAGGGCTGGCTACACGCCAAACTGTTTCTGGTACTGCTGCTTGTTGGTTACCATTTTTACTGCGGACACCTGGTCAAGGTATTTCAGCAGGACCAGAATCAACGCAGTCACGTATTCTACCGGTGGTTCAATGAAATGCCCGTTCTGGTGCTGGTAGCGGTGGTGGTACTCGCTTCCGTCAAACCTTTTTAATCCGATCCTCCGACCTGAAAGGGAGACCCTGCCATCAAATTACATCAACGCCCCCAGGTACTTATTCTTTCTGGCCTCGACCCTTCCGGGGGCGCCGGGATCCAGGCGGATATCCAGGCGGTCACCGCCCTGGGCTGCCATCCCCTGCCGGTTTTGACCTGCCTGACCGTGCAGGACACCCGCAACGTCTATGACAGCGTCGCCGTAGAATCTGATCTTATCCTGCGGCAATTAAAGTGCCTGGCCCAGGACACGCCTTTTCACGCCGTCAAGACCGGAGCGCTGGGTAATGCGTCAATTGTGGAGGCCCTGCTGGCATTTCTGGCAGACCATCCCGCCGTTCCCCTGATCGTCGACCCTGTCATCAAAGCCGCCGGTGGTGGCGATCTGGCGGATGAGGCTTTGATTGACCGAATGCGCAGGACCCTGTTTCAGCGTGCCGAGGTCATCACTCCCAATGGGGTGGAGCTGGCCCAGTTAAGCGGAGAGCAGGATCCGGCGAAAGCAGCCGACCAGCTCCTGTCCGAAGGGTGCGGCTCGGTTCTGGCCACTGGAGGCCATGGCCTGGGACAGTCGATCGTCAATGTGCTCTACCGTAGTGGGCAAGAACCCATGGAGTGGCGCCTGGACCGCATCGGAGGCGAGTATCATGGCACCGGCTGCACCCTGGCTGCAGCATTGGCCGCGGGTCGGGCACAGGGTCTGTCTCTGGAAGAGGCGATTGCCCAGGCACAGACATTTGTTTCCGGCGCCATCGGCAGCGCCCTGGCGGTAGGTCGGGGGCAGCCGGTACCCGACCGTCATTACAAGAGAAACATCTAGTGGCTGAACGGAACATCTCCCCCGGACTTTACGCCATTACCGACACCCGGCTGTTGCCAGGGGAGCGGCTGTTCACTGAAGTTGCTGCAGCCATACGGGGTGGCGCAGTCGTGATCCAGTACCGGGATAAAGTCAGCAGCCCTCGCGAGCGCCTGTACCAGGCCGGCAAACTTCAGGTGCTGTGCGCCGGCGCTGGCGTGCCGCTACTGATCAATGATGACCCCAAGCTTGCGTTGGAGGTAGGCGCTGCCGGTGTGCATCTTGGCCAGTCCGATTTCAGCCTGGAACGCGCTCGTGCCATGCTTGGTAGCGAGGCCATTATCGGTGCCACCTGCCACGGCAGCCTTAGCCTGGCCCGGCAGGCCGTTGAGGCTTCCGCCGATTACCTGGCCTTTGGCCGTTTCTTCGGCTCCCAAACCAAACCCGAGGCTGTTCCGGCTGAGCCTGGAGTGCTGGCCGAAGCGAAGCAACTGGACAGGCCATTGGTTGCCATCGGCGGCATCACTGCGGAGAATGGTGCCCAACTGATCCGGGCTGGGGCGGACTGCCTGGCGGTCATCGGGGGTCTGTTTGCCAGCCCCGACACTGAGCAGGCCGCCCGCGAACTGAGCCGGCTAATCAGCGCTCATCACCCTGCAGCCCCGGGGCGTTAGTACGCCCCCAAGCCGAACCTGCTTCTACATCCTACAGAGCCGACATAAGCGGAGCCCGAAACCATGACCCAATCCGAAACCCTTTTTGAACAGGCACAAAAGTACATTCCCGGCGGCGTCAACTCACCGGTGCGAGCATTCAAGGGCGTCGGCGGCACGCCGCTTTTCTTCAAGCATGCCAAGGGAGCCTATCTTTACGACGAGGACGATCGGCGCTACATCGATTACATAGGCTCCTGGGGACCGATGATCCTCGGCCACGGGGACAGACGCATCATTGACGCGCTCCATGCCCAGATCGACCTGGGGCTTGGCTACGGCGCGCCCACGTCTATCGAAACAGCCATGGCCAAGAAAGTGTGCGAATTGGTGCCCTCCATCGATCTTGTGCGCATGGTTAACTCCGGCACTGAAGCCACCATGAGCGCTATCCGCCTGGCCCGCGGCTATACCGGGCGGGACAAAATCGTCAAATTCGAAGGTTGCTACCATGGCCATGTCGACTCACTGCTGGTGAAGGCGGGCTCCGGCGCCCTGACCCTGGGCGTGCCCAACTCACCCGGCATCCCGGCAAGCCTGGCCGAACACACCCTGACCCTGCCTTTCAATGATATTGAAAGCGTGCGCCAGGCCTTTGCTTCGGTGGGCGACCAGGTGGCGGCGATCATTGTTGAGCCAGTGGCCGGCAATATGAACTGCATCCCCCCCGTACCAGGCTTCCTGGAAGGCTTGCGGGAAATCTGTGATGACTACGGCACGGTACTCATCTTCGACGAGGTCATGACCGGCTTTCGGGTCGCCCTCGGTGGTGCCCAGGGACACTATGGGGTTACTCCAGACCTCACGGCTCTGGGCAAGGTGATTGGCGGCGGCTTGCCAGTAGGCGCGTTCGGCGGCAAACGCAAAATCATGGAACACATCTCCCCGCTCGGTCCCGTGTATCAGGCGGGAACCCTGTCTGGCAACCCGTTGGCGATGACCGCTGGCCTGACCACCCTCAATGCCATTTCCGAGCCGGGATTCCACGACAGGCTTACTGCCAAGACCACGGCGGTGCGCAATGGCCTCAAGGCCGCTGCGGACAAGCACGGTATTCCGCTGGCGGTCCAGGGTGTTGGGGGTATGTTCGGCTTTTTCTTTACTGAAGAGGACAGCGTGACCAGTTTTGATCAGGTCATGGGCTGTAACGTTGAGCGCTTTAAAGCCTTCTTCCAGGGCATGCTCCGGGAAGGCGTCTATCTGGCCCCCTCCGCCTTTGAGGCGGGTTTCGTCTGTGCCGTACTATCGGACGAGGACGTGGAACATACCACCGAGGCGGCGGGCCGGGTCATGGCCCAGCTCTGATTCATGGCCTGGCGACCGGCAGCGTGGCGGTCGGCAAAGGGAGTTGAAAGCTGGCGCCGGGCCTGACCGGCGTCAGAACAGGTAGTCGAGACTGACCTGGTAACTCTGGTTATCATAGCTGTATTGCTTCAGGGAGCTTTCACTTTTCTGGTGCGAAACCTCCCCTATGATCGACCATGACCTTGAAAGGAGATACTCCGCGGTCGCCCCCAGCGAGTAACGATGGTCTGCCCGCCGGCCTGACTCCCGATCGGGACCGGATATGAGCCGGTACGGGTCAGGGTAGTCGCTGTAGCGGTAGGCCACCTCCGAACCGAGCGTCAGGACTCCGAAGCCGAGATACTCCAGAGTCAGGGCCAGGCCCTGGCGTCGCGGGGATACGCTGACAAACTGCTCGCCCACTGTCAGGTCTTCCCGGTCGTTAACTTCCAGCTCAAGCTCCGCAATTCCCCGCCAGGCATCCCAGCGCGAACTCAGACCGGCGCTGGCCTCATACCGCCAGCCTTCATAGGCTTCGTAGCCGTTAAAAGGGAAAACCCTCGAGACGGATGCATCCAGATCACAACGGACTGACTGACCGCTGCCAAAACATCCCAGGTCCCGATACCGACCCTCAAAGGATGTCTGGTGCTCCCTGGACTCGTCAGCAATGCGGAAGTAAGCCTGTTTGAGCGCCAGGCTTCGGGTATCGGAATCGCCTCGGGACACCCAGGCCACACTCACTTGAGCTGCATCGTTGGTGAAGTCGTCTTCGGAGTGGAAGTGGCGACGGTAATAGCTGCCCGAGGCCTCGACCGACCGGCTCCTGCTGTCGGAACCTGCCAATGACCAAAGGGGCCCCTGGCCGGCAAGGATAACTTCATTGAAACTGTCAGAAAGTTCGGTCCCCGCCGTATCCGGCAACAGGGCAAGGTTGCTCTCATAGCCAGCGCCAAGCGACGCAAACCCAAGCCAGGGCTGGCTCTCTTCAACGGTGGGTTCGAGTTGGCGCCGGGCCAGTGTCCGGAGCTTCTGCTGGGACGCGTCTTCGGCTACCTGGGCGAAGTAGTCCCGGGCCAGCTCTGGCTGACCATCCGCCTGGGCCACCAAGCCTAGATTATAGCGGGCCAGATCCTGATGACTGGTATCGAGCAGTTCATTGAAATGCTCTCGGGACAACTCATACAGCTGCATACGGTAGTAGAGCACACCGAGATTGTAATTCAGGGCAGAGTTCTCGAAACCTGAAGCATGGGCGCGCTCGAGCAGTTCCCGTGCCTGATCGAGATCGCCGCTTTCAAAAGCCGATACCCCCGCCCGGAACAGCGCTTGCGGGTCAGCATCGTCCACGGCCGGCAACGCATTTCCGATCGCCATTGACGGGACCAGACACGCGCCCAGCAACAGAATCAGTATCCCTCTAATGGACGAGCGGGCCAAAAAACACTCCTGCCAGACGTTCCTTCGACTGAAGGCAACCATGGAATAGGAAGTATAGCAGGGTCGGACTCTATCCAAACGGGGGAATCAGGAGATTCGGGCAGAAAATGCCATGCTGGCATAAATTGTCAGGGGAAGTCAGGGCTTGAAATTAAAACCAGGCTTTACGGGAAAAAGGGTCAGGGTCTTCCGTTTCCACCGCCGGGCCTGGGCAGGTCATCCGGCCGGCCACCGCCGCCCTGGTTTCCACGGCCCTGATTGGGAAGGTCGTCAGGCCGCCCGCCGACGTCCTGGTTGCCCCGACCGGGGTTGCCGACGTCGTCAGGGCGACCGCCGCCCTGGCCATCACGTCCTGGCCTGGGCAGATCGTCGGGGCGGCCACCGCCGCGCCCGATGTCAGGCTTTCCCCGCGGGATGCCAATAGCTTCGCCCGGCCTGCCCCTTGGGATTTCATCGCGCTTGTTTCTGGATTCCTCCGACATTTCGCGACCCAGGGCCCTGCCCTGCTCGCGAGCTTCCGTGGCCTGCTCACGGCTCGCCGCTCCAGCACCAGGCCCGGGTTCATCGGGAGGAAGCAGGGCTGATTCTGGTAACTGCAGCTCCTGCACAACTCGATCGGACAAATCCTCGTCATCAATTACCATCCGCATGGTGACATCGAGATCGTCGCGACTCTGGGCCGCTACCGAGGTAGCGGAGGCCAAAACCAGCACCAGAAGAACCCTGAGGCACCCCCGAATACCGTTACTGATCGTCGCTGATTCATTCACGAGGAAGGCTCCCCATCCTTAATTTCTATGCCAGGGATAGGCGCATGGAAAGTCTTGCGCTTGTCACCAGCGTCCAAATGAGCCACAAGTTCTCCTGCCTGTGGGTACGCGATGCGAAGAGGTAACGCGATGACGTTCTCACCTGGCTCCAGATCCACCTGCCAGCTTAGCTGCCGATGGCCGGGAAAGTTGGCCAGCTCCACATTGGCCGGAAGTTCGATGGTCAGATTCACATCATCAAGCCGCGAGCCCGAATTGAATGCCAGCCGTACGGTTTGCTCACGTCCCCAGGGTTCAACTTCCGCCACGGACTGCACCGGGCCCTCGGTTGCGGTCCGGGCCATTTCGGTCTCTGACTGAGTCAGGCCATCATTACCCGAGCCCAGGAATAACCCCAGGGCCAGAGACGCCGCAAGCGCACCGCCAACCACAGGAACCGCCCACCAGGATGAAGCAGAAACCGGGCGTTTACCGGTAGCCGCAGCCAATACCCGGGTCTCAAAGTCAATACTTGGTTCGGGAATGGTGTAGGCCTGCAGCTCGGCATTGATCTGACGTTCCCAATGCAGGCGCAGAGCACAAGCAGAGCACTGCTCGGTATGGTTCTCCAGAGCACGCAATTTCTCCGGCGCGAGTCCGGCAGCAACATACTGCTCAATAAAGTCCTGGGCCTGATGGCACGTCATCATTTTCATCACCTCAGTCATCCAAACGCAACCTGGCCAGAAAGGGTTCCAACTCTTCGCCAAGAGTTTGCTTCAGGCCGGCCCGACATCGGTGCAACCGCGACTTGACCGTTCCCACAGCCACATTCAGCACTTCAGCAATGTCTTCCTGGCGCCAGCCATCCACGTCGTGCATCAAAAGCAGCGTGCGCTGGTCCGGGGGCAGGCTTTGCAGGGCGTGGCCGACCGCCCGTCGCAACTGCTCCCGGCCCAACTGGCGATCCGGCTCGTTGGTGCTGTCCACCAGGCCATCCAGAAAGTTCTGGCCTACATCGTCCGCCATGATGCTGCTCACCGGTCGGTCCGCCCGACGCGCACGCTTTCGGGTGAGGTCGATAAAGTGCCGGTAAAGCACCCGGTTAAGCCAGGGCCCTGGCTGGTCCACTGCCAGCAAATCGTCGGCCTTGGGAAACAGCTTGGTCAATACATCCTGCACAAGGTCCTCGGCATCATCCCTTTGTCCGGTAAGTCGAAAGGCAAACCGGTACATGCCAGCCAGATGCGGCTGCACGCAGGCTTCGAATCGTTTCGCACGCGAAGGTTTAAAGGGAATCAGTGCCACAACGCAACCTGAGGTTCATGGTTAAAGCGCCTTATACCAGATAACCGCCCGTCTTGTCCCGATTCGCCCACAGGCAAAGCCAAAACAGTTCGGACCAACAATTTGAAACGTTCCATAGACATACAGTAACTGACAAAAAGGGAACGGTTTATGCGACCACTACGTTCTAATTTCAGACGCTGCCGATGACTCAACAGGTGACGTCGCAATCATTATAAATCCGGCCATAAGCAAGAGAGCCGGTAGACTTTTCCCGGAGGCTTTCCATGAAGTACGCATTAGTTAAAGGTTTGAGTGTAGCCGCGTTGGCAGCGGCGATTTCCGCCTGCGGTGGCAGTGGCAGCGACAGTGGTTCGACGGGCACCCTTTCTCTGGGGCTGACGGATGCTCCGGTAACCAGTTTGAGCCAGGCGAATCTGAACATTACATCGGTAGAGGTCAAGCCTTCAGAAGGTGAGAGCGTGACTATCGAACTGGCACAGCCACTGGACATCAATCTTCTGGACTTCCAGGGCGGCAAGGTTGCGCAGCTGTTCGAGGGTCAGGAATTTCCTGCCGGCCAGTATCAATGGATCAGGCTGCATTTGGGCGAAGATCCTTATGTCGTAGAAGCGTCAGATGTGAATGAGACACCCGTTTTTCTATTCCTGCCTTCCGGGCGGCAGACCGGCCTCAAGCTGAACGGTGGTTTCGTGATACCTGCAGGCGGTTCGGCAGATTTCACCATCGATTTCGATGTCAAGAAATCCATTTTCAATGCTGGCGCAAATGCTCCGGCGGGCCAAGATAAGTACATGCTGAAGCCCTCTCATAGGTTGATCAACAACGTGGAGGCTGGCTCTATTGTCGGCGATGTTGATGTGATCGGTATCACCGATCCCAAATCACCCTACAACTGTAACTACGACGGATCCGTCTATGTCTACGAGGGAAGCGACGTAACGCCTACTGATCTCGACCTTACGAATACTGAAGTGGAAGGCCCTGTGGTAGCGGTACCCGTAACCAACGAGGAACAAGCAAGCCTGTTCAGCTTCAAGGCCGCCTTCCTACCTGCAGGCGAATATACAATCGCTTACTCGTGCCAAACTGACGATAATGAGACCTCAGAGCCTCTAGAATTTATTGGCACTCAAAACGTCTCTCTTGCCATAACTGAAGACGATGCAGAGGCAACGGCTGAAATTATCCAGTAAAACCGGCCCAGATAAGATACAGCAACAGTCAAGCCCCCGTTCGCGGGGGCTTTTTATTTAAAGCTTCGCCGCCCGGGCCTCAGCCTGGTCAGCACCCGCCGTATTGCCATTCGCCCGCCTGATATCTGCCAGCAGCTGCCAGCCTGAGCGCTGGAGCCTGGTGTTATTACCAGCCAGGGACAGGCCCTTGAGGGTGAACTGCTCTGCAGGCTCCAGCCGGTTCATGGCCACATAGGCTTCAGACAGCTTGTAGTAGACCTCGGCTGACCGCGGTGATATTCGCTGGGCCCGCTCCAGCTGGCTCACGGCAGCCCTGGGGTTGTCCTGACGCAACAGGGTATCCGCTTGCTTCATGAGGCTGGCTGCGGCCGGTGACAGGGGTTCCCCCTGTTCCTGATAGCTCGGGGAGCCTGATTCCTCGCGCCCGTCCTCGTCTTCGACTTCCGGCACCGATTGCGGCGGTTGCTCTGACTTGCGGATGGGGGAATCCTTCGGGCGCACTTCGGGAGGGATCGGGGCGTCTTTCCGGCTCTCTGGTTTTTGCTCGGGAGGCACATAGATGTTGCCGTCAGGGCCGGTGGCGCAACCGGAAATGAACAGGGCCGCCGCGATGGTCCATGCCAGGTGAGCGTGTCTAGTTTTCATTGAAACAGTCCTTCAAACCAACCTCTTAATCGCTTCGTCATATTACCGGAACAGCTGATCCGATCTTTTGGCTCGCTGCCGGCAATAAAAGGCATGAAGCGTGCGTTTTCACAGTGCTCGTCCGTCAGGGCACCTTGTTCCGTGTTCACCCAGTGATACTGCACGCCATCGGGCACAACCGGCGAAAAGCCCCTCTGGGGTACCTGCGACATAAAACGCGACCACACCGGCAAAGCCCCACTGGCCCCCGTCAGGGTCGTGGTCGTATTATCATCGCGCCCGATCCAGGCCACCGCAAGCAGGTCGCCGCTGAAGCCGGCAAACCAGCTGTCGCGCCCATCATCCGTGGTTCCGGTTTTGCCCGCAAGGGCCAGGTCTGAAGGCAGAAATCGGTATGCGGAACGTCCGGTGCCCTCGCGCATGGTTTCCTGCATGGCATACTGGATCAGGTGCACGACGGCAGGATCGACCACCTGGTCCACCGCCAGGCTGTAACGGCTGAGAGAGACGCCCGCTGCGTCGGTCACCTCACGTATGGTGCGCAGGGGCATATTGAAGCCAGAGGTGGCCAGACCCTGATAAAGCGAGGCCACTTCCACCGGCGTCATGGCCACCGAGCCAAGCAACATGGACGGATAGCCCGATACCGGACTGGTAACCCCCAGTGTTTGCAGGGTTTCTGTCACTGCATCAATCCCCACATCCAGCCCGACTCTCACTGCTGCCAGATTGTACGAGCGCGCCAGGGCCCGGTGCAAAGGCACCTGACCGTGCTCTTCGCCATCGTAGTTCTTTGGCTCCCAGCGGCGGCCGTCATCAAACACCAGTGCGAAGCGGCGATCCTCCACAGGGGTCATCAGGGTATACCGATCCGGTTTGCCCAGTGCTGTTAGATAGGTGAAGGGCTTGATCAGAGAACCTATGGGTCTGCGGGCGTCCAGCGCGCGGTTGAAACCCGCAAACTGGGAATCCCGTCCACCCACCAGCGCAAGTACCTCGCCCGTGTCCCGGGACGAGACCACCATGGCGGATTCCAGCGGTGATGGGGTTTTGGCGGGCTCCAGTCCTTTCAGGGTTTCCGTGACCGAGTACTCCGCGGCATACTGGATGGCCGGGTCTAGGGTGGTGAAGATTCGAAGCCCTTCACTCTGCAGGTCTTCCTGCTTGTAATCCCGGGCCAGATGGCGCTGAACCAGATCAATATAGGCCGGGTAGCGGTTTTCCGTGTACGACGGCTTCTGGGTCACTTCCAGTGGTTGTGCCAGGGCCTGCCGTGCCTTTGACTCATCCACGGCGCCATGCTTTGCCAGTGTATTGATGACCAGGTTGCGCCGCGCCAGCGCCCGTTTGGGGTGACGCCGGGGATCATAGTAGCTTGGCCCCTTTACCAGCCCCACCAGCAGGGCGAACTGGTGCAGATCCAAGTCCTCTATGGATTCGCCGAAGTAGAACTGGCTGCCCAGACCAAAGCCGTGAATACTGCGGTTGCCTGCCTGCCCGAGATACACTTCGTTCAGGTAGGTTTCCAGTATTTCCGGCTTGTCGTAGTGGAGTTCCAGCAGCAGGGCCATCATGGCTTCGTTGCCCTTGCGCACCAGCGTCTGATCTCTGGAAAGAAACAGGTTTTTTACCAGTTGCTGGGTCAGGGTACTGCCGCCCTGGACCACCCGGCCCGCCTGCAGGTTCACCCAGAAGGCGCGGCCAATGGATAGTGGCGAGACCCCATGGTGGTCATAGAAATCCCGGTCCTCGGTCATCAGAAGGGTTTCAGCAAAGTGCTCGGGCAGGTCTTCCAGGCGGATCAGGACCCGGTCTTCCCGGTGGGCCGGGTAAATACCGCCGATCTGTGCCGGCTGCAAGCGGACAATGGGCGAGGCCGGTCCGCTCAGAACCCGCAGCCGGCTGACCTGGGCATTGGTGATGGTCACTTCCAGCCGTCGGCGTGGCTCCTCCCCGTCGGCAAACCGGAAACCCCGCGTGCTGATCACAAAACGGGGGCCGGACTGACTGAAGCTGCCAGGCCGAACCCCATCGCCTTTGCGGAACCCTGCCAGTCCCAGCTCCCGCTGGAGGTTGCTGGAGGTAACGCTGGCACCCTCATAGAGCTCCAGAGGGCGGGCGTAGACCCGCGAAGGCACCTCGAACCGCTTGCCCTCGAACCGTTTCGTGACCACCGCGTCCAGGTAGACCGCCCAGCCCGCCAAGACCACGAAGCCTAACAGGGCCACACGCCAGACAATCCGCCAGAACCAAGGGGCTCTGCGGGAGCCGGGGGCTTTGCTGGCGGGCTTGCGCGACGATTTTCTGGGACTGCTGGTTTTTTTCATGGCGCGGATTATAGCGAACCGGACCCGGGCTCGCGCAGCCCTTCTCTGTGTTATTTATGTAATGCGGTGGTTATGATAGGCCGCTGACGCATAAAGCAAATGACGAGGAGAGGCCTGTGAGTGACGCACAACCCGGAGATCTGATTCTAGCGCTGCAGGATCCTGCGCTTTACGACCACCCAGTATCGGAGTTCCAGGTACTCGAAACTCACATCTCCTGGGTCATACTTACCGGCCCCTTTGCGTACAAGATCAAGAAGCCCATGGACTTCGGGTTCCTCGATTTCTCAACACTGGAACACCGCCAGCGCTTCTGCGAAGAAGAGCTTCGTCTCAACAGCAGGCTGGCAGATAAATTGTACCTCGATGTGCTGCCCATCACCGGCAGCCCCGAGAGCCCGGTGATCGGCGGCGATGGCGAAGCCTTTGAGTACGCCATCCGCATGCGCCAGTTTGACCAGTCCGATCTGTTCGATGCCCGCCAGGAGCGGGGTCAGCTTGAGCCGGAGCTGCTGGTGACACTGGCGCGCCAGACCGCTGACTTTCATGACACGGTGCCTCGGGTACCGGAAGAAAAACCCCTGGGTACACCGGAGGCGGTCTACGCCGGCATGCAGGAAAATTTTGATCAGATCCGCCCGATGATCGATGACCCGGCGCTCCTTGAGCAGCTCGACCAGCTGGAGGGCTGGACCCAGTGCACCTTCGACCGACTTCGTGAGTTGGTCCAGAAACGGCGGGACGGCGGTTTCGTGAGGGAATGCCATGGTGACCTTCACCTGGCAAACATCACAGTCTACGACGGCGAGGTCACGGTTTTCGACTGCATCGAGTTCAGCGAACCCTTCCGCTGGATTGATGTCATGAACGACCTTGCCTTCCTCCTGATGGATCTCGAGTCGCGCCGGGAATACGCCCTGTCCAGCCTTGTCCTGAATACCTATCTCGAGTTCCGGGGCGATTTTGACGGGCTGGCGCTGCTGCCACTTTATAAAGCCTATCGGGCCCTCGTGCGGGCGAAAATCGCATTGTTCACCATGAACAACCCGTCCCTTGGCGAGGCCGAGAAGCAGGGCCTGATGCAGCGTTATCGCGACTATGCGTCGCTGGCTGAAACCTACAGCGAGATCCCAAGCCGTTTTCTGCTGGCCACGACCGGCCTTTCCGGTAGCGGTAAATCGGTGGTCAGCCGGGCCCTTGCACTGAATCTGGGCCTGATCCGCCTGCGCTCAGATGTCGAACGTAAGCGCCTGTTTGGCCTTGGCCCCCTCGATAAAAGCAAATCCGGCCTGAACACGAATATCTACACCCCGGAGGCTACCCGCCAGACCTATGACATGCTCGCAAGCCGGGCAGAACAGTTGCTGGCGACCGGACTTTCGGCAATCGTGGATGCAGCCTGCCTGAAGGTCAGCGAACGGGAGCAGCTCGAAGCTGTTGCCGAGAATCAGGGGGTACCCTTTGTGCTGATCGACTGCGAGGCACCGGATGCCCTACGCAGGAAATGGGTGAGCGCCCGCGCCAATGATGCGTCCGAAGCCGACACCAGCCTGCTGGATAAGCAAAAGACCTGGCTGGAACCCATAACCATGCGTGAGCGCAGCCATACGGTGCATGTCCATACCGAAGAAGACCGGGTCGCGGAAGCGCTGGCAGACAGGATTCGCCAGCACATCGGTTTGCCTTCGCGCTGATTGGACTAGACTCAGGGAAGCACATCGGGGCAAATCACAGATGGAAATAGCACCATGGAAAACATACGAACAATAAATGATCCGCTTTACCAGACCCTGAAGAACGAGAACGTTGATGCGTTCAATGCAGCCAAGGCCGGGATGGACAGTCTACCGAGCTTTTCCCACGGAGATTTCCGCGGCCTGGACCTACGCTCCATGGATGCCGACGGGCTGGACCTCAGCCACGCCTATTTCCGTGGTGCTGACATTCGCGGCATTGACTTCAGTGGTGCCAACCTCGAGGGCGCCAGCATCGCCGGCGCCAAAATCTCAGGCTGCCTGTTTCCGCGGGAGCTTCACGCTGATGAAATCATCATGTCCCTGAACCACGGCACCCGCATGCGCTACAACATGTACAAGTGAGCCTGGGCCAGCGGTGGTGCGCAAACTGGAAGATACCCGGCCTTGCACAGTGGCCTTTTAACTCTCTCGCCTGTGTGGCGGCATCACCACCCACTCGGGCTCCTCAAACTCACCGATCGGCGTAATCTCGCAGAAGGGCGCCGCACTGCGAATAATGCTGGCGACCTCCGGGTTGTGCTGCCCTTCCATCGCGTCACGGTCCGCCTTGCTGTCCCAGCTGGCTATAGCGATCAGTTCATTCGGGTCATCCATTTTCCGGTGCAGCTCTGTGCCCCGTGCACCAGGAGCCTGCTGGATGATCTCGCTGGCGCGGACCCAGGCATCCGCATATTCCTCAGCCGTATGTCCTTCCCGGATGCGGACCTTGAAAATATACTTCATCCTTCAACTCCTTTTGATTGGGATTTGGCATTGGTCAAAACCAGTGTCCGCAATGAACAGGCTCCAGGCAACCAGCGAATCCTGTCCCGAGTGGAAATACACCAACTGAGCAGAACTCCATGATCCGACACCAGAACCCAGAGCAGTCCGCACAGGAGCACCGTGAATGGCAACTGGTGGGTCCCACTCATGCACTGGGTGACAAACAGTGCCTGGAGTTCACATTGGGCACGACAACCGGTTTTGTGGTTCGCGCGAACGGTCGGCTCCGGGGGTTTGTCAACCGCTGCCCGCACCTTGGCATCGAGCTCAACTGGATGCCGGAGCGTTTCCTGGATTCCGGCGGCAGTTTCATCCAGTGCGCCACCCATGGTGCCCTTTTTACCCTGGACACCGGCGAATGCATCGCCGGTCCCTGTGCCGGCGGCGCCCTGACCCCGCTCGAAACCCGGGAGAACGACGGGCAGATAGAAGTCCGGTTCAGTCCAGAATAACCGGCAGGGGGCGCACCAGCGCGAGTGAGCCTGAGGGTCCGCCGGCCCGGAATAGATCTGCCTGCCAGGCCATCAGTTCAACCCCTGCCCTTGCTGCCTCCCGCAGCATTTTGCCGTACACCGGGTCAATATGGTCGGCCGGTCGCACTTCGGAAATTCCGGTATGGTTCACACAGAAAACCAACACCCCCCGATCACCGGCCGCCACCTGAACCATGAGCTCGCGCAGGTGTTTCTGGCCACGCGTGCTGACCGCATCCGGAAAGTAGCCAATGCCCGCCTCTCCCTCGCACAGAGTGACGTTCTTGACTTCCACCCAGGCGTCCGGCAATCGGTCATGACCGGAAAGAAAAAGGTCGATCCGACTTTTTTCAGTACCGTAATTTTTTTCAGGCTGGATGCTGGCATAACCCGCCAGTCCCGCAATGCGCTCCTGCTCGATCGCTGCCCGTACCTGATGGTTGGGTCGTGCCGTATTGACGCAGGCCAGGACGCCGGCACTGGTCTCCACCAGTTCCCAGGTGTAAGGCAGTTTACGCTTCGGATTATCGCTGAGGCTCAGCCAGACCCTTGCATCCGCCGGCTGGCACCCCAACATTGAACCGGTATTGGGGCAATGAGCGGTAACCTCGGTGCCGTCAGCCAGCTTTATGTCGGCCAGGAAGCGTTTATAACGTCGAATAAGGCGACCTTCGATCAGGTCCGGTGTTGCAAACATTCAAGACTCCTGACAGCTTATAGGCATAACGCTGCCATGATACGGAAAGCAGGATTTTGCGCCAGAACATAAACCTCTGACACAGGGCTGGCGCGGCTTCGGTATATCTGCTATTTTCCGCAAAATCTTAGCAGCTCCCGTATTCGTACGGACACGCCCGACTCCAAGGATGGCGTGTTCAGTTGAAGTACAAGCAAGAGGCCGGGTTCAATGGCAAAAACTGAACAGACACCACGTGAGCGTTTTACCAATTTCACGCCCTATGAAATGAAAAAGGGCGAGGAATACATGAGTGCGGATATGCTTGAGCACTTCCGCCAGCTGTTGCTGCAGTGGAAGCAGGAACTCATGGAAGAAGTCGACCGCACGATGCATCACATGCAGGAAGATGCAGCCAACTACGCGGACCCGAGCGATCGCGCTACCCAGGAAGAAGAGTTCAGCCTGGAACTCCGGACCCGTGACCGCGAACGGAAGCTGATCAAGAAAATTGACCAGACCATGGATCGCATCGACAAAGACGATTATGGGTTCTGCGATCAGTGCGGCGTCGAGATCGGCACCCGCCGGCTGGAAGCGCGCCCGACCGCCACTCTGTGCATCGACTGCAAGACCCTGGCGGAAATCCGCGAGCGTCAAACCGGAATCTGATGACAAACCGGCTGCCTCACCGGCGGTCGGATTCCCGACTATTCGGGTCCCCAGGGGCCCCGGTTAGTATTACCCCTGCTCCTCTTGTTCACCCTTTTTGCTCTAGCCGTGTAACCCATCAGCAATGAGTACCGCCAACGCCGTCCTCTACCGGGGCAGATTTGCCCCATCGCCCACCGGGCCACTGCATTTCGGCTCACTGGTGGCGGCCCTGGCCAGCTATCTTGAAGCCCGATCCCACGATGGTGAGTGGCTGGTAAGAATGGAAGACCTTGACCCTCTCAGGGAGCCGGCTGGTGCTGCCGAGGCCATACTCGCCAGTCTTGACGCCCATGGCCTTCACAGCGACGAACCTGTTCGCTACCAGTCCCGCCGCAACGCGGCCTACAGTGAAACCGTCCGTTTTCTCCTCGACGAGGGGCTGGCCTATCGCTGCACCTGCTCACGCCGATTGCTGAAACAGAACCGGGGCTACCATGCCAGGGGCTGCCGTGAGGGGCACAGTCTCTGCGGGAACAAGCCCTTTGCCATCCGCTTCAAGATGCGAGACCAGGTAGCCTGCTGGCGAGACCAGTTGTTGGGCGACCAGCAACACCACATTCAGGCCGAGGTTGACGATCCGGTCATTGTTCGCAAAGAGGGCTTCTATGCCTATCAACTGGCCGTTGTTGTGGACGACATCGACCAGCGGATCAGTCATGTGGTGCGTGGCTCCGACCTGCTGGACCTGACCGCCCAACAGGCGCAGCTCTACGCCGCCCTGGACACGCCGCCGCCGGCCTGGCTTCACATTCCGGTGGTTCTGAACCCGGAGGGACAGAAGCTCAGCAAACAGACCCATGCCGCGGCACTGGATGACAACCTGGCTAGGGCTAACCTCTACCAGGCGCTGGTGGCGCTAGGCCAGCGACCTCCTCCCATGCTGAAATCTGCTGAAACCGACGTCATCCTTGAATGGGCCATAGCAAACTATGCCCGGGCCGGTTTGCCCCGAACGTCCCTGACCATGACTGACCAAAGATTCCGGGACTGAAGGCAGTCAGCCTCCCAGGCCGCTTAGCCGGCCCATTAAGCATGCGCACTTCAACAAGACCCCAGAGCCATCTTTTGGAAACTGACAGTGGGTGGCAGTCATGGTATAAACGTCGCACACGTTGTCCATCAGGAAGCCCCGTCAGATGTACATCTATCGCCTGGTCTTTCTACTGGTGCTGGCCATTTACATTTTTTCGCCTAACATCCTGGACTGGTGGATTGAACCGGGTAATGCCTGGTATTCGCCTTTCCTGATCTGGGGCGTGCTCATTGCCATGGGTTTCTGGCTGGAGTGGCGACGGGATCCCAATGAGTTTTAGCCTCACCACACTGCTGCTGGTCAGCCTGCTTTATCTGAGCCTCCTGTTCGCCCTTGCCCACTTTACCGAGCGCGGTCGGATTCCCCGGCACTGGGTTAGACATCCCCTGGTTTACGTACTGAGCCTTGGGGTCTACGCCGGTATCTGGGCAGTTTACGGTGCCGTGGGCATGGCCGCGGAGTCCGGTTTCGGCTTCCTGGCCTACTACCTGGGCATCAGCGGTGCGTTCCTGCTGGCGCCGGTTCTGCTGAACCCCATCATGCGCATTGGACGGGCCTACCAGCTCACATCGCTTGCGGATCTGTTTGCGTTCCGCTACCGGAGCCAATGGGCGGGCACGCTCGTGACCTTATGTACCGGTGCCTCCATCCTTGCACTTCTGAGCATGCAGATAAACGCGGTCACAACCTCCGTCAGCCTGCTCTCTCCGGGCGCCTCGCCGCAGCTGATCAGTGTTCTGTTCAGCCTGATCGTCGTGCTTTTCGCGATACTCTTCGGCACACGCCGGAACCAGGATTCACAAAGCCACCAGGGTCTGGTAGTTGCCATTGCGTTTGACTCGGTGATCAAGCTTGGCTCACTGATGCTGCTGGGTTTTATCATCCTGGTGACGGTGTTTGGCGGTCTTGGCGGACTGGACCAATGGCTGGAGAATCAGGCGTCCAGTGTACGGGCCCTGGAGCTCAGCATTAATGATGGCAGCTGGCGCGCCCTGATGCTGATGTCCTTTGCGGGCGCCCTTGTGCTGCCCCACATGTACCATATGACCTTCGCCGAGAACCCAAGCCCCAGGGCACTGGCCCGTGCCAGCTGGGGGCTGCCTCTCTATCTTCTTCTGCTGGGCCTGCCGGTTCCCGTCATCCTTTGGGGAGGTCTGGAGTTGGGCGCCATAACGCCACCAGGGTTCTATGCCCTGGGCACCGCCATGGCCCTGGATAGCCCTGCGCTCACGCTCCTTATGTATATCGCCGGCATGTCGGCCGCCAGCGGACTGATGATTGTCAGCACGCTGGCGATCGCTGGCATGGTGCTCAACCACGTGGTTTTGCCGCTGCGACCGCCACGGGACCAGGGTGACATCTATAAATGGCTGCGCTGGGTGAAACGCCTGCTGATCGCCGTAACGATCCTGGCAGCCCTGGCCTTTCACGAGACCATGGGCAAGAACCTTGATCTTTCTATTCTTGGTGCGCTGGCCCTGAGTGGGGTTTTGCAGTTGTTACCTGGCGCCCTGGGCGTCATCTACTGGCCCGAGGGCAACTGGCGCGGCCTGATTGCAGGCCTGCTTGCGGGCATGGCTGTGTGGGTACTGACCATGGTGCTGCCGTTTTCCCATACCCTGGATATTATGCTGTTGCTTGGGCTGCCGCTGACTCCGACGCCGGATAACTGGTATATCTTCACCTTTACCAGCCTGGCCCTGAACGTCACTGTTTTCGCGATGGTATCGGTACTCACCACCACTTCCCAGGAAGAAGCCAGTGCGGCCCAGTCATGCTCGCTCGGAGCACTGTCCCGACCCCAGCGCCGGGAGCTTTTGGCCGCCTCGTCCGATGATTTCACCCAGCAGCTCTCGGCGCCCCTGGGCGAGCGGGTGGCGCAACGGGAAGTTGGACGGGCGCTGGCGCAACTAAAGTTGCCAGCTCTGGAATACCGGCCCTACCAGCTGCGGCGGCTTCGGGATCAGGTAGAGGCCAACCTTTCCGGCTTGCTGGGCCCGGCTGTGGCCAGGGACATCGTCAAGCATCGCCTGGGGTTCAAGCCTATGGCTAACAGCCGTACCGCGCAGGATATCCAGTACGTGGAACGCGCGCTTGGGGATTATCAGAGCCAGCTGACCGGACTTGCGGGCGAGCTCGACAACCTGCGTCGCCACTACCGCCAGACCCTGCAGAACCTGCCCATTCCCGCCTGCTCCCTCGGTGACGATGGTGAGATCCTGATGTGGAACAACGCCATGGAGCAGCTGACAGAAATAGCGGCAGACGATGTCGTCGGCGCCCGCCTGCAGGCACTGCCCGAACACTGGCAACTCATGCTCGAAGACTTCATCAGCGGCAACGAAATGCACCGCTACAAACACCGGCTGGATCTGCGTGGTCGACCCCACTGGCTGAACCTGCACAAGTCCACACTCAGCGGTCCAGACCACAACGAGGGCGGCAACGTCATTCTGGTGGAAGACCAGACCGAAACCCGACTGCTGGAAGACGAGCTTATGCACAGTGAACGGCTGGCGTCTGTTGGCCGCCTTGCCGCCGGTGTGGCCCATGAAGTAGGCAATCCGGTGACCGGCATCTCCTCCCTTGCCCAGAACCTCAAACTGGAAACAGACGACAAAGATATTCTGGCGACTGCTGATCAGATCCAGCAGCAGACCCGACGCATCAGCGCCATACTGCAATCGCTTATGAACTTTGCAAGAAGTGGCAACCACGCCCAGGCGAACCGGTATGAGCCGGCCGTGATCCGTCGTTGTGTGGACGAGTCAATCAACCTGTTATCACTGAGCAACACCGGGCGCGGCATTCACTACCGCAACGACTGCCCCGCGGATCTTATTGTCCTGGGGGACGAACAGCGCCTGGTGCAGGTGTTTGTGAATCTGCTGGCCAATGCCCGGGATGCGTCACCCGAAAACGGCCAGATAAGCATCAGTGGAAACCGTGAGGGTTACTCCGCTATCATCGAGGTCACCGACGAGGGCTCGGGCATACCCGCCGACCAGCTCGACCATATTTTCGAACCATTCTATACCACCAAAGGCCCCAACCAGGGCACCGGCCTGGGGCTTTCGCTGGTGTACAGCATTGTTGAAGAGCACTACGGCAACATCCAGGTGGAAAGCCCGGCCATCCCCGATACCAGCCGGGGTACCTGTGTCCGCTTGAAGCTACCCGCGTACGAACCCGGCATCGATGAACCCGGCGCCGCTCCGAACGAAAGGTCCTGAAATAACTATGCGTCGCATTCTGATCGTAGAAGATGAAGAGATCATCCGCTCCGCCTTGCGAAAGCTGCTTCAACACGCAGGTTATGAGGTTTCAGATGCAGGCTCGGTCGACGACGCCGAGCAGCGGTTTGACCTGCAGCAGTTCGACCTGATCATTTCCGATCTGCGGCTTCCCGGCGCGCCGGGCACCGAGCTAATAACCCGGGCGCCTCGCACACCGGTGCTCATCATGACCAGCTACGCCAGTCTTCGCTCTGCGGTGGACTCCATGAAAATGGGCGCGGTGGAATACATTGCCAAGCCCTTCGACCACGACGAGATGCTGGCCGCGGTTGAAACCATACTGAATCAGGCCGGAACACCGGCGGAGCCCGGCTCTGTCGTGGGCATCAACGAGCACGACCAGCGCGAAAGCGATCCTTCGCGGGTCATGTTCGGTGACTGCTCTGCCATGCAGAAAGTCTTCACCCTGATCCGCAAGGTGGCCCCGACCGAAACCACGGTTCTGGTCCAGGGCGAATCGGGCACCGGTAAAGAGCTTGCTGCCCAGGCCCTGCACAAGCTCAGCCCCCGGGCAAGCAGGCCTCTCATTTCGGTCAACTGCGCTGCGATTCCCGAAAGTCTCATCGAATCCGAACTCTTCGGCCATGAAAAAGGCGCCTTTACCGGAGCTGTGTCGGCACGCACGGGCCTGATCGAAGCAGCCGATGGCGGTAGTCTGTTTCTTGATGAGATCGGAGAGCTTCCGGCAGAAGCCCAGGCACGACTCCTGCGGGTCTTGCAGGAAGGGGAAATCCGTAAGGTAGGTTCGACCCAGAGCCGCAAGGTCAGCGTCCGGATGATTGCAGCAACTCACCGGGATCTGAAGGCCATGACGCGCACCGGGGAATTCAGGGAAGACCTGTTTTATCGCCTGAATGTCATGCAGATCCGGATCCCGCCGCTACGTGAGCGTGAGAGCGATATTCTTGTACTGGCACGACATTTCATTTCACGTCAGGGTGAACGCATGAAAAAACCGGGGCTCAAGCTCAGCCCCGAGGCCATGCGCAGTATGGAAAAACATCGTTGGCCCGGAAACGTAAGGGAACTGGAAAACGCCATTGAACGGGCGACCATACTCTGTGACGACGACCTTATTACCCCATCGTTACTCGACCTCGACAGCACCGGGGGTGAGATTGTGATCCCCGAATCCCTCGTGGAAGGAGACCCGGTCTCGAGTCGAGAGGCTGACGGGTCCAATGACCTCTCCCTGGAGGACTATTTTCAACACTTCGTGCTTGAGAACCAGGATCGCATGAGCGAAACCGAGCTGGCACAGAAACTCGGCATCAGCCGCAAGTCGCTCTGGGAACGGCGCCAGCGCCTGGGTATCCCGCGAAAAAAAATATCGAACAACTGAAATGTTACCCCAACAAATGAACCGCGCCTCATATGTTACCTGGTGTTACCTCAAGGAACACATTTCCCTGAGAAGTGAGACCTGGGTAACACTTTGGCGAACTCCAGAACCCTGCCCTCAGGTTAAATATAATTAAACCTCTGTTAATAAAGGGTTTTTAAAAACTGGCACAGGCAGTGCAGTCTATAGGGGGCACGACAACAAAAACAATGTGACAAAGCAGCGCTTAAACAAAAACAAAAAGCTGCAGGAAAACGTTCAGCAACAAAAACAAAAACAGAGCGAGAGCGAACTGAGTGTTTTGGGTACTGAGCTTTTTAGGGGTGCCTTGGCTTGTATGAGTTGTAGATGTAGAGAAGAATCGTCCTCCAGACGCCACTATATCCGCTTAGATCTCATACCTGGTCATTACCACTCTCTGTATTCAAAGCGTTCCGCTTGCCTAACTAGCTTCTTGACGGAAGCATAATAAGGGGTAAAACCCCAGTAAGAACAAAAACAACGCAGATCGTCTACTCTTGGAGGCGGGGCCGTGAAAGCGGGTCCGCCTTTTGATTTATTGGCTCCGGCATTTACGAAAATCGGTGCTATCTGCCCAGCTTTTATGCTCCCACCTTCTTCAAAGCGCCACTAACGTGGGCAAATCGCCCCCAAACCGTTAAACTCTCGGCTTTGCTCATCGCAGATACGGATTCAATGCTTAAAAAACTAATAACATTCATGTCAGGTAACGGCAAAAAGAAGCCTCGCGTCTATTCGAGACAGGTGATCCCTCGTGATCAGCATACGGTTTCACGATCCATCATCAGTGAACAGGCGAAGAAGGTGCTGAACCGACTCAATAATGCCGGCTTCGAGGCCTATCTGGTGGGTGGTGGCGTTCGGGATATCATGCTGGGCCAGAAGCCCAAAGATTTCGATATTGCCACCGATGCGACCCCCGAAGAGGTTCACGAGTTGTTCCGGAACTCCCGATTGATCGGGCGGCGGTTTCGCATTGTCCACGTGCTGTTCGGACGCGAAGTCATTGAAGTGACCACTTTCCGTGGCAATGCGTCTGATCCAGACGACGACCAGGATGATGACCGCAAGACCAGTGAACACGGGCTGCTGCTGCGGGACAACGTCTACGGCAATATGGAAGAAGACGCCCTTCGTCGTGATTTCACTGTTAACGCCCTGTATTACTGTATTAAAGACTTCAGTGTTATCGATTTCGCAAACGGTATTGAGGACCTCCGGAACCGGCAATTGCGGTTGATCGGCGATCCCGAGACCCGGTATCGGGAAGATCCCGTTCGAATGCTGCGAGCGGTGCGGTTTGCTGCCAAGCTGGATTTCGAGATCGAGCCGGCCACTGAAGCGCCGATTCTTACTCTCGCGCCTCTGCTTTCCCATATCCCTTCAGCACGCCTGTTTGAAGAGGTGCTGAAACTGTTTTCCGCCGGCTACGGCGCCGCCAGCTTCGAACGCCTGACCCATTACGGTCTGCTGGAGCCCCTGTTTCCGGAAACCGCCCGCGCCATCGCTGCCGGTGAGCCTGATGCACTGATTCGCCAGGCACTGGACAACACGGACAGGCGTATTCACCAGGGCAAGTCCGTCACCCCCTACTTCCTTTACGCTGCCATGCTCTGGCCGGCATTGCAGGTAGAGTGGCGCAGGCGCCAGGATGAGGGCGAACCCATACAGCCGGCACTTCATGGCGCCATTGGAAAAGTCATTGGTCGCCAGGTTCAGGCTACAGCAATCCCTAAACGCTTTTCTGGCCCCATGAAAGAGATCTGGGAACTGCAGATGCGGTTGCCCCGTCGCCAGGGTAAGCGGGCTTTCGTAACCCTTGAGCATCCCCGCTTTCGGGCGGCCTATGATTTCCTTCTGGTCCGCGAGGATGCCGGAGAAATTGAGCCCGGCCTGGGGCAGTGGTGGACTGAGTTCCAGGAAGCCGATGACAGGGGCAGGGAAAAGATGCTGACCGAACTGGACAGTGACGGCCCGCGCAAACGCAAGCGCAGACGCAAGCCGGCCAGTAATGGCTGAATCGGTAGCCGCGTACGTTGGCCTCGGCAGCAATCTGGCGGATCCTCTTCGCCAGCTTGCCCTGGCCCTGGCCGCCCTGTCCGCTCTGCCCGATACCACCCTGCAGGCCCAGTCCCCGTTTTACCGCAGTCGCCCTGTTGGCCCCCAGGACCAGCCCGACTTTATCAACGGGGCCGTCGAGCTTCGCACCGAACTGCCCCCCCTTGAACTGCTGGATCACCTACAGTCCATTGAGGCACGGCACGGTCGCGAAAGGACCCGCCACTGGGGGCCACGGACACTGGATCTCGACCTACTACTGTACGGGCAGGAAGTAATCGACCACCCACGTCTGACGACTCCCCATCGGGAGCTCCCCAATCGGGATTTCGCGCTACAGCCATTGCTTGACCTGAACCCTGCCCTGCACCTGCCGGATGGCCGGGCCCTGACGGATCTACGTCTACAGTGCCCGGACAATGGCCTTGAGCGTCTTGACCCTGAACCGGCAAAACCTTTCAGCCGACGTCTGGAGTGACATCCGGGCTATTGGCGATGCTCCTGGCCTTGCCTCCAGGTTGGGCCGGGATTAACCTTAGGGCCTGAGCATGGGTCAGCGTTCCCGTGCCCCAGCCCATCGACGCAAAAGGCATTCATGCTATGGCTGTAACCATCAATACCCTGCGCGACTTCAAAAGCAAGGGCGAAGCCTTTTCCGCCCTGACTGCTTACGACGCTACCTTCTCACACGTGGTCAGTGAAGCTGGCGTCGATGTGATCCTCATTGGCGACTCACTGGGTATGGTCCTGCAGGGCCACGACAGCACCCTGCCAGTCACCATGGAACATATGTGCTACCACGTTCGTGCAGTTGCCAAAGGCAACCAGGGCGCACTGATCATGGCTGACATGCCATTCATGAGTTATGGCACTACCGGCCAGGCTCTGGACAATGCAGCCGAACTGATGCGCGCCGGCGCCCATATGGTCAAGCTGGAAGGCACCGACTGGATGTCAGACACCATCAAGGCATTGAGTGACCGCGGCATTCCTGTTTGCGCCCATCTGGGTCTTACGCCCCAGTTTGTCAACAAATTCGGTGGCTATAAGGTCCAGGGCCGGGATGAGAAGCAGGCTGACCAGATGGTCGACCATGCCTGTCAGCTGGAAGCCGCAGGCGCCGACGTTATCCTGCTTGAGTGCGTACCGGCACCTCTGGCGACGCGGATTACACAGACCGTTGCTGCGCCTGTCATCGGCATAGGTGCTGGTTCAGATACTGATGGTCAGGTACTGGTGCTGCACGACATGCTGGGCATTACCCCGGGTCGCAAGCCGCGCTTTGTGAAGAACTTTCTGGCTGAAGCAGACTCCGTCCAGGGTGCTATTGCGGCCTACGTGGATGCTGTCAAGAAACGCACATTTCCCAGTGAAGAGCACACCTTTAAAGCATGAGAACCGTCCATACACTGAAAGAGCTCCGGGCAATCCTGAACGGCTACCGGAACCAGGGCAAGCGCATCGGCCTGGTGCCCACCATGGGCAACCTTCACGAAGGCCATCTGGCCTTGGTGGAGAAGGCGCTTCAGGCGGCCGATGTGGTGGTAACCAGCGTGTTCGTCAACCCCATGCAATTCGGGGCCAATGAAGATCTGGATACCTACCCCCGCACGCTGACGGAGGATCAGGACAAGCTCCGGGCAGCCGGCAACACGCTGATCTTCGCTCCGGCGGCCAGCGAGGTATACCCCCATGGGCTTGCCTGCCACACCCGCATTACTGTTCCTGAGGTGAGTGAGGGCCATTGTGGCGCTACCCGGCCTGGTCATTTTGAAGGAGTGGCCACGGTGGTTACCATGCTGTTCAACATGGTTCAGCCAGATGTGGCGGTTTTCGGGGAAAAGGATTATCAGCAACTTGCGGTTATTCGCAAACTGGTCAGCGACCTGCTGATTCCGGTAGAGGTAATCGGCGCACCGACGGTTCGGGATGATGACGGCGTTGCAAAGAGCTCCCGCAACAGCTTCCTTTCCGAAGAGGACCGCCGCCGAGCCCCGGCAATTTTCACACTTCTTAATTTGACCGCCGAGCAGCTGGCCACGGGTGAGACCGATTATGCCCGGCTCGAGCGCGAGGCCAGGGAGACTTTGACGAAAGAGGGCTTCCGCCCCGACTACTTCACCATCGTGAACAGCTACACCCTCAAACCCGCTCGCACGGACGAGACCGAACTCACCATCCTGGCGGCCGCTTTCATCGGCCCCACCCGGCTGATTGACAACCTGTCGGTCAGCCGGGCATCCCACTGACGAACCAGACATGGAAGGAACCAACATTGACACAGGCCCGCAGCAAGTCACTTACCGAACGTCCGGAATGGAAAGCACTGGTCGATCACCAGGGCGCCATGGCGAATACTCACATGCGCGACCTGTTCCAGGAGGACCCCGAGCGTTTCAAACGTTACTTTGTGGAGGCTTCGGGCCTGGCGCTGGATTACTCCAAAAATCTCGTTGTGGACGAAACCATTGAGCGCCTGATGGCCCTGGCCCGCAGCTGCGGGTTGCCCGAACGGATTGAGGCCATGTTCCGCGGCGAAAAGGTCAATGTCAGTGAGAATCGGCCTGCGCTGCATACGGCCCTGCGCAATATGAACGACGAGCCGGTGATGGTGGACGGTAAGGACATAATGCCCGAAGTCCGGGACACGCTGGCCCGCATGGAAGAGTTCGTCTGGCGCATACGCAGCACCCAGTGGCGCGGGTTCACCAACAAGCCCTTTACCGATGTGGTGAGCATTGGCATCGGCGGCTCCTTCCTAGGACCCAAGCTGGTTTCAGCTTCGCTCAAACCCTACTGGCACGGCCGCCTCAACTGCCACTATGTAGCCAATATCGATGGCAGCCACATCACCGAAGTGCTGCGACACATCAATCCCGAAACCACCCTCTTCCTGATCCAGTCGAAATCGTTCAAGACCCAGGAAACCCTGGAGAATACCAAGGTTGCCCGTGAGTGGTTCCTTCATAACGGTGGCTCGGAAGAACGCATCAGCAAGCACTTCGTAGGTGTCACCGCCAACAAGCCGGAAGCGGTGAAGTTTGGCATTGCGGAAGAGAACATTTTCCCCATGTGGGACTGGGTGGGTGGACGGTACTCACTCTGGTCCGCTATCGGGCTGCCCACGGCCCTGACCATTGGCATGGATAATTTCCGGGCCCTGCTTTCTGGTGCCCAGGCAATGGACAAGCACTTCCGGTCCGCACCACTGGAACAGAATCTGCCCGTCATAATGGCCCTGCTGGGGGTCTGGTATGGCAACTTCTGGGGTGCCGATGCCCACGCCATCCTGCCCTACGACCACTATCTGCGAGGGCTACCCGCCCATCTTCAACAGGTCGACATGGAAAGTAACGGCAAGTGTGTCACCCAGCACGGCGACCCGGTTGCCTACCAGACCGGGCCCATAATCTGGGGCGGTGCCGGCGCTAACGGCCAACATGCCTACCACCAGTTGCTACACCAGGGCACCAAGCTGTCACCGGCGGATTTTATTATTCCGCTGCATACCCACAACCCGGTGGGCAACCACCACGCCATCCTGTTCGCCAACTGCCTGAGCCAGACCCAGGCCCTGATGCAGGGCAAGACCGAGGCTGAGGCCCGTGCCGAACTGGCGGATCAGGGCCTATCGGCGGAGGCCGTTGAAACCCTGGCCCGGCACAAGGTCATCCCGGGCAACAAGCCCAGCAATACGTTGTTCTTCGAGCGCGCCACCCCACGCACCGTCGGAGCACTGATCGCCCTGTACGAGCACAAGACCTATGCCCAGGGCGTCATCTGGGACGTGGATTCGTTTGACCAGTGGGGCGTGGAGCTAGGGAAACAGCTGGGCAAAGACATTCTCGACCGGCTCCTGGACGGTGAACGGAAGAGCGAAACCACCGACAGCTCAACTGAAGGTCTTATCCGCATCTTCCGCAATCGACACATGAACGGCCTCTGACCAGATGGCCGGTTTTCATTCCTGTGGCGGGCGAGGTGAAATCTGCCTGCCCTGCCATCGGAATGGCACCGGCCACAGTCGCTGATCCCGCGTGTACTCCTGCCAGAGCCTGGCATAGCTTTTACCGGCCACAGGGTGTTTCTGATCAGGGGCGACCTCAGACAGCGGAAGCAGCACAAAGGCATTGCGCAGTATTTCGCCACGGGGGAGTTCAACCCCGTCAAAGGTTCCTACCAGGCTGTCGACGGTCAGGATATCGAGATCAAGGGTACGGGCACTGAACCTGGGCGCACCCGGATGTCTGCCGTTGTCCGCCTCCCACTGTTTGAGCAGCACTGATAGCTCAGCCACAGGCAAGGCACTTTGAATACCCACCACCAGATTGAGGAAAGGCTCGCCGTCAAAGCCGACCGCTTCACTTTCATAAACCGACGACATGACGAGTTCGCCGAACTCGTTTGCCAGGGCATCAAGGGCCGCGGTTATATGCTGCTCGCGATAAACATTGCTTCCCAGGCTGAGAAACACCGAGGCTTCGGTCATGGCTTACGACCCCGTTCGATACTCACCCCTACACTTCTTGCCTGCGGGACAGCGCCGGGCTTTCGAATCACCAGACGTAGCCAGACCACACCGAATCGCTCCTGTAGCTGCTCGGCGAGGCTTTCGGCCGCGGTCTCGAGCAACCGGGGCTGAAAGCCCGCAAAGAAAGCGCTTACGCATTCGCACACCGTGCCGTAATCCAGCGCTTTGGTGATGTCGTCCTGCCGTGCCGGAGCCCGGTTATCCCAGGCCAGCTCAAGATCCACCAGCAGTTGCTGACAGATTTCACGCTCCCACTCATAAACTCCGACGACAGCTTCGACAGCCAGGCCTTCGATCAATACGGTATCCGTCACTATGGTCATCTCCAGGGCCATCCGACCCAGGGCACGGACAACCGACTGATGGCTGATTGATTGCGATCCGTTGACCCTATAACGTTGGTATCAGTTGTTCACCCGCCCGGACCCAGTCTCGCCGGGCGATTTTCGCATACAACACCGGTTCACGTCTGCGCCCAAGGATGCCATGAACGACGCCCTGCTGCTGGTCCTGCTTTGTGCCCTTGCCTACTTGGGTGGCTCGGTCCTGTTCGCGCTGCCGGTATGCCGTATCTGGCGCCTTCCCGACCCGCGCGCCCAGGGTTCGGGCAACCCGGGTGCCACGAATGTCTACCGCACCGGAGGCTGGACGCCGGCGCTCATAACACTCGCACTGGATGCCAGCAAAGGCTGGCTGCCGGTGTGGCTGGCATCCCAGATGGATCTGTCGGTCTACGCCCAGGCCATGGTGGCGGTGAGCGCTGTGACCGGACATATGGTGCCTGTGTTTTATCGCTTTCAGGGCGGCAAGGGCGTGGCCACCGCATTGGGTGCAGGGCTGGCGTTGGCGCCTGTCACGACAGCCTTGTTATGTGCAGTCTGGGGGCTGGTGCTCTGGCGCTGGCGCATGTCGGCACTGGCCTCGGTGACAGCCATGTTAGCGGGCCCGCTTATCAGTGCCTTGATCGAGCCTGAAACCCTGCCACTGTTCGGCCTGCTCGCCATTCTGATTGTGGTCCGCCACCGGGCCAATCTGATTCGTCTGGCCCAGGGCCGCGAGAACCGTTTCTGAAGGGGGCTTAACCCTTTAATCCACCAGACCTTAGGCGCCTTAATCCACCAGACCTTCGGCCCTGGGCTCGCCAATCGGCGGCAGCTTATCCATTGGCCAGCGCGGTACTGCCAGGATGCGGTCGCCGTCCCGCTGGCCCGCTTTGAGCCGCTGGCAACCGGCATAGGCGATCATGGCGCCATTGTCGGTACAGAACTCCGGCCGGGCATAGAACACCCCGGCCCTGAGCTTAGCTGCCATAGCGTCAAGCGCTGACCGTAGGCGGCGGTTGGCGCTGACGCCCCCTGCCACCACAAGACGTTGGCTGCCGGTTTGCTCAAGGGCACGCCGGCACTTGATGACCAGGGTATCCACCGCTGCTGATTCGAACGCCAGGGCGATATCGGCACGGGTCTGATCATCGAGGCCGCCGCTCTGCTTCGCCTGGTTAACCGTGTTGAGGGTATAGGTCTTGAGACCACTGAAGCTGAAGTCCAGCCCGGGCCGGTCCGTCATCGGGCGGGGAAAGCGATAGCGCCCGGGCGTGCCTTTTTCTGCCAAGGCCGCGACCCGGGGACCGCCGGGATAGTCGAGCCCCAGCATCTTGGCGGTCTTGTCGAACGCCTCACCGGCGGCATCATCAACAGACTCGCCCAGAAGGCTGTATTCCCCGATCCCTTTCACCAGCACCAGCTGGGTATGGCCCCCGGAGACAAGTAGAGCCACAAACGGAAAGGCTGGCGGCTCAGGTTCCAGCATAGGTGCCAGAAGATGACCTTCCATGTGGTGTACGCCCAGAACCGGTATGCCCAGAGCGAAGCCAAGGGCGTGAGCCACCGAGCCACCCACCATAAGGGCGCCCACTAACCCAGGGCCTGCGGTGTAGGCTATGCCCTCAATGTCGGCCCGGGTTTTGCCCGCCGACAACAGTATGTCGTCACACAGGGGTAGCAGCTTTCTGACGTGGTCCCGGGACGCCAGTTCAGGCACCACACCGCCATAATCGGCATGCATGTCGACCTGGCTGAACAGGGCATGGGCCAACAGGCCCTGTTCGCTGTGGTATAGCGCCACACCAGTTTCATCACAAGAGGTTTCGATTCCGAGAATCAGCATATAAAACTACCGTTGGGTTACGGTTGGGTTTCCACTCTGGTCCGGCGCCGGATTTTAGCAGAACCGGCACAATCTCCGCAGATTAATCTGGAAGACGTTGACCCGGACCAAACCAAGGCGCTATCATTGCCGGCCTTAAATAGGCACTGGTCGAGTTTTGTTCAACGCCGCCAGGCCCAGAGTCGAAGAGAATGCAGCGTGCGCCCGGCAACAAGAGCCTTGCAGCCCTGTAAAACGGTCGCTTTAGTACTGACCCGCTCTTCCAAACTAGAATCGATTCTACCAGGTAGGTGATTTCCGAATGCCAGAAGTTAAAGTGAAAGAGAATGAACCGTTTGACGTAGCCCTGCGTCGCTTCAAGCGCTCCTGCGAAAAAGCAGGCGTTCTGTCCGAAGTCCGTCGCCGTGAGCATTACGAGAAGCCCACTGCAGTGCGCAAGCGTAAAGCTGCAGCAGCCGTCAAGCGCCATCTCAAGAAGCTTCAACGGGAACAGCGCAAGTTCGAGCGTCTGTACTAAGTCGCCACTTGCTGAATGTAGTTTTTTTCGCTTCGCTTCGCCTAACGAAGCGCTTGTGAACCCAAAATGCCGCCGGGGCCTGGCTTCGGCGGCATTTTTGGCTTTGGCGGTTTTACCGGCATGGTACTGGCGTACTCTCTCTAAAGGGAGATCTCATGAGCGGACTGATCCCTCAACGTTTTGTTGAAGACCTTCTGGATCGGGTGGATCTGGCAGAGCTGATCGGATCCCGCATTACGCTGAAAAAAGCCGGCGGAAACTACAAAGCACGCTGCCCCTTCCACGATGAAAAAACGCCGTCGTTCAATGTGCGCCCGGACAAAGGTTTTTACCACTGCTTCGGCTGTGGTGCCCACGGTGACGCCATCAGTTTCGTGCGGGAATACGACGGCCTTGGCTTTACCGACGCGGTGGAAGAGCTAGCAAGACGTACCGGCCTTGAGGTGCCCTATGACGAAGGCGCCAAGCAGGAGATGCAGCAGGCACGCACGCTGACCGATGCGCTGGACTTCGCCACCGGCTTCTATCGTTCAGCATTGAAGCGCCCGGATGCTGCATTTGCCCGGGACTACCTGAACCAGCGGGGACTGGACGAGGGCATTTCTGAGCAGTACATGCTGGGCTACGCCCCCGGCATGGGTACAGCACTTTACGAGGCCGCGGGCGACGATCTCCGCGGCCCCTTGATTGAAACCGGCACTGTATCGGACCGGTACGGGCGGCCAAGGGACTTGTTTCGCAACCGGATCATGTTCCCGATCCGCAACTCCCGGGGCAAAACCATTGCTTTTGGCGGTCGTACCCTGGGGGACGACAAGGCCAAATACATTAACTCCCCCGAGTCTGATGTGTTCCATAAGAGCCGTGAGATTTACGGCTTGTACGAGGCAAAACAGGCCGTTCGCCAGCTCGACAAACTGCTGGTGGTAGAAGGCTACATGGACGTTATAGCCCTGGCACAGCACGGCATTCACTACGCTGTAGCAACGCTGGGTACGGCGACCAATCAAGACAGTCTGAGTGCGCTTCTACGACAGGTGCGGCACCTGGTGTTCTGTTTCGACGGTGACAACGCCGGCTTTCGGGCCGCAGACCGCGCGATGGAGAACGCCCTTGAGCTGCTGACTGACGGCCTGCATCTGCAGTTTCTGATGCTGCCGGACGGGGAAGACCCGGATACCCTGGTGCGCAAGGAAGGTGCTGATGCGTTTCAGCAACGGATTGATGGCGCCACGCCATTGTCGCGCTACCTGTTCAATCGGCAAAGTGAAGGTCTGGACCTGTCACTGCCGGAAAACCGGGGTGAACTGAGGGCCCGGGTCGAGCCTATGCTCAGTAAAATGCCACGCAGCACCCTCAGGGATGCCATGTGGCATGAAATGCTGCGCCTGTGTGGCAACCGACGTGAGTGGCAGGCCAGCCCGAGCGCGACCTCCGGTGGTCGCTTTCCCCGCAAGGGAGAGCGCCAGAACCGGCCTCCCGAGGCCCGGGTGGATGTTCGCCTGAGCAAGGATAGTCTGTTGTGCGTGGCGCTGCTGGAAGCACCGGAAATGGCATCAGAGCTGCTGCCATTGTGCCGGGATGATCGCCAGCTCCACCAGGCTCGGACCTTTGCAGAATGGATTCTGGCCCAGAACCTGGGCACCAAGAAGCATGTAATGAAGGCGCTGGCACTGGATCCCGAGGCCCATGGCCGTTTCTATCGCCTGTTCGACGGCATAGAACACCTACCCTCACGGCAACATGCCATGGCCGGCGCCCGGGAGATGCTGACGCCGAACAGGGAGGCGGCCCATAAACAAAGGCTAGCAGCGCTGCTAACAGAAAAGCGCAGCATCCGGGATCTTACCGATGCTGAGCGCAAGGAACTGCAGCAACTGAGTCGACAGAATCAGGACTAGGGGTTCCGAGGCTATCCGATGCAATCAAAGGCCTGCCTGCAAGAGTATGGGGGCACTTGAAAGTCTGCGGATTGACCACCATCTAACCATCTGGTGGCGGACCCATAACACGACAGCTATAATGGCTGTTTAACTTTTTTCTCTTTATTAGCGAGTCCACAGGGTGTCTATGTCAGGCAATTCGCAAAAATCACGTTTGAAAGACCTCATTGCCCGAGGCAAAGAACAAGGTTACCTGACTTACGCCGAGGTAAATGACCACCTCCCGGAAGACATAGCCGATCCGGACCAGGTGGAAGACATCATCCGGATGATCAACGACATGGGCATTCAGGTCACTGAAGTTGCGCCTGATGCCGACACACTGCTGATGACCGATGGCGACTCCACTGCTGACGAGGCCGCCGCGGCGGAAGCAGCAGCGGCTCTGGCTGCCGTTGAGTCTGATGCCGGGCGTACAACCGACCCGGTGCGCATGTATATGCGTGAGATGGGCACCGTCGAACTGCTGACCCGTGAAGGCGAGATCGTTATTGCCAAGCGGATCGAAGAAGGCGTGCGCGACGTGATGGCGGCAATCGCCCACTTTCCCGGCACTGCTGGCACGGTCATCCAGGCATACGAGCGCATCATCGAGAACGAAGGCCGCATCAGCGACATCGTAACCGGCTTTCTGGACCCGGATGATGCCGAGCCGTTCATGGGCGAAGAGGTTCCGGCAGATACCAGCGCCGACACCAGCTCTGACGATGACGACGATGGCGAAGAGGAAGAAACCGAAAGCGGCCCGGATCCCGAAGAGACCCGCCTGCGCTTCGAGCTGCTGAAGGAAAAACTGGACGCCGCCAATACTGCCCTGGAGAAGCATGGCCGTAGTCACAAGGCAACCCAGGAAGCCCTGAACGAACTGGGCCAGGTATTCGCGCCGTTCAAGCTTGGCAACAAGGCCTTTGATGAGCTGGTTAACGTTATCCGTTCCACCAACGAGCTGGTTCGTGAGAACGAACGTACCGTGATGCGCATCTGTGTCCGCGAAAGCAAGATGCCCCGCAAGGATTTCATCAAGTCCTTCCCCGGCAACGAGACCAATCTCGACTGGGCCCCCAAGATCGCCAAGAGCAAGAAACCCTATGCCGCGGCGATCAGTGAGCGGCTGGATGAAATCGTCCGGATGCAGAAGCGGATTGCTAACATCCAGACCGAAGTCGACCTGGACATTCCTGACATCAAGGAAATCAACCGTCGCGTCTCCATCGGCGAAGCCAAGGCCCGCCGGGCCAAGAAAGAGATGGTCGAGGCCAACCTGCGCCTGGTTATTTCCATCGCCAAGAAATACACCAACCGTGGCCTGCAGTTCCTGGACCTGATCCAGGAAGGCAACATCGGCCTTATGAAGGCCGTGGACAAGTTTGAATACCGTCGTGGCTACAAGTTTTCGACCTATGCCACCTGGTGGATACGCCAGGCCATCACCCGCTCCATTGCGGACCAGGCCAGGACCATCCGGATTCCGGTACACATGATCGAGACCATCAACAAGCTGAACCGCATCTCCCGTCAGATGCTTCAGGAGATGGGCCGCGAGCCGACCCCGGAAGAGCTGGGCGAGCGCATGGAAATGCCGGAAGACAAGATCCGCAAGGTGCTGAAGATCGCAAAAGAGCCGATCTCCATGGAAACACCCATAGGTGACGACGAAGACAGCCATCTTGGGGATTTCATTGAAGACATCCAGGCCCTGTCGCCGGTGGATTCCGCCACCGCCGAAGGTCTTCGTGAAGCCACGCGTTCTGTATTGGCCGGCCTCACGGCGAGGGAGTCGAAGGTGCTACGGATGCGGTTCGGCATCGAGATGAACACCGACCACACCCTGGAAGAAGTCGGCAAGCAGTTCGACGTGACCCGCGAGCGGATCCGTCAGATCGAAGCCAAGGCCCTGCGCAAACTGCGCCACCCTTCCCGCTCCGATCACCTGCGCGGCTTTATCGACGATCAGGGTTAACCTACCGGTAGCGGGCGCCTGTACTCATGGGTATAATGGCGCCCGCTGCACTCCTGTACAGCGCTGTTTCGGGCCTATAGCTCAGTTGGTTAGAGCAGGGGACTCATAATCCCTTGGTCGCAAGTTCGAGTCTTGCTGGGCCCACCACTATCTCCCGCCGAACAACTTTCATGGTAGTTAAACCATAAATTGTCCGTTTTGGCCAAGTTATGGTTGACTAGTTAACCAAAAATGTCCGCTTTGAGTGTGTAGGGGCGCTGAGGTCGCAAAGCGAACATTCAGATTAGGGAAAATTTTAAGCTGCGATGGTGGCCGAATTCATGACCCTGCCCCTTGCATGCCAAGGCGTTATAGTAATCAGCTCAGCCCGACTATATGGTGCGCCGCTAGAGTGCCGAAACCCATGTTAGCGGCGCGGCCAGAATGGCCAGACGGCCAACACGCCGGAATTCGCCGAACGTCAGGTCCATGCCGCCTTCGAACAGGATGATGGCAACGCACGTTGACACCTCGAGGGCGGTTAATGGTCGAGCCATTTGGTATCCACGACCGTGGCCCATTTACTGAATATTCCCTTGAGCGGGCTTCCCAGGAAATCGAGATAGGCTTCGCAGCAGGCCTGCAAACGGTTTTCATCCGCAGCTAAGCGTTCAACTTCAACCCGGTCGTTCCAGGCCACATGAAGTCCCCAGTCGGGCTCGTCGACTTTGCAATCCGGCAGTCGGTAATGGAAGGTAGGCCGGGCCTTGATCAACGTGTCATTCGTTGCGGCGCGGACCCGCTCCTCATCCAGGAACATGAAAAGTGGCAACATGTCGAGCGCACGGTTGCGGGTTGGATTGTCGGCGAGAGAAATCGACGTCGGCACGCACTAACAGCCAGTCGTAAAGACACATAAATGCTTTGAGGCAAGCGGTGATCATTCTAGCCTCGTGGCTCGGTAATTCAGGATTGAATTGCATGCCGAAGGCATTAAAAATGCTTTGCGAGGTACCCTTTGCGCCGGTTTCACGTAGATAGCTGATCAGCGCTTCAACCTCAGACTTGCTTACGCGCTTCCAGCATCAGTGTTGTGCGCTGATCGCAAATGCCCTCGCGTCTAACGAAATCAGGAGCTATTTCACTGGGTGATTGCTTCGACGTTCGCCTAAACGGGTTTTTATTTTCCAGTAAGCGAATCCGAGCAAGCCGAATAGAAATAGCAAGAAAACCACATTAAAGATCGGGAACGGCTCGGATCTTGTGCTGGTTTTTTCTATGCTGACTAGATTGGGAAAGGCTGAAATCAGCCGGATACGCCAGCCATAGTATTGAATCAGGGCAAGCTGGTTGCTGTCTTTACTCAACTGCTGGGCCTTTGCCTGGACATCCGCCGAATCGAATTTAAAATACCAGGGAAATCCGAACCCGGTATCAGCATTGCGAAATACGCTTACATCAACAGAGTTATCGGGTTCGCCCGCGTTGATGAAGTACACATCACGGGTAGGACCATCAGCGACGTTATCTGAATTGATCACACCTTGAGCATCCATGCGCTTTACTTCCACCCCGTTAATCACGACCACAGCATGTTTAGGCAAGAAGTAATGTAACGTTGCTCCAATCCCCAGCAGTACCACCACCAGAAAACCTATCCCGATTGCTTTTAATTTCTTCATTAAAAAAGGCTCTTCACAGGCAAGCTCAGTCTCTGCTTACGCAGCATAAGACACTAACAATCGGCCCATCCTGGCGCCGATTGTTAGCAATCTAGGTTTCTCGGGAAACTTATTTGAAGCGAGAGGTAGCAGAACTGAACGCGCTGCTTACCGAATCCCAGGCGCTATCAACGCCAGCTTTAAGATCTTCCCAGGCATCGTCGCCAGCTTCACTCATTTCGTCGAGTTTCTTGCTAACGTCGTTTTTCATCGATTTCAGTTCATCGATCTGCTTGTAGTATTCCTGCTGGGCATCCGCTTCTTTGGTATCGGCTTTGGCTTTCAGCTTATCAATCTCCGCATTCCACTCGTCGAGCTTGGCCTGAAGTTTTTTTACGTATGTATCTTTCATGCTCATTATCTTAACCCTGTAAGCGCACACTCTAGTAGGTGCAGTGACTCTGCATCATCATCTATCCATGGCAAGCCACTGGCTGAATTGAATTTACTCCCGGCCCCCAGACTAATCAACGTTTATTACAGCTCAGCCAGAGGCACCTCGGAAACTACTCATCAGCCACCTTTTTGAGCCATTCCACGCCAAAGCGCACACCAAAACCCTGCAAGTCTGTCGGTATCTGCGCGAGCCCACCCGGATGAGTGCCGGAAGAGGCCATGTCTACGTGCACCCAACCGATTTCTTTGTCCACAAAACGGCCAAGCAACCGTGCTGCATAGATATGATCACCGGGGCCTTTGGTTCTGCATTGCAGGGTATCGGCCACTTTCGACTCGAGATCTTCATCGTAATCATCCTCGTAAGGGAAGGGCCAGACCCTTTCACCGCAACGTTCGCCCGCCTGGATTAGTGGCTCGACCCATTCCCGGCGATTGGTTACCACACCAGCCATCCTTTGCCCCAGTGCGGCTCCAACGGTGCCCGTGAGCGTTGCATAATCAACGATTACGCGCGGTTTTCCACGGGACACCAGCCCGAGAGTATCCGATAGAACCATTCGGCCTTCAGCATCGGTATTGATGAGCTCGATCGTAGTACCGTCCATGGCAGTAATAACATCGTTACATTTCACTGCGCGCGAACCGATATGGTTCTCCGCCAGTGCCAGCCAGCAATCCACCGGCTGATCAAAGTTCATACGAGTTACGGCGAGGAAAGCACCCAGCGCCACGGCACTGCCCTGCATATCGCCATGCATGCCCAGCATACTGCCGCCCACTTTCAGGTTGCTGCCACCGGTGTCGAAACAGATACCTTTACCGACCAGTGCGAGCGGTTTGCCCTCAGCCCCCGGCGGGCGGTATTGAAGATGCAGTATGCCTGCGTCCCTGACCGGGCTGGCCTCAACAACGGAAAGAAAGGCGCCGGCGCCCAGCTCCTCCAGTTTATCCCGGTCATAGAACTCCGATTTCCAGCCTTCCTGGCGGGCTAGGGATTCGGCGAAATCACGGTAAATGCCCGGAGTCAGGTAATTGCCCGGCAAATGGGTTAACCAGCGAGCCAGGTTATTGCCTTCAGCCGTTGCTTCAGCGTATCCAAAATCAGCGTTACCAAGGCCCCCGAAATAGCTCATGGCTTTGAGGCTATTTGGCTCGGAGGCTTTGCCCGTAATTTTCGGCAACTGGAAAAGCGCTGCATGGGCCGCTGCCAGGAGGGCCTCAGCCATCGCACCTGCGGCCACCTCATCATCAAGCAGGCAAAGGACGTTTATTTCCTCCACCCGGTCAGCAATCAGAGGCCCGATAGCCTTGCGCGCCAGAGTCAGTGCCTTGAATGTCTGAAGTTGATCCGCCACGAACACAACCGCCGCTCTCTCACCTCCGGGCATGGAGAGAACCACCGGGTTGGCCGTTTTCGGATGGGCTGAAAGACGCTCTCCCAGAGCGTCGGACCAGGGCGTATTATCGATCACTTTCCGATCCGCATCAGGCACAAGGAGGACCACGCCGGATCCGGGCTTGAAGTCCCAGGCAGCGGGAATCGGTTGGTCTTTCTGGATCGACAATGGCGATAATCCGGGGAATTCTGGCTTCATTTTTGAAGCTCCTTTGGGGGCTGAAAATATAGGTATAACTATAGTTGGTTTTCCGGTGCAGACAGGTCTATAAATCAGCTTTCATTACAAGAATTTTGCTGCATGTCGCAGCAGGAAAGGAGCTCTCTCAAGATATGAAGGCATTCACTAATCCGGTTGGTTCCGGCACCCTTTGGTTTCATAACCTTACTACCGCCGAAGGCACTCCCGTTGCCTACGACCCACAAGCGCGGGCTTTCGTGCCCATGCCTCCGTTCTGTGCGAATCGCGAGGTCATTGGCTGCAACTGGATCGCGCCTGAGGAAGGCGCCTTCTGCCGATCCTGTGCCATGACGGCACTGGCACCGGCCCCGGAAATTCCCAATGCCATTCCCAATTGGGCAGAAACAGAAGCAGCAAAGCGTTGGGTAATCGATAACCTGGGCCGCTGGCACTGGTTCAGGCCGGAAGATCCGGGAACCAGACCGGTTTTCCATATGCTCGCTGACGGTCACACGATTGCTGGCATGGGACATGGCGACGGCGTGGTCACCATCAGCGTTTCCGAGGCCGATCCCGTTGTCAGGGTCACTCGCAGGGAAGCCCTGGACGAGCCTTACCGAACCATGATCGGGCATATGCGCCATGAGATTGCTCACATGCTCTGGTGGCGGCTGAGTTTGCGTGAGGACTTTTTAACCGCTTTCCGCGAGATGTTTGGAGATGAACGTGCCGACTATCAGGCTGCCCTCAAGAAGCATTACGATCAGGGTCCGTCCCAGGACTGGGAGCTGTTTTACCTGACGTCATACGCCTCTGCGCATCCCCATGAGGATTTTGCAGAGACAGCGGCACACCTTCTGCATCTGACCGACATTACGGACAGCTTCGTAGCAACTGGCCTGACTTCGCCTGAAATGCCAAGCCACAACTGGGATCCGTACTCAGAGCCGGACACGGCCAAGTTGGTTCATGTAGCCGCGACGCTCGCCACACGAATCAATCATGTGAACCGCTCCATGGGCCTGGCAGATATCTATCCGTTCGTACTCTCGGAAGCCGCCCACCGTAAACTTGCCTTTGTACATGACTGGTTACGCCGCGGGGCCCAAGGGCTTTGAGTAGACGATAAGTGAAAGACCTTAGGTACAATCCACCTTCGAATTTAGTTTGCAAATGCAATAGTTGCACATATATTTCGAGCGAAGGCCGGGATCGTGATTAGCCAAGAAAAATGTCAACGTTTCCGATGCCTTATTGCAAATAAAAAGGAGTTATAACATGGCGATTACACCTGAATCAGAAATGTCGCCGGAAGTGCTGGCCTGGCGCGACCCGGAAATGCCCTCAGTCAAGGGCACCGAAAAGTCGAAAGACCCAAACAAGGGCTACATCGCCCTGCTCGGCTGGAGCGTTAACGCCATCAAGGCGGCACAGAACTTTGACCGTCGCTACATTGTCGTTGCGCCTGAGTGGGCCACGGATTTCTGTAAAGCGAACAACATCCCTTTCATAGCATGGGATTTTATTCGCCTTAATGATCGCTCCATGGAGATCGCCACAAGGCTGAAAGAAGAAGGCGTGGATGTTGCCATCCCGCTGTTTGAAGAAACCGTTGAGTGGTCCGGTGCGATTAACTCTGTGCTGATGGACAGCCCGCGCATGTACGGACAGTCCATTCTGTTCCGCGACAAGGCCTTGATGAAGCGCCGCGCCCAGCTTGGCGGCATCCGCGTGGGCATCTTCGAGGAAGCTCACGAAAAAGAAGACATCGTCCGCTTCATGAAGCGCGTCAACCAGACCCTGCTCAAACTCGACGGCGACCCGGATGACCCGATTCACGTCAAGGCATTCGACAAGGCGGGCTGCCTGGGCCACCGTATGATCCGTACGCTGGAAGAAATTGACCAGATACCGAACGAGGAATATCCACTGCTGATGGAA
>NZ_JAAMPF010000008.1 GCF_011074795.1 Marinobacter salicampi
TCACCTGATCTCGCGGGAAATCCCCCGGTCCGCTCGCTACCGCGAAGCGGTTTAGTTCAACAGCAACTAGATAGACCGCACCAATATTGCAAAAACGCGACCGTTTCGTTATTGCGTTTTTGGCACTCCATATCGGGCAGCCTAAGAATTGGAAAAACAAAAGCTTAGCCCACCGCTAACATGAATTCCATGTAATCATTTGACATCTGTGATCCACGCCCTGAATAATACTGTATGCATATACAGCATTGGCAGGAGCCACATTATGGAAGGGAAGCAACCGCGCTTGCGGGATCAGGTTCGCGCTGTTATCCGGGTGAATCACTACAGTATTCGAACGGAGAAGAGCTACTGGTATTGGATTCGCTATTTCATCCGTTTTCATAAGATGAAGCACCCGCAGGAACTGGGCCCGGGTGAAGTGAATGAATTCCTTACCTGGCTGGCGGTTCACCGAAATGTTGCTGCGTCCACCCAGGCCCAGGCTCTCAACGCTTTGGTCTTTTTGTACGATAAAGTGCTGGGCATGCCGCTTGGTGAGCTAGGTACCGTTACTCGCACCAGGAAACCTCGCAAGTTACCGGTGGTGTTAACCCATGAGGAGGCCATGAGGATTATTGACCGGCTCAGCCCGCCGAATAAGCTGATTGCATCCCTGCTTTACGGCGCCGGGTTAAGGGTTACTGAGGCCTGTCGACTGCGCGTGAAAGATGTGGATTTCAGCCTGCAAGTCATAACGGTTCGTGATGGAAAGGGTGCAAAAGACCGAACTACTCTTTTGCCTGGTACTTTGGTCAGCCCGTTACAGGACCACGTAGCCTCCCTCACACAAGCCTGGAAGCATAACAATGAAGCCTTTGTTCACCCGGTAAGTCTGCCCTATGCATTGGCGCGCAAATATCCCCGTGCCGGGCACTCCCTGGAGTGGCAATGGCTGTTCTCCTCGCCTGCTCTAACCACAGACTACCTGGGCAATGTCACCCGCCATCACCGCCACGTTTCATCGGTTCAGCGTGCGGTCCGCCAGGCAGTCGGGGAGGCGGGGGTAGGCAAACCCGCGGGTTGTCATACCTTCCGACACACCTTTGCTACAGAACTTCTTAGGCGAGGCACCGATATCCGTACGGTTCAGGACCTACTTGGCCATTCAGACCTGAGAACCACCCAGGTGTACACTCATGTGCTGGGCCAGGGCTTCGCGGGTGTTCGCAGCCCCCTGGGTTAAACCAGCCCGCCTCAACGAACAAACTTCGGCACAAACAGCAGAATCACGCCCAGAGTTAACAACGGAAGGGTTGCAGTTGTCAGGTACGGCAGCACGAGCAGTCCCAGGCCTGTATAGAGCCATACCCGTTTGCCGGGGCGGCGGCCATAGACCAGGTAGGCGATACCGATTGAGCCGAAAACCAGTGCCAGGAGCAGGGGCGTTGTCTCTGCCATGTGGTATACCTTCGGTTGTAGGTGGCTCAGCCGGAAGCCGGTTCGCCGCAGTGCTTTGCTGAAATAATAGGCAGAGGTCACCGATTTTCACAGGCACGAGCTATCACTTCTGCAGGGAAGCAGGCTGTTTTCCTGCGGTTTGAGGTTAGGTTTGGGCTTGCAGAAGAACTAACGGGCCGGGCCGGAGGCTGCGGGGACGCCAGCAGGCGCCTTCCGAAATAGCACGTAATTGCCCAGCAGGGCCAGGGCGGCACCTGCGATGGCTGTGCCGCTCCACAAGAAGCCTTCCAGCCAGGTCGAGACGCTGAGCGCGACCACGGGGAACAGCACCGTGGCATAGCCTGCCTTGTCGGCGCCCAGGGTGCGGATGACGGTGATGTAGCTGTAAAAGGCAATGATGGAGCCCGGAATTGCCAGGAACAGGGCGGCGCCCCAGAACACGCTGCTGTCGGGTACGGCCCAGCTGACGCCACTTACCAGGCACCATAGCCCCAGAAACACCGCGCCGTAGAACATGGCCCAGGCGTTGCCCGCCAGCAGGGGGATGTCGGCGGTGCGAACTTTCAGGCTGACCAGGTTACCCAGGGAAAACCAGAAGGTGCCGGCGGCGGCGAACAGCATGCCAGCGGCGGAGGCATTGCCGATCTGCAGATCGTGCCAGAACAGCAGGGTGACGCCGCTGATGCCCAGCAGTACCGCGGGGTAGATCCGGGGGCTGGGCCGGATGCCCATAAACAGGCGGCCGTTGAAGGCGTTGAACAACGCCGCCAACGAGAACACCACCGCCAGCAGGCCACTGGTCATATGTTCTGCCGCCCGGTAGATGAGCAGGAAGTTGACGCTGTAGAGGGTCAGCCCCTGCAGGATCAGCCAGCGATGCTGCCCCGGGCTGAAGCGGGGCAGCCGCCGCAATAACGCCAGGCCGCCCAGCGCCACCAGCGAGGCCAGAACAAAACGGTAGAATACCGAGATGTCCACCGGAGCCACTTCCACCTGCAGCCGAATGGCCGTCCAGGTCAGGCCCCAGATCAGCACGGTCAGGGCATAGTGGACACTGATGGGCATGGCGCTCACTCCGCAAACACAGGAAAAGGGGAATGAGAGCATAGTCGAAATCCGGAGCCCGCGCCGGGCCTTGCCAAAGCTGGTGGTCAGCAGTGGCCTGGTTCTGGTAGAACAGGGGGCAGGATGTGGCCCACCGCAATGGCGGTTGAACCACTGCGAACCAACTCAGCAAAGGTGCATACATGAGCGAATCAGAAGGCTATACCCCACCCCGAGTCTGGACCTGGGACCAGGAAAGCGGCGGGCGGTTCGCCAAGATCAACCGGCCGATTGCAGGCCCCACCCATGACAAGGAACTGCCGGTCGGCAAGCACCCGTTTCAGCTCTATTCGCTCGCCACGCCCAACGGCGTCAAGGCCACCATCATGCTGGAAGAGCTCCTGGCCATGGGCCATAAGGAGGCGGAGTACGATGCCTGGCTGATCGACATCTCCGAGGGCAACCAATTCTCCAGCGGCTTTGTGAAGATCAACCCCAATTCCAAGATTCCAGCGATGGTGGACCACAGCACCGATACCCCCACCCGGGTGTTCGAATCCGGCTCCATTCTGCTGTACCTGGCGGAAAAATTCGGTGCGCTGCTGCCAACAGAACACCACAAGCGCACCGAAGCCATGAACTGGCTGTTCTGGCAGATGGGAAGTGCGCCCTTCCTCGGCGGCGGCTTCGGGCATTTCTACGCCTATGCACCGGAAAAGATGGAATACCCCATCAACCGCTTCGCCATGGAGGTCAAACGCCAGCTGGACGTGCTCAACCGTCATCTTGCGGACAACGAGTACATGGCCGGCGACGAATACTCCATCGCCGATGTGGCGATCTACCCCTGGTACGGCGCCCTGGTGAAAGGCGTGCTCTATGAAGCCGCCGAGTTCCTGTCCGTGCACGAGTACACCCATGTGGTCCGCTGGGCCGAACAGGTGCTTGAACGCCCTGCTGTTCGTCGAGGCCAGATGGTCAATCGCGCCTGGGGCGAGCCTGCCCGGCAATTGCATGAGCGTCACGATGCTGATGATTTCAATACCCAGACCCAGGACAAGATCGGGGAGAGCCCGGAGTAATCCTACATCATGCATGAGGTAGCGGTGAGCGGTGGGGCTCCATGGAGCCACTGCTTACCGGTTGCCGGTGAGCCCGAGACCATCCAGCACTGTGTTGTGTCCGCCAAACAGAAAAACCCAGACCACCACCGTCATCCAGTGGATCAGGATTGGCCCCCAAAGTGATTTTGAGACGGCATAATTGTGACCGCAGGTGATGCCGAGCAGGGTCACAATGGCAAGAAAGGCCGGGGCCAGGAACAAACGGCGCTCTTGGGTCTCTGTCATCAGGGCAGTCAGAGGGTGCCAGAGCACATACAGAACCGTGCTCCCGGCAATGGCCAGGCCTGTCCAGAACAGACCGGATTCCCGGATCTGCCGGGGAATCAGCAGCCCGCGAAACAACCCTTCCTCCAGCAGCGAAGGGAAAACCAGCAGAGCCAGCAGCATCACCGGCGCCCAGGCCGTCAGCATCGGCTCCCAGCGCAGAAGCCCGCTGCCAAGACCGATGGCAAGGGCAACCGCAGCGTAAGCTGGCAACAGCACCCACGCCCGGGCGGAGGCCTGGAACGGCGAGGTCAGAAGCCCCGCCGCCAGGTTCCGGCGCAGATAGGCCCTAAAGCCCGATAATAGGCTGGCTGACATGCCTGTTCCCCTGCCCGGGCCACAGCCGGGCCTTCATGACTTCTGCCTGTGCTCGGCCATGAAGTGGTCATTCTCGTCATGCTCTTTTCGGAGTCGGTCCCATGCGGTAGTCCCTGCCATGAGAATCTCCCTGTTCAGTCGGGTTGGTTTCCGATGCAGCCTCGGCTACTTGTCAGGCCGCAAGTCCACCTTAACGCGACAAAACAGGAAAATCTGCCCTTGGATTGGGGAGCTCACCACTCCAGCTGTGCCCCGGTCTGGTACTCGATGACCCGGGTCTCGAAGAAGTTCTTTTCCTTCCTCATGGTGGCCTGCTCGTCCAGCCAGGGTGATACATTCTTTGCCCCCGGGAAGGGCTCCTCCATGCCGACGGTCCGGGCCCTGCGGTTGGCCACGAAACGAAACTGTTCGGTGTGGTATTCCGCCGAATAGCCCAGGATGGGGTCCCGCAGAATATAGCCAGCGTAGGCCTTTTCGGCGGCTTCGGCTTCTTCCCACATGGTCTGCACCGCCCTTGGGTCGAGGGTGATGTTTTCCTCTTCCAGAATCTGGTTTACCACCTTGAGGCCGAAGGAGAAGTGCATGGCTTCGTCCCGCAGGATGTACTGCAGCTGTTCGCCGGTGCCCCGCATCAGGCCTCGGCGCTGCAGGGCGAAGATCGGGCTGAAACCGTTGTAGAACCAGGTGCCTTCAAACACCGCCGCGAAGAACAGGTAGGACATCACGAATTCCTGCAGGTCATCGGCGTTACGCAGGTTCATGCCCGGGCGCATGGCCGCGTCCAGGCGGCGGTTGGCCAGCTGGATCTTGCCATTGATTTCCGGCACCACCCGGTAGCGGTTGTAGATTTCGCTCTGGTCGAGGTTGAGGGTTTCAATGCAGTGCTGATAGGCCCAGGTGTGCATGGCTTCCTCGTACACCTGGCGGGCCTGGTAGATCTGCAGCTCGGGGGCGCTCATCTTCTCCATCACCGCCAGCCCGATGTTGCGCATGGCCAGGATGTCCGAGGTGGTCAGGTAAGCCAGCACGTTTTCATAGACGTGTTTTTCCGGGGCGGTCAGCCGGTGGTGGTAGTCGTGGATGTCCTGGGCCATGTTCACGTCCAGGGGCGTCCAGTGGTTCTTGTTGGCGTTCATGAAGTACTCCCAGGCCCAGGGGTACTTGAACGGCGCCAGCTGGTTGATATCCGTGGTGCCGTTGACCACGCGCTTGTCGTCCACGTTTACCGGACGGGGCGCCTGGTTCTCTGCAGGTTCGGCCTGTTGGCTCTGGGGTTCGTCGTCGAAATTGAGCATTGTTGGGTCCTTTAATTTTTTGGTTGAGCTTTTTGTCCAGCCTGCTGACGTAGGTGGAGGAACCGAAGTGGGTACATTTTCCGGGACACGCCACGCAAGTACTTCCCTGTAGGGCTCGGCTGTGGCCATCCCTGGCCACAGACGGTCCCGGAAAATGTACCCACTCCGCTTCCTAGGGCTGCGGAGCTATCGCCTCCTGAAAAACCTGCTTCAGTGATTTTCTGAACGTTTTTCGCGGCAAACACCTCTCAAGCCTGCAGCGCCGGGCGGTGATGCCCTGTTCAGGACCGCCTGCAGCCAGGGATGGCTGCAGCCGAGCCCTACAGGGACGTATTCACGGGCGTGTCCTGAACAGGGCATCACCGCCCGGCACACCCGGGAACCTAAAGCCAGGAACAGGCCGCGGAGTACAAAACCGTCCTACTGGCAGGCCTCACAGTCAGGCTCATCAATGGAACACACCTGCGGTGCAGGTGCCGCCACGGGCACGGATTTTTCCGCTCCGGTCGCCCCCAGTGACCGCAGGTAATAGGTGGTTTTCAGCCCCCGCTCCCAGGCCAGCTGGTACAGGGCATCCAGCTTCTTGCCACTGGCTTCGGCCATGTACAGGTTCAGGCTCTGGGCCTGGTCGAGCCATTTCTGACGCCGGGCGGCGGCCTCCACCAGCCAGCGGGAGTCGATCTCGAAAGCAGTGGCATAGCGGGCCTTGATGTCGGCGGGTACACGGTCGATCTGCTGCACCGAGCCGTCGAAGTACTTGAGGTCGTTCACCATTACGTTGTCCCACAGGCCCAGGGCTTTGAGGTCCCGGACCAGGGCCGGGTTGACCACCGTGAACTCGCCGGAGAGGTTCGATTTGACGAATAGGTTCTGGTACGCCGGCTCTATGGACTGGGACACACCCACAATATTGGAGATGGTCGCGGTCGGGGCGATGGCCATCAGGTTGGAGTTGCGCATGCCGTGGGCCCGGACCAGCTCGCGGATGGGCGTCCAGTCGAGGCGGGCGTCGGTATTCAGGGTCAGGTCGCCGTCTTTGCGGGCGGCCTGGAGGTTGGCGATGGAATCGATGGGCAGTATGCCCTGGCTCCACAGCGAGCCGTCATAGCTCGGGTAGGCGCCCCGCTCGGCCGCCAGCCGGGCGGACGCGGCGATGGCGAGGTAGCTGATCTGCTCCATGGTGACGTCCGCAAACTCCACAGCCTCGGCGCTGGCGTAGGGCAGCTTCAGCTTGTACAGGGCGTCCTGGAAGCCCATCAGACCGAGGCCCACGGGCCGGTGGCGCAGGTTGGACTCACGGGCCTGGGGAACGGCGTAGTAATTGATGTCGATGACGTTATCGAGCATGCGCACGGCGGTGTTGATCGTGTCTTGCAGCCGGCTGACGTCCAGCTCGCCGTTGTGTATGTGGGCCGCCAGGTTGATGGAACCCAGGTTGCACACGGCGATTTCCTCCGAGCTGGTGTTCAGGGTGATTTCCGTACACAGGTTGGACGAATGCACCACGCCCTGGTGCTGTTGGGGCGAACGCAGGTTGCTCGGGTCCTTGAAGGTGATCCAGGGGTGGCCGGTCTCGAACAGCACGGTCAGCATCTTGCGCCACAGCTGCTTGGCAGGCACGGTCTTGAACAGACTGATCTCGCCCCGGGCGGCCATGGCCTCATAGGTTTCATAGCGGGCGCGGAACTCGTTGCCATAGAGATCATGAAGGTCGGGCACGTCGTTCGGGGAGAACAGGGTCCAGTCACGGTCGTTGCGCATGCGCTCCATGAGCAGGTCCGGCACCCAGTTGGCGGTGTTCATGTCGTGGGTGCGGCGGCGCTCGTCGCCGGTGTTCTTACGCAGCTCCAGGAATTCTTCAATGTCCAGGTGCCAGCTTTCCAAGTAGGCACAGACCGCGCCCTTGCGCTTGCCGCCCTGGTTGACCGCCACGGCGGTGTCGTTCACCACTTTCAGGAAGGGCACCACGCCCTGGCTCTTGCCATTGGTGCCTTTGATGTGGGCGCCCATGGCCCGCACCGGGGTCCAGTCATTACCCAGGCCGCCGGCCCATTTCGACAGCAGCGCGTTGTCCCGTACCGAGCCATAGATGCTGCCGAGATCATCCGCCACCGTGGTGAGGTAGCAGGAGGACAGCTGGGAATGCCGGGTACCGCTGTTGAACAGGGTGGGCGTGGACGACATGTAATCGAACGACGACAGCAGGTTATAGAACTCTACTGCACGGGCGTTGGGGTCGTCTTCGCCCAGGGCGAGACCCATGGCCACCCGCATGAAGAAGACCTGGGGCAGCTCCAGCCGGTGGCCGTTCCAATGGATGAAATAGCGGTCATACAGAGTCTGCAGGCCCAGGAAGCCGAACTGCAGGTCCTGCTCTGGCTTCAAGGCCTCGCCCAGGTGGGCCAGGTCAAATTCTGCCAGTGCCGGGTCCAGCAGTTCATGACCAATGCCGGTTTCGATATAGCTGGCCAAGGCTTGTGGGTAAAGCTCTGCCAGGGGCTGGTGCAGGGGCAACCCAAGCGCCAGGCTGGCCTCCAGTTTCAGTTGCTCAAGCAGCAGGCGGGCGGTAACGGCGCTGTAGTCCGGCTCCCGCTCGATCCGGCCCCGGGCGGTCATGATCAGTGCCGAGAGCACATCCTTTTCGGGAATGCCGTCATAAAGATTGCGCAGGGTGTCATCCACCAGGGTGTCGGGGTCGACGCCGTCCAGGTTGGCACAGGCCTGCTCGACCTGGTATTTCATCAGGCCCAGGTCCAGGGGCACGATCTGGCCGCCGGTTTCGGTCACCGTCAGAGTGGGGTGGGATTCCAGCGGTGCCAGCCGGGCCCGCTCCTGGGCGTGGGCCTCCCGGTAGAGCACGTAAGCCCGGGCCACCTTGTGTTCTTCCGCCCGCATCAGGGCCAGCTCCACCTGATCCTGCAGGTCTTCGATGTGGATCTTGCCACCGGCGTTCAGCCGCCGGCTTACCGCCTGCACCACCTGGGCCGTGACCTGCGCCACGCTGTGATGAATACGGGCGGAGCCTTCGGACTGCTCCCCTTCCACCGCCAGGAAGGCCTTGGTGACGGCAACACTGATCTTGGACGGGTTGAAACCCACCAGGGTACCGCTGCGCTTGATCACCTGCAGGGCAGATGTCTGGCTTGGGGAGTGAGGCTGTGAGGGGGAAGCGGAAGAAAGCGCTGCTGAAGCGGCGACGGACATCGGGTGTTCTCCTGAATACGCGTTAGGTTTCAAGCCTTCGCGTACGCAGGACGGATCGGTAGCGCAGAGCCAAAACAGCACGGCCACCCAACCGTTTGCTGCTCACCTTGAGGGCCCGGGGGCGCCATACGCGAAGGTGCAGTCGCACTGTTCCGCCAAAACGGCGTTCGAACAGCACCTCCCTGGCAGGTCTTCGGACTCAGGAGCATGGGCTTTTGCCCGGCCTTGCGTAACGACTTCCCGGCCTGAACCAGTGTCTCTTGTTACGCTCGTTCTCCAATACCGCTGCGCGTCAGTTCCGGATTCTCACCGGATTCCCGATACCTTTCTGTAGCGTCACCCAATCAGGGAACCACTACATTTGGTACCTAACCAAGGATGAACGCACTATATAGGGCAAATCACTCCGTCACAACACTTGCGGGAAAACTTTGGCCCTGGCTTTTGACGGGCTTTTTCCGGTCTCCATGTTACGCTCGTTACTGCCGTACAAGGCTTCAAAGAAGGCGCCTGTTTCCATCCGTTTCTATTGGACGTTTACCCTATGACTGGCTTCACTACTCGCTTCCTTCCATTACTTTGCTCACTGCTCGTTATAGCAGGCCCCGCGCAGGGGGAGGTCATACCCCAGTTTTCGGCTATTGATGACCTCAACGATGGCTGGGAAGCGCTGGAGTTTCCGGAAATCGAGCGCCACAGCAGCTATGAGCTGGTGACAGAGGATGGGGTTCAGGTGGTGAAAGCCCGGACCGATGACAGCGCCTCCGGCCTGATCACCATGATTCGGGTAGAGCCAGCTGAGCGCCCGGTGCTCAGCTGGCGCTGGAAAGTGAGCGGGGTCTACGAGCGTGGCAGTGCCCTGCGCAAGAACGGCGATGACTACCCGGCCCGCATCTACGTGGCGTTCGAGTTTGAGCCTGACAAGGCGGGCTGGTTTGAGCGCATGAAGCGCAAGGCGGTCTCCGCCCTGTTTGATGCCGAGCTACCCGGCAAATCCCTCAACTATATCTGGGCAAACCGGCTTGAGGTGGGAGACATCGTTCAGAACCCGTTCAGCGAGGCCACCCAGATGATCGCGGTTAACTCGGGTAATGAAAAGGCCGGCACCTGGGTCTCCGTGGAGCGCAACATAGTCGAGGATTACCGGGCAGCCTTCGGGGAGGAGCCACCGGCCATTGTGGGCATTGGCATCATGTCTGACTCGGACAACACCGGAGCGTCGGCAACCGCCTGGTATGGCGACATTAACCTGCGGCCAGCGCAAAACTGAAGGGCGGCGTCAGTGCTGGCCTGTGCGCTAGTCGGTTAGATCGATCGGGTAACCCGGGAGGGTATCGACAGGGGGGAAGTTAATGTTATGAATGACTTCCCCCCGTTCCACCAGCCGCCAGTAGGCGGTATCGAAATCAGCTTTCACATGATGCACATCCGGCTGCTTGAGGGAAAACAGCCAGGATCCATAGCGCTTACGGACGGGCGTCTGGGTCAGTCCGGAATGTTCGGAGTCGCCTTTCAACACCTCCTCAACGGGCGGCTTGTAATCCAGCAGGTAATCCCCCCGCCCGCGCCTGAGCATATTGATGGCCGCGCCATGACTGGGGGCCTCCGTTAGCCTGATGCTGGGATCTTCACGCAGGACATCGATCAAACCACCATAACTGTAGCCGGCTATGAGTATCAGCACTTTGTTCTGGAAGTCACTGAATTGCGCCGGCGGTGGCGTACTCTGGCGCGACCAGGCACTGAGCTGGACCTGGATGGGCTTGATCGAACTCTCGACTATCGAACCCTGCAGCAAATGAATGTTCGTCAGGCCCGGAAACATGTCCACGGCGCCACGCTGCAGGTAAAAGTAAACCCGACTGATGGGTACATAGATGAAACGCAACCCGTACCCGGCCTCGTCAGCAACCTTTCGGGTGAGGTCGATAAACTCACCTGCCGGGTCCCCGTTCTCATCCCGGTACTCAAATGGAGGGAATTCGACATAGCCCACCTTCAGCACCCTTTTGGACTCTTCCGAGCCCAGAACAGCACCGGCCCAGAATGAAACCAGAAGTAACAGAATCAAGGTTTTGAACGGGATCAAAATCGCTGCCAGCCGGTGTTTAGTCAGTGTTAATGTTGTCATTATCAACCAATGCCAGAAAACCCTACCTTACAATCAGGGTAACAGAGTTGTGACAGAATGCATTGCACACAATAACCAGGGCCATACAGTTTAGGAACGCTCGTAGCGCGGTATTGGTTCCCATGCCGGGAACGAACTTACCCGCAGCCAATTGTTTGTAATAAATACGGGCTACACTGATGAAAGGACTCGACAGGTAACGTTATGAATACGATCCCCAGGCACCCCGTACGTTGGCAGGACCACGCCTCTGCCATTCTCAGTGGCTTTCTTGGCGACTGGCTTGAACATCGGGCCAATCCTCTTGCGGTCGAGCTTCAGATGATGTTCGAGGGCCAGCCCCTAGATCCCGCTCAGCCGCAACTTGCCCAGCCGAGACGTACCCTGGTACTGATGGTACACGGATTGACCGAGCTGGAATCGATCTGGGATTACCCGGGCCAACCAGGGGTCAATTATGGCTCGGAACTGGCGGAAGTTTTGGGGGCCACGCCCCTTGGCCTGCGCTACAACTCGGGCCGGCCGATTTATCGCAATGGCGAGGATCTGGCCGAAGCCCTGGAAACCCTGGTCGCCGAATGGCCGGTGCCGGTCGAAAACCTGATCCTCATTGGCCACAGCATGGGTGGGCTGCTGATCCGCAGTGCCTGCCAGGCGGGGCTTGGTTCAGGCCATACTTGGACCGGACTGGTGGAGAGCTGCGTCTACCTGGGCGCGCCCCACGAAGGCTCCTGGTTGGCAAAGGCGGCCCACGGCGCAGCCGGCTTCATGCACAAAGTTCCCCGGGACTACCTGAAGGTCATTGGCGAGGTACTGGATGTCCGCAGTGCCGGTATTCGCAACCTGTCCAGGGGTGATATTCTTGAAGAAAGCGGTGCCCTGGCTCCTCTGCTCCCCAACGCCAGGCATTTTGCCATCTCCGGGTTACTGGCCCGCCAGCATGGCAATCCGGTGAACGTTCTGTTTGGTGATGCCCTGGTGCAGGAAGGTAGCGCCCGAGGTGCCAACCAGGCGGATTGGGAGCTGACGGACTACGCCTGTTTCCCTGGCATCGACCACATACGCCTGACTCATCACCCCAAAGTGTACGAAAAACTGAAGGAATGGCTTGAATGAAGAGTAACGGCCCGATTCAAACACTGGAAGATAACCGGACCGCCAGCCTCAAATGGTGGTTGGGGGCGGCGGACATCGTCGCCGTCGGCGTGGCTGAAGGCGCTTCCCGCATTGGTCGGGCTCACATTGCCATTGCCGACGAGAGCTTTAATATACTGGCGCGCTTTGAGGTTACCCGTCCGGTCAGTGAGTCTGTCCGGGTCGTTCACCACGGCATATCACGGCTGTGCTATGGCTCGGTAGGCCTGGCGGCACGGGCAGCCCAGAGGGCAACCGGCCACAAGCCTAGATAAAGTTCACCACGCACCACAGTCCCACCGAACCCATCACCACCGTGTATGGCAGCGCCATGAAGACCATGCGGCCATAAGACAACCGAACCAGCGGAGCAATCGCCGAGGTCAGCAGGAACAGGAACGCCGCCTGGCCGTTGGGTGTGGCGACACTGGGCAGGTTGGTGCCGGTGTTAATGGCAATCGCAAGCCGCTCGAAATGCGCCTGATCAATAGTGCCTGCATCCAGCGCCTGTTTGATTTCGCTGATATAGACCGTCGCCACAAACACGTTATCGCTGATCATCGAGAGCACACCGTTGGCGATAAAGAACATGCCAGGCTGCTGATCGATGGGCAATGACAGTACCAGGTTGATGATCGGGGTAAACAGGTGCTGCTCGTGAATAACCGCAACAATGGCAAAGAACACCACCAGCAACGAGGTAAACGGCAGGGCTTCCTGGAAAGCCTTGCCGATCTGGTGTTCGTCGGTAATGCCGGTAAATGAAGTGATAAGGATGATTACCAGCAGGCCGATCATGCCTACTTCTGCCAGATGAAGGGCCAGCCCCACAACCAGCACTACGGCGGCCATGGCCTGAATCCAGAGAGCGGCCTGGTCCGCCGGTGTACGTTTCTTGCGCTCGTTGTCGGCAAACTCTTCCAGCACCCGTCTGACCTTTCTGGGTAGTCGCGTGCCATAACCGAACCAGCGCAGTTTCTCGAGCAGCCAGCAGGTGGTGAGACCGGCTACCAGAACGGGCAGGCTCACCGGCAGCATGTGGGTAAAGAAGGTTGCGAAATCCCAGCCCGCGACTTTGGCAATTAGGAGGTTCTGGGGCTCGCCGACCATGGTGGCAACCCCGCCCAGGGCCGTGCCCACCGCCCCATGCATCAGTAGGCTTCGCAGGAAGGACCGGAAATTATGCAGGTCACTGCGATGCAGCTCGACCACTTCCTGGTCGCTGTTGGCGTTGTGATCCGTGTGGTGGTGCCCCTTGCCGGAGGCCACCTTGTGGTAGACCGAATAAAAACCAACGGCGACACTGATGATGACCGCAGTCACTGTCAGGGCATCAAGAAAGGCCGACAGCAGCGCCGCGGCTGCGCAGAATAGCAGGGACAGCGCCGATTTCGACCGGACCCCCACCAGAATCTGGGTGAAGGTCACCAGCAGCAGTTCCTTCATGAAATAAATACCCGCCACCATGAACAGCAGCAGCATGATCACCGGCAGGTTGGTCAGTACTTCATGGTAGACGGCGTCCGGCGTGGTCATACCGATCAGCAGGGCCTCGATGGCAATCAGACCGCCGGGCTGGAGCGGGTAGCACTTGAGCGCCATGGCTAGGGTGAAAATGAACTCGCCGACCAGCAGCCAGCCCGTGAACACAGGCCCGAACAGCCAGAGCAGAATCGGATTCGCTAACAGAAACAGCAGGATAACCTGCTTGTACCAGTTGGGGGAATTGCCAAGGAAATTGTGGGTAAAGCCGGACAACACGCTAGTGGGCATTACAGCATTCTTCTGAGTGAACGGGCGGACAACAGTGTGTGGCAACGGGCCCGAATCTTCCTTGATATTTGTGTACCTGTTTATGCTTCAAAGGTAACGGGTGAGTGCAGAGTCGGTCTTACACACAACAAGGAGGGGTGAACCGAGGACCACGCCATGAGGCTGCAGGATATTACTGAAAAACAGTGTAAGGAGCGACCAAAATTAGTCGGTGTCGGAAGGGTTTACAGGGAGGGTTCACTTACACAGGTTATAATATAACATTCGTCAGCGGGTCACTTCCGCATTTTCGTGTAATGCGTGGTCGCCGAGCAACTGGCCCTGCGCATGGCGGATCTGGAGCCCGACCAGGCCGTAGCCATCCGGGGCCGGTATATTCCGTGTCGGGTTGCCGGCCCGGTGGCTGTCTGACGATTCAGGCCTGCCAGTACGGGTTCTGCCGGCCCCGGGGAGCGGTGTTTGCGGACCTTGCCATCTCCCTCAGCCAGGCCGGCCTGTCCTGTTTCAATGGCCATGCGCTCCCGACCAGCCGGTAAGTCAGTCGGCCCACTCTTCACTACGACATACCTAGTTTTTGCTATGGCCCCGGTCGCCCCTGGCAGCACGGCAGCATTGCCCGGATCGGCCATCACCATGGCCTGGTTATTAGACTACGATCGTCCCGGCGACCCTGCCCTCAAGGAGCCTCGCTGGCAGTAGATTCTGAGCTGACTTTGTTGACGGTTTGGCTGGCCGACCCGGTTACCACGGCATCAGCCACCAACTCAGCAGTAATCGCCGACAGGGTCCAGCCCAGATGACCATGGCCGGTGTTATAGAACACCGTGGGCAGGCGTCCGGGTCCTACTCTTGGCATCATGTTGGGCAACATCGGACGCAATCCCGCCCAGGGCACGACGCGGCGTGTGCACACCCCGGGGAAACACTGCTCGACCCAGCGGGTAAGCGGCCGGATGCGGTCATCCCGGATATCGCGGTTGTAGCCGCTGAACTCTGCTGTGCCAGCGATCCGGAAACGGTCGTCCCCCAATCGGCTGGTCACGATCTTGGTGGCATCGTCCAGCAGGCTGACCGTGGGGGCCGCCTCCCGGGAGGCGTCGTCATCCAGCTGCACGGTGATGGAATAGCCCTTGACCGGGTAGATGTTAACCCGATCTCCCAGTTTCGTCGCCAGCGCCCGGCTGCCCACGCCGGCACAAACCACCACGCCGTCGAAGGTGTCACGGGTTTGCTGTTCACCGTCGTGGGCGGTTATCCAGGCATGGCTATCGTCGGCGCTGAGCTCGGTCACAGAGTGGCCGTAGCAGGTCTTGACCCCCAAGCGTATCATCGCGTCTGCCAGGCCATTGGTAAATTTGTGAATGTCACCGGTGGAGTCGCTCTCGGTAAAGAAGCCGCCGTAATAGGTGCCGGCCAGCGTGGGCTCGATGGTGCGCATCTCTTCGGGTGTCACCGGCCGGCGTTCAAGTCCTCCGGCGGCCAGAAGTCTTGAGACCCTGGCGGCGTGGTCGAAACCGGCCTTATCCCGATAGATATGCAGGATGCCCTGCTTCTTCAGATCAAAATCAATGCCTTCCTCTTGCGCCCAGGCAAACAGGTAGTCGCGGGCGGCGATGGCCAGTCGGGCTGTTTCGGTGGTGTTTTTCTCATACTGGGGAATGGCTGCGATAAACTCGGCAAACCAGCTTAGCTTATGCCAGGAGGGCTTGGGGTTGACCAGAAGGGGCGCATCACGGCGGAACATCCACTTCATACCCTTCATTACGGTCTGCCAGTTGTTCCAGACCTCGGCGTTGGAGGCTGACAACTGACCACCGTTGGCAAAGGAGGTTTCCATTGCCGCGTAACGGTGTTTCTCATAAACGGTGACATCCAGGCCCCGCTTGGCCAGGGTGTAGGCGGTGGTAATACCGGTGATGCCGCCACCAATAACTGCGATGCGCTTCATAGAGCTCTCCAGGGCGTCCAGGGTTACCTTTCTGCGCAAAATGGCAGAAAGCACCCCTTCCGTCTCTGGACCTGAGAGATTCACGCGCCACCTCAACGGAGACAGCCGCTTGCTCCTTCGGTGTGCCAACTGACGCAGCGGTCGGCAGCTCTTCGGAAAGTCTTCATGTCAGCGGTCCTTTTGCCTGAGAGTTTCCGGGGCAGTTGCTCCTTCGGCGCCGATCGCAGGGCATGCGATACAGTCTCTCCCGATGACATGTCTGGTCTGCAAGGAAACCAGCCTTCAGCAAACAATAGCAAAGATCGCTTGTTTTCGACACCGACCCCGGAACACTAAACGAGACCCAAGGGGGCAATGTCTGATAGATACCGAATGCAGCTTTACCCCGATCACCTGAAGGGTCAGTGAAGTACCCTGACACAGGCCCAACCTCCCCGTGCTGCAGGTAGCGAAGGCCAGTTCAGATAGTGCTCGAAAAACCCGTGCTGGTGAGAGCCGTCCAGCAAAGCGCTTATACATTGCTCCAGAACAGGTTGCTCCCTGGCGCAGGAGGACTCGGCTGCCTGCAAAGAGGCCAGTGCCTGAAATATCACCCGCTCTGTTCCGGTGCGATCTCCCATGTCCGCCAGCACCCGTGAAACCAGAATGGCAGCCAGGGTAAGCTCAACGTGCATGCAAAGCTTTTCATTTTCTCCGGGGAGGCAGGCGAGATCGAAGGCACTGCCAGCCAGGGAGATAACGTCGCGCCACTGCCCCTGCTCACAGCTGGCGTAGGCGTTTTCCATCCAGAACTGCCAGAGATCTTTCCGCTCTTCCAGGGGAAGCTCACTAAATTGCTTGCGATGAGTGGGGCACAGGAATTCCATGGACGCTCTCCTTGTTGGTTGCTCAAATGATAGTAATTATCATTTGCGTTAAAAACAAGGAAAAGCGATTCCGGAAAACGGCGGAGCGTGACCTCGTTACCGGTTCATGGCAAAAAGAACGCCCCCTGCCAGACTATAAGCAGAGGGCTTCTTGAGCATTGTCATGGAGCGGGGCGCAAACGGCCCGCATAAATCCTGTTACCGTTGCTGGGTAGCGTTACTCCACCGTCACACTCTTGGCCAGGTTTCGGGGCTGGTCCACATCCGTGCCCTTGAGCACCGCAACATGGTACGAAAGCAGCTGCAGCGGAATCGTATACACGATGGGCGCTGTCACGGGATGCACCTCAGCAATGTGTACAACGTGCACGCCTTCTTCGTTTTTCAATGCCGACTGGCCATCGGCAAACACAAAGAGCTGGCCACCCCGGGCCCGGACTTCCTCCAGGTTGGACTTTAGCTTCTCGAGCATGTCGTTGTTTGGCGCGACGGTGACCACCGGCATTTCGCTGTCTACCAGGGCCAGCGGCCCATGCTTGAGCTCACCCGCCGGGTAGGCCTCGGCGTGTATGTAGGAAATTTCCTTCAGCTTCAACGCGCCTTCCAGCGCGACCGGGAACAGAGTGCCGCGGCCCAGGAACAGGCTGTGGTGCTTGTCCATGAACTCACGGCTGAGCTCCGCGATTTCTTTATCCAGGGCCAGGGCTGCTGATACCTGCCCGGGCAGCAGGCGCATGGCGGTTACCAGCTCGGCTTCCCGCTCGCTGGACAGGCCGTTATGACGGGCAAGGGCAATGGAGAACAGCAACAGAGCGGTCAATTGGGTGGTGAACGCCTTGGTGGAGGCCACCCCGATCTCCGGTCCTGCCTGGGTCATGATAACAAGGTCGGATTCCCTCACCAGGGAGCTGCCGGCCACGTTACAGATCGCAAGGGCGGCCCGGAAACCGGCTTTTTTGGCCTGGCGCAGCGCCGCCAGGGTGTCAGCAGTCTCACCTGACTGGGAAATGCACAGGAACAGGGTGTCTGGCTGGATCACATGCTTGCGGTAGCGGAACTCGGACGCCACCTCAACCGAACAGGGCACCCCTGCCAGGTCCTCGATCCAGTACCGGGCCACCATGCCGGCGTGGTAGCTGGTGCCGCAGGCAATGATCTGTACGTGCCTTACATTCTCCAGCAGTTTGCCTGCCTCGGTACCCAGGGCCTGTTCCAGCACCCGGGTATCGGTAATTCGGCCTTCCATGGTGGCCTTGATCACCGTCGGCTGCTCGTAGATTTCCTTCAGCATGAAGTGACGGTATTCGCCTTTGTCGGCGGCATCCGCCGCATGTTCAAAGCGTGATGTCGGGCGATCGACGACGTTGTCGTCGCGATCCCATATCGTGATCTTGTCTTTACGGATATCGGCAATATCACCTTCGTCCAGAAACATGAAACGATCGGTGACCGGCAGCAGGGCCAGCTGGTCCGAGGCTATGAAGTTCTCGCCAATACCCACCCCGATTACCAGCGGGCTACCCTCCCGGCACACAATCAGCCTGTCGGGCTCATCCGCATGGACCACGGCAAGGGCATAAGCCCCGCGCAGACGACCGGTGGCCTGTTTTACCGCTGAGGTCAGGTCAGCGGTGGCACGGTAAAGCTGTTCGATGAGATGGGCGACTACCTCGGTGTCGGTCTGGGAGGTGAACTCGAACCCGGCGGACTTCAGTTCGTCCCGAAGCTCCTGGTAGTTCTCGATGATGCCGTTATGAACCAGTGCCAGCCGATCACCTGACATATGGGGATGGGCATTCAGCCGGGAAGGCTCGCCGTGGGTGGCCCAGCGAGTATGGGCGATGCCGACGTGACCCTTGGGCGGGGCTGACTCGATCAGCTCCGCCAGGGCGGCGACCTTTCCCAGCTCCCTGACCCTGTTAACGGTGCCATCCTGGCTCAGAATAGCCATTCCGGCCGAATCGTAGCCCCGGTATTCCAGCCGCCTCAGGCCTTCCAGGAGAATCCCTTGAACATCCCGTTCTGATACTGCACCTACGATCCCGCACATGAGTCTTTCTTCCTGTAATTCGTTAAATTCTTTGGTTTAGCCGTGCCCGATGCCCGAGCATCGGCTCAGGACTTTTTCCTGGGCTTCTGCCAGTCCGGAATATTGTGCTGCCGGCCACGGGCGACGGCCAGTTCGTCCGCTGATACGTCCCGGGTAATAGTTGAGCCCGCGCCGATGGTGGCCCCTTTCGCCACCGTGACCGGGGCTACCAGCGCCGTATTGGAGCCCACAAAAACGCCGTCTTCCAGCACGGTCTGGTACTTGTTGACGCCATCGTAATTGCAGGTGATGGTGCCCGCGCCCACGTTGACACCGGCACCCAGGGTGGCATCACCCACGTAACTGAGGTGGTTGATCTTGCTGCCCTCGCCGACCACCGCCTTTTTGGTTTCTACAAAGTTGCCCACTTTGGTGTGCGCCGCCAATACGGTACCCGGACGTAATCTGGCAAAAGGGCCTACCTGGGCATCGGCCCCAACCTCGGCACCGTCAATGATAGAGTGGGCATGAACCACTGCGCCCTTTGCTATGCGTGCATCCCTGATGATGCAGCCGGGCCCGATGGAAACCCCGTCCGCCAGCTCAACACGCCCCTCGAACACGACATTGACATCAATTATCACGTCCGAACCGACGGTGAGTTGCCCGCGTACGTCCAGCCGTGCCGGATCCATCAGGGTGGCGCCGGCGGTCATAAGTTCGATGGCCTGCTGACGCTGGTACCAGCGTTCCAGCTCGGCCAGCTGGACACGGTTATTGACGCCCTGGACCTCAAAGTCCGTCACCGGATGAGCAACCTCGACCTTCAGCCCTTCTGTTACCGCCATGGCGATAATATCGGTGAGGTAGTATTCGCCCTGCGCGTTGCTGTTGGATAGGCGCGGCAGCCAGGCCTTAAGGTGTTTGCCAGCTATGGAAAGAATACCGGTGTTAACCTCACGGATGGCTTTCTGTTCTTCCGTGGCATCTTTCTGTTCAACAATGGACTGGACCTCGCCGGCGCTGTTGCGAACGATACGACCGTAACCGTCAGGATTGTCCAGATGCACTGTCAGGATTGACAGGATGTCGTCCCGGTCGGAGACAAGTTTGGCGAGCGTGTCCGAGCGGGTCAGCGGAACATCGCCATAAAGCACCAGTACCTGGGCCTCGTCAGGAATGTTCGGTAGCGCTTGAGCGACGGCATGGCCGGTTCCGAGCTGTTCGGACTGCAAAGCCCATTGGATATCTTCAGCCGGGGTGGTAGCCCGCACCTGTTCAGCGCCGTGGCCGATGACCCCATGGATACCCGCCGCATTCAGGGTGCGGGCGGTATCGATCACGTGGTGCAACATAGGCTTGCCGGCTACCCCGTGCAGGACTTTAGGCTGGTGGGATTTCATCCTGGAACCCTGACCAGCAGCCAGAATAACGACGTGTAGAGGTAATGCCATAAGGGTAAAAGCTCCTTTCTTAAAACCCATAACAGAAAAAGCCGCACCTTCCTGACGGTTAAATCCGGATATCGGATCCAGGATTTCATTACCGTCAGTTCAGGGTGCGGCTTTAGCGATCAGCTGATGCCTGAGATCCCGGAACCTAGCGCATTTTCTTGCGCAGATTCTGGATCGTACGCAACTGAGCAGCGGCTTCCGCCAGTTCTGCCGCAGCCCGGGAGTATTCAAACTCGCCGGTCCTGTTGGCCAGGGCTTTCTCGGCTTCACGCTGGGCTTCGACAGCCGCGGCTTCGTTTAGATCCTTGGCGCGCGTCGCCGTATCAGCCATGAGAGTGACGAGATTAGGCTGGACCTCAAGGTATCCACCGGATACGTAGAGGATCTCCTCTTCTCCGCCCTGCTTAACGATCCTTACTGTACCAGGCTTGAGCTGAGTCAGCAGTGGAGCGTGGCCATACTGAACACCCAGTTCACCCTCGCTCCCGGTTGCCACCAGCATTTCAACCAGGCCAGAGAAGATCTTCCTTTCGGCACTTACCACGTCACAATGCACGGTTATACCCATTCTATTAGCCTCTATGGTCGGTCAGGAAACATGCCTTACTTCGCCTTGGCTTTCATTTCCTTCGCCTTCTCAACTGCTTCTTCAATGGTGCCTACCATGTAGAATGCCTGCTCAGGCATGTCGTCATAGTCGCCGTTGATGATTCCCTTGAAGCTGCTGATAGTCTCTTTCAGAGACACGTATTTACCCGGTGAGCCGGTGAAAACCTCGGCCACGTGAAACGGCTGGGACAGAAAGCGTTCAATCTTACGGGCCCGGGCAACGGTCAGCCTGTCTTCTTCAGACAGTTCGTCCATGCCGAGGATCGCAATGATGTCTTTCAGCTCCTTGTAGCGCTGGAGGTTGGTCTGAACGCCCCGCGCCACTTCGTAGTGCTCTTCACCGATGACCAGCGGGTCCAGCTGACGGGAGGTCGAATCCAGCGGATCGATCGCCGGGTAGATACCCTTGGAAGCGATGTCACGGCTCAGTACCACGGTCGCGTCAAGGTGCGAGAAGGTGGTTGCTGGCGACGGGTCAGTCAGGTCGTCCGCCGGTACGTATACCGCCTGGATGGACGTGATGGAACCGGTCTTGGTGGAGGTAATCCGCTCCTGCAGCTCACCCATTTCCTGGGCCAGCGTGGGCTGGTAACCTACCGCGGAAGGCATACGACCCAGCAGTGCCGATACTTCGGTACCCGCCAGGGTGTAACGGTAGATGTTGTCTACGAACAACAGTACGTCGCGTCCTTCGTCACGGAACTTCTCGGCAATAGTCAGGCCGGTCAGGGCTACACGCAGACGGTTGCCCGGGGGCTCGTTCATCTGGCCATAAACCATCGCTACCTTATCAAGGACATTGGAGTCCTTCATTTCATAGTAGAAGTCGTTACCTTCCCGGGTCCGCTCACCAACACCGGCGAATACAGACAGACCGGAATGCTCTTTGGCGATGTTGTTGATCAGCTCCATCATGTTGACGGTCTTACCAACACCCGCACCACCGAACAGACCGACTTTACCGCCCTTGGCGAACGGGCAGATCAGGTCGATTACCTTGATGCCGGTTTCCAGCAGGTCTGCAGACGCTGCCTGGTCGGCATAGCCCGGTGCCTTGCGGTGGATCGCCCAGCGCTCTTCTTCACCAATATCGCCCTGCTCATCAATGGGACGACCCAGAACGTCCATAATCCGGCCCAGGGTCTTGATACCGACCGGGACGGAAATGGGTGCGTTGGTATTTTCTGCCTTCAGGCCCCGCTTGAGGCCTTCGGTGCTGCCCATGGCGATGGTACGTACAATGCCGTCGCCCAGCTGCTGCTGGACTTCCAGGGTTGTGTCACCACCTTCAAGCAGCAGTGCGTCATACACTTTGGGAACGGAGTCACGTGGAAATTCCACGTCGATAACCGCGCCAATGATCTGAACGATGTGTCCGCTACTCATGCTCGGTTCCTCGTTATCTCTATAGTCAACAAAACCAGTAGGATCGTGGGCAGGATCAGACCGAAGCCGCGCCGCTCACAATCTCCGATATCTCTTGGGTAATGGCTGCCTGACGGGCCTTGTTATAGGCCAGTTGGAGCTCGTCGATGATGCTGCCAGCGTTATCAGTCGCGCTCTTCATGGCAATCATCCGAGCAGCCTGCTCGCAAGCCAGATTTTCCACCACTCCCTGATAAACCTGGGATTCAATGTAACGTGGCAGAAGACCGTCCAGAATGGGACGGGCGTCCGGCTCGTAGATGTAATCCCACTGGTGACCAATCTCGTCGTCTTCGCTTTCGGGCAGGGGCAGAAGCTGCTCCACCTTGGGGCGCTGAGTCATGGTGTTCACAAACTCGTTGCTCACCAGGTACAGGCGGTCGATCGTGCCTTCCTCGAAAGCGTTGAGCATGACGGTGACGTTACCGATCAGCTTCTCGGCGCTGGGGTCATCACCCAGATGCGTCAGGGCCGCCACCACATTCCCGCCATAGCTGCGAAAGAAGGAGGCACCTTTCTGACCAATCGCACAGAGATCAATGCCGACACCTTTGTTTTTCCAGTCACGCATTTCACGCACGAGCGCCTTGAACACGTTGGCGTTCAGACCACCGCAGAGTCCCCGGTCCGAGGAAATTACGATGTAGCCTACCCGCTTGACTTCGCGGTCCTGCATGAAAGGATGACGGTAATCCTGGTTTGCCTTGGCAATATGCCCGATTACCTGGCGCATCTTTTCAGCGTACGGGCGTGTAGCCTGCATGCGTTCCTGAGCTTTGCGCATCTTGCTCGCAGCCACCATTTCCATGGCGCTGGTGATCTTCTGCGTACTCTTGATGCTTCCGATCTGGTTGCGTATTTCTTTTCCGATGGCCATATGTCACTGCCTTTTCAAGTTAGACACTCATGTGGACCAAGGGGCCTGCCCGGTGCAGGCCCCTTGCCTTACCAACTCTGAGTGGTCTTGAATTTCTCCAGAGCAGCTTTCAGACCGGCAGCAATTTCATCGTTGAAATCGCCTTTCTCGTTGATCTTGGCCAGAAGCTCGGACTGCTCCGAACGCATCCAGTCCAGCAGTTGTGCTTCGAACTTCACAACCTTTTCCACCTCAACGTCGTCCAGGAAGCCTTCGTTGGCTGCAAACAGAACGGTACCCATCTCGGCAACGCTCATCGGGCTGTACTGATTCTGCTTCATCAGCTCGGTAACCCGCTGACCGTGCTCCAGCTGCTGACGAGTCGCTTCGTCCAGGTCAGACGCGAACTGGGCGAAAGCCGCCAATTCACGATACTGGGCCAGGGCCAGACGAATGTTACCGCCCAGCTTCTTCATGATCTTGGTCTGGGCAGAACCACCGACCCGTGAAACCGATACACCTGCGTTCATTGCCGGACGGATACCGGAGTTGAACAGGTTGGTCTCAAGGAAGATCTGACCGTCAGTGATGGAGATAACGTTGGTCGGTACGAATGCCGATACGTCACCCGCCTGGGTCTCAATCAGCGGCAGCGCTGTCAGGGAACCAGTCTTGCCTTTGACTTCGCCGTTGGTGAATTCTTCCACGTAGGCCGCGTTTACACGGGAGGCACGCTCCAGCAGGCGGGAGTGCAGATAGAACACGTCACCCGGATATGCTTCCCGACCCGGTGGCCGACGCAGCAACAGGGAGATCTGGCGATAGGCCACGGCCTGCTTACTGAGATCGTCATACACGATCAGGGCGTTCTCGCCGCGGTCGCGGAAGTACTCACCCATGGATGTACCGGAGTAAGGTGCCAGGAACTGCATGGCGGCAGGATCTGCAGCGCCGGCAGCGACCACAATTGTGTGGTCCATGGCGCCGTGTTCTTCAAGCTTACGGACAACCGCAGCAATGGAGGACTGCTTCTGGCCGATAGCAACGTAGATACACTTGATGCCACTGTTCTTCTGGTTGATGATCGCGTCGATGGCGACGGCGGTCTTACCAATCTGACGGTCGCCAATAATCAGCTCACGCTGGCCACGGCCGATAGGCACCATGGTGTCGATTGCCTTGAGGCCAGTCTGAACCGGCTCATCAACGGACTGACGGGCGATTACGCCCGGCGCCACTTTCTCGATGGGGGCGGTCAGGCTGGTGCCCAGGTCACCCTTCCCGTCGATGGCGTTACCCAGACCGTCCACAACACGGCCCAACAGTTCCGGACCAATCGGCACTTCCAGGATGCGACCGGTACAGCGAACTTTCTGGCCTTCAGCCAGCTCTTCGTAGTCGCCCAGAACAACCGCACCTACAGAATCACGCTCAAGGTTGAGCGCCATGCCGAAGGTACCGTTTTCGAACTCGATCATCTCGCCGTACATAACATCGGCAAGACCGTGGATCAGCACGATACCGTCAGATACCGACAGAATCGTACCTTCGTTTTTTGCTTCCGAAGAGATATCGAGTTTTTCGATTCGCTTCTTGATGATGTCACTGATCTCGGATGGATTCAGTTGCTGCATGCCATTTTCCTCAAACCTTGTGCTGAAATCAGGAGCCCAGAGCCTTGGCCATTTTGGCCAGCTTGCCGCGAACAGAAGCGTCTATCACCAGGTCACCCGTGCGAACAATTGCACCGCCAATCAGGGACTGATCGACCGAGGTTTCCAGATCTATCTTGCGCTCCAGTTTTCTGGACAATGCGTCAACGAGCTTTTTCTGCTGCTCTTCCGTCATTTCGAACGCTGAACTCACCTCTAGTCTGACGGTGCGCTCAAGATCAGCACGGAAAAGGGTGAACAGTGCCGATACTTCTGGCAGCAGGACCAACCGCTTATTTTCAGCAAGAATTAACAGGAAATTCCTGAGCGCTTCCGGCAGTGCTTGCTCGAAGCAGTCAACGAAGAGTTCAGCCTTGCGTTGCTCGGATAGCCCGGGGTTGTTCAGGATCCTTCGTATCTCTTTGTCGGCCGCAACCTGACCAGCAAACGCCAATGCCTGGTCCCAGGCATCGACGCTGTCATGATCCTTGGCTGCATCAAAAACGGCCTTCGCATAGGGTCGGGCTAACGTCGTCAGTTCTGCCATGATGACCCTCGCTTAGAGTTCTGCCGCCAGCTTGTCCAGCATCTCGCTGTGAGCTTTGGCGTCGACAGAGGTTTCCAGAATCTTCTCGGCACCGGCAACGGCAAGTGCTGCCACTTCTGCCCTGAGTGCGTCGCGAGCCTGAACACGCTCCTGTTGAATTTCAGCTCTGGCCTGCTCAATCAGCTTCTCGCCTTCCGTCCGTGCGTCAGCCTTGGAGGCTTCCACAATCTGGGCGGCGCGCTTGTTGGCCTGATCGACCAGGGCTGCAGCATCTTCTTTCGCCTTCCGCATTTCCTTGGAAGCTTTTTCTTTTGCAAGCTCCAGGTCGCGGTCTGCGCGGTCTGCGGCTGAAAGACCGTCGGCTATCTTCTTCTGGCGTGCGCTCATGGCCGCAGTAATCGGCGGCCATACATACTTGACACAGAACCAGACGAAAATAGCGAAGGCGATCGACTGCCCTATTAACGTAAGGTTGATATTCACGGCGATATACCTCTTGCTATTCGTTGCATCCCGGTGACCGGAAAATCGGACGCATCAAAAGCGCCCGCTCTTTCGGCTGATTAACCAGCGACAACGAAAATCAGGTACATAGCGATACCAACACCGATCATAGGAACAGCGTCAAGCAGACCGGCCATGATGAAGGTTTTGGTTTGCAGCTGGTTTGCCATTTCTGGCTGACGGGCTGTGGATTCCAGCAGTTTGCCGCCCAGAAGGCCAAAGCCAATGCCGGTCGCCAGAGCGCCAAGGCCGAGAATAATCGACGCTGCAATCATTACCATTTCCATTGAATACTCCTCAGTTTTCTCAGATAGTTAAGGGTTTGTGAATTAGGTTAATGTTCCGTGGTCTTCATGTGCCGCACTGAGGTAGACCACAGCCAGCGTAGTAAAGATAAAGGCCTGCAATGTTACCACAAGGATGTGGAATATGGCCCAGGGTACGCTCAGCGTCCACTGTATCCATAGTGGCAGGATGGCGATCAGGATGAATACCACTTCACCGGCGTACATGTTACCGAACAGACGCAGCGCCAGGCTGATGGGCTTCACGATAAGCACCAGCAGCTCCAGGAACAGGTTGAACGGCACCAGTGACCAGTGATTGAAAGGCGTGAACGACAGTTCGTGCAGGAAACCACCAGCGCCCTTCACCTTGAAGCTGTAGAAAATGATCAGCAGGAAGACCCCGATGGAAATACCAAAGGTACCGTTGGGATCCGTAGTCGGAACAATCTTGAAATACTCCAGCCCCATGGCGTGTGCAATGGACGGAATATAGTCGACCGGAATGAGTTTCAGGCTGTTCATCAGGAAGATCCAGACGAACATCGTCAGTGCCAGGGGCGCAATCAGCGGGTTACGACCGTTAAAACCATCGCGCACTATGCCTTCGACGAACTCGAATACCATTTCAACGAAATTCTGCAGGCGGCCGGGATTGCCACTGGTGGCACGCGTCGCTACGAAGCGGAACAGGCCCAGAAACAGCACGCCCATGGCGATAGACCAGCCAAGAGTATCCACGTGGAATGCCATGAACCCCATATCGGATGCTTCAGCTGCAGTTCTGGCGAAGGTCCAGGTGGACTCGTCCAGAACGGCGCCGTCAGCGCGCTCATAACCTTCCGGAAGCTTGCCGTAGGTCAGGTTCTGTAGGTGGTGCTTTATATATTCTACTGGGGTTTCAGCTGCCATACTGCTCTCGTCCAGTCATCGCTGTGGTTTGGAGCGTAGGAACCAGCGCAGGGCCGGACTTATCGCAACCATCACAGCAAAAGTGAATAACAGAGCCGGCACATGTACTGGCTCCATCAAGATGAAAACGGCCGCAAAAAATACTGCGGTAAGGGCAAGTTTTATACTTTCTGCCCTGAACAAGTCGCCAACCATCAGGCTGGCATTGCGAGCGCCCTGATGGCGAAATACCCGGTGTGCAAAATAAGCGCTTGGTATGACAAAAATGAGACCGCCAATGAGTGCGGAATAACCTGCCAAGCGGCTTTCCAGGCTCCATAAAAGGCTGATAACCAGTACGACCGAGCCTTCTGCTGTCAGCCACCGGACCAGTGGCAATCGGATAAGTCCAGTTCTGGTCTTGGTCATCGGAGCCACCTTTTGTCAGTACGCTGAGTCAGTACCGGCTTCCGGATGCCAGACATCGCTTGCTGTAACAGCAAGCGCGCAAAATTATATGTGTTAACGCCTGGCTGTTCAACACAACTGGTTTCAAAACCTGCCGGTGTTTTAACCAGTTTCTATAATCCAATGACGCAAACCATACAAGTTGTGTCCATCGCTACCGGTTATTACCACATGTGGTATGTCGGGACGAAACACGACTTTAGACTATAGGATCAAGGTTTCTATTTGATGTGTTCCAGGATGCCGTCAAGTTCGTCCAGTGAACCGTATTCGATCACCAGCTTGCCTTTCCCGCGCTGACCATGATCTATGGAGACCCGGGCGCCCAGGCGCTCTGCCAGATTATCCTGGAGGGCACGTATGTTAGGGTCCAGGGCGCCGGAACGGCTTGTGGCTTTACTGCTGCCCGCTTCCTGCTGGATTCGCCGAACCAGCGCTTCGGTCTGTCGGACCGAAAGGGATTTAGCCACTACCTGACGCGCTACCTGCATCTGCTGCTCCGGGGGCAGGGTGAGCATGGCGCGGCCGTGGCCCATTTCCAGGTCGCCATGTTCCAGCATCACCCGGACGTCTTCGGTCAGGCTGATCAGTCGCAGCAGATTGGTGATGGTCGTGCGCGACTTGCCTACAGCCTCCGCCACCTGGGCCTGGGTCAGGCCAAACTCTTCCTGTAACCGATGCAGGGCGAAAGCTTCTTCAATGGGGTTGAGGTTTTCCCGCTGGATGTTTTCAATCAGGGACATGGCGACGGCGGCTTCGTCGGTCACGTCCCGGATGATGGCCGGAATCCGGTCAAGTTCGGCCAGTTGGGTCGCTCGCCAGCGCCGTTCACCGGCGATCAGCTCGTAGCGTCCCTCGCTGACCGGACGCAAAACCACCGGCTGCATGACACCCTGCTGGCGAATGGAGTCAGCCAGTTCCTGCAGCGCGGCGGGGTCCATGTCCCGCCGGGGCTGGTAACGACCACGCTGGATAAGATCCACCGGGACTTCCCGGAGCTCGCCGTCATGTTCGCTCAGGTCGCGGTCCAGATTGACCTTGGAGCCTGCCAGAAGAGCTCCCAAGCCACGCTCACCCAATCCTCGTTTTTTCGCCGCCATGGTGTCCGTCATTTGGTTCGATGAAATTCAGTCAGTGATGTATGGAAAGCGCACCATCTTACACGGGTAGAGCGGTGGTTGTCTTTTGTGTGCCGTGCCGGCGCACCATTTCACCCGCCAGGGCGAGATAGGCCACCGCGCCTTTGGACACGCGATCATACTTCAGAGCCGGAATGCCATAGCTCGGGGCCTCTGCGAGGCGTACGTTGCGGGGGATCACTGCCCGGTAGACCTTGTCACCGAAAAACTCGCTAAGCTGTGAGGACACATCCAGGGTGAGGCTGTTGCGAGGGTCGTACATGGTCCGCAGGATGCCTTCCACCTTGAGCTCAGGATTCACGGTCTCCTGAATCTGCTCGATGGTATTCATCAGGGCAGCCAGGCCCTCTAGGGCGTAGTATTCGCACTGCATGGGTATAAGCACGGTATCGGCTGCTGACAGGGCGTTGACGGTGAGCAGGTTCAGGGACGGCGGGCAGTCGATCAGCACGTAGTCGTAACGGTCACGAACGCTGTTGATGGCCAGGCGCAGACGGTGCTCCCGACCGATCTCGTTCATCAGTGCCACTTCCGCGGCGGTCAGGTCGCCGTTGGACGGTAGGATATCGAATCCGGAGGCATCAGCAGGAATAATCACTTCCGCCGCCGTGGCGCGCTTGGTCAGCAGGTCATACCCGGACAGGGCAAGGGCGTTCTTGTCGATCCCGCTGCCCATGGTGGCATTGCCCTGGGGGTCCATATCGACCAGCAGGACCCGGCGCTTGGTGGCTGCCAGGGACGCGGCCAGATTGACGCAGGTCGTGGTTTTGCCGACGCCGCCTTTCTGGTTGGTGACTGCTATGACACGCGCCATGGCTAACCTCCTGTGTTTGGATCACGATCGATAATAAGCAGGTGGCGTTCGCCGGCACAGCCGGGCACCTGCAGGGGATGGTGGGCCTTCACGCGCCAGTCCGCGGGCAGCGCTGCCACTTCATCATCCGGAAACTGGCCTTTCATGGCAAGGAACTCCCCATCCACCGCCAGCAGATTCCCGCACCAGGCCACCATGTTGTCGAGGGCCGTGAAGGCACGACTGCTGATCTGAGTGTAGCGGATGGATGGGTCGCAAGCCTCGGCGCGACCGTGAATTATATCAACATTGTCCAGTTTGAGCTCCAGCACACACTGTGTCAGGAACCGGGTCTTCTTGCTGTTGCTGTCCAGCAGGCTGAAGCGTTGCTCCGGCAAGGCCACTGCCAGGGGTATGCCGGGCAGCCCGCCGCCGGCACCTACATCCAGCAGGTGCGGGGCGGTGACGAACGGCAGCAGGCTCAGGCTGTCCAGCAACTGGCGCGACACCATTTCCCCGGGGTCCCTTACAGCGGTGAGGTTATAGGCCTTGTTCCACTTGGCCAGCAGGCCGAGGAAAGCCACCAGTTGCTCCACCTGCTCCGGTGATAGACGGATATCCATGGGCTCCAGCCCCTGACTGAGCTGACTGCGCCAGAGTGTCTCGCTCATGTGCTCAGGCCGACTGCTTGCGTAACAGGTCGCGCTTTTTCAGGTGCACCAGCAACTGGGATACCGCAGCGGGCGTGACGCCCTGGATCCGGGAGGCCTGGGCAATGGTTTCGGGCCGCACCGTCTTCAGCTTCTGGCGGATCTCGTTGGACAGCCCACCAATGGCGTCGAAATCCATATCCACCGGCAAGGTGGTGTTTTCGTTACGGCGCAGGCGCTCGATTTCGTCAGTCTGGCGCGAAATGTAGCCCTCGTACTTGATCTCGATCTCGACCTGCTCGGCAACATTGGGATCGTCAGCCTGATCCCCGCCGATGGCGGCAATATGACTGTAGACAATCTCAGGCCTTCGCAGCAGTTCAGCCAGGGAGTGTTCCCGGCCCATAGGACGCTGCAAGTGAGTATCTGCGATAGCGGCACCTTCAGTGCCAGGGTGCACGAACGTGGTATTCAGGCGCTGGCGCTCGATGGCGATAGCGTCACGCTTGGCGTTGAAACGACTCCAGCGCTCTTCGTTGACCAGGCCCAGTTTATAACCGGTTTCGGTCAACCGCAGATCGGCATTGTCTTCGCGCAGGATCAGGCGGTACTCGGCACGGCTGGTAAACATGCGATAGGGCTCGGACGTACCCATGGTGATCAGGTCGTCCACCAGCACCCCAAGATAGGCCTCGTCGCGACGGGGATACCAGGCATCCTTGTCCTGGGCCTGCAGGGCGGCGTTGATTCCCGCCAGCAGGCCCTGGGCGCCGGCTTCTTCATATCCGGTCGTGCCGTTGATCTGGCCGGCAAAATAGAGTCCACCGATGAACTTGGTTTCCAGGGTATGGCGCAGATCCTGGGGGTTCAGGTAGTCGTACTCGATGGCATAGCCAGGGCGCGTAATATGGGCATGCTCGAACCCAGGAATGGTCCGTACCGCCGCCAGCTGGATATCGAATGGCAGGCTGGTGGAAATACCGTTGGGATAGAGTTCGTGGGTGGTCAGGCCTTCCGGCTCAACGAAAATCTGGTGCGAGTTCTTGTCCGCAAACCGGTTGACCTTGTCCTCTATGGAAGGGCAATAGCGCGGGCCGATGCCTTCGATATTGCCGACAAACATGGGCGAGCGGTCAAAACCGCTGCGAATGATGTCGTGGGTTTCCTCGGTGGTGCGGGTGATGTAGCAGCACACCTGCTCCGGGTGGTCGGCACGGGAGCCCAGGAACGACATCACCGGCGTCGGATCATCCCCCCATTGGGTCTGCATGACGGAAAAATCCACGCTACGGGCATCGATGCGCGGTGGTGTGCCGGTCTTCAGGCGACCGACGTTGAACGGCAGTTCCCGCAGGCGCTGGGCCAGGGCATTGGCCGGCGCATCGCCGGCTCGACCACCGGAGTGGTTCTGCATGCCGATGTGGATAACCCCGCCGAGGAAAGTGCCTGTGGTCAGAACCACGGTCCGGGCGTGAAAGCGGATACCGGTCTGGGTGACCACGCCGGTGACCCGGTCGTTTTCCACAATCAGGTCATCCGCCGCCTGCTGGAACAGGGTCAGATTGGGCTGGTTCTCCAGCACGCTACGAATGGCCGCTTTGTACAATACCCGGTCAGCCTGGGCACGGGTGGCACGCACGGCAGGCCCCTTGCGGGAATTGAGCGTGCGGAACTGGATGCCGGCCAGGTCGGTGGCCTGGGCCATCGCACCGCCCATGGCGTCGATCTCCTTGACCAGGTGGCTCTTGCCGATGCCGCCTATGGCCGGGTTGCAGGACATCTGACCCAGGGTTTCAATGTTGTGGGTCAGCAGCAGGGTGGCAGACCCCATGCGCGCGGCGGCCAGGGCGGCTTCGGTACCGGCATGACCACCACCAATCACAATCACATCGAAACGGCTCGGAAAATCCACTCAACACCTCAGGAAAGACAAAAAGGGAAACAAAAAATTCGGGCGGAAGAGTATAACGTGTCGGGGCGTCCATTGCAGTGTAAATGCGCACTTTTTAACCAAATCCGCCAGTCCGGGCCTGCCGGCCCGTTGCAAACAAGTCCCCGGCCACGGATCCTGCCTTGAAAAGCCGACGTGACTGCAGGTTAATGATGGAAACACTCTTGCTAAATCATACGCTTGGCTGAGTGACTTAATAAAATGTTTCAATAAAGTTATCCACATTTTTCACCCCCTTTGAGCAACATCAAAAACCGGGTTAAGTTATTGTTAAATTTAGTCATATTAAAAGTTACCCAGAATTTATACTGAGGTTGTTCAACAGTTTATCCACAGGCCGGGCCGGGCTTAGAGCGTTGTACCCCTCAGCTCACGCACCCGTTCTTCCAGAGCTTGGGCAGTGACATTCTCTGGTGCTACCGGCTGGCCAGCCCTCAGTTCGATACGGGACCAGAAACGGCGGGGCCAGTGTCGCATTGCCTGGCCGCCGGCATGACTGAAAAAGCTGCCCCAAAGGCCTTTCAGCGCCATTGGCACCACCACCACCGGATAACGCTGCACGATCGCCTCAACGCCGCTCCGGAAACGGTCTATTTCACCGTCTTCGGTCAGGTGACCCTCCGGGAAAATACAGACAACCTGGCCATCCCGAAGCTGCTTGTCGATAGCATCGAAAGCGCGCTCGTGAATGTCTGGCGCCTGGTTCCGGGGCGCGATGGGAATGGTCCGGGCCAGCCGGAAGACAGCCCCCAGAATCGGTGTGCGGAAAATCCGGTAATCCATGACAAAACGCACCGGTCGCCTCACCGCACCGGCAAGCACCAGAGCATCCATGTAAGTAACGTGGTTGCAGACCAGCAGTACCGGGCCTTCTTCCGGGATCTGCTCCAGTCCCTCATGGCGTACCCGGTAAATAGTATGGGACAGCATCCAGACAATGAACCTGAGGGCAAAATCCGGCATCTGCTGGTAGACGAACCCGGCTACCAGCAGGTTCATGATGGCCAGCACCAGGAAAAACTCGGGAATACTGAGGCCAAGGACACCCAGCATGACAATGCCGGCCAGGGCACTTACCACCATAAACAGAGCATTGAATACGTTCAGGGCGGCAATGATTCGGGCGCGCTTGTCGGCGGGGGTCTCATGCTGCACATAGGCATAGAGCGGTACAATGAACAGCCCGCCGGATATGCCGATACCCAGCAGGTCCAGAACGACTCGAATATACTGGCTCTCGCCCAGCATCAGCCACCAGTCGGTGGGCCCTGGGTTGGCCGGCATGTTCATGTAGAGGTCGAATCCGAACAGGCTCAGGCCGACAGAGCCAATGGGCACGATGCCCAGCTCAATTTTGTGGCCAGATAGCCGCTCACACAGCATCGAGCCTACAGCAATGCCCACCGTGAACACCGCCAGCAGCAGGGTAACGACCGTTTCGTCCCCCTGCAGATCGACTTTGGCAAAGTTGGGGAATTGGGTCAGGTAGGCCGCGCCCAGGAACCAGAACCAGGAAATGGCCATGATGCTTAACAGCACGTTGCGCCGCTCGGCGGCGATGGCAAACAGCCGCCAGGTTTCCCGCAGGGGCTGCAGCCGGATATCCAGGCCGGCGGATCCGGCAGGGGTTGCGGGAATTTTCATCGCCACCAGATAACCCACCAGGGCCATCAGCACCACACCCACCGCGGCGATACGTGCGGCCGAGTCGAAGCCCATAATGATGCCGGCCGCAATGGTTCCTAGAAGTATAGAAACAAAGGTGCCCATGCCCACCAGGGCGTTGCCCCCGACAAGCTCATCGTCATCAAGTACCTGTGGGAGGATGGCGTATTTGACGGGTCCGAAAAATGTGGATTGGGTACCCATCAGGAAGAGCAGCAGCAGTAACAGCTCATACCAGCCAAACCAGAGGCCCACCGCAGCAGCCAGCATGATGGCCACTTCCAGCAGTTTGACCCGGCGGATGACAAGGGATTTCTCGTACTTATCCGCCACCTGGCCGGCTATGCCGGAAAACAGGAAGAACGGCAAAATAAAAAGGAAAGCGGCAAGATTAACCACCACGTTGGTGGGCAGGCCAAGCAGTCCACCGGCTGTGTAGGTCACCAGCAGCAGGAGTGCATTCTTGAACAGGTTATCGTTGAATGCGCCCGCAAACTGGGTCAGGAAGAAAGGCAGGAATCGACGTTCTGTAAACAGCCGGAACTGACTCTGATCGGCCATCCAACAGGCTCCCTGGTTAGTCACTGCGATCTGGCACCTGCTGGGCCAGAACCCCTGTGCCGACTTGGCAAGAGTTCTGGGCAACCATGCGACAAACACCGGTCAGGGGCAACCGAAAGTTTCCTGGACCGCGCTATCAGGCGGGAGGATACACGCCCAGGTTCCTAGTCAGGACTATGGCGCTGCTGGGGCGCTGCGCCCAGGGTTCCTGCCGAGCCCTCGTCTCGGGCCTGCTGTTCCAGGGTTTTTTCCACATAATTGGCCGACCTGGCAAAGCGGGCAATCAGGTTGTACAGCACCGGGATAATGAACAGTGTCAGAGTGGTGGCAAAAAGAAGCCCGCCCAGCACCACCACCCCGATGGCGGCCCGGCTTTCCGCGCCGGCACCAGTGGCCAGCACCAGGGGAACCGCGCCAAAGATCGTGGAAATGGTGGTCATAAGCACCGGCCGGAAACGCAGGATGGCGCCTTCGAGAATGGCGTCATGGACGTTATAGCCCTTGTCCCTGAGCTGGTTGGCAAACTCCACGATCAATATGCCGTTCTTCGCCATCAGCCCCAGCAACATGATGATGCCGATCTGGCTGTATATGTTCATGCTGATACCGGAGAGCAGCAGGGCAATCAGGGCGCCGGTCACCGCCAGCGGTACCGAGAGCATGATGATCATCGGGTGTATCCAGCTTTCGAACTGGGCAGCCAGAACCAGAAACACGATCAGGAATGCCAGGCCGAAGGTGATGTAGATGGCCGCAGAGGATTCCTCGAACTCCCGGCTTAGCCCCTTGTAGCTTACCCGGGCCTCCGCCGGCAGGTAGTCCACCGCCAGGCCGCTGAGGTAATCCAGGGCAGACCCCAGGTCATAGCCCGGCGCCAGGGAGCCGCTGATCACCACGGCGGGCAGCCGGTCAATTCTTCTCAAATCCGGGTTGGCGCCGATTTCTGTCACATCCACCAGGGCCTGCAAAGGAATGAGTTCGCCCCCCTGCCTAGGCCTCAGGTAGATTTTCCCGAGATCTTCCGGCGAGGCCCGGTCTGCGTCGCCGGCCTGCAGGATCACATCGTATTCCCGGCCCCGGTCCAGGTAAGTAGTTACCTGGCGAGAGGCCAGCATGGTCTGCAGAGTGAGGCCCACGTCTTCCACGGTCACGTCCAGATCGGCGGCGCGCTGGCGATCAATGTTGACCCGGAGCTCGGGCCGGGTCAGCTCGAAATCGGTTTCCAGATTCTGCAGGTTCGGGTTTTCGCTGGCGCGCTCGATGATTTCCTGGCTCCAGCGCTGCACCGTCTCGTAGTCAGGCCCGCCAATGACAAACTCCACCGGCTGATTGAAGCCCCGCTGGCCCAGCCCCGGCGGGTTGATCGCTATCGACCGGACCCCAGGCACTTGTGCCAGCTTGGGAAAGAGCTCCGCCGAGATAGCCTGCTGCTTGATGTCACGCTCTTCCCAGGGCACCAGCCCCATGATCATGAAGGCTCGGTCACCCTCGCCCCGGAAGCCCACAATGGACAGCAGTCGGTTCGACACCCCTGATTCGAGGTAGGGAAGCAGACGCTCTTCGATCTTGCGAACGTGATGGTCGGTGTATTCCACGGTTGAACCCCGGGGCGCGCTGGTAGGCATGATGATGATGCCGCGGTCCTCCGTCGGGGCCAGTTCCTGGGGCAGGCGGGGGAAGATCACCACCGCGATCAGGATTCCCACCACACCCAGGCCCAGTAACAGACCAGGCTGGCGCAGGGAGAAGCGCAACATGCGCTCATAGCCGCGATTCAGTCCATTCAGCACCCGCTCGCTGAAGGCCCAGAGCCGGTGGCCTTCGGCAGTTTTAGGGCTGGGGCGCAACCATTTGGAACACAGCATGGGCGCCAGGGTCAGCGCCACGATACTGGACACCACCACGGCGGTGGCCAGGGTGAAGCCGAACTCGCTGAACAGGCGCCCGACGTTGCCCCCCATGAACGAGATAGGCACAAACACCGCGACCAGCGTCAGGGTGGTGGCAATAACCGCAAACGCCACCTGCTTGGCGCCCCGGAAGGAAGCCAGCAGAGGCGGCTCACCGTCATCAATCCGGCGCTGAATATTCTCCAGCATCACGATGGCGTCATCCACGACCAGGCCGATGGCAAGGATGATCGCCAGCAGGGTCAGCACGTTGATGGAGAAACCCAGGGCGCCCAGGCCGGTAAACGCGCCGATGATGGCGACGGGTATGGTGACCGCGGGAATCAGCGTGGCCCGCCAGGATCTCAGGAACAGGAAAATCACCAGGATGACCAGGGTGACCGATATGGCCAGGGTGATCATGACTTCCCGAATCGAGGCCCGGATGAAAATGGACTCGTCGTAGCTTTCGGCAATGGTCACTTCTGGTGGCAGGGTCTCGCGGATGTTGGCCAGCTCCGCCTGAACCGCATCGGAGACAGCCACGGTATTGGATTTGGACTGCCTGATAATGCCCATTCCAATGGCCGTCTCACCATTGGCTCGCAGCCGGCTGGTGTCGGACTCCACCCCCATCTGCACGTTGGCCACTTCACCAAGACGCAGCAGGTCGTTGCCACTGCGGCGGACCACCAGATTGCGGAACTCCTCAACAGTGGTGAGACGCCCTTCAGCGCGTACCGTAAAGTCCCGGGTTGAGGACTCGATTGAGCCCGCCGGCAGTTCCACGTTATTGGAGCGCAGTGCCTGCTCCACCTCGGCCACGGTGATATTCCGCGAGGCCAGTCGTTCCTGGTCCAGCCAGACTCGTATGGCGTACCGGCGCTCGCCGCCGATGGTGACATCCGCCACACCATCAAGAACGGACAAGCGGTCTGACAGCACCCGTTCGGCAAAGTCACTCAGCTCGGCGCTGTCCCAGACATCGCTGCGCAGGGTCACCCACATCATGGGCCGGGCGTCGGAATCTGCCTTCTGGATTGTGGGCGGGTCGGCCTCGTCGGGCAGCTGGTTGAGCACCCGGGACACCGCATCCCGGACGTCATTGGCGGCGATATCCACATCCCGGGAGGTATTGAATTCGATGGAGGTGCGCGATTCCCCCTGCTCGGTACTCGACTCGATGGAGCGGATGCCCTCGACGCCACTGATGGCACCTTCGATCACCTGGGTGATCTGAGTGTCCACCACTTCGGCGGCAGCGCCAATGTAGTCGGTGGAAATGGAGACTTCGGGGGGATCAATGTCCGGGTATTCCCGCACTGGCAATCCCATGAGCGCGGCCAGGCCGAACACCACGATCAGCAGGCTCAGAACCGTGGCGAACACGGGCCTCTTGATGGATACATCGGAAAGGAACATGGGCTACTGCCAGTGCTTCAGCGGAAAGGCATCGCTGCTGACAAGCGCATTGTCGTCTTCAACCACGGTCACTTTGTCGCCACTGCTGAGACGATCCTGACCGGTGATCACGACGGAGTCCTCTGCATTCAGGCCAGCCAGTACTTCCACCTGCCCCGGCTCCCGTGCCCCCAGCTGGACTTCCGTGCGCCGGGCCTGCTCACCATCGGTGGTGAACACGAAGGCCTTGTCTCCCTGCACCAGTACTGCCTGCTCCGGAATCACCAGCGCTTGCCGCTCCCTGAGGGTCAGGCTTACGGACATGAACTGTCCCGGGCGCAAACGCAACTCAGGGTTGTCTATCCAGGCCTTTACCGGCAGCGACCGGCTCAGGTCACTCAGCCTTGAACCAAGCTCGGCCAGGGTGCCTTCAAAGACCTCGTCGGGAAATGCTGCGGTTCGGGCAGTCAGTCCCTGCCCCTGGCTGATCTGCCCAATATAACGCTCGGGCACGGAAAAGGTCAGTTCCATGCGATCGGTGGCATCAAGGGTGGCAATGGACTCGCCAGTAGTTACATAGGCTCCAACGCTCAGGTCCACAAGACCCACAATACCGGCAAAGGGCGCCTCGATCCGGTGGTCCTCCAATCGGGTCTGGGCAGCTACCCGCTGGGATTCCAGCACAGCCATTGCCGTGCTGAGTTCATCCACCTGGGCCTGGGATATGCTGTTGTTGGAACGCAGACTCTGTGCCCGCTCATACTGTCGCCTGGCGTCGGCAAGCTGGGCTTCAACTACTTTCAGGTCCACCTGGGCCTGACGGTCGTCTAGCCGCACCAGCAGCTGGCCTTTGGCAACTTTCTCTCCCGGCCTGAAATTCAGCGCCACCACCCGGCCATTAACCTCGGAGGTCAGCTCAACCGCTTCCCGCGCCCGGAGGGTTCCCACCGCAGCCACCTTATCCCGCACCACGGCCGATGCCGGCAGCACTACATTGACCGGGCTGACGCGCTTCTGGCGTCTTTCCTGAGCGGCTTCTTCGGGTTCAAGATAAAGGAAGGCCCCGGCCCCCAGGATAGCGACTACGATGATCACCATGGCGATCAGCCACTGCTTAGCCATACTCGTTCCCAATGTTCGCCTGTGCCCGGAACCAGCCACGGGGAGGCTCAGGTTTAGTTCTAGTTTTGTGGGGCCCGATCTGGAGCCCGGCGCTCTTGTCAGCCTCCCTGGCGGCTTACTTGTCCAGCTTCTGGATCACCAGTACCAGTTCCCCGACGTCCACACCCCACTTACTCATCGTAGTCTGGTTGATCAGGGTGTCCGGCGTTACCAGGAACATCCAGTCGTCCATTCGCACGTCCAGGGTGTTATCGCCGTAGGCCAGGCGCAGCACATAGTTCATATGGATGGCATTGCCACGCCACTGCATGTGGCCGGGCTCGACCACGTCACCGGCGGTAGCCCGGTAGCCACCGTCTTCGGGGGTGAGCGTCCAGGTCCGAGTCTGGCGTTCGCCGTCATCGAAGCGGAAGACTTCGTCCAGTGTTCCCACGCCCTCGGCGTCCCAACTCGCTGAAATATCAGCATCAAAAGTTCGGATCACTTCGCCGGACCAGTCTTTGACGATACCACGGGCCATTAGTTCACCCTCAAAGAAGTCCGACGGCACCAGTGCCGGCTCGTGATCTTTATAGTCGTCCAGCCCGGGGCCGGCGCAGCCGCTCAGCCACAGCATGAGTAGTGCCAGCGTAATGATACGTCCCAACCGCGACGGTGAAACGACAAAGGCTCGTGTTTGCATGATTTTTACACTCGTCCAGGGGGCTTGAGAACACCGTACTTTATTGCTCAGATTACGCTTGAGGCGGTCACTTAGACCAACAGGACGGATTCATCCGGGCGATATTTCGGCCAGTTGTCTTTTTTGACCGCTGCCCAGGCGCTTTTCGTCAATGGAACAACGGAAGGATTGTCGTACAACTTGACTTATCCAATGAGCAGCCACTGCTGTTTCTACTGAATCCAAGCTTGCTGAGGTCGTTATGCCGGTTTACAGAGCCCCCTTGCGTGACATGAAATTCCTGCTCAACGAAGTCTTCGATTACCCGAGCCACTACGCCGGTCTGAACCAGGGGGAAAACGCAACATCGGATATAGTCGATGCCATTCTGACCGAGTGTGCACGTTTCTGCGAGGAAGTACTCAGCCCGCTATATCTGTCAGGCGATGAAGAGGGCTGTCACCTTGAGAATGGCGAAGTCCGGACCCCCGCCGGATACAAGGAGGCCTATGACCAATACGTGCAGGGCGGCTGGCAGGGGCTTTCAAGCCTGGAAGAGTTCGGTGGCCAGGGCCTGCCTGCCTCCATGGGGCTGCTGAAACAGGAAATGATGGGCACCGCCAACTGGCCTTTCAGCATGTACCCCGGGCTCTCCCTTGGCGCCATGAATACCCTGCAGCTCCATGGCAGTGAGGCCCAGCAGCAGCAATACCTCGGGCCCCTGACCGAAGGGCGATGGGCCGGTACCATGTGTCTTACCGAACCCCAATGCGGCACCGACCTGGGCCAGGTGAAAACCCGGGCTGAACTCAATCCAGACGGCTCTTACGCGTTGACCGGCACCAAGATATTCATTTCCTCCGGCGACCACGATCTGACCGAGAACATTGTCCACATCGTACTGGCCCGCCTGCCGGACGCGCCCAAGGGTACCCGCGGCATTTCCCTGTTCATCGTGCCGAAATTCCTGCCCAACGACGATGGCAGTCTTGGCGAACGCAACGGCGTCACCTGCGGCAGCCTGGAAAAGAAAATGGGGATCAAGGCCTCTGCCACCTGCGTGCTGAATTTCGACGGTGCCAGGGGGTTTTTGATCGGTGAGCCCAACGAAGGCCTGAACTGCATGTTCACCTTCATGAATACGGCTCGCATCGGTACCGCCATTCAGGGGGTGGGTCCTGCCGAGCTGTCTTACCAGTGGTCCCTGGCCTATGCCCGAGACCGGCGCTCCATGCGCGCGCTCTCTGGCAAGAAAGAGCCGGACCAGGTGGCGGACAGCCTGATTCATCACGCCGATGTCCGGCGCATGCTACTGACCCAGAAAGCCATTGCCGAGGGCGGCCGTGCAATGCTCTATTACGCCGCGCGGCTGGCCGACCACATGGTGGCCGGTCACCTGGAAAACGACCAGAAAAAGGTCGACAAGTACGACGACAAACTTGGCTTCCTGACCCCCATTCTCAAGGGCTTTCTCACCGAGCTGGGCAATGAAGCAGCCAACCTGGGCATGCAGGTATTCGGGGGCCACGGCTACATTCGAGAACACGGGATGGAGCAGATTGTCCGGGACACCCGTATTGCCACTCTGTATGAGGGGACCACCGGTATCCAGGCCCTGGACCTGCTGGGTCGCAAAGTACTGCTGATGACCCAGGGCGGGGCGGTGCGCGCCTTCACCCTCAAGATCAGCAATTTTGCCCGCAAGCATGTCAGCAACAAGGCCATGCGACCTTTTGCCTGGGATCTGCTCAAGCTGTCGGGCCAGTGGAACCTGCTTACCGTCCGGCTCATGCTGATTGCCCGCAAGGACCGGGATATCGTAGGTTCAGCGGCTAACGATTTCCTGATGTTCAGTGGCTACGTCACCATGGCCTTCATGTGGGCCCGCATGGCCGCAGTGGCCCTGGACAAGCTGGAACACGGCGGGGCGGAGTCTGAAGCCTTCTACAAGGCCAAACTGGCCACCGCCGAATTCTATTATGAGCGCCTGCTGCCCCGGGCCCAGACCCATGCCGCCAGCATGCTCAGCCCGAGCAGGAACCTGATGCAGCTGGACGCGGATCATATGGCCTTCACCGACTGAGAAGCCGGTGATTTCTGTCCCGGGCCTAGCCCGGGTTCTTTTTCCTTTGCGGCCCTTGAAAACTCCGCTTTTAACCCTAAATTTTCCTTGCTACGGCAACACAACCCAACTGACTGAAGACAGGACATATTTTTGTAAAAGTGGGAGGTACGACATGGACATTCGCACTGACGACTTCTATCCAACCCGCCTTGAGCGACCGACATCCAGTTTTGAACGCCTTGACCCGGTGGTTCACAGCACCGGCAAGCAGCGTAGTGACGGACCCCTGAGTGAAACCGGCCTGGCCCAGTACGAACGGGATGGTTTCCTGGTATTCAACCAGTTCCTTGACCAGACAATCGTCGAACGCTTCCGTGACGATCTGAGAGCCTATGAACAGGACGACGGCATCCTGCGTTCCGAGGGCACGATCACCGAGCCCGGAAAGCAGGAAATCCGTTCGATCTTCGGCATTCATGAGCTGTCCGATCGCTTCGACCGCCTCACCCGGGACCCGAAAATTCTTGCCATGGTGCATCAGTTGCTGGGTAGTGATGCCTACATCCACCAGTCCCGGATCAACTTCAAGCCGGGCTTCCATGGCAAGGGTTTTGACTGGCATTCGGACTTTGAAACCTGGCACGCAGAGGACGGTATGCCCCGCATGCGCGCGGTCAGTTTCTCGATCACTCTGACCGAAAATATGCCCTTCAACGGCCCGTTAATGCTGGTTCCCGGGTCCCACAAGACGTTTATTCCCTGTGTCGGCCGTACCCCGGAGGACAACTACCAGTCGTCCCTTAAAAAGCAGGAACTCGGAGTTCCAAACGATACCGACCTGGACCGGATGATCGAGCGTGGCGGCATCAAGGCACCCACAGGCCCGGCCGGCTCATTGATCATTTTTGAATGCAATACGCTCCATGCCTCCAACGCCAACATGTCACCCTGGCCCAGGAGCAACCTGTTCTTTGTCTATAACAGCGTGGAGAACCAGCTGGCCCAGCCATTCTGCGGCAATAAGCCACGTCCCGAGTTCCTTGGCAATCGTACCAATACCACGGCGTTGCAGGCGGCAGGCCCTCGGGAGTCGCGCCGCACAGGCTGAAGTAACAGATGGCCCAGTAAAAAGGGAAGCCCTGAGGCTTCCCTTTTTCGTTAACCCGGCGGCGGGCTTGGAGGTCTTGTCTGTGCCCGGCATAAACCCTGGCCATCTGTACCCAGCTTATTGCTCAGCCAACGACAGCCCTGGTTACCGGTCAGTCGTCTTCCCGAAACCGTTTAATAAAGGCTTCAGATTCGGCAACGGACTCCTCCATGTTCTTGATCAGGCTGTCCACATCCTGGCGTATGCGCCCAAGCTCGCTTTCCAGCGACCCGATGGCCTGGGCATTGAGGTTGTGCTTGAGAAACAACATCTGGTCCTCGAAAGCCTGCAGGACCGGTTCCATACGCTTTTCGGCCTGGTGCATGCGGGTGATCAGCTGCTCGTACTGTTGGCGGGTTTCTTTTAGCCTGCGTTCGCTACTCTGACGCAGGGAAGCGCTTTCGTAACGGTCCAGTTCGTCCTCCCATTCGTCGAACAGGTCGTCTGAAACATCCTCCACCTTATCAATACGCTCACGGACCTTTTCGGCAACAGCTTCGCTGTCCTCGTAAGCCGACCGGATCTCTTCGTATTTTTCTTTCAGCTCGGTATCCGGTGTCTCGACCGTGTTCTGGAAACGCTCGAGGGACGAACGGAAGGTCTCCTGGGCTTCGCTCTGGGAATCCCGGGCGTCTTCGACCCGATCCACCAGAATATCCCGCTTCTCGATACCGAACTTTTCCATAGTGCCGTAATAGATGGAACTGCACCCTCCCAGAACCAGGAAGGCAACCAGTAAAAACCCCATCCGGGAGCTCTGTACTGTTCGAGTCGGCGGTCTACATTTGTTCTTGGACATGGTGGAGGCTCCGTGCGTTGAGGTTCATTTCCCTATGGAATGTTGAGACGTTACTACGATATTGCTCGACGTGCATTTCTTCCGGGCCTTACACAGGTATTTTATTATTTATAGTTCTAGGAAGTTTTAACTAGAAACATCAGCGAAACCAAGCAGGCACTGCATCCCGGCACGTCTACCAGGAAGAGCACGGCATCGATGTGCTGATCATGGGCGCCTATGGCCATTTTAGAATTCGTCGTTTCCTGGTGGGTGGCACCACCACGAGAATGTTGCAAACGGCGGAAAGACCATGGGTGACACTTCGCTGGCTATTTGATCAGTTCTTGCCTGGGTTAACCGCGGGGAAACGGTCAGAAACGTATTTCCCATGGCATTCTATGCAAGTGCGCGTCATTTCATCGTAGAGATGGCGCTGCTTCTTTGTATTTTCATTTACGCCTGCTTCTGCCAGTGCTGCTGCGAGTTTATGAAACTCCTTGTCGAGCTTGATAAATCCCTTGGGGACTGCCGACATCAGGTCTTTGCGATCCTGCTCGGTCAGTTCCTGCTGCAGGATGAAGCTGTCGTGAATCTGTTGGGCATTCTCGGCAACACTCTCATGCTGCCCCATGACCATGGCGGAATGAATGGAGGCCATGCCCCCCTGCACCGCCCTCATCTCCTTCTGCAGCAGCTGGCTCAGTTTGTCCGTGAGTTTCGGAGTGACAGGTTCCGCCGCCATTGAGCTGGTTGACACTGTCAGGCCCAACAATACGGTTGCCAGCAATTTTTCGGTTCTAGCTTTCATTGTAATGATTCATTTTGTTTGCAGGTTTAAAAAACAACATAGCAGTGATGTTACTGCCTGTCAGAGCTGGGCGCTCTCGTCCAGCCAAGATCCTCGAGAATTGCGTACAGTGCCGGCAGTGCCACCAGTATCACGACAGTGGATACCAGCAGGCCAAATACCACGGATATCACCAGTGGAATAACGGCCATGGCCTGGGTGCTGGTTTCAGCCAGTAGGGGCAGCAGGCCGGCCACGGTGGTGCTGGTGGTAATCAGGATGGCCCGGAAGCGGGCCCGGCTGGCAGCACCGGCGGCTTCCCCGGCACTCATGCCCTGTTGCCGGTAGCTCTTGATGAACTGCACCAGCAGAATGGCGTTGTTGACCACAATACCCGCCAGAGAAGCCGCGCCGATCAGTGAGGGCATGGACAGGTTATAGCCCATCAGCAGGTGGCCCCACACGGCTCCCATAAAGGCCACCGGGATTGCCATCATGACAATGATCGGCTCCAGGTAACTGCGGAACTGGAACGACAGGATCAGGAAGATCCCCAGCAGCCCGATCAACAGCCCCCGGGTGATGGACTGGCCGGTTTCCCGGGAGCGGGCGATCTGGCCTTCCACTTCCAGACTGATCTCTGGCCATCGATCACGCAGCTCCGGGAACGTCCGTTCCTGCAGGTCAGTGGCAATGGCACCGGCGTTGGTTATCCGTCCGTTTACGTCGGCCGATACCGTGACGGTGCGCAGGCCGTCAATGCGGGTGATCTGTGACCATTGCCGGTCCTCGGTGATCGCGGCCACCTCCCGCAACGGAACCATCTTGCCCTCGCCGGTGGTAATTACGGTATCTTCCAGGAACCGACGGGTGTTGCGTTCAGCGCTGGTCTGGCGCACCAGGATTTCAATGTGCTGGTCACCGATCTGGACCGTATCCACGATATCTCCCAGTAGGCCGGTGCGAATCTGGCTGGCGACTTCGGCGGCATTCAGGCCAAGGGACAGGGCACTGTCTTTCAGCGTCAGGATTCGCTGGGGCTTGCCAGGGCGGAGATCATCCAGCACGTTGAACGTGCCGTTGTAGCTGGCGATGTCCTCCCCCAGAAAACGGGCCGCGGCTTTAAGTTCGTCCAGATCGGTGCCCTGCAGGCGGATTTCGATGGGAATTCCCGCCGGACCAAAACCGGGTTCCTGTATGTTCAGGGCAATCAATCCCGTAATTTCGCCAATTTCCTGGTACCAGCGATCGGTCAGGGTGGCCAGATCCACGGTGCGTTGCTCTGCGGTCAGCAAATCGGCCATGACGGTTGCCACGTGGGCACCTTTTTCGCCGGCCCCGGCGTGCTCGTTGAAGCGGGTCTGAATGTTCTGTACCAGAGCCTGCTGGTCGGGCTGTTCCGGCGTGTATTCTTCATTGAGGGTGTGCATGGCTGAAGTAATGCGGTCGGCGATGGCCCGCGTCTGGTGAAGGGGGGTGCCCTGGGGCATCAGTACCCTGGCTTCCAGCACATCGCCCTCAATCTCCGGCATGGCTTCCATGCGCACCTGGCCGCCGGCCATCAGCCCGGCTGAACCCAGGATTATCAGCATTATGGCTGCCAATACCAGGTAGCGGAAACGGATAGCCCTGTCCGCCAGTTGCCCGACTTTTTCACGGACCGTTTCAAAGCCGTTGTCGAACGCCGTGCGGAAGCGCGAAGGCGCGTGCTCGCGCTTTTTGCCCAGACCACTTTTGAGGTGGTGGGGCAGTATTAAGAAGGCTTCGATCAGCGAGGCTGCCAGGGCGGCAATCAGAACCACCGGCAGAACCTCCAGCACCGCCCCAAGTTCCCCGGAAAGAAACGCCAGCGGGATGAACACGGAAACCGTCGTCAGAAATGACGACAGCACCCCGGGCAGGATTTGCTGCGTGCCTTTGACCGCTGCTTCCAGCGGGCTGCAGCCCTGGGTTGAGCTCTGGATGATATTGTCGGTGATTACCACGGAGTCGTCCATGACGATACCAATGGCCATGAGCAGAGCCACCAGGGTGATCATGTTCAGGGACAGCCCGGTGAGGGCCATCATTACGAAGGCGCCGGCAAAGGCAGAGGGAAGCCCGAACAGGGCCCAGAACGCAAGGCGGGGGCGGAAGAACAGGGCCATCACCAGGCCCACCAGCAGCAAGCCGGTGATGCCGTTGCCCACCAGCATCTGCAAGCGGTCCCGGACGATGGATGTCATGTTCTGGGTAATCTCCAGTTCCACGGTGCCACCACGGCGGGTCTTTTCGTCATCAACAAAGGCCCTTAGCGAATCCATTGCCCGCAGGGCGTCGTCGTGCCGGTTCTTGTGGATTTCCAGAATAATTGCCCGCTGGCCGTTGAATTCCACCCGTTCCTCTTCCCGTTCATGGGCTTCGGTAATGGTGGCGAGATCGCCCAGGGTGAGCACGGCACCGGCTTCGCCGCCGATAATGGGGATATCGGCCAGGGCTTGCAGTGAGCGCCGTTCATCCACAAACCGCAGCTGGATGTTCTGGCGATCGGTTTCGATGTTGCCCAGCGGCATGTCCAGGTTCTGGCTGGAGATGGCGCGGGCAATGTCGCGCACCCCCAGGCCGTACTGACGCAGCAGATCCCGGGAGACCTCGATGTGCCATTGCCGCTGGGACAGGCCAACGGGGACGACATCGGCAACGCTATCCATGGCGAAAAGACGGTCTTCCAGCTCGTGGGTGTAAGCCTCCAGATGGGAAAAACTCATAGGCCCGTAAACCGCGATAGCAGCTACCAGGCTGGTGCGGTAAAGCTCGCGGATAATCGGGTCTTCGGCTTCCTCGGGCAGATCGGTCAGGGCTTCGATTTCGGTGCGGATGTCATCCAGGAATCGGCCCATATCGCCCTGGGGCGCCATGCTGGCAATAGTCCGGGCCTGGTTGTCTCGTGCAGTGCAGGAGATTTCCTCCATGTAGTCCACACGCTGCAATGCTTCGCCAAGGCGCTGGCAGATGCCTTCTTCCACATCTGCTGCGGTGGCACCCCGGTATTCCATGGTAATACTGACTTCCGGTGGCAGGTAGTCGGGGAATGTTTCCCGGGTCAGGTTGGGCGCGGCAAACAGACCCATCGCCAGAATCAGAATCAGCAGCAGGTTGCCCGCGGTAGGGTGGCCGGCAAACCAGCGGATCATGGCTGGTCTCCTGCGGCTGTTTTCTCCAGCCATTGACGGCTTTGTTCGTCGGCCCGGGGGCTCAGTAGCATGCCCTCAATGGCAGGAATCAGGTCGTCCAGTATCAGCCGGTCACCAGGTTCCAGTCCGCCGCTGACCACAGCAAGCTCACCCTGTTGCCAGGCCAGAGTGACCGGTTGTCGTTGCAGGCGGTTATCGTCGTCGGCCAGATATACCACGCCCTGATGAACGGCGCTGGCTGGCACTACCAGCACCGGTTCGGGCGTCGGCGCAGTGATCGTCGCCTGAACAAACATGTTTCGTACCAGCGGTGGCCGTGCCGGGGGGTCGGCTTCGCGGTATGGCTCTTCCACCGTGATCACGGCCTGAACGGTGCGTGTGGCCGGATCAAGGCTGCCGGTAACACGGGTCAGCTTACCGGGCCAGTGGCTGTCAGGTGCACCGGTAGGCTGTACCGAGACAGTCAGTGACGCCAGGGGCAATTGCTGGTGGAAGTCGGTAAAGCCCGCAGCAGCCCGGTTGTGATCTGGCAGATCAGGAACGCCTGGTAGCTGGAACAGCACGTTGCGAAACTCGGCTATCTCCAGCTGTACGGTGGCTTCGGCTGCGGTGATATCGTCTGCCACGAACAGGGTCTGGCCAGGATTTACCTGTTGGCCGGTTTCGATGTCGGACTGGTGAACCCGCATATCCCAGGGGGCTTCGAAACGGGTGTCTTCAAGGTCTTCCCGGGCATTGGCGAGGGCGGATTCACTGCGGGCCAGGCGGGCGTCCAGGGTATCCTTGCGAACGGGGATCAGGTTGAGCTGGTTTTGCAGGGACTGCACCGCCTGCTGTTGCTGCAGGGTGGCCCGCTGTTGTTCATCCAGCCGGGTTTCCGACAGGGCGCCACGACTCACCAGGATTCTGGCCCGTTCCAGTTCCCGCTGGGCCAGGTCCAGCCGACGGTTTTCCAGCGCCAGCAGCTCCCGCGTATTCCGCTGTTCCTGATCCAGTTGCCGCAGTTCCGCTTCAAGGCCGGCGATATCGGCTTTGGCCGCGGCCTCGGCCAGTTGGTAACGGGTAGTGTCAATCTGCAGCAGGTGGGTACCTGCGGCGATCAGGTTGCCGCTCTCCAGATCCGGGTGCCTCCTGGTTATGCGGCCGCCCACATTGGCCACAGCCTTCCAGCTCCGTGCGGGTAAGACCTGACCATAGCCACGGGCTTCGGTGCGGACGGTGAGGGGTGTGACTTCAAGGATCCTGGCCGGGGTTGTTGTAGCCTGTTCATCTGAGCGCTCCGGCGGTTGCTTCAGCTTTACCATTATCACCACGAAGGCGATGCCGGCGATCAGCGTCAGGGCGAGCGTAAATTTATTCTTTCGGGTCATGGCTGGTCTCCCGGAAGCTGGCGCTGAACAGCTTGAAAATTCGGGGCGCCGACTGTTCAATAGAGGCAATGTCATCACTCACCATGGCCTGTACCACCAGGCCCTGGATGGCGCCAATGTAGAGCACCGCAGCGGCTTCGATGTCGATCGACGGGCTGATACGTTTCTGTTCAATACCCAGGTGCAGTAGCGAAATCACTTTCTGCCGGTAGAAGGCCAGAGTCTGGCGGATGATGCGCTTGGCGGGTTGGTTGCCCGGTTTCTGCAGCTCACCGAGCATGAGTCTGGGGATGCCCGGATGGCGGGCAATGAAACCAATATGTGCCAGGAACATGGCTTCCAGAGCTTTGTCGGCCTGTTCGTATTGGTCTGCAACACTGAATACCCGCGTTGTCAGCTGGCCCGCTACCCACCCAGCTACTGACTCCCACAGGCTGCTCTTGTTGGGAAAGTGCTTGAAAAGAGCTCCTTGCGACACTCCCACCTTTTGAGCAATGCGGGCCGTGGTCAGGCTGGATGGGTCCTGCTCCGCACACAGATGCACCACGGCCTCAATGGTCTCGGACTGGCGTTGTTCAGTGCTTTGGTAAGTTCTTTTTACTGATTTTGAAGAAGGTATCATCTGCTCTATGCCATAAAAGAAAGTAATTAATTACTTTATATTAAACGGCACAACTTGTTTTGCAAGTTTGGCGGCATAAGTATTTTTCGTGAAAAAGGTAAAGTTCTTACCGGTTACGAAAAAGTGAGCTTATGCAGCGCAGTGACATTACGGTAATGTCCAAACATGGCTCACGTGTACAAACATTTTCTGGCAAAGGTAGAGGTCGATCAGGTCATTGTGGACAAGGAGGAGACTGAGTTCAGTCTTATTACTGAGGAGACGCCGAAAGTCAGCGATTGAATGGTTCGGTTTAGGAAAGACGGCAGGTGGGCTTTTTGATGTTAATGCAATACACCTAGTTCTACTTCCCTATACAGAAACTGCTGAATATCTTGCCCAGCAGATCGTCCGGGGTCATGGCACCGGTAATTTCCCCGAGAGCATCCTGGGCCGCGCGAAGGTCTTCCGCCAATAGCTCGCCGGCGCCATAGCCGATCAGTTGTCCTGCACCCTGGGCCAGTTGATCTCGGGCCTTCTCCAGCGCATCAAGATGTCGACGACGGGCCAGGAAACCGCCCTCAGTGGAGTTGGCGTAGCCCATGCACTCTTTCAGATGATCCCGCAGCAGTTCCAGCCCTTCGGCCGATCGCGCGGCCAGCCTGATAACAGGGCTACCAGACTCCTCCGAAACACCGACTGGTTCCCCGGACAGATCCACCTTGTTGCGAATGACCGTCAGTGGCGCCCCGGCCGGTAACTGGTGGATAAAGTCCGGCCAGATCAGGCCCGGTTCGGTTTCTGTAGTGGTGGTGGCATCAACCATAAGAAGGATGCGGTCAGCCTGGCGAATTTCATCCCAGGCCCTGGCTATACCAATACGCTCGACCTCATCCGGGCTGTCCCGTAGGCCGGCGGTATCAATCACATGCAAGGGCATGCCATCGATCTGTATATGTTCGCGAAGTACATCCCGGGTTGTTCCCTCAATGGCCGTTACGATGGCAGCCTCACGCCCGGCCAGGGCATTCAGCAGACTGGATTTACCGGCATTGGGCCTGCCGGCGATGACCACTCTCATGCCATCTCTGAGAATGGTCCCTTGCTGGGCTTCTGCCAGTATCTGTTCGAGCTCTTCACGGATGGCTTTCAGGTCCCCGGCGACCTTGCCGTCAGCCAGGAAATCTATCTCCTCTTCCGGAAAATCAATGGCCGCTTCAACGTATATGCGCAGGTGGGTCAGGCGCTCAACAAGGCTGTCGATCTGCCGTGAAAATGCACCCTGAAGGGAGCGTACTGCACAGCGGGCTGCCTGTTCGGAGCTGCTTTCAATCAGATCCGCTATGGCCTCTGCCTGAGCCAGGTCCAGCTTGTCATTCAGGAAGGCCCGTTCCGAGAATTCCCCCGGCCGGGCCAGTCTGGCGCCCATGGCACATACCAGGCGTAAAAGCATGCCAAGAATGACTGTGCCGCCATGGCCCTGGAGCTCGAACACATCCTCGCCAGTGAAGGAGTGCGGGTTGGGAAAATACAGCCCGATACCTTCATCAATGGCGGAGCCGTCGAGATCCCGGAAGGGGCCAAAATGAGCATAGCGCGGTTTCGGCGCAAAGCCGAGGATCGTTTCTGCCAGCGTCAGGGCCAGGGGTCCGGACACACGCACGATGCCAACCCCTGCCTGGCCGGGGGCGGTGGCAATAGCCGCTATGGTGTCACCGGTCTGACTCATGACTGGCCTCCTGGACGAACTCTTCATAAAAAAGGGCCCCGGAAGGAGCCCTTTAGCAACTACGGCCAGGGTCAGTGTTTTCTGCTGGCCACGTCTGCTTCGATCTTGCGGGTAATGTACCACTGCTGGGCAATGGACAACACGTTGTTGGTCAGCCAGTACAGAACCAGACCAGCCGGGAACCAGAGGAAGAAGACGGTAAAGATCACCGGCATCATCTTCATGACCTTCGCCTGCATAGGGTCCGGCGGGGTCGGATTCAGGCTCATCTGGATGAACATGCTGGCGCCCATCAGGATCGGCAGGATGAAATAAGGGTCCATGACCGAGAGATCCTGAATCCACAGCATGAAGGGCGCATGCCGAAGCTGCACACTTTCAAACAGGACCCAGTACAGGGCAATGAATACCGGCATCTGCACAAGTATGGGCAGACAGCCCCCGAGAGGGTTGATCTTCTCCTTTTTGTACAACGCCATCATTTCCTGGGACATGCGCTGACGGTCGTCCCCATACAGCTCTTTCAGGCGAGTCAGTTGCGGTGCCACTGCCCGCATTCGTGCCATGGAGCGGTAGCTGGTAGCCGAGAGCTTGAAGAACAGAGCCTTGACCACCACTGTCAGCAGGATAATCGCCACACCCCAGTTACCAACCAGGCCGTGGAGCCAGTCCAGGAGTAAAAACAAGGGGTAGGCAATAAAGAACAGGAAGCCGAAATCCACCGTCCGGTCCAGGTTCGGCGCTATGTCTTCCAGACGCTCAATGATCTTCGGACCAATATAGGCACGGGCATGGGTTTCGCCAGTCTGGCCGGGCTCAACCACGGTCGCCGGACTGACAAAGCCCATGACATAGAGACTGTCACGCCGGTTGGTCTGGAACTGGTGTGTCTGGTCCTGCTGGGGAATCCAGGCGCTCAGAAAGTAATGCTGCAGGAAGGCCAGCCAGCCACCGTTGACGTTCATCTTGATAGGATCTTCCCGAAGATCATCAAAATCATACTTTTCATAGGGATCTTCGGGAGTGCTGACAACCAGGCCCAGGAATGACTGGATACCCATCGAGTTCTGGGCGGTTTGATCGGGACTCTGATCCCTGATGATCTTGCCGGTAAAATTGCCCTGCCAGGTGCTGTCGGATTGGTTGTCTATCTGGTACCGGACATCGATTTCATAACTGTTCCGGTTCAACACGTACTGTTTGGTGACCGCCACGCCGGAGTCGCTGGTGAAGGAAAGATTGAGGGTCAGGGTGTCCTGGCCATCCTCCAGCCGGAAGCTGTCTGTTTCTGCCGTGTACACAGGCGTTGGTCCGACCCGGCGACTGTCAAAGCCGTCGCGGCCTATCAGTCCGCTCTCCATGACATAGGTGCGATTCTGGGTATTCTGAAGCAGCCTCAGGGGCTCTTCGCTGTCCAGAGTGCGGTCGTGCTTGAGCATTGCTGCTTCAACAATATGTCCGCCAATACGATCGACTTTCAGTTCCAGAACGTCGGTGGTAACCGTGATGATGCGGTTGTCTACCTGTGACCGGTCAGAGGCGGTCGCAGCGTCCGAGACGCCGGTATCAGCTGTCGCCTCTGGCGTGGAAAATTCCTCATCATCGACGGTATCCGCAGATGGTTCGCCACGGCCATCGGTTTCAGACCCGTTCCCGTTTCCATTGACGGTCTCTGCCCGTTGTTCTGTGACCTGTGATGGTCTGGGTTGGTTGTAGTCTTCATTCCAGGCCAGAACCATCATGTAACTTACGATGGCCAGACCAGCAAACAATATGATTCGTTGAATGTCCATAAACTCAGGGCGTCGTCTGGTTGGTAGCGTTTTGGGTAGCGTTTTTCCGGGTGGAGCAATGACAGTCTGTACAGGCGTTGCGAAGTTTCACAGAATCGGGAACGGGATCATAGCCCCCTTCAGCCCAGGGATGGCAACGCAACAGGCGTTTCAGCGTCAGAATAAGGCCCTTCAGTCCGCCGTGACGCTCGATGGCTTCGATGGCGTAGGCTGAGCAGGTGGGATAGTGCCGGCAATGACTGGCCATCATCGGGCTTAGGGCGTAACGATAAAAACGGATTGGCATTAGCAGAAGCTTGCGCATCAACCGTTTCCCTTGTTTGCGGCGACTGAGGACTGGTCAGTTTGCTGACTTTGCGCTGACTTCCGTATCAATCGTTGCCAGATGTCTTCCAGCATCCTGCTTACGTCGGTGTTGGCTATGTCTACCAGGCCCTGACGGCTAAGAACGACAATGTCGACAGCGGGCAACCCAGGCTGGTGCCTGAAGGTCTCGCGTACCTGCCGCTTGATGCGATTGCGCTGGACTGCGAGTTTCAGATTCTTCTTTGAGAAAACCAGGCCCACTCTGGGGTGCCCCAGATCATTGGGTGTGGCAAGAATCAGAAAATGACGATGGGGTACGCGTATCCGCACATCGTCGAAGACGCCGCTGTAATCGCGAGGGGTAAGTAACCTGGACGATTTTGGAAAGCCGGACGTCTTCACGAATCAGCGAAGATTATGCGGACAGACGTGCACGGCCTTTGGCACGACGACGGGCCAGCACCTTGCGGCCGTTAGCAGTGGCCATACGGGCACGGAAGCCGTGGACGCGCTTACGCTTCAGGACGCTGGGTTGAAACGTTCTTTTCATGGGATGCTCTCACGTGTCGAAATTGAATATCAGATATTGGCTGTAAAATGAACAGCGAAATAGGAGCGGCATTCTAGACAATGTGGCGTTCAAATTCAATGGGTAAGTATTCAGCAGTTTCAGGTAGGGCCAGGGGCAGGCTGAATGATCAGACCGGCTCCGTGTAATTACATCATTAGGTTTTCTTAAATCTTTAAGTCTTTTCTACTACTACTGTTATTACTGAGCCTGTTTTCTGTGGATAACCGTTTTTATCGCTTACTAGTCATAGACTTGGGTTAATGGCAAGCCGGTGCATGAGTGGCCTTGAGGCCTGTGGGTAACTGCCTCACGGTTTGTGGACAACTTCAGGTTCGGCTTGGCTGAAGGTTATTCATGGTTCCGTCCCGGGGTTACACACAGGGTCGGGGCCCCTTCGCGCACAGGTGCCTGTTAGTAAGTTTCTGAATGTTGTTTTCTGTACACAAGCCTGTAGGTAAGTCTGTAACATAATGAAAAATAATATTAAAAATTTCCACAGGCTGTTTATTAACTACGTTTAGGGCTTTTACTTGGGGGTGGCGGAGAGTAGAATTCTGGGTCATCTCAACTACAGGTTCGGGTAGCACCGTTCCGTGACTATTCCCACCGCATCGGAGGCAGGCTGTCGTGCCGCAAAGAATTTGGCATCAATGTCTTGAAGTGCTCAGGGATGAGTTTCCTGCCCAGCAGTTCAATACCTGGTTAAGGCCTTTGCAGTCGGATCATCGCGAAGGCCAGTTGATGCTGTTTGCGCCAAACCGGTTTGTTATGGACTGGGTTAACGAGAAGTACCTGCACCGTATTGAAGAAGTCCTCAAGGACATTGAGGGCGGTCAGGCTCCGCGGGTGAACATGAAAGTGGGTTCGGCTCCAAGGGCCGGAGAACTGGTATCTTCCTCGGAGTCCGAGAAAGTCAGGCGGTCGGTGGTGCCAGACGAAGCTGGTACCGTCAATGCTGAAGAACAGGGAATAGCGGCGAGCTCTGTGGATCGGGCGTTTCGTGCAAGCAATCAGCAGAGTGATCGTCGCTCTGTTCAGGTTGAGGGGGGAATCAAACACCAGAGCTTTCTCAACGAAGGTTTCACCTTTGACACCTTTGTGGAAGGCAAGTCGAACCAGCTGGCCCGGGCTGCCTCGATGCAGGTGGCGGAAAACCCCGGCGGTGCCTATAACCCGCTGTTTCTTTATGGCGGTGTCGGTCTGGGTAAAACCCACCTGATGCACGCTATCGGAAACGAGATCGTACGTCGGACACCTGGCGCCAAGGTGGCCTATCTCAGGTCCGAACGTTTCGTGGCAGACATGGTCAAGGCCCTTCAGCTGAACGCCATCAACGAGTTCAAACGTTATTATCGTTCGGTGGATGCGTTGCTGATAGACGACATCCAGTTCTTTGCCCGCAAGGAACGTTCCCAGGAAGAGTTTTTTCACACCTTCAATGCGTTGCTTGAAGGTGGCCAGCAAGTGATCGTGACCTGCGACCGGTTTCCAAAGGAAATCGTTGATATGGAAGAGCGCCTCAAGTCCCGTTTTGGGTGGGGCCTCCAGGTGATGGTTGAGCCGCCAGAACTGGAGACCCGGGTCGCGATCCTGATGAAAAAGGCGGAACAGGTAAACGTTCGTTTGAGCAGTGAAGCGGCCTTTTTTATTGCCCAGAAGATACGCTCGAACGTCCGAGAGCTAGAAGGAGCGCTTCGTCTGGTGATAGCGAACGCTCACTTCACCGGCTCTGAAATTACGCCGCCTTTTATTCGCGAGAGCCTGAAAGACCTGTTGGCCCTGCATGAGAAGCAGGTCAGTATTGATAATATACAGCGCACGGTGGCGGAGTATTACAAGATCAAGGTTGCCGATCTGCTGTCCAAGCGCCGGACCCGGGTGGTGACGCGACCGCGGCAGGTCGCCATGTCCCTGGCCAAGGAATTGACCAATCACAGCCTCCCGGAAATCGGCGACGCGTTCGGCGGTAGGGACCACACAACGGTTCTTCATGCCTGTAAGAAGATTGTGGAATTGCAGGGGACGGATCCCAATATAAGAGAAGACTACCAGAACTTTATGCGGCTGCTGACAACCTGATTTTCGGGCTCTGTCACATCCGGTGAACCTTCAACTCCTATATAAGAATGCTGAGTGCCATGAAACTGACGATCAGCCGAGAATCCCTGTTAACGCCCCTGCAATCCATTGCAGGTGTGGTGGAGCGCAAGCAGACCATGCCGGTGCTTTCCAATGTTCTGCTGGTCGCTGAGGAAAACCACCTCACCCTGACCGGTACCAACATGGAAGTGGAACTGATCGGTCGGGTGACGCCGGTTCATGTGGACCAGCCCGGTCGTATTACCGTTCCGGCCAGGAAGCTTTCCGATATTTGCCGGGCGCTGGGTGATGAGTCGCCCATTGAGCTGGCGCTGGAAGGCGACCGGCTGCACCTTCGTTGTGGGGCGAGTCATTTTACCCTGTCTACCCTGCCGGCCGAGCACTTTCCCAATGTGGAGGACGAGCCCGAGAGTTTCCGGCTTGAGCTGGCCCAGCGAGACCTGGGCAAAATGCTCGATGCCACCGCCTTCGCCATGGCCCAGCAGGACGTTCGCTATTACCTGAACGGGCTGCTGCTCGAAGTAGACAAGGATCACGTACGCACCGTCGCCACCGATGGCCATCGTCTTGCCATGTCCCATCTGGACATGCAGACAGGTTGCCCGGAATTGCGCCAGGTAATCGTACCCCGCAAAGGTGTGCTGGAATTGGCCAGACTGCTGGATGAAGTTGAAACACCGGTTACCCTGGTCATCGGCGATAACCATCTCAGGGCCACTGTGGGCAGCTATACCTTTACCTCTAAGCTGATCGAAGGCAAGTTCCCTGACTACAACCGTGTTATCCCCCGTGGTGGCGATAAGATCGTCCTGGCTGACCGGTCGACCCTGAAAAATATGCTGCAGCGGGCCGGTATTCTGTCCCACGAAAACATCCGTGGCGTCCGGCTGAACCTGGCACCCAATGAACTCCAGGTGTTCGCCAACAATCCGGATCAGGAACAGGCTGAGGATGCCCTGGCGGTTGAGTACCAGGGTGAACCGCTGCAGATTGGTTTTAACGTCGGCTACCTTGTCGATGTGCTGAATGCCCTGGACGATGATCAGGTCAAGCTTACGCTGGCGAACCCGAACAGCAGTGCCCTGATCGAATCCCAGAGTGATACCAGTTGTCTTTATGTCGTTATGCCGATGCGGCTATAGAGGGTCGCGGAAGTCGGTCTGGTGTTTCTCTGGCCGGGCCGGCTTCATTTATCAGTAGAAAACCAGAGCGATAAAATGGACGAACAAGGGAGTAGCCTTATGGGCTCAGTGAGCAATGGAATAAAGGGAGCGCTTCGGGTAGGGCAAACCGCAACGGTACTGGGCCGTACCGGTGTTAACTGGCTCCGCGGGGACCGTCCCCCTACCCCGCGACTGTTACGTCAGACTTTTGAGTCACTGGGTGCCACCTACATCAAACTCGGCCAGTTTATTGCCAGCTCACCGACATTTTTCCCCAAGGATTACGTGGACGAATTCCAGCAATGCCTGGACCGCACCCCGAGCCTTCCCTTTGGTGTCATGAAGCGGATTATCCGGGAAGAACTGGGCCGACCCATAGAAGAGGTCTATGCCGAGATTGATCCGGTGCCTTTGGCCTCGGCCTCCATTGCCCAGGTGCATGCTGCGAGGTTGCACAGCGGCGAGGACGTGGTTATCAAAATCCAGAAACCGGGCGTGGAAACCATCCTGTTAACGGATCTGAATTTCCTCTATCTGTCCTCCCGAATTCTGGAAACCCTGGCACCGAAGATTTCCTGGACTTCGCTCTCCGGTATTGTGGAAGAGATACAACGCACCATGATGGAAGAGTGCGATTTTATAAAGGAAGCGAACAACCTCAAGGTATTCCGGGATTTCCTTCACGACACCCATAACGAAGACGCCGCTGTGCCGCGGGTTTACGAGCACTGCAGTACCCGGCGGATCCTGACCATGGAACGCTTCCATGGGGTGCCGCTGACTGATCTCGAAAGCATTCGCGGTTACGCCAAGGACCCCGAGCGCACGCTGATTACGGCGATGAATACCTGGTTTGCAAGTCTGACCCAATGTGAATTCTTTCACGCCGACGTACATGCCGGCAACCTGATGGTACTGAAGGATGGCCGCGTAGGTTTTATCGACTTCGGGATCGTGGGCCGTATAAAACCGGATACCTGGCAGGCCGTGTCCGATTTTATTTCATCCGTGATGGTAGGCAACTTCGAAGGTATGGCGGATGCCATGATCCGAATCGGTATAACCCGTGAATCGGTCAGTTCGGAAGCACTGGCAGCCGACCTGCAACGACTCTACAAGCAGATGGACCGGATGGTCCCGGATGAAGTTCCCTACCGGCCTGATCAGGCCGAAGACGATGTGAACAATATTCTGATGGACATGGTACGGATCGGCGAAGGTCACGGGCTGCACTTCCCCCGTGAGTTCGCGTTGCTGCTGAAACAGTTTCTCTACTTCGACCGGTATGTCCATATTCTAGCGCCCGAGATGGATGTGTTCATGGATGAACGGCTGAATATGCTTCATTGAGTATTCTCAACGGTCGTGCTCGTACCACTCCGGGAAATTCAAGCGGGTCGCCACTGGCGGCCCGTTTTTGTAGACTGTTGCGGTTCGCCCGCTGTTTCTGTTTCTCCGGTTTGAGACGTTTTCACCTATGGCGCTGGTAAAGCTGCAAACGGATAACTTTCGGAATCTGATTAGCGCCCCGGCTTTCTTTTCCCCTTCCATGAACCTTCTGTATGGAGAAAACGGTAGCGGCAAAACCAGTTATCTCGAAGCCATTGGATACCTGGGACTTGGGCGCTCATTCAGGGTTAACCGTCATCAGGCCGTCTGTCGGCATGGCGAGGATCAGTTTGTGGTGTTTGGCGGTCTCGATCCGGGAGTGGCTGTTGATCGGGGTGAGGCTTCGAAACCGGTTTTTGAGTTGGGGGCGTCATCCCCGGAGCCACAAGACTTTGCCCATCGCCTGGGGATATCCCGTAACATAGTCTCGAAAGAAACCTCTCTTAAAGTGGATGGTCAGGCAGTCAGAAGTCTTTCTACGCTTGCCAAACATCTTCCCGTCTCAGTGATCGACCCCGGTGTATTTGATATTGTTGCAGGCAGCCCGGGGAAACGCCGGCAATTCCTGGACTGGGCAGTGTTCCACGTGGAACCTTCCTTTGCGTCGGCGTGGCAGCAATGCCAAAGAGTGACATCACAGCGGAATCAAACGCTCAGAAATGGTAGACTAGACGATTCACTGCTCAAGGTTTGGGACAGCCAGTATTCGGCCATAGCGGCCGCGGTCACCTCGGCTCGAAAATCGACATTTGGGTTGTTCAAGGATGCCTTTGACGTTCTGTTGGCTGAAGTTGAAGTGCCGTGGTTGTCTGGACTCAAGCTGGAATTGTATCCCGGCTGGGATTCAGCCCGGCCTCTTGAAGAGGTCCTCCGGGAGCATCGTGACCAGGAATTAAAAATGGGCCATACACTTTACGGGCCCAATCGAGCGGACATCAGGCTGAAATTCCAGGGCAGGCCCGTTGCTGAAACCTTTTCCCGGGGCCAGCAAAAAACGTTAGTGATTCTGATGAAGATTGCCCAGGGCGTGGTTCTTAGTCGAATGGGCAAACAGGTCACCTTTCTACTGGACGATATTAATGCGGAGTTGGATGGCGAGCATCGTGCCATGCTCGCCGAAAAGCTTCGCGAGTTGAAATGTCAGGTTTTTATCACCTCTATAGAACAGCCGCAGCCCGAGTCGTTGTGGCGTAAGACAATGCCCGATTTCAAAGTGTTCCACGTGGAACATGGCGGATTAACGGAAGAATGATCAGCGCTTCAGGAGCGTCCGAATGACAGTGACAGCATCGAGTTATAACTCCTCCAGTATCAAAGTCCTTAAAGGGCTTGATGCCGTTCGCAAACGGCCCGGTATGTACATCGGCGACACAGACGACGGTACAGGCCTGCACCACATGGTGTTCGAATTGGTGGACAACTCCATTGATGAAGCGCTAGCGGGCCATTGCTCCGAGATCGGTGTAGTCATCCACCCTGATGAGTCAGTGACTGTAAGGGATAACGGTCGCGGTATTCCCGTAGACATCCATGAAGAAGAGGGTGTCTCTGCTGCGCAGGTCATTATGACTGTGCTGCATGCCGGCGGTAAGTTCGATGACAACAGCTACAAGGTGTCTGGTGGTCTGCACGGGGTTGGCGTGTCTGTAGTGAATGCGCTGTCTGCCAAGCTGAAACTGACTATACGCCGTGAAAATAAGGTGTATGAGCAGCTATACACCCATGGCGTACCCAATACGCCCCTCGAAGAAGTTGGCGATACCGATCGAAGCGGCACCGATGTGCATTTCATACCGTCGCCTGAGACCTTCACACACATTGAATTTCACTACGACATCCTTGCTCGCCGGCTCCGGGAGCTTGCCTTTCTGAACAGCGGCGTCCGCATACGGTTGCATGACGAGCGTAGCGGTAAACAGGAAATCTTCGAATATGAGGGTGGCCTTCGGGCGTTCGTCGAGCACTTGAATAGCAACAAGACGCCCATCAACCGGGTATTCCACTTTATTAAAGAACGGGAAGATGGCATTACCGTTGAAATTGCCATGCAGTGGAACGACGCCTTTCAGGAAAATCTCTATTGCTTCACCAACAATATCCCCCAGCGGGACGGTGGTACTCACCTGGCAGGCTTTCGGGCTGCCCTGACACGGTCCCTTAACAACTACATCGAACACGAAGGCATTGGCAAGAAGGCCAAGGTCAGCACTTCCGGTGACGATGCTCGTGAGGGCCTGACGGCCATCGTGAGCGTGAAGGTACCTGACCCGAAATTCTCTTCCCAGACCAAGGACAAGCTGGTTTCGTCCGAGGTCAAGACAGCGGTAGAACAGGAGCTGTATCAGGCCTTTGCTGATTTTCTCCAGGAGCAGCCAAGCGAGGCACGGCTGATCGTCAACAAGATGATCGAAGCGGCCCGTGCGCGGGAAGCTGCGCGCAAGGCACGGGACATGACCCGGCGCAAGGGCGCTCTGGACATCGCTGGCTTACCTGGAAAACTGGCGGACTGTCAGGAGAAGGATCCGGCCCTCTCCGAACTGTTCATAGTGGAGGGTGACTCGGCCGGTGGCAGCGCCAAACAAGGCCGGGACCGGAAGACCCAGGCGATACTTCCGCTCAAGGGCAAAATACTGAACGTCGAGAAGGCACGCTTCGACAAGATGCTGTCTTCAGTGGAAGTTGGCACCCTGATCACAGCACTTGGCTGCGGCATCGGCCGGGAAGAATTCAACGCTGACAAGCTTCGCTATCACTCCATCATCATCATGACGGACGCTGATGTGGACGGCTCACACATCCGTACCCTGCTCCTCACCTTCCTGTTCAGGCAGATGCGGGAGATCATAGAGCGCGGTCATGTGTTTATTGCCATGCCTCCCCTTTACAAAGTCAAGCGGGGCAAGCAGGAGCAATACCTGAAGGATGAGAAAGCCAAGGAGGCCTACTTGACCCAGACCGCCCTGGAAGGTGCTCAGCTGTACGTTAATCCAGACGCCCCGGCCTTGAAGGACTCAGCCCTGGAAACCATGGTCAAGGACTACCAGGCGGTTATGGCCATGATCGACCGCCTGTCACGGGCCTACCCAGCCAAAGTATTGCAGCAGATGCTGGACAACGTAACCCTGAGCCGTGAAGACCTTGTCCATGAGGAAGTAGTTGCCCGCTGGGTGGCGAGACTCGGTGACGGGCTTGATCTGGACACCAGGACGGGTACCAAGTACACCTTCTCAGTGGAAAAGGATACCGAGCGAAACCTCTATCTGCCCAAGGTGGTCATCTATGTCCATGGTATTCCCCATACCCACGTGTTCAGCCATGATTTCTTCGAGTCATCCTCCTACGGGGCTATTGCCCGTCTTGGGGAAACTCTGGATGGCCTGATCGAGGAAGGGGCTTTTGTCCAGCGTGGCGAACGCAAACAGGCGGTGCTCAGTTTCGCCGGCGCCCTGGACTGGCTGATGAAAGAAGCCTCCCGCGGCCTCAATATCCAGCGCTACAAGGGCCTGGGTGAAATGAACCCGGACCAGTTGTGGGATACCACCATGGACCCGGAAACCCGCCGTATGATGAAAGTCACCATCGAAGACGCTTTCGCCGCGGACCAGATTTTCACCACCCTGATGGGCGATGATGTCGAGCCCCGCCGGGCATTTATCCAGTCTAATGCTCTGCAGGTAACCAACCTGGACGTATAGCCTGGTTGAAAGAGAAAGAGATATAAAAAAAGCGGCCAGACGGCCGCTTTTTTTATATCTATCAAATACTTAAACCATCAATTGGAGTTTTCTTTGGAGTCTTTCGGATGAGGTTCAATCTTAGTTGATAAAACCTCTTCAAGGGTATAGCCGGTCAAGCGCCGAATACTGCGCCAGAGGTAGTAGAATATGGCAATCATCATCACCATCGACGGTATGGCAATCATGGGGTAGCTCACCAGGGTCATCTGGCCCAGCTCTTCATTGAATGCAGTGGTGCCCGAAGGGCTGGTAACAATCCACTTGGCCAGAATATAGTTCATGATGGACGAGAACAGAAAAGTACCCGCGAACAGATAGCTGGCTTTCAGCAGGCGGGCCTCGAACACGTCCTCTGTGCCCCTCTCCACCAGCGTGCGATGGATCTTGTCCACATCGAGGACCGCTGGATTGTAAAGTAGCGTCCTTACCAGCGGATACTTGGTCCGGGTTGAAGCGAGCACGGCCAGACCAATGACCGCTGGCACGGCAGCCTCCTTGATCGCGAGCCACTGGGCATCCAGCGCCAGCAGGCCGATGCCTCCGGTCAGGCCAACGCTGATAACCCCGAGCACGGCGATAAAGTTGTATTTGCGGTATTTGATCAGTTCAAACAGCCCCCAGCCCAAAGGAAAGGCCAGACCGATGAGCAGTGCCCAGGTTGCACCAAGGTAGTCGTTACCACTGAGCTTCATGAGGATTACTGACGGGATGATGATACTGACCAGCAAGTCCACCCAAGGCCGGGGCTTGTGGGTAGGTATTTCGGTATTACTCGTGGACATAGGCAACCTGCAGTAGGGCCGGGACACCAAGTCTGGTGAAGATTACCCGGGCAATGAAACGAGGGGTTAGTATACGACGAAGCCAACCGGCACTATAACCCCGAGGTTCAATCTATAAGCCTATACTCCCCGGCTCTCCCAACCTGTCCTTAAAACTGGCCCTCACAGCCCGGCGGTCCAGTTTATAAGCGGCGTTGGGTAAAGCCCAAGCACCACCACCAGGAACGCGAGGCCGATAACCACCAGACCGCCGGCCTGCAGGCCCCAGTTCGGAGTAGCGTCCCGATGCCGCATACCCGGCTCAACCAGGAACAGCGTGACCATAACCCGGAGGTAGTAAAACAGACCAATGGCGCTGGCCGCGATTATCCCGCCCACCAGCCACCAGCGGGCGCCTTCCACCGCCAGGGCAAGAATATAGAACTTGCCGATGAAACCGGCGGTAAAGGGAATCCCGGCAAGGGAGAGCATACTCACAGTGAGAACGGCTGATAGATAGGGCCGGCGCCAGAACAGCCCCCGATAATTATGGAGCGCGGCGGCGTCCTCTCCCTGGTAGGGGCTCGACACCAGGGTAACGACCCCGAAAGCTGCGAGGGTGGCGACCAGATAAGTCACCAGATAGACCCCGGCGGTTTCTACTGCCAGGTTACTGGTGACCACCAGGGATACCAGCAGATAGCCGAAATGGGCAATGGACGAATAACCCAGCAGCCGCTTGAGGTTTGACTGTTGCAGGGCCAGGAGATTGCCGACCAGCATGGTCACCAGCGCCAGCACCGCCAGGAGCTCGCGAATCCAGTCGCCCTGGAACGCCGGCGCTGATATCACCAGCCTGAGCAGTACTACAAACACGGCAAGCTTGCTGACCGATGCCAGGAACAGGGTGGCCGGCCCCGGGCCGCCCTCATAGACATCCGGCGTCCAGAGGTGAAACGGCACGATCGATAGCTTGAAGCCAAGACCCACCAGCATCATGACGGTTCCAGTCAGCCCGATGATGCCGCCTTCGACGCCAAAGCCGGCGGCTGCCAGTCCTGGAAGATCCAGTCTCCCGGTCTGGGCATAGAGAAAGGCCATGCCAAAGAGCAGAAACGCCGTGCCCGCCGCCGAAAGCACCAGGTATTTGACCCCCGCCTCAAGGGAGCGGCGCTCCCTGAAACTGTAAGCCAGCATGCCATAGAGGGGCATCGACAGTAGTTCCAGGCCAAAGAACAGGGTCGCCAGGTGGCGGCTGGCGACCAGCACCATGGCACCTGCGGTTGCCGTCAGTAGCAGAAGGTAGAACTCTTCCTTTGGACCCTTATAGCCTTCGAGGTAGGCGTGGGCCATAGTGCCACAGGCCAGGCTCGAAACCAGGATCAGCACCCAGGAAAACAGCGTTAACGAGTCAATGGTCAGCAGCGGTGTGTCGACGGGCTCGTTGCCCAGCGCAAAGATGACAAGGATCAGTGCCAGATTAAGCCCGATGGCCGTGCCCAGAGCGCTCCCGCCGTGGTTGCGGCGCCAGGCAATCCCCAACATGACGGCGATGGCCGATGCGCTGATCAGGATCACCGGCAGCAGGGCCTGCAGATGGCTGAGGGTTAGAGTCATGGACTATCCTCCCCGCCAAGGCTGTCCGCTGGCGGACCGGCTTCCAGGAAGAGCACCTCGACCTGGGCCATTACACTGCCGGTGGTATCCAGCAGGGGTTGAGGATAAAGGCCGAAGAACAGCACCAGTGCCAGAATGCTCAGCATCATGCCGTATTCACGCCGGTCCAGCCCCGCCAGCGGCTCCGAAGCCTGGCTGGGTCCGTAGTGAACCCGCTGCATCAGTATCAGCGAATAGATGGCGGCCAGCACCAGGCCGCCGCTGGCAATCACCACCACCACTGGAGCAACGGGGAAAGTGCCGAACAGAATCATGAACTCGCCAACAAAGTTGGCGGTCCCCGGCATGCCCAGGGAGGCAACCACAAAGCACAGGGTAAAGCCGGGCAGGCTGCCCAGGCGCCCCCAGAGCCCACCCATCAGACGCATGTCCCGGGTATGCAGCCTTTCGTACAGCTGTCCGCTGAGAATGAACAGGCCGGCGGAGGAGAAGGCATGGGCCAGCATCAACACCACGGCGCCCTGTAGCGCAAGCTCTGAGCCCGAGTAGATGGCAATCAGCACAAAACCCATGTGGGAAATACTGGTGTAGGCAATCAGGCGCTTGATGTCATGTTGACCGCAGGCCAGGACCGCACCATAGAAAATACCCACCAGGCCGAGCGTCATGGCTATGGGCGCAAATTCAGCGGACGCCTCCGGAAAGAACGGCAGTGCAAAGCGCAGCATCCCGTAGGCTGCGGTCTTGAGAAGTATGCCGGCAAGATCCACGCTGCCGGCGGTGGGCGCCTGGGCGTGGGCATCCGGCAGCCAGCCGTGGAGCGGGACCACAGGGAGTTTGACCGCAAACGCGATGAAAAAGCCCAGCATCAGCCAGGTCGATGCAGTTTCAGAAAGCTCGGTCTGGCGAAGGGCTTCATAGGCGAAGGACCAGTTGCCGGTATTGGCCTGGTTGATAAAGGCCAGCGCCAGAATGGCCGCCAGCATCAGCAGCCCGCTGGCCTGGGTATAGATAAAGAACTTGGTCGCGGCGCGGATACGGGTCTTACCTTCCGACCCGCTGTGACCCCACAGCGCTATCAGAAAATACATGGGCACCAGCATCATTTCCCAGAACACGAAGAACAGGAACAGATCCAGGGCCAGGAAGACACCCACGACACCGCCAAGGATCCATAGCAGGTTCAGGTGAAAGAAGCCGACCCGACGCACGATTTCCTGCCAGGAGCAAAGCACCGCCAGCACCCCCAGAAATCCGGTCAGAGCGATGAGCACAAGCGACAGGCCGTCCAACGCCAGATGAATCTCGATCCCAAAGCGGGGTATCCAGGGCACGCGCCATTCGTAAGCCCATTGCCCGGGCTCGGTCACGGTCGTCAGGGTAAAGTCACCCACCCACCATAGCCCCAGACTGATGACCAGTACAAAGGCCATGGTTGCCAGGGCAATCCAGCGAGGAGCCTGGGGCCCCCAGCGCTCTGCCTGCCAGCACAGCAGCCCCCCCAGAAAGGGGATGAGGATCAGCCACACCAGTATCATGGGCATCCTCCGTCAATGCAGGAGAGGCTGCCGGGTTGTCCCGGCGTCCGATGTCGGGCGGTCATGGAGATTGCATCCTTATACGTGGGTCTGTTGCAGAGATGTCTCGTCATGGGCCCACCCCCCAGGTAAAGGCGAGTGTGGCAAGAATCAGCACGGTGCCCAGGGCCATGGCGCTGGCATAGTGCCTTATACGGCCATTCTGTGTTCGGCTGAGGCCCGCATTCAGAACGACCGCCAGGGCAGCGGGAAGCCTGACGACGGCATCAATAAGGTCGTTGCGCAGCCAGCGGACCAGTGTGCGGAAAGGCATGACCAGCGTCGCCGCGAAGAGTGAATCGAAATACCAGGACCGGTGCCAAAGCGCCCAAAGGTGCAGGCCGGCTCCCTCCTGGGTATGGCGCTCAAGCCACTGACGGCGCTTCAGGAAAAGCCAGAGGGCGATACCGAGTCCGATCAGGACCACCGCGCTGGCCACAAGCTCCAGGGCTGTATGACCCGCGTCACTGCCTTCACCGGGGCCTGCCGGTAGGACTCCGCCGAGCCCCGGGTAAACCCACGCCCCCAGCAGGGTCGACAGCAGAGCCAGCACTATCAGAGGCAGGTTATGGGCCAGGCCCCGGCCGGCGTGGGCAGTTCGTGCCTTGTCACTGCCTGGCTGGCCATGGAAAGTGCCAATGATCAGACGAACCGTATAAAGAGCGGTCAGGAAGGCCCCGAGCAGCCCGGCAATAACCAGCCCGTGGCGGTCCGCGGCCAAGGCCTGCCACAGAATCTCATCTTTGCTGTAGAAGCCAGCGCTGACCAATGGCAGGGCCACCAGCGCGGCACCGCCAATCACAAAGCCGCCATAAGCCAGTGGCAGCCGTCGCCAGAGGCCGCCCAGGCGTTTCATGTCCTGCTCGTGGTGGCAGCTCACGATGACAGCGCCGGCGGACAGGAACAGTAGGGCCTTGAAGAAGGCGTGGGTGACCAGATGAAAGATGGCAGCATCATAGGCTCCGACGCCCAGGGCGAGGAACATATAGCCAATCTGGCTCATGGTGGAATAGGCCAGCACTCGCTTGATGTCGGTTTGTGCGAGAGCGGCGAAGCCCGCCAGCAGCAGCGAGGCGGCGCCAATGATGCCAACTAGCAAGAGCACGTCTGGCGCCAGTTCGAACACGCCGTGCATGCGGGCGATCAGGTAGACCCCGGCGGTAACCATGGTGGCGGCGTGAATCAGGGCAGAGACCGGCGTGGGGCCTGCCATGGCATCGGGCAGCCAGGTATGAAGCGGCACCTGGGCGGATTTGCCAATGGCCCCGCCGAGGATCAGTAATGCTGCCAATTCAGCATTGGTGCTGCCCTGCTGCCAGACCTCAGGAGCTGTGGCAAGAATCTCCTGGATATTGAGGGTTCCCATGTCCCGGAACAGCAGGAACAGGCCAATGGCCAGAAAGACATCCCCTATGCGGGTAACCAGAAAAGCCTTGAACGCGGCTCGGCCATTGGCGCTGTTCTGGTAGTAGTAACCGATCAACAGGTAACTGCAGAGCCCTACCCCTTCCCAGCCGAGGAAAAGCAGCAGCAGGTTGTCCCCGAGTACCAGCAGCAGCATGCTGAACACAAACAGGTTCATGTAAGCAAAAAAGCGGGTACTGCCGGCGTCCCCTTCCAGGTACCAGCCGGCAAACAGGTGAATCAGAAAGCCCACCCAGGTTATAACCGCCATCATCACCAGCGCCAGCCCATCCGCCGCCAGGCCCATGGTGGGTTCAAAGTCACCGACGCGAATCCAGGTCCACAGGGTAAGGTTGACGGCCTCCCCGTTTCCCACGGTGAAGCCGTAAAGCACCAGCGCTGTAACCAGGGCCGCCAGGCCTATACTGACAGTTCCTACCCAGGCGCTGGCCCGGGGCCCCAGGCGCCCCCCCGAAAAGGCCAGGATGAGCGTGCCCGCCAGGGGTAACAGGAAACTCAGCGGTAGTAACTGGGTCATGGGAGCTCCGTCATCATGGTTCCGTTATCCTCGCATCCGACTGGCGGCATCGATATCCAGGGTCTTGAACCGGCGTTGCAGCTGAATCAACAGGGCAAGCCCGACGCTGGCCTCCGCCGCCGCCAGAGTGATTACCAGCAGGAACATGGCCTGGCCCTCGGGCTGGCCCCAGGCGGTACCGGCAACGATGAAGGCAAGGCCGGCGGCGTTCAGCATGATCTCCAGGCTCATCAGCACGAACAGCATGTTGCGTCGAATCATCAGCCCCGCCAGACCCAGAACAAACAGGGTAGCCGCCAGTATCAGCCCGTGCTCCATGGGTATGCCGTTCATGACCGCCCTCCGTTTTCGCTGATTTTCGAGCCGGTCTGGGCCTTCGCTGACGTTACCTTACCCACGTGGGAGGCGGTGACCAGCGCCGCCAGAAGCAGCATGGCGGCCAGTTCCACCACCATCAGCCAGGGCCCGAACAGAATCAGGGCTACAGCCTTGGCGGTCAGGAGCTCACCGGCAATTACCCGGCCCGGCTCGTCACCCATCAGGCCGGCAAGCAGCAGACCCAGCAGTACAGTCGCCAGTACCGAGGGTCCGATCCAGGTTACGGGCCGCAGCCATTGCCGCTCCTGGGCCTGGGCGTCGCGGCCCAGGTTAAGCATCATCACCACGAACACAAACAGCACCATGATGGCGCCGGCGTAGACGATGATTTCCAGCACCCCGGCAAAGGGCGCCCCCAGGGCGAAGAACACCATGGCCACCGCAATCAGGGAGATGATCAGGTAAAGCACCGCATGGGCCGGGCTGGTGCCGGTAATAACGCCCAGAGTCGCCAGTACCGCCACCAGGCCGCTGATGTAGAAAGCGATTTCCATAACACGATTCCTTCGTCGGTTGTCGCCTGTTCAGGCCCTCTGCCCTGTGCGGCCCTTTTAAGGGCGATGTTAAAGGCAGAGCCTAGGGCAACAGGGTCTTGACGTCTTTGGGCTCCTGCTCGTTCTGGGCCCTGCCCTTGTCCTTGCCACCAATAGCCATACCGGCCACTTTGTAAAAGTGATAGTCATGATCCTTGCCGGGCCCGTTGATCAGCAGGTCCTCTTTTTCGTAGACCAGTTCCTGGCGCCGGTATTCACTCATTTCGAAATCCGGTGTCAGCTGAATAGCCGACGTTGGGCAGGCCTCCTCGCACATGCCGCAGTAGATGCAGCGGGAAAAATTGATGCGGAAGAACTCCGGATACCAGCGGCCGTCTTCCTGCTCGCCTTTTTGCAGCGAAATGCAGTCCACCGGACAGGCGACCGCGCACAGATTGCAGGCCACACAACGCTCCTCGCCGTCCGGGTCCCGGGTCAGGATAATCCGGCCCCGGTAGCGGGGCGGCAGGTAGACTTCCTCGTCCGGGTAGTTGACGGTTTCCCGTTTGCGAAAGCTGTGCATGAACACCAGCCCCATGGTGCGTAATTGGGACCAGGTGCCGGTTATCAGCCACTTGAGCATAGTGTCCTCCTCCAGTTCAGTGCCCTTGCCCCGCCCATCGCTTGTCTCAGCCCGGAACGAGCAACACCACCGCCCCGGTCACCAACAGGTTCACCAGGGTCAGTGGCAGGCAGACTTTCCATCCGAAGCTCATGACGCGGTCGTAGCGAGGCCGCGGTAACGAGCCCCTAAGCAATATGAAGAAGATCAGGAAAAACCCGGTTTTGAGGGCAAACCAGACCACGGGCGGCAGCCAGGGACCGTGCCAGCCGCCAAAGAACAGGGTCACGATCAGCGCCGATACCAGCACCATGCCCACGTACTCACCGATAAAGAACATGCCGAACTTCATGCTGGAATATTCCACATGGTAGCCATCGGCCAGTTCCTGCTCGGCTTCCGGCTGGTCGAAAGGATGCCGGTGGGTAACTGCGATGCCCGCGATAAGGAACGTACAGAAGCCAAAGAACTGCGGCACGATGAACCACAGGTCAGCCTGGGCGTTGACGATCTCGCGCATGTTGAACGAGCCGGTGATGGCCACCACGCCCATGAGCGCCAGGCCCATGAACACCTCATAGGACAGGGTCTGGGCGGACGCCCGCATGGCGCCGATCAGGGCGTACTTGTTGCCGCTGGCCCAGCCCCCGAAGAGCACCGCGTAGACGTTGATACCGGCCATGGCGAAAAAGAACAGCAAGCCGATATGAAGATCTGCGATACCCCAGCCGGGGGTGATGGGAATAATAATGAACGACAGCAGCAGGGAGGCCATGGCGATGGCCGGCGACAATACAAACAGGGTGCGATCGGCGAACGGAGGTATCCAGTCCTCCTTGAAGAAGATCTTGATCATGTCGGCGACCAGCTGCAGAGAGCCAAAGGGCCCCACCCGGTTGGGGCCGTAGCGGTCCTGCCAGAGGCCCAGCAGTCGGCGCTCAATCACGGTAAGCACGGCCCCGAGCAGGACAGCGCCCAGCAGGATGACCAGGGCCTGACCCATAGCCAGCAGGTTGGCTTGCCACTGGGGCGTCAACCATTCCATGGGCGTGCCTCCCCGGCTCCGGCAGGCCTGTTATGCCGGTTGCCAGCCGGTACCAGCTCAACCATGAAACCGTTGGCCCAGCCCCCACCAATACCTCCAGACAGGCCAGCCAGACCATCGGGCCAGCCCGGGTCGACGTGAACCGGCAGGACCACTTCACCGACGTCCGCCGTGATCCCCACAGGAAGGCCCTCACTGACCCCAAGCCGCTCGGCATCCCGTTCCGACAGTGTAAGGTGCGCCGGTTCAGCCCGTTCCTGCATCGGTTCCGCCCTGCTGGAGGTTTCGTCACCGCCAAACAGGCGGGCCATCATGACCAGCTGCCAGCGGTCCGGTTGGCGTTGGAATGCGTCCGGCAAGTTCCCGGCATAGTCATGGTGGCCCGGTATCAGGGGCATGACTTTGGCGCCTGGGTCTCCGCCCCTCAGGTGGCCGCCCACTTCGTCTGTGAACTTGTTCCAGGCCTGGGGCGAATTCCAGCCCGGGGCCCAGGCAAAAGGCACCTGCTGACGGGGCCGGCCGTGTCCACTGTAACCCTCCATGGAGAAGCTAAATGGCGTGTCCGGGTCCTGCAAGGGTCTGGGTTCGGCAACGGCCTGGTCAGCCCGCATGGAGGTCCTGCCGCTGTAACGGTGGGGTTCCCGGGCGAGGCGCAGGCCTTCGATGCGGAAGTTGGCACCGGGTGCAGCCTCAACTATGCCCGCGAGCATGGGGTGGGCTTCGGCGCACCCATGGGTGACGTCATCAAGGGTGATGTCTGACGCGGGTCTACGGTGCAGACTGGCCCCCAGGGCGTGCAGCCAGCGCCAGCTTTCATGAATCCGCGATTGCGGCCGAATGTAGCGAGGGTCATAGACCTGGAAAAATCGTTGTGCCCGACCCTCAAGGTTGACCAGAGTACCGTCACCTTCGGCGAAACTGGCCGACGGCAGCGCCAGGTGGGCCCGGGCCAGAGTGCGGGTATATTGGTGGTCCAGAACCACAAGGGTCTGGACCTTGGCCAGGGCCTGATCCACCCGGTCGCGGGGCGCCCGGTCATAAAGATCGTTCTCCACGACCACCACGGCATCTGCAGACTGCCCGGTAAGCTCATCCAGTGCCCACTCGAGACTGTGCCCGCCCATCAAAGCCAGGCCGGTGCTGTTGGCTTCCGGCCTGACCAGCATGAGCCCTCCTCGGGCTGCCCGCCGGGCCAGGGCGCGGGCGATATTGCCAGCGGCGTCCAGAACCGAGGTGGAACCCAGGGAAGCGCCACTGATTATCAGTGGTCGGCTGGCGGCTTTAAGGGCCTGGGCTATGGTCCGGGCGGCCTCGGCCATGTCACTGTCAAGGTCGTCTACCGCAGGGGCGGCCGGGTCTATGGCATGGGCAACCGCAAAGCCGAGCCGGGCAATGTCGTTCGGGGCCAGGGCATGGCGCCGGACGGCGACCGGATCAAGCCCGGTAGCTGACGGGTAAGCTATGAACAGGGGATGGAGCCGGTCCTGGCCGTGGGTTTTTACGGCGTCGGTGTTCCAGGTGGGGATGCCCAATTTGCTTGCCAGGTCATGACGCCGGGCTAGGGTCGCCTGGCGGACCGACAGCCCGAGCCTGGCAGCGCTCTGGATCAGGTCTTCGCCCAGTACGAATATAGCATCGTGAGCCTCCACATCCCGCAACGATGGCGTGGGCAGGCCACAGGTACGGTTCAGCTCGGTCATCCGCTCAAGGCCGGCCTGCTCCGGGGCACTGATGCCGGTTGAGAAGTTGTCCGCCCCGACCAGCTCCCTTAACTGATGGTTGCTCTCAAGGCTGGCCCGTGGCGACCCAATGCCGATGATACGCCGGGCAGCCCGCAAGGCGGACCCGCCATGCCCGAGAGCGGCGTCCACATCCAGCTCGACAGGGTCGTCCTTGCTCTGACTCCGCCAGGCTGGTACCCGGGGCCGGTCGGTCCGGTTAACATAGCCATAGCCGAAACGGCCGCGGTCACAGAGAAAGTGACCGTTCACTTCGCCATGGTAGCGGTTCTCTATGCGGCGGATTTCACCATAACGTTCGCCGGGGCTGATGTTGCAGCCCACAGAGCACTGGTGGCAGATACTGGGGGCGAATTGCAGATCCCACTTGCGGGTGTAGTGGTCAGAGTGGGTCTGGTCGGTGAAGACGCCCGTTGGGCAGACTTCGGTCAGATTGCCGGCGAATTCGTTCTCCAGCACGCCGTCCTGGTGGCGTCCGAAGTAAATGTTGTCGTTGGCACCAAAGGCTCCGAGATCCTCGCCGCCGGCGTATTCATTGTAGAACCGGACACATCGGTAGCAGGTGATGCAGCGGTTCATTTCGTGGGCAATGAATGGGCCCAGATACTGGTTGCGGTGGGTGCGCTTGCGAAATCGGTAGCGGCGGCGGTCATGGCCGGTCATGACCGTCATGTCCTGAAGGTGACAATGGCCGCCTTCCTCACAGACCGGGCAGTCGTGGGGATGGTTGATCATCAGCCATTCCACCACACTGGCGCGGAATTCCCGGGCCTCGTCATCCTCAATGGAGATACGGGTCCTGTCGGCGGCCGGGGTCATACAGGACATCACCAGCATGCCCTTGTCGTCGTCCTCATCCTTGTACTGGCGCACCGCGCACTGACGGCAGGCCCCGACGCTACCCATGGCCGGATGCCAGCAGAAGTACGGAATGTCGAGCCCCAGGGACAGGCAGGCCTGCAGCAGGTTGTCAGCGCCATTGACCTCGTAGGCCTTGCCATCCACGTGAATCGTCGCCATGACCTCTCTCGCTCCTTGCTTAGATTTCCCCGACCGGAATCGGATCGGCGTGGGCGGCCCTTCGGGGATGGCGGATACCCTGCTCGAACTCGTGCCGGAAGTGCTTGAGGGCGGTTTCCAGCGGCATGGCCGCCCCCGGGGCGTGGGCACAGAACGTCAGGCCGGGACCGTTGTCCTTCGCCAGTTTGGCCAGCATTTCGATGTCGCCTTCCTCGCCTTCCCCGCATTCCAGCGCCTGCAGCAGCTTGACCACCCAGGGCAGGCCATCCCGGCAGGGGGTGCACCAGCCGCAGGACTCCCGGGCAAAGAACTGCTCCAGGTTACGCATCACCGACACCATGCTCTGATCCTCAGTGACGACCGTCAGCAGTCCCGTACCCAGCCGGCTGCCCTCCTTGCCCACGGTGTCGAAATCCAGCGGCAGTTCCAGATGCTCGGGTATCAGAAAGCCGGTACTGGCGCCTCCGGGCAGCCAGGCTTTCAGTTTGCGTCCGTTCCTGACACCGCCGGCCAGCTCCAGTATTTCCTGACCCGTGGTGCCCATGGGCAGCTCCCATAGGCCGGGCCTTTGCACGGGCCCCGAAACCCCATAAAGCTTGGTGCCACCGTCGTCGGTACGGTCGCCGGAAAGTTGCTGGTACCAGTCAGACCCCTTGAGCATGACCGCCGGCACGTTACACAGGGTCTCGACGTTATTGACCACCGTAGGCTTGCCCCAGGCTCCGGATTGACCGGGAAACGGCGGTTTGGCACGGGGGTTGGCGCGCTTGCCTTCAAGTGAGCTGATCAGGGCGGTTTCCTCGCCACAGATATAGCGACCGGCCCCGCTATGGAGCACGATGTCGAAGTCGAAACCGCTGCCGGCGATGTCCGTTCCCAGCCAGCCCGCTTCACGGGCTTCGGCAAGGGCCTGATTCAGGACGTGGGCGCATTCCACATACTCTCCCCGCAGGAAGATATAGCCCATTTTGGAGTTGTTGGCGTAGGCACCGATGATCATGCCTTCGATCAGCAGGTGGGGTTGCTGTTCCATCACCAGCCGGTCCTTGAAGGTGCCCGGCTCCATTTCGTCGGCATTACATACCAGGTAGCCCCGGGGCATATCGCCACCCTGCAGGGTGAGGCTCCATTTCAGGCCCGCCGAGAAACCGGCGCCGCCCCGGCCGCGTACATTGGCCTCTTTCATCGCGGCGATGACAGCCTTGGGGTCTCCCTTCAGAACCGCCTCCAGCGCTTCATAACCTTCCTGGGCCCGATAATCCTCGAGGTTCACCACGCGCCCGTCATCATGCAGTCGCCAGGTCAGGGGGTGGGTTTCGGGCCTGCGTTCGTCTTCGGACTGCAGGATACGGCTACGGTATCTCAGGGCCTTTCGGCGATCGCTCATGGGTAGGCCTCCAGCAAGTCGTTCAGGTCCTTGGGCAAAACCGGGCCATAGGTATCCTGATCAATCATCAGAGCCGGACCTCCGTCACAGGCGCCCAGGCAACAGACCGGCAGCAGGGTGAAGCGGCCGTCTTCAGTGGTCTGACCAAACTCAACGCCAAGCTGATCAACAAGCCCCTGGCGCAGCTCATCGAAACCGGTGAGAAAACAGGAACTGCTGTCGCAGACCAGGATCACGTGGCGACCCACCGGCTGGCGGAAGATCAGGCTGTAAAAGGTGGCCACACCTTCGATGGTAGCCGGGCCCAGGCCAAGGGCATCGGCTATGGCGGGAATGGCACCGTCCGGTACCCAGCCCTCCCGGCGCTGTACGATCTTCAGAGCCTCCACGCAGGCAGCCTGGGGCTGCTCAAAATGATGGAGCTCGCCCCTGATGGCCTCAAGGTCATCGGGATGAAGGCTGAACCCGTCGCCATCGGTGGCAATGGTTCTGGGGGGCATGGAGTTGGAAGGGTTCATCGGTCTACGTCCGCCATAACGAAATCAATGCTGCCCAGGTGGGCGATCAGGTCCGGTACGAATCCGCCGCGCATGAGCGCTGGTATCTGCTGCAGATGCGGGAAGCTCGGCGTCCGGATACGGGTCCGGTAGCTCATGGTGTTGCCGTCGCTGGTCAGGTAATAGCTATTGATGCCCTTGGTGGCCTCCACCATCTGCATGGACTCGTTGGGCGGCAGCACCGGCCCCCAAGACACCTGCAGAAAGTGGGTAATCAGGGTTTCAATGTGCTGCAGCATCCGTTCCCTGGGCGGTGGCGTGGTCAGGGGATGGTCGGCCTTGTAGTCGCCGGCGGGCATGTTGTTGACGCACTGCTGGATGATCCTCAGGCTCTGGCGCATCTCCTCGATACGGATCTGGCCGCGGTCGAAGACATCGCCGTTGGCTGCCAGGGGCACCTCGAACTCAAAGTTGTCATAGCCTGAATAGGGGCGCTGCTTGCGCAGGTCGAAGTTGCATCCGGTGGCCCGCAGATTGGGTCCGGTAACGCCCCACTCGATGGCTTCGCGGGTATTGAAAGGCGCAACATTGCGGGTACGCTCAAGGAAGATGGTGTTCTCCATCATGGTGCGTTCGTATTCCCGCAAACGCTTGGGCATCCAGTCGAGAAAACCCTGGACCAGCTTTTCCCAGCCGGTGGGCAGGTCCTGCATGACGCCACCAATCCTGAACCAGGCCGGGTGCATGCGGAAACCGGTGATACCCTCGATCACCTCGTAGGCCTTCTGCCGGTCAGTGAATGTGAAGAACACTGGCGTCATGGCGCCGAGATCCTGCAGGTAGGTGCCCAGGAACAGCAGGTGACTGCTGATGCGGAACATTTCGGCCATCATCACCCGGATGGTCTCAACCCGCGCTGGCACCTGGATGCCGGCGAGTTTCTCCACCGCCAGTATGTAGGGCAGGTTATTCATCACCCCGCCGGTGTAGTCGATCCGGTCAGTATAGGGAATGAAACTGTGCCAGGACTGGCGCTCGGCCATCTTCTCAGCGCCCCGGTGGTGGTAGCCGATGTCGGGCACGCAATCGATGATTTCCTCACCGTCCAGTTGCAGCACGATGCGGAACGCGCCGTGGGCGGACGGATGGTTGGGCCCCAGATTGAGGAACATGAACTCGCTCTCGCCCCGCTCCCGTTCCATGCCCCAGTCCTCCGGCTCGAACTTCAGGGCCTCCTGGTCCGCCTGCTGGCTCTCTAGGGTCATGGTGTAGGGGTCGAACTCGGTGGCACGGGCCGGATAATCGCGCCGCAGCGGATGGCCGGACCAGTTGGGCGGCATGAGTATGCGGGTCAGGTGGGGGTGGCCGGTGAATTCGACACCGAACATGTCCCACACCTCTCGCTCGTACCAGTTGGCGCAGGGAAATACCGAAACGCAGCTGGGCAGACGCAGACTGTCTTTGTCGAGTGCCACCTTGAGCATGATGTCGGCATTACGATCAATGGACATCAACTGGTAGAAAACCGTGAAATCGGAAGCGGGCAGACCCTGGCGATTATTCCGCAGGCGCTCATCGACGGCAGACAGGTCGAATAGCAGGTTGAAGGGGGCGGACATGTCACGCAGGAACTGGAGCGAGCCGATCAGGCGCTCGGCGGTTACCCATACCACCGGCATACCGGTGCGGGTGTCCTGACGCACAAAATGCTCATCGCCAAAGCGCTGGGCCAGGGCGGAGTAGATGTCGTAACCGGTATTTGCCGGTGGTGTGACAGTCGTTGCTTCATCCATGATTACGTGGCTCAACTTCTGATAAATCAGCAGCGGAACGACGGGTACTGCGTTATCCCCTCGGCGTTATCCCTCGGCTCGGGCCTTCAAAGTTTGTCCGGTGTTCGCAGTTCTGTGGTCTGAATGCGCCTGGCCCGGTGCTTCTCCCGCTGGGATGGCATGTCAGCGCGATAGACGCCCTGGTCCCCCACGACCCAAGACAGCGGACGCCGCTCTTCCTGGATGGAGTCCTGCAGCAATTGGAGGCCCTGCAGAAAAGCTTCCGGCCGGGGTGGGCAGCCCGGCACATAGACATCCACGGGCAGGAACTTGTCCACCCCCTGGACCACCGAATAGATATCGTACATCCCCCCTGAGTTGGCACAGGAGCCCATGGAAATAACCCATTTCGGTTCCAGCATCTGATCGTAGAGCTGCTGAATAACCGGCGCCATCTTGATGAAACAGGTACCGGCAATCACCATGAAATCGGCCTGCCGCGGGGAGGCCCGGATAACCTCGGCACCAAAACGGGCAATATCATGGGGCGAGGTAAACGCCGTGGTCATTTCGACATAACAGCAGGACAGCCCGAAGTTGTAAGGCCAGAGGGAGTTCTTGCGGCCCCAGTTGACGGCGTCATTCAAGACATCGCTGAGCTTGCCGGTGAATACGTTGCGCTCCAGCTGCTGCTTGACCGGGTCCTCCACCCTCTGGCGCCGCTCAAGCGGGTACTGGCTGTTGTCCTTGGCAATGGCATCGTCGGCTCGCGTCAACGTGTATGACATGAGGTTCCTCCCTAGGACGAGACATAATCCGGATGACAGCCTGACTACCCGAAAACGTTAGTTAAACTCGGCAATAGATTCAACTGCTGCGCTGGGGACGGGGCCGTGGGCTGGGAGCCCAGTCCAGCGCGCCCACTCTGGCATCATAGAGCAGCCCGGCCAGCAGAATGAAAATAAACACCGCAGCCCCCCAGAAACCGGGCCAGCCCAGCTCTTCAACCGCCACAGCCCAGGCAAACAGGAACACCGCTTCAATATCGAAAATGACGAACAGCATGGCGACAAGGTAGAACTTGACCGAAAAGCGCTGGCGCGCGCTGCCAGTACCGATGATACCGGACTCGAAAGGTAGATTCTTGCTGGGCCCCTTGCCGCGTCCGCCCAGCACGCTGGAGGCGCCAATCATGAAGGCACACAGACCCAGCACGGCAAGAATATAGAACCCGATGGCCCAGTTCTGGGCAATGCTTTGCTGGATCTGATCGGCCATTCGTCCCTCCGTTGGACTTATTGACTGAACCGGAAACTATTAAAAAACTAACAGGAGGAAAGGTCGAGAGCAAATCTGCATATTCAGAGGGGGAAGCTAAGAGCGGCAAAAACCGGGAAAATCAGGAATTGGTCGGCGTGGCAGGATTCGAACCTGCGACCCCTTCGTCCCGAACGAAGTGCGCTACCAAGCTGCGCCACACGCCGATATGCGCGGTATTATACTGAACAGTGTGATGAATACCAGTGGGCCCCGCGAACCGCGGACCAGTTCCGACTAGCTGGCATCCGCCATCACCAGATGATCCGTCAAGCTCTGAAGATCGTCAAATACGTTGACCTGGCTCAGGGGCCGCTTTTGCAGATGATACTCGGTATCACGGCCGTTTCCGGTCCGTACCAGATAGGGCCTGCAGCCCGCCGCCAGCCCCGCCTCAAGATCCTTGCGACTGTCGCCGACCATGATGCTGCCGGAAAGATTTTTCAGGCCCAGGGCATCGCGGATCTCATGGAGAAGGCCTGGCAGTGGCTTGCGGCACGTGCAGCCATCATCTGGATGATGCGGACAGAAGGCGATGTGATCTATGCAACCGCCTGCTCTGCCAACCAGTTGGTTGAGGCGTTCGTGCATGGCCCCGAGGGCATCCCGGTCGTACAGGCCGCGGCCAATACCCGACTGGTTGGTGGCCACCGCTATGCGGTGGCCGGCCCGACACAGCCGGCCAATGGCTTCAATGCTGCCGGGCAAAGGCTGCCACTGGGCCACCGAACAGATGTAGTGGCCATCGTACTGGTTAATGACTCCGTCCCGATCAAGAATGATCAGCATCGCAAACCTTAGCTTGTACCAGGCAACAACGAGATATCTGCCACCCTGAGGAACAGGTTACGCAGGCGATTCAGCAAGGCGAGCCGGTTGTTGCGTACGGCATCGTCCTCGGCCATGACCATCACTTCGTCAAAGAAACGGTCTACCGGCGCACCCAACTGCGCCAGCGAGCTCAGGGCAGCCCCATAGTCGCCCTGTTCGAACAGGGGCGCGACTTGTCCGGCCTGATGTTCGACCTGTTGTGCCAGGGCCCGCTCGGCATCGTCCTGAAGCAGGCCCGTGTCAACCTGTTCGCCGATAACATCCCCGCCCTGTTTGGTGAGAATGTTGGAGACCCGCTTGTTGGCAGCGGCCAGGGCCTGGGCTTCCGGCAGGCGACGGAAGGCCTCTACCGCCCGCACACGCTGGTCAAAGTCCAGGGGCCGTGTGGGCCTGCGGGCGTGGACCGCCAAGTAGACTTCCGCGCCAATGCCCTGCTCGTCGTAGTGGGCCCGGAACCGCTCCAGCATGTAATCGACCACGGCGCTGGCCGGGTCCCGGGCCGGCAGGTTGTCGAAGTTTTCCGCAGCCCACTCGCAGCAGACCTGCAGATCCAGGGCCAGGCCCCGTTCGACGATGATCCGCAGTACGCCAAGGGAGGCACGGCGCAGGGCGAAGGGATCGCGAGTGCCGGAAGGCGGCTGGTTAATACCGAACAGCCCGACCAGGGAATCCAGGCGATCGGCGATGGCGACGGCACAGCCGGTCAGCGTAGCGGGCAGGTCATCACCGGCAAACCGGGGCATGTACTGCTCGTTCAGGGCCTTGGCCACATCCGCATGTTCGCCGTCATGAACGGCGTAGTACTGACCCATGATGCCCTGGAGTTCGGTGAATTCCAGCACCATTTCGGTGACCAGATCGGTCTTGGCCAGCATCGCCGCCCGTTCTGCCAGGGCCGGGTCTGAACCAATGGCGTCTGCAATCCGGCGTGCAAGGGCGGCGACCCGCACGGATTTATCGTAAATACTGCCCAGCCTATCCTGGAAGACGATCGGCTTGAGCCGCTCGATCCGGTCTTCCAGCCGCACCTTGCGGTCGGTTTCATAGAAAAAGGCGGCGTCCGACAGGCGCGGACGTATGACCTTTTCATTGCCGGACACTACCTGGGACGGATCTTTGCTTTCCAGGTTGGCCACAGTGATGAACAGAGGGAGCATGCGTTCCTGGCTGTCCAGCACGTGGAAATATTTCTGGTGTTCCTTCATGGAGGAGATCAACGCCTCTGGCGGAACGTCCAGAAAGCGCTCGTCAAACCGGCCAAGCAGCGGCACCGGCCATTCGTTCAGCGCTGTGACCTCATCCAGCAGGTCGTCGTCAATCACGGCGGTACCGCCGCCCTGCTTTTGTGCGATCTCTTCGACCCCCGCACGGATTTTGGCCCGGCGCTCGGCAAAGTCGGCAATGACCCAGCCTTCCTTCTTCAGCACCACCTCATAGTCATTTGGCGTCGGGATGATGAGGGATTTGGGACAATGGAACCGGTGGCCGTGGGTCTTGTTGCCCGGAGTCAGCCCCATGATGGGATGGTCGAGGACTTTGTTGCCCACAAGCATGATGACCCAGTGCACCGGGCGGACGAATTCAGTTCTGTGAGCGCCCCAACGCATCCGCTTGGGTATGGGCAGGTTTGCCAGGGACTGCTCGATCAGGCCGGGCAGCAGTTCGGTGGTGCTCCTGCCCTGCTCAACGGTGCGATAGACCACCCAGGCGCCCTTGTCAGTTTCCAGGGTATCCAGCTGATCCGGAGCCACGCCCAGCGACGTTGCAAAGCCGGTCAGTGCCCGGGTGGGGTTGCCGGCGTCATCGAAGGCTGCCTTGACCGCAGGGCCGCGGCGTTCCACCGCTTTATCCGGCTGCGACCCGGCCAGATCACGAACCCGTATGGCCAGACGCCGGGGTGCCGCGAAAGATTCGATCCGGGCAAAGCCGATGCCGGCTTCCTCGAGACCTTTGCCAAGGCCGTCGGTAAAGGCCGCGGACAATGACTTCAATGCCTTGGGTGGCAGCTCTTCGGTACCGATTTCGACGAGAAAATCCTGTGTCGCCATGATTATGGGTTCCCTCTCTCGATTTCGGTTTCACTATCCGCCAGCATTTCCTGACGCAGATTGTCAGGTGCCATGGGGAAGCCCAGCGTCTTGCGGCTGTCGAAGTAGGCCCGGGCGACCGCGCGGGCCAGGGTCCGGACCCGAAGAATAAAGCGCTGGCGCTCGGTGACGGATATGGCGTGCCGGGCATCCAGCAGGTTGAAGGTGTGAGACGCCTTGAGCACCTGCTCGTAGGCCGGCAGGGCCAGCCCTACTTCGATCAGGCGCTGACTTTCGCGCTCGTGGACGTCAAAGCTGTGGAACAGGAACTCGGTGTCAGCCTGCTCGAAGTTGTAGGTGGACATCTCCACTTCGTTCTGGTGAAACACATCGCCGTAGGTGACAATCCCGTCGGGACCGTGGGTCCACACCAGGTCGTAGACGCTGTCCACCCCTTGCAGGTACATGGCAATTCGCTCGAGCCCATAAGTAAGCTCACCGGTGACCGGATAGCACTCCAGGCCGCCCACCTGCTGGAAATAGGTAAACTGTGTCACTTCCATACCATTGAGCCAGATTTCCCAGCCCAGGCCCCAGGCGCCCAATGTCGGCGACTCCCAGTTGTCTTCCACGAAACGGATATCATGGACCAGAGGATCGAGTCCGAGGGCGCGCAGGGAATCCAGGTAGAGCTCCTGGATATTGTCCGGTGACGGCTTGAGGACCACTTGGAACTGATAGTAATGCTGCAGACGGTTGGGGTTCTCGCCGTAACGGCCGTCGGTTGGACGCCGGCTGGGCTGGACGTAGGCGGCGTTCCAGGTCTCCGGACCGATGGCACGGAGAAACGTGGAGGGATGAAAGGTACCGGCGCCGACTTCCATATCCAGGGGCTGGAGTACGACACAGCCGTGCCTCGCCCAAAAGGTCTGCAGAGCCAGAATTAGGCCCTGAAAAGTCTCGACATTCTGATTTTTATCGAATTTTGCCTTGTCTGTCACGACGATTGCCTGCTGCGCTGTCTGTGTGTTGTGCCGGGAAATCCACCCCTGCACATCGAAGGGTCGGCATTATACGCTGCTCAGGCCGCTATTTCTAAGCAGTCGCAGAAAACCTGCCCGGCCTCAGAAAAATGTCAGGCCCACCTGGAACAGCCGTTCCACGTCCCGGATACGGGACTTGTCCACCAGGAATAGGATGACATGGTCGTCCGGCTGAACCCGGATATGGTCGTGAGCAATCAGCACTTCATTGTGGCGAACAATCGCGCCAATGGTGGTGCCTTCCGGTAGCTGGATTTCATCAAGGCGTTTGCCGACCACTTTCGAGGAGCGATGGTCCCCGTGGGCAATGGCTTCGATGGCCTCCGCCGCGCCCCGGCGCAGGGCGTGCACATTGACCACATCGCCCTTGCGGACGTGGGTTAGCAGGCTGCCGATGGTGGTCTGCTGGGGCGAGATGGCAACGTCGATTTCACCGCCCTGGATCAGGTCCACGTAGTCAGGATTATTGATCAGGGTCAGGACCTTACGGGCACCAAGGCGTTTGGCCAGCAGCGAGGCCATGATGTTGGCTTCGTCGTCGTTAGTGACTGCGCAGAAAACGTCGATGCGCTCGATATTCTCTTCTAGCAGGATGTCCTTGTTGGCGGCGTTGCCCTCCAGCACGATTGTCTTGCGCAGGCTCTCGGACAGCATCACACAGCGCTCCCGGTCCCGCTCCAGCAGCTTAACCTGATAGCGGTCCTCCAGGGTTCGGGCCAGGCGCTGGCCGATGTTGCCGCCACCACAGATGAAGACCCGCTTGTAGGGTTTTTCCAGGGGCTGCAATTCGCTCATGACCTTGCGGATGTGATCGGTGCCGGCAATGAAGAAGACTTCGTCGCCATCCTCAATCACCGTATCGCCCTGGGGAATGATGGGTCGGTCCTTGCGGAAGATGGCCGCCACCCGGGTATCGGTCTTGGGCATGTGGGAGCGTAGGAAAGCCAGCTCGTGGCCCACCAGCGGGCCACCCTTGGTGGCGCGGATGGCCACCAGCCTGACCAGGCCCTTGGAGAACTCCAGAACCTGCAACGCGCCGGGATATTCGATGAGCTGGGTAATGTGCTCGGTGACCACCTGCTCGGGACTGATCAGTACATCCACCGGGAAGCCGGAGTCCCCGAACAGCTCCTTGCGCGCCAGGTAGGCGTTGGCCCTGACCCGGCTGATCTTGGTCGGCGTCTTGAACAGGGAATAGGCGACCTGACAGGCGACCATGTTGGTCTCGTCGCTGTTGGTCACGGCAATCAGCATGTCGGCGTCTTCGGCGCCGGCCTGGCGCAGGATGGTCGGGTAGGAGCCCCGGCCCTGGACCGTGCGGATGTCCAGGCGATCCTGCAGTTCGCGCAGGCGCTGGCCATCACTGTCGATAACAGTAATGTCGTTGGCTTCGTTGGCGAGGTTTTCGGCCAGAGTCCCGCCGACCTGACCTGCCCCTAGGATGATGATCTTCATAATCCGTTACCTTGGTCAGACATCTGTTGCGTGCTCAGGGGTCGACTCTTCGCGCTCCAGTACCCCGTAGAAAAAACCGTCATGGGCCTGAGGGTCGGGTAGCAGCTGGCGTCCGTAGCCGGTGTCCGTGCCCCAGGTGACCTGGGGCTGGATCAGTCGGGCGTCGGCCTGTTGGCGAAGAAACCGCTGAATTATACGGTGGTTCTCCTGGGGGAATACAGAGCAGGTAGCGTATACAAGGCGCCCCCCGGGTTTCAGTATGCGCCAGAGATTCGCCAACAGCCCCAGCTGTATTCCGGCCAGCGGTGTAATGTCCGCTTCCCGGCGCAGCAGCTTGATGTCCGGGTGACGCCGGATCACACCGCTGGCGCTGCAGGGCACGTCGAGCAGAATGCGGTCGAACGGCTCGTTATCCCACCAGCTTTCGATATTGGCGGCATCGGCCTCGGTCAGGGTTGCGCTCAGGCAGAGGCGATCCAGGTTTTCCTGAATCCGTGGTAGCCGAGACGCAGACTGGTCAATAGCGACCACTTCGGCCAGGTCCGGCCCCTGCTCCAGAATCGCGCAGGTCTTACCACCGGGGGCTGCACAGGCGTCCAGTACCCTCTGGCCCGGCTTGAGGTCCAACAGCAGCGTACACAGTTGCGCCGCTTCATCCTGGACACTGACGGCACCGTCGCCAAAACCCGGCAGGCGCTCCACAGGCACCGGCTGGGCCAGCTGTATGCCATAGGGCGCCAGCCTGGTTGGCTGTGCTTCGATACCGGCTTCGGTAAGCCATTGCAGATACTGTTCACGACTGCCCTGCTCCGCATTCACCCTCAGGGTCATGGGAGCCTGGACGTTATTGGCTGCCAGAATGGCCTGCCAGTGCTCAGGCCAGTTGTGACGTAACTTTTCCACAATCCAGTCCGGATGGCTGAAGCGGGCGCCCGGCTTCTCCGGCTCGGGCTCGCCATCGCGCTGGGCCGCACGCAATATGCCGTTGACCAGGCCGGTGAGGTGAGGCCGCCCCAGGGTACGGCAGGCTTCCACGGTCTCGTTGAGCACGGCGTAGCTGGCCTGTTGGCTGTGGCGAAGCTGAAACAGCGCCACGATCATGAGTTGGTGGATAACCCGGTCCGACTTGCGCAGGGGGCGCTTCATACGCGGGCTCAGTTCGGCGTCCAGGCGGTGGTACCAGCGACAGGCGCCGTAGCACAGAGCCTGCAGTTCCGGTCTTTCCGAAGCGTCGACGCTGGCCTGGCCCAAGGGCAGGCATTGGGACAGGGACTGCCCGTCTTCCACCGCCTGCAGCACCATGGCGGCAGCCGCGCGAACCGGTTGCTGCGACGGGATCGACCGGTACTCGGGTGAGTTGGCCATTCAGTGCAGCTCCTGGCCCGGCAACAGCAGGGCTTTGCCACCATTGATCAGATCGCTTGCGGACTGGGGCCGGGCACCGGGCAGTTGCAGTCGCTCTATGCGAAGAATGCCCTTGCCGCAGGCGACATCAATGCCCTCCCGGGTTCGATCGATAACGGTTCCTGGAGTTGCATCGGACGAGCGGTCAAGGGGCTTCGCCTGGTGAATGCGCAGGCGCTGGTCCCCCAGGTCGGTGTAGCTTCCGGGCCAGGGATGAAACGCCCGGATCTGACGTTCGATTATATCGACGGGCTGGCTCCAATGGATCCTGCCTTCGTCCTTGGACAGCTTGTGGGCGTAGCTCGCCTGGGCATCATCCTGGGGTTCAGTTGGCAGCTCCCGGGCTTCAAGCCTGTCCAGGGCAGCAACAATGGCCCGGGCGCCCATATCGGCCAGGCGGTCATGGAGGCTGCCGCCGGTGTCATCCGGCTCAATGGCTGTAGTGGCTTTCATCAGCATGTCGCCGGTATCCAGGCCTTCCGCCATCTGCATGATGGTGACTCCGGTTTCCCGGTCACCGGCGGCAATGGCCCGCTGGATGGGGGCAGCCCCCCGCCAGCGCGGTAACAGGGAGGCGTGGATATTGAGACAGCCGTGACGGGGAATCTCCAGCACAACTTTCGGCAGGATGAGGCCGTAAGCGGCCACAATCATGACGTCGGGACTCAGGCGCGCGAGCTCGGCCTGGGCTTCGGGGTTTTTAAGGCTTTCGGGCTGGAAAACAGGCAGCCCGGATTCAAGGGCGACCTGCTTGACGGCGCTGGCTACCAGTTTGCGGCCTCGTCCGGAGGGCCGATCCGGCTGGGTGTAGACGCCAACCACTGTATGGCCGGAGCTGATCAGGGCTTTTAACGCAGTGGCTGCGAAGTCGGGTGTACCAGCAAAAACGAGGTGCACAGGGGCAGAATCTCCATGTCTTCCGGGCAGGTCCGCAGCAGGACCCCTTGGATACGAAAAGACCGGGCATGCACCCGGTCTGGAACTGAATATTATACCTTGCCCACGCTCATCTCAGGCACGGATCTTATGCTGCTTCTCCAGCTTTTTGCGAATACGGGTGCGCTTGAGCGGGCTCAGATAATCCACGAACAGCTTGCCTTTGAGGTGGTCCATCTCGTGCTGGATACAGACCGCCAGCAACCCGGTGACTTCCCGCTCGAATGGATTACCATCCCGATCCAGGGCTCTGACCAGGACATGATCGATTCGGGTAACGTCTTCATAGAAGCCGGGAACCGACAGGCAACCTTCCTGCATGTCCTGGTAGTCACCCGCAAGTACTTCGACTTCCGGATTGATCAGCACCAGCGATTCGCTGCGGTCGTCGGACAGGTCGATCACAATGATCTGGCGGTGGACATTCACCTGGGTCGCAGCCAAGCCGATGCCCGGCGCATCGTACATGGTCTCGAACATGTCATCGATGAGCCTGCGGGTCTCGTCTGTAACTTCTTCCACCGGCTTTGCAACGGTCCGTAACCGCGGGTCCGGGAATTCAAGTATGTCTAGTATCATAGCGCCTTCGGATTACCTGCTGCCTGGGTGACTGCCTGGAGAACTTTGTCCCTGAAATGCGACCGTGTACTGCGCAATTCCATGGGCCACGACTATTATTGTCGGGTCGTCTGGCCAGGTTTCAAGTTGGCTCCGTGTCGAATGAGCCTATTATCTCTCATCTTATCCATTGAGTACAAACTGAGCAGTGATAGGTAGAATTCACTGGAAGAACAAAAGATAACATCACAATCAGTCGGACTTCTTCTATAGTAGGGTATTAGGCTTCGGTAGGCGGTCTGGAATCAGCCAGCGAGTCCATCGAATAAGGCAAGCGATCAAGGACTTACACAATGCGGAAACTGCTGTACGCTCTGGCAGCCACTATGCTGCTGATAACCTCATGGGCGCAAGCGGCCAGCCCTGAATTCCGGTCTGACCATCCTGAGCGTTATACTGTTGTAAAGGGTGATACGTTATGGGATATCTCATCCCGCTTCCTGAACAATCCCTGGTACTGGCCTGAGATATGGCATGTTAACCCGCAGGTCCGGAATCCTCATCTGATCTATCCGGGCGACGTTCTGGCACTGGTCTATGTCGAGGGCGAGCAGCGGGTGACCAAGGTCAGCAGCGACAACGTCGTGAAGCTGTCACCTCAGGTCCGCTCTGAACCCATTGAAACACCCATACCGGCCATTCCCCTGGATGCCATCAGCAGCTTCCTGTCGGATACCCGTATTGTCGATCCTGAAACCCTGGAAGATGCCGCTTACGTGCTGGAAGGGGAAGACGGCCGCATTATCATGGGTGCTGGGGACAAGATCTATGCCCGGGGTGACAAGCCCGCGGACAAGGTGGGTATTTTCCGTCGCAGCAACAGCTACGTGGACCCCGAAACCGGCGAATTCCTGGGTCTCGAAGCCCGTGCCATCGCCCAGGGAAAAATCACCGAAGAAAATGGCGATGTCCTGACACTCCAGCTCAAGCGGTCCGTTGAGGAAGTTCGCATTGGCGATCGTTTGCTGGCAAGTGAAGACAGGACCATCACGGCCCAGTTCAACCCCAGCGCTCCCGGTGACCAGATCGAAGGTCAGATGATTGCCGTGGAAGGCGGGGTCAAGCAGATCGGCCAGTATGATGTGGTGGCGATCAACCGTGGTGCCCGGGAAGGCCTGGAAGCTGGCAATGTCCTGGCCGTGTTCCGCGCCGGCAATGTGGTTAAGGATCCCTACACCAATGAAAAGGTCCAGCTTCCCGCTGAGCGTGCCGGGGTATTGATGATTTTCCAGACCTACGAGAAACTCAGCTACGGTCTGGTGCTTAATGCTACCCGCCCTCTCGCCATTGGAGACATTGTGCGTAACCCCTGAACCACCGCGTTCAGGTAACAATGCATCAGTAAGACGAAATCAGAACGGGAGCCGAAACGGTTCCCGTTTTTATGTATAGACACGCAGGTTGCCAGGACGGCAACCCGATCCAAGGATGGAACCATGACCCAAGCCCCTGCTTTGCCGGCTACCGGCACTTCCCTGTTTGCGGATCCTGATGGTTGCTGGCTCCTGCTGAGCCGGTTGCCCCGAATGGGCGTCAGGCGCTGGCAGGCTGTGAAAGAAAATCTGGCCTGCCCACTTGAGTTGCTCGCCATGGACCCGGCTACACTGCGGTCCCTGGCGCTGCCGCCAGAGGCCTGTGATGCGATCGCAGCCTGGCAGGTTGCGGATGCCGGCGACGCTACGGTAGCGGAAGCGGGGCGAATCCTGTCGGCCTGCAGGGCCAAGGGCATCAGTCTTATTGGGTGGGACAGTGCTCAGTATCCGGAAGCGCTGGCCAACATCCACGACGCTCCTTTATTGCTGTACGCCAGGGGTGATACCGGGCTCCTCCAGCGCCCCCAGATCGGTATTGTCGGAAGCCGAAGCGCGACCAGGGGTGGTCTGGAACACGCCAGGCAGTTCGCGGCGGCGCTCAGTGAAAGCGGTTTTCTGGTAACCAGTGGCCTTGCCCTAGGCGTCGATGGTGCGGCTCATGCAGGTGCACTGGACGCGGGCTTTCCCACGGCCGCTGTGGTCGGCACCGGGCTTGATGTCATCTACCCTCGCCAGCACAGCAAGCTGACCGAAGACATTGCCAGCCAGGGTGTCATTGTGTCAGACCTGCCGCCGGGTACGCCGGCCCGGCCAGCGCACTTCCCCCAGCGCAACCGCATCATCAGCGGTCTGAGCCGTGGCGTTCTGGTGATCGAGGCGAGCCCGCGCAGCGGTTCCCTTATAACGGCCCGGCTGGCCCTCGAACAGGGTCGTGAGGTATTCGCCATCCCCGGCTCCATTCACAACCCCCAGGCCCGTGGCTGCCACCAACTGATCCGTCAGGGCGCGACTCTGGTCGAGTCGGTGGCGGACATCGAGGCTGAACTCAGCGCCTGGGGGGTAGTACAGAGACCGATCCGGATCCGTCCGAAACCGGAGCGCAGGGAGGACTCGGTGCCCAAGGCGCCTGTTTCCGGCGACGCCGCATCCTCGTCGTTCGCTGAGAGTAATTTGGCTGCTCGGGAAATAGTGGTGTTGAAGGCATTAGGGTATGATCCAGCCTCGACCGATCAACTGTGCGCGACGACCGCTCTGCCCGCTGAAGAGCTGATGCAGTCCCTGCTTCTGCTGGAAATGGAAGGGCTGGTTACTCCGACGCCGGGAGGATTTCAGCGGCTTGCCTGAACCGCTTTTGGCTGGATAATAACCCATCATGACCCAATCGTTTTCACCTCTGACCTCCTGGCACATCTACCAGGCCCGGTCCGCGCTCAGGCATGGCCAGGTTATTGCCTATCCCACTGAGGCGGTCTGGGGCCTTGGCTGCGATCCCTGGGATGAGGGCGCCGTCAAGCAGGTGCTTGAGCTCAAGGAAAGACCGGCCCACAAGGGCCTGATCCTGGTGGCCGGTTCCCTGGACCAGGTCAGGTTCCTACTCGATCCTTTACCGGCCGAACTCCAGGCCCGGGCCCGGGAGCACTGGCCCGGCCCGGTCACCTGTCTGCTGCCGGACGTTCAGGACCAGGTGCCCAGGCTTGTCAAAGGCCAGCATGAATCCATTGCCGTGCGGGTGAGTGCTCATGGTGTGGTCAGGGCTCTGTGCCAGGCCGCCGGCCGGCCGCTGGTTTCGACTTCCTGTAATCCCGCCGGGCATGAGCCTGCGCGCCGGTCCTGGCAGGTCAGGCGCTATTTCAGCCCGGAAGAAGTTCATCTGGTTCCGGGTGCAGTTGGCGGTGCACGTAACCCGAGCCGGATCCTGGATATTATGACCGGCCAATGGCTTCGCTAGGAGACCCTATGTCCAGCCCCGACATCGAAGCAGTACGTAAGTATTTACTTACGTTGCAGAGCAATATCTGCAAAGAACTTTCCCAGCTCGATGGAAAAAAAGAGTTTGTTGAAGAGCGCTGGAGCAGGCCCGAGGGCGGTGGTGGTATCAGCCGGGTAATAAGTGACGGCGAGGTGATCGAGAAAGGCGGCGTCAACTTTTCCCATGTCATGGGCGACACCATGCCACCCTCGGCTACTGCCCACAGGCCCCAGCTTGCCGGCGCACCCTGGCAGGCCATGGGTGTATCACTGGTTATTCACCCCCACAACCCCTACGCTCCGACTTCCCATGCCAACGTCCGGTTTTTCGTGGCGACACCGCCGGACAGTGAGCCGGTCTGGTGGTTTGGCGGCGGTTATGACCTGACGCCCTACTACGGTTTTGACGTCGACTGTGTGCACTGGCATAAAACCGCCCGCCAGGCCTGTGAACCTTTTGGCGATCGCGTATACGAGGATTTCAAGCGCTGGTGCGACGAGTATTTCTATCTGCGCCATCGCAACGAGCCGAGAGGCATCGGTGGGCTATTCTTTGACGACCATAACACCGGAGATTTTGACCGGGATTTTGCGTTTATGCAGGCTGTGGGCGATAGCTATATTGAAGCTTACAAGCCCATCCTGGCGGCCAGAAAAAACCACGACTATGGGGAGCGTGAGCGGGACTTCCAGCTCTACCGTCGCGGTCGCTACGTGGAGTTCAACCTGGTCTACGACCGGGGCACACTGTTCGGCCTGCAGTCCGGCGGGCGCACTGAGTCTATCCTGATGTCGCTGCCGCCATTGGTACGCTGGGACTACAATCGGTTGCCAGAGCCGGGCAGTGCCGAAGCGGCCCTTACCGAGCACTACCTGACCGCCCGAAATTGGCTGGAGGATAACCATGACTGATGACCTTTACGCGGTGGTGGGTAACCCCATCAGCCATAGCAAGTCGCCGTGGATTCATAGCCGGTTTGCCGCCCAGGCCGGCGAAGCAATCGAATATACAGCGATCCAGGCTCCGCTGGAAAAGTTCGCTGATACTGTCGAGGCCTTTTTCAGCCGGGGCGGTAAAGGCCTGAATGTCACCGTACCGTTCAAGCAGGAAGCCTGGGCCATGGCGACCCGGAGAACGCAAAGGGCAGAAAAGGCCGGTGCCGCCAATACGCTGTTTATTGACAGTGAAGGTTCACTTACCGCTGATAACACGGATGGCAAGGGCCTTGTGCAGGACCTGACCGTTAACAACCAGATTGAGCTGGCCGGAAAGCGGGTGCTTATTCTGGGTGCCGGCGGTGCCGTCCGGGGTGTGCTGGGGCCTGTGCTGGCCGAACGGCCGGCGGCCCTGTTCATTGCCAACCGGACCCCAACAAAGGCGGCTCAACTGGTGGAGCTGTTCCGGACCGAGGCCGGGGAAACCGTCCTGGGCGGGGGTGGATCCACCGATCCCGAAGGTGTATTTGATGTCATCATTAATGGCACCAGCGCCAGCCTTCAGGGTGACCTTCCGCCCCTGTCCTCTGAACTGGTGGGGCCAGCGACCCAAGGTTACGACATGATGTACTCCCACGAGGTCACACCCTTTAACCGGTGGATACGCGACCACGGCGGCAAGCTGGGAACCGACGGGGTCGGGATGCTGGTGGAGCAGGCGGCAGAATCATTCCACGTCTGGCGCGGCATCCGCCCCGATACTGCGCCGGTTATCGCAGCCTTGAGGTCTGGTGCAGGCTGATCGGGAATTCTTGGTCTATTCTTGAGGTCCAGATGGCCTGATATGGGTATCGGAAGGCTCCAAGAGCTCGCAGTTTCCAAGAGATATTACATGGCCAGAGGTATTACATGGACATCCTGACCCTGGTGGGCCTGATTGCCGGCATTGTTATCGTGTTGCTGGCCATGCTTGCCAACGCCAGCCTGCTCACTTTCATGAACCTGCCGGGCCTGGCCATTGTCCTGGGCGGCACCCTGGCAGTGACCCTGATCAAGTTTCGACTGCACACGGTCGTGAGTTCCTTCCGCCTGGCGTTCGCCACTGCCTTCAAGGACCGGGTGGAAAAACCGGTTGATCTCATTCAGGAAGTCAGTGCCTTGGCGCGGGTTGTCCGCAAGGAAGGTATCCTGGGCCTGGAAAGCCACCATACGGAGAACGAGTTTCTTCGCAAAGGCATTAACCTGTGCGTCGACGGTCATCCCCCTGAATTGATTACCGAAGCCCTGACCCAGGACATTCAACAGACCATGGAGCGGTATGAGGTGGCGGAGCGAGTCTTCCGCGGCATTGGCGAGTCAGCGCCTGCCATTGGCATGCTGGGCACCTTGGTTGGCCTTGTGCAGATGCTCAACACCCTTGATGACCCGGCCTCCATAGGGCCAGCCATGGCAATCGCGCTTCTCACCACGCTTTATGGCGCTTTTCTGGCGCAGCTGGTGGCTTTGCCGCTGGCGGACAAACTGCAGCTCAAGGCCGAGGACGAGCAGCGCAACCGGCTGCTGATAGCCACCAGCATCGAGAACATCATGCAGGGTCAGAACCCCCGGGTAATGACCGAATTGCTATCCGCCTTCATTACACCTGACCAGCGCATGGCCCTGGCCCGGGAGCGGGAGGCCTGAGCCATGGCGGTCCTGTTGGCCAAACGCAAGCGGAGCCCCCGGGGCGCACCCTCCTGGATCGTGACCTTTGCCGATCTGGCCACGCTGCTGCTGACGTTTTTTATTTTATTGCTGTCATTTGCTGAAATGGACATTGAAAAATATCGCGCCATGGCCAATTCCATGTCGGTGGCCTTCGGCAGCGATAATGTTCTGGCTGACGATAAGGGTGGCTCTCCCCTTACCCTGATCGAAAGCGACTCGGTTTCGTTGCCGGACCCGGGTAATGCGTTGGAAGATCAGCCCGAGTTCATTGACGAGCGGGGTGCCAATGGCCCCCGGACAAGGGTCCCTGAGGGTATTGTGGAGCTCGCCTCACGACTGATTCGGGAATTGGAGGCCGAGGTGGCCTCGGAAGCGCTGACGGTCAACTACGATACCGAGAAGGTCGTTATCCGATTCTCCGAGGACGCCACCTTTCGCTCCGGGGAAGCCGCCATCAAGCCGGAGATGATTCCCATCATTGAGCGTGTGGTGGAGGTTCTGGCGGTCTGCAGCGGCGAGGTACTGGTGGCCGGCTACAGCGACGACCGTCCGGTCGCCAGCGGGCGCTACCGGTCAAACTGGGACCTGTCAGCGGCCCGAGCGGTGTCCGTGGTCCATGAACTGGTACTCAACCGGCAGGTGTCCGCGGACCGTGTGACGGCGGCAGGTCGGGCCGAAACCAATCCCCTGGTGCCCAATGACAGCGCCGAGAACCGGGCTCGTAATCGACGGGTTGAGATCGCCATCAGGGATCCCGAGTGCATGGCTGCCACAGATACACAGAGTCCTGCGGTGGAAATTTTGCCCTGACGGGGCCTTATAGCTCAGGGTGAATACCTCAGATTCAATTCATATAACATAACATCCGGTAGCCCGTTATACTGTCGCCCCTTAATACGCAGGCGAGATGAGAGCAAGACCATGAGCGGACCGGAAAAACCGAAGGTTATCGGGGAAGAATGGAGCGATGAGCGAATAAAGAGCTTTCTCTTCCTAAGCCCCTATGACGCCCGAATCAATCCGGACTTCCATGTTCTGATCAAGGCCTACCAAGCCATGAGGGCATTTGACTTTGCTCGCTTCGTGGACTTTTTCACCGAAGCGGGTCGTGATCTCAATGCCAGAAATGAACTGGGCCAGACCATCCTGGACCATGTAAGCGAACACCGGCGAAGTGTGCAATACGCCGAGATCCTGCGGGCGGCGGGCGCGAAAAAAGCAGCAGAACTGGACCAGGCCTGACCTGATCCAGTTCTGCCAGCCAGTCACTCAGATCTGGCTCAATCCACATCCACTTCGATGGCCTTGGGCTCGGCCGGTTCCGTTTTGGCCAGGGTGAGGGTCAGTATGCCATCCCGGAAGCTGGCCTTGATACTGTCCTCGTCGACATTGTCGGGCAGCGTGAAACGCCTCAGAAATTTCCCATAAATCCGCTCTACCCGGTGCTGCCGGTCATCTGAGGTATCTTCTTCTTTCTTGCGTTCGCCCTGGATGCTCAGAACACCATCCTGAACCGTTACCTTGACGTCATCCTTGCTAAGGCCAGGAAGTTCAGCGGCGATCTCGAAATGCTCGGAATTCTCTTTTATGTCAACTGCGGGAGCCCAGTCGCTTCGGCTGAACAGATCCTTGCCTTCCCGCTCGCCATTCGGATTACTGACCCCAAAGTAACGGTTGTACCTGTCCAGCAGATCCTCGAACTCGGAAATCGGATTCCAGCGTGTGATGTTTGCCATAGTGAAACTCCTCCTAGAAGTACTGAGATCAATGTTTGATATCAGCGTTGCCCGGGGAACAGCTCCACATCTTCAGGGTAACCCCGATGCTTGCTTCCTGTTAGATGAGAGCGCGAGGGGAAAATTCAAGAGGCCGGCACAAAACAAAATTCGAGTAAAAAATATTCAAAAATAAAGGTCTGAAAACCAAAAGCTCGAAAGCCAAAAGCTATTTTAGATATTCATTTTTTAGATGGACGTAATTGGCGGCCGTATAGACAAAAAAACCACGTTCCTGGTCGGATAGCCGGCGGGCCTGACGGCACGGAGAACCCATATACAGATAGCCTGACGCCAGGGTCTTGCCTGGGGGCACCAGACTGCCGGCGCCGATGATGACTTCGTCCTCCACCACTGCCCCGTCCATTATGATGGCGCCCATGCCAATCAGTACCCGGCTGCCGATGGTGCAGCCATGCAACAGGGCTTTGTGGCCAACGGTGACGTCATTACCCAGGGAGGTGGGCCAGCCGCCAGGGTTGTAATCGCTGGCGTGGGTGATGTGGACCACGGTTCCGTCCTGAAGGCTACAGCGGGCCCCAATGCGGATTTTATGCATATCGCCCCGAATGACCGTCAGGGGCCATACCGAACAGTCGTCGCCCAGAATAACATCTCCGATCACCACAGCGCTGGGGTCCACCCAGGTGCGCGAACCGATTTTTGGCGTGTTACCCTTGTGAGTACGTAAATGTGCCATTACATATACCTTATCGATGTCCGTATGTAGAACAGATGAGATTTACACTCAAGCTACCTGACATTTAAAAGACTGAGAAGGGACCCTATGAACAATCCGTTGTTGACCGATGAGCTTCTGCCGCGCTTCGACCATGTCCGTACCGAACACATGGAGCCGGCGATTGATCAGATCCTCAGTGAGAACAGGGTCAAAATCCAGTCGCTGGCGACCCAGGAGGACCCGAGCTGGCATACCCTCGCGCTGCCGATGCAGGGTCTGGATGACCATCTGAACAACGCCTGGTCTGTGATCTCCCATCTCAACAGCGTGATGAATTCCGATGAGCTGCGTAAGGTTTACAAGAGCTGCCTCGACAAGCTGACCGAGTACAGCACCGAACTGAGCCAGAACGAAACCCTGTGTGAGGCCTACAAGAAGCTTGCAGCCCGGGACGATTTCAGTGATTTGAGCCAGGCCCAGCAAAAAGCCATCGAAAACACCCTCCGTGATTTCCATCTTGGCGGCGTCGACCTGCCCGCCGAGGATAAAGCCCGATACGCCGAGCTGAAAATGGAGCTGGCGGATCTGGGTAATCGCTTCAGTGACAATGTGCTGGACGCCACCCAGCACTGGAACCGCCATATTACCGATGCCGACGAGCTGGCGGGTCTGCCGGAAACAGCCCTGGCCGGGGCCCGGCAGGCTGCCAAGCAGCGTGACCTTGACGGCTACCTGATTACCCTGGATTTTCCCAGCTTTCACCCGGTCATGACCTACTGCGATAACCGGGATCTACGCCGGGAGGTCTACGAGGCCTTTGTCACACGGGCCTCAGATATGGGACCTGATGCGGGCACCTGGGACAATACCCCGGTTATGGCCGAGATTCTCAAGCGCCGGCATGCTCTGGCACAACTGCTGGGCTTCGATAACTACGCCCAGCGTTCCCTGGAAACCAAGATGGCCCGCACCACTGATGAGGTGCTGGATTTTCTGAACCAGCTGGCCGACAAATCTAAGCCGGTTGCGCAAAAAGACATCGAGGACCTCAAGGCCTTTGCCCGGGACGAGCACGGCGTTGACGAATTGGAAGCCTGGGATATCGGCTATTACAGTGAGAAGCTGCGCCAGCAGCGTTACGACATTTCACCGGAGACGCTGCGCCCATGGTTTCCGGCAGACAAGGTAGTATCGGGTCTGTTCAAGGTCACTGAGCGCCTGTTCGGCGTCCAAATTGAAGCCAAGACCGACTGTGAAACCTGGCACGAGGACGTGACCGCCTACTGCATCAGCCGGGACGGCGAGCCGGTGGCCTACTTCTACCTGGATCCCTTTGCCCGCCAGGGCAAGCGGGGTGGCGCATGGATGGCCGACTGCCGGGTCCGGTGGCGCAACCTGCGCGGCCATGTACAGCTGCCGGTGGCGTTCCTGACCTGCAACTTCACCCCGCCGGTCGATGGCCAACCCTCCCTGCTGACCCATGATGAGGTCACCACCCTGTTCCATGAGTTCGGCCACGGTCTGCACCATATGCTGACTCAGGTGGACGTAGCCGATGTCTCTGGCATCAATGGGGTGGCCTGGGATGCTGTGGAGCTACCTAGTCAGTTCCTGGAAAACTGGTGCTGGCACCCTGACTCCCTGGCATTGATTGCCTCGCACCATGAGACAGGCGAACCCTTGCCCCAGGATCTGCTGGACAAACTGCTGGCGGCCAAGAACTTCCAGGCTGGAATGCAGCTGGTTCGCCAGCTGGAGTTCTCGTTGTTTGATTTCCGGTTGCACGCCGAATTCACGCCCGATGCGCCGACCAATCCCCTGGATACCCATCGTCAGGTCCGGGACGAGATCGCGGTCATCAAAACGCCCGAGTTCAACCGCTTCCCGAACAGCTTTTCCCACATCTTTGCCGGAGGTTACGCTGCCGGCTACTACAGCTACAAATGGGCGGAAGTTCTGGCAGCGGATGCGTTCTCGCTGTTCGAGGAACGAGGTATTTTTGACCCGGAGACCGGCAGGTCATTTCTGGAGAACATCCTGGAGAAGGGCGGCTCCCGCGAGCCCATGGAGTTGTTCAAGGCATTCCGCGGCCGGGAGCCGAAGGTCGACGCCTTGCTCCGCCAGACCGGCATTGCCTCGGAAGCGGCCTGACCTGAACCGGGCTGGGCAAGGTAGATCTTGCCCAGCCCACTGATTATGGAGTAGTCCTCATGGCGACCCCGAAACGTTTTATAGCCGGCGCTGTCTGTCCCCGTTGCGCGGAAATGGACAAGATCACTATGTATACAACGGAGGAAGGCCAGTTCCGGGAGTGTGTCGCCTGTGGCTTTGCTGACAAGGAGGGTGAGTCGAATACGCCGGCTGAGGGTGCCACAGCGGCGGAACTGCCAGCTGCCGAACTGTCTGTTGCCGAACTATCTGTTAGCGAACTACAGACCCGCGTGAATACCCGCAAGAACACTGATGATCATACGGTCAAGCAGGTCGTGTTTTTCAAGGCAGGGGGGGACAGTGCCGATGACTGACCCGATGGTGTTCTAGCTGTCCTCGGACGCGCCGATGAAGGCAAACCGTGGCACCTGCTCCCCAGCCACCTCGACGGTTTCTCTGAACATGGCCAGCGGCCTGACCCATAGGCTGTGATCGCCATACAGGCAGCGATAGACCACCATATATTCCTCGGTTTCACTATGCCGAGCTGTTCCAATGACCTCGTAGTTTCTGCCCTTGTAGTGGCGGTAAACGCCGGGCTTCAGGTTCGCTGGCATCGCGTCTTTCTCCACAGTTTCCGCAGTTGGCAGGGTGCCGGCAATGGCTGTCACATGGCCTTTTTCATGACCTAGCTTTTAAGCTTGTAACGCCCGGGGCCCAGGAACACAAGCGCCAGTGCGATAAACAGGAAGAAACCCTGCAGTTCCAGCGACCAGCCGCCGGAGCCGGCCAGGCTCATCAACTGGTGGCCGTGTGCCAGAGCAATGGCGACCAGCATGTTGAATACGATCAGTAGGGCGCCGATCCGGGTGTGGTAGCCCAGGATAACCATGAGGGGCGCAATCAGCTCGCCAATGAAAACGCCGTAAGCGAAAAAGCCGGGAATACCATGGGCCGATAACATGGCTTCTATGCCACTGACGCCGTTAAACAGTTTGGCCACGCCGTGGAACAGCATCAGGCCGCCCAGGGTCAGCCTGATGATCAGCTTTCCAAGATCTGTATTCTCTAACAACGTGATGATTTCCTGATTTGAAAAAATGGGATGACGACTGCCCCGTGAGTCTGGGCACTATTCTGGCGGCCAAGCTTATCGTGGGCCTTGCCGCGAAACCAGCCCGGTGTCGGGACACTAGGGTGCAACAATGTCCCCATGCATGGGGGCGAGCTGTGCCAGCAACTGATTCTGGGCTGCGGTGGAGATGCCGTTGCGCTCCAGAGCCAGTACCAGGTTCTCGACCAGGGCATTGAACTGGGTTTCGGTAATGGCCATGGCCTGGTGGGATTCTGCCATGGAACGGCCCGTGTAACGGCAGGGCCCACCGGCAAGCCCACAGATCTGGTCACTCAGCCTGGAATGAAAGCGGTTCACGTCCAGGCCCCGGAACTGGAAAGCAATTCGGGTGTCATCGACGATCAGGTACATAAGGTCTTCCACAATGGCTTCTATACCTGCCCGCTGGCCCAGAGCGTCGTATAGATTAGCATCCCGTTCTGCCCCCGCTTCACCGGTGACCGGAGTCTGACAGGCCGTCAGCAGGACAGCCAGAAAACAGCCGGAAATAAGCCGTATGAACGTCACCAGAGATACTCCATCAGCTAGAAACTGCCCTGTAAGGAAAGATACACGCCGCGCTGGTCGGGTAGCCCCGCGATCCCGCCGAGATCAACAAAAGCGGCGGTCACGGCGAGTCGACGATCGGGCACCCAGGCCACAAACAGATCATGCCAGTCATCTTCTTCAGCAAAGCTGAGGTTGTCTGGTTTCTGGCGATACTCCACCCCGGCCAGCCAGTGCCGGTTCATAAACAGGGCCACACTGGCCTCCAGCATGAGTTCGTGGGCCCGGCTTCGGTCACCCCCGAAACCCAGCAGGCCCCCCTGGTTAGCCCGGGTACCACGGGCGGTCAGGTTAACCAGCAGGTTGCGGCTGGCGAGCGCTGCGAAAAACAGCTTGCTGCCACTGAGGTAGATGTCGGTGCCACTCTCATCCCGCGCCCCTACCGCGGATGGTACGGTGAAATGGCGGTTGCGTTTATGCTGAAGCCCCAGGGACCACTGGCCATAGGTGCCATAAAGGACATCTCCGGCCAGCCGGGCCTTGGCACCGAAAATATCCTGTGCCAGTTCATCCTGTCCCAGGGTGGCGCCCAGAGTACCCAGGTCCAGAGTCTGGCGGCCTGCGCTCAATTCCAGGCGGTTACGCCAGTTAACGGTGACGCCGGCAAATCCCAGGGTGAAGTCGTCCACTTCTGCGCGACTCAGCGCCAGGGTTCCGCCCCACTCCTCGTCGCTGGCATAGCCGCTGAGCAGTGCCCAGGGCACAAGACCGCCGCCGGCGGTGCCCTCAATGGTCGTTACGCCCCCCGTGGCCCACAGGCGGCTGCCGGGCGCACCTTGCACATGAGTTGCGAGCGCCAGCACCAGTATCATTGCCATAGGCAGATCCCGTGCCAGCGTCATGTACCACCACCTTCGGGCTCAGTTTCCGGCGCCAGTTCCCCGGCCCGGAGACAAAATTCGCCGGCCCAGTCGGAGAGCAGTTCCGGCTTCATGGGCCGGCCCAGATAGAAGCCCTGGGCCATATCACATCCCCACTGTTGCAGGAGATGCCAGCTCACCGGATCTTCGATACCCTCGGCCACCACACGCAGACCCAGGCGGTGGGCCATATCGATGGTGGACTGCACAATGAGCTGGTCCTGGAGCTCAGTAGCAAGCTTGAGCACGAAGGATTTGTCGATCTTGAGCTCATCAACGGGCAGGGACCGCAGTTGAGCCAGGGACGAGTAGCCGGTGCCAAAATCATCAATGGAAATCCTGAAACCCAGGCCCCGGAGTTTTTCCAGGGTCTGAATAGCGAGGCCGGCATCCAACATCACGGCACTTTCTGTTACCTCGAAGGTGATGCGCTCCCGGTGGTCCTGCCAGCTGGCGAAGGTGGAGATCACCATGTCAGCCAGAGAGCGATTGGTCAGGTCCAGAGCCGAAAGGTTAATGGCTACCCCAATATCCAGCCCCGCCTTGCGCCAGACACACGCATCATCGGCGATGCAGCGGAGGATAAAGCCGGTCAACTGGTGGATCTGGCCTGAGCGCTCGGCCAGGAGGATGAATTCGTCTGGATTGACAAAGCCCAGCTCAGGATGATGCCAGCGCACCAGAGCCTCTACCTGATGAAGCTCTACAGTCTGGAGGGTGATCTTGGGCTGGTAATGCATGAACAGATCGCCATTGGCCATGGCTGGATGCAGGTCTCTGATCAGGCGTAATTCGCGCAAATGGCTCTCATCGCCACCGGGCCGATAAAAAGCAATCTGGTGGTCGGCTTGGGGGGCGATTTCCATGGTCAGGTTGAGTCGCCGGCGGACTTCATCCGGTGTCGCGCCCTGTTCCGGCAGGCTGATGACCGCCACGTGTATCTGTAGATGTATCGGGGTGTTGTAGACCACCACACAATCTTCGGTATGGGCTTTCAGTCGCATGATCAGGTGTTCCAGCTGATCGCGGCTATGGTTGGGAACCAGTGCCATGAACTCGTTGCCGCCTGTTCGCCCGAAGTGACATTGGGGGGGTAGCTGTCCGCGCAGGCGCAGCCCGGTGGCGATAATAACCTGGTCCCCGAAGGCGAACCCGAGGGTATCATTGACAGCCTTGAAGTCCGCCAGCGCAAACGCAAGGGCGAAAACCGGCGTTTGCTGTCTGAGGAACTTGGCCAGTTGCGCATCAATGGCCTTGCGGTTCTGCAGGCCTGTCAGCTCGTCATGCAGGGCTTTGTGTTCAAGGCGGTGCTCACGCTCCCTTATCCGGAGCAGCATTTCCATAAGCGCCCTTTTCAACACGCCAAGCTCGCCGCCGGGGCTGACTTTTGGCGGAGTTGCCGGCCGTCCTTCGCCAATGGCACTGGCGAAATTGGCCAGCTCCAGTACCGGTCGCCCGAATGCCCGGGCCGTGGCCAGCACCAGAACCCCCGCCACCCCAAGCGCTGCCAATACGATAATGCCGATCTCCTTGGCCAGGGTGTAGTAGTTATCCAGGGCGGCGTCGCGACTGCTAAGCATCACAATATGAATGGCTTGGCTGGGGTCCCGGTTTACCGTCATCGACTGGCTGAAGTAAGGCCCGCTTTCAAGCAATGTCCGGGTCGAGCCGCCGCTGGTCGATCGGGCGAGGGTATCCATCAATGCGGCATCAAACGAAGCCGGCGGCAGACTGCTGGCCAGAATGTTGACCCGGTTTCCGTTCTTGTACTGGAACACCACGTCGCTGGCCGTGAGGTCGCTGATTGCCCCGGCTAGCGCATCGTCAAGCAGAAAGCCGGCGATCAGCCAGGCCTTCAGTCCGGCGCCTTGGACCGGTACCACAATCAGCTGGTACGCTCGCCCCTGCCAGAGTTGAATATCGTCGGCGTAGCCGTCGTTCCGGGCTTCTGCAAGCAGCTCCTGGAAAGGCGTCGGGGTGCCGGAGCTCATAAGATCCGGGCCAGCCACGACAAGGCCCTGGTTATTGGCCAGCACGGCCATGTCTGCCTTGGCCCGGGCGCTGTGGTTGTCCAGGGCACTGGTCATGGTGGGCAGATCACCGCTGGCGACAGCTGAGCGGAAACCAAAGTCCTCCACCAGCACCTTCAGGCGCGACGCCAGCAATTCGGTCCGGCGCGCCAGAACCTCTCTGGCGACGCCATCGGCAATGTTGAGTTGCTCCCGGGCCCTGGATTTTTCCGCTTCGAACAGATTCAGCAGCAGCAGGCCAGCGATACCGATGACGGTAATAAGCACGATGGCGAGCATGGTGATCAGCAGGCGGGCACGAAAACCCAGCAATATCCGGGGATACGGCATCACAGCTCCCGGAAGCGTTTTTGCAGGCCCTCAAGGCCGGAAATCCCTGGTTTTTTTGGAACAAGGTCCAGGACCACCCTGTGTCGAACAGGCCAGGGACCGCTCAGGACCCAGGGCTCACTGGCAGTATTGTCTGCAAGCCGCGAATGCCAGACCTTTACCTGGAGTTCGCCGGCAGAGCTCATGAGTTCTGCCGGAACCTCAAGGCGGGCAATGCCGGCGGCACCAGATCTGGCCACATGAGCGCTGTCTGTCACGACAATGAAAGCCTGCATCTGGTCGTGGATGTTGCAGCCGAGCTCAACCACTCCCGGTTTGTCGAACAGAACAGGGGCCTCCGGTTGGTCGGCATAGAGCTCGATATTAAAGGGCTTTGGCGTCGAAAACGAATACACATGGTGCTGGGTATTGTCGTTATTGGGAAAGGCCACTTCGGCGCCCTGGGGAATCACTGTCAACGCAGGATCAAACGCCCGGTTCATTTGGGACACCGTAAAGAGCCCGGGTCCGGTTGAAGCTTTGGTGTCGACTTCCCCCTGGCGGGCTCGGGAATTTACTTCAACCACGACCACAACATCAGGCAGGGGGGCGCCGGTTTCGTCTCCGAACCTAAGCTCGACAGTGCCAGCGAGACTGGGCGGGACCCAGGCAAGCATCAATCCAGACACAAAACTGCGGATGCTAAGTGACATGCATGCTCTCTTACGTACTCGCTGCGGCACGTCTTCCTTAACTTCAGGTCAGGTCCTTCGGTCCGAGATTGAACTGTATGCGGTTGCGCAGCAACAGGTTTTCCCAATATTCCCGCATCCAGTCCCAGGCTGCATGCTTAACCTGTTCTACGAAGGGATCCAGATTCAGTTCATAGTAATCGGGGGTGCCCGCTATCTGGAGTACAGTAATGGTGATCGATTGGTCTAGCTCGTTGGCGAAGGGCTCGCCTATGAGCTGGTGAGCCAGCAGGTTCGCCTGGGTGGCTTCGATGTCGACCAGCTTGCCGCTTCGGATGGAATGATTGTTGTCGTTCATCTCTTCCATCAGCCGGTGACACAGGTAAGCCCGTATGAGCAGGCCGTCCAGGCCGTCGTAACGCGCCAGCAGAACGGAAGGCTGGGTGAAATACCGGGTAGCGGCCTGAATAAAGGGTGCGAACAGCTCCAGAATATCTGCCTCGCGCGCGCAGGCCTCCACGCACTCAATGAGTCGCGGGGCCATTTCGATGTATTCCACGGCAAACTGGAACAGGCAGGTCGCGGGCTGGCTGCAGTCCACTTCGATAGTGGCAGGAAGCCCGTCTGCTTTTGCCTGAAGCTGTCGCAGAAATGTTCCCGACCTCGCCTCACGACGACGAGCCTGGTCGATGATGTCCAAAACTGCCGCTGGTGTCATGTCAGGAGATGCCGGTGTGTGCACTGAAAAGGGTCGCAACGCGCCTCCACGATCCTTAGCTGGCCAAGATCAAGCAGCCCCGTATCCCACTGATACGTTGTGCTGCCGTTTCTGAATAGTGTAGTTGAGATTTTGGCGGCTGCCCGGCCAGGGCTGCTTATGTGAACCAGGTGTCATCTCTGGTATATCGCAGGAATAGCCAGCCCATGGTTAGGGCCCGGGCGAGCATCAGGAAAATCAGCGAAAACCACAGGCCATGGTTGCCCCAGCCAGTAGTAAGCCACCAGACCGGCAGGAAAATACCCAAGGCGGACAGCAACATGGTGTTCTGCATTGCCCGGGTTCGAGTAGCTCCAATAAAGATGCCATCCAGGGCAAAGCCCCAAACCGCGGCCAGGGGCAGTGCCCACAGCCAGGGGAGATAGGCCCTCGCGGTTTCACGCACCTCCGGCATGCTCGTCAGCAGCCCGATAAGGGTGTGTCCCGCGGCTATAAAAACAATTGTGAAAAGTACAGCGCCCCAGAGCGACCAACGGAAGGTGGTGCTGAAGACCTGCTTGAGCTGGCCCCTGCTTTTCTGCCCTACCGCCTCGCCTACCAGCGCTTCAGCGGCATTGGCAAAGCCATCCAGGCCGTTTGAAATCATCAGTAGAAAGGTGAGCAGCACGGCATTTGCGGCCAGTATGACATCCCCCTGGCGGGCGCCCTGGGAAACAAAGAAGGCGATGACCAGAAGCAGCGTTACGGTGCGAACAAGTATGTAACGGTTGACCCGCAGAATCGCAGCATAGTCTGCCAGCCTGCCAAGTAATGCCCGGTCACGTTTCACGCCAGCAGGAAAACGCTTCAGCACCAGCACAAAGCCGAGGGCCGCGGCCGAGTACTCCGCGATCACAGTTGCAATGGCGACACCGGCGCTGTTCCAGCCCATCACGACCACGAAAAACACATCCAGCAGAATGTTGAGGGCGTTGGCGGTGATGAGCATCAGCATCGGACCGCGGGGAAACTGGGTGCCGATCAGCCAGCCCACCAGGGTGTACTGACACAGCACGGCTGGTGCGCTCCAGATCCGGATATGACCGTATTCAGCAGCCAGAAGCGCTACCTCAGGGCTGGGGTTCATCAATGCGATGCCGATAGCGATAAGCGGCCGGTGAAACAGAATGAGCATCAGGCCAACCGCTATGGCCAGAAGTACTGAGCGCACCAGCAGTCCAGCCTGGCCAGTCCGGTCGTTGCGGCCAAACGCCTGGGCTGCAAGCCCTGTTGTTCCCATGCGCATAAACCCGAAGGTCCAATAGAGTATGGTAAACAGGTTGGCCCCAATGGCCACCGCGCCCAGGTAAACCGGATCGTCCAGATGGCCAAGTACCGCCGTATCCACCAGCCCCAGCAGTGGCACGGTCAGATTGGTGAGCATGAGCGGCCAGGCCAGTGCCCACAGCCGGCGGTCGGTGGTCGAAACAGCTGAGCCCGGGCCTGGCATGGCTTAGGTGGCCTTTTTGATTGATTGAAAAGCGGCGTTATTACATTTAGGTCTAAGAGGCTTTGTTGTAAGTCCCTTAAATTTTACCCAATATTTTGAGACTTTCGCGGTCATCTGGCTATACTGACGCGGACTATCCGTGAGTAAAGACTTCCGGGCAGGTTTTCAGAGTGTGTGCGAGCACCTGTTAATCCCGTTTCGAGAAGCCCAACTTCCTCCAGCAGGAAGTGTCACGCAGAATTTTTCGGGCAGTAACCCACGACGCGAGTTCGCCAAGGAACGTCTGGTTAGCCGGACATCCGGTTTACTGTCACAACAAGAACAACACTCTGTGGAGACACGGTATGCACGTGCACGCTAAGCGGGCAAGCGTTTTTATGGGCGCATGTCTGGCATCTAACCAGGCCCTTGGGGACTGGACGCTCAATATGGCACCGGGAGTAACCGGTTCCAGCAATGAAATATTCGATCTCCACATGACGATTCTCTGGATCTGTGTGGTGATTGGCATAGCCGTGTTCGCGGTCATGTTCTGGTCGATCTTCGCCCACCGCAAGTCCAAGGGCTACAAACCCGCCCATTTCCATGAAAACACTGTTGTGGAAGTGCTCTGGACCATCATTCCTTTCGTCATTCTCGTCGTTATGGCCATACCCGCCACCGCCACGCTAGTGGATATGTACGACTCCAGTGAGTCGGATATCGACATCAAGGTCACCGGTTACCAGTGGAAGTGGAAATACGACTACCTCAATGAGGAATTCGGCTATTTTTCCAACATGAAGACCTCCCAGGACGAGATCTATAACCGGATCCAGAAAAACGAGCATTACCTTCTGGATGTGGATAACCCGATGGTAATTCCAGTTGGCAAGAAAGTTCGCTTCCTGTTGACTGCCAACGACGTGATTCACTCCTGGTGGGTACCTGCATTTGGTGTCAAAAAGGATGCCATCCCGGGGTTCATTAACGAAACCTGGACGCGGGTTGATGAGCCGGGCATCTATCGTGGTCAGTGCACCGAACTGTGCGGACGCAACCATGCCTACATGCCGGTAGTTGTCAAGGCGGTGCCCGAGGAAGAGTACAACGAGTGGGTTGCAGAGCAGCAGGCGTCCGCGGAACGGGAGCGTGAACTGACCGAGAAAGACTGGTCCCTGGAAGAGCTGATGGAGCGTGGCGAACAGGCTTATCAGACCGCCTGCGCCGCCTGTCATCAGGCCGATGGTAGTGGCATGCCACCGGCGTTCCCGGCACTCAAGGGTAGCCAGATGGTGCTTGAAGATGTACAGGCTCACCTGGATGTCGTGGTCAACGGTGTACCGGGTTCTGCCATGCAGGCGTTTGGCGACCAGCTGAGCGAAGTTGATCTTGCCGCTGTCATTACCTACGAGCGTAACGCCTGGGGTAACGATACTGGAGAAGTGGTAACGCCGAAGCAGGTGTTCGACTACAAAAACGAAGAATGATTGCAGTGGCGGCGCCATCGGCTCCGGCACTGACACGTTCGCCAGCTAATACACGTCGCCAATAAAGCATAACAGGGCGTCTAGGGGGTTTTCATGAGTGCGGTCATCGATACCCACGACCAGGATCATCACCACGGTCCGGCCAAGGGTTACATTACGAGGTGGTTGTTTACCACCAACCACAAAGACATTGGGAGCATGTACCTGATCTTCAGCTTTGCCATGTTCCTGCTGGGCGGAACCATGGCGATGGTCATCCGGGCGGAGCTGTTCCAGCCCGGGCTGCAGATTGTGGAGCCTGAGTTTTTCAACCAGATGACCACCATGCACGGCCTGATCATGGTCTTCGGCGCCGTCATGCCGGCCTTTGTCGGCCTCGCCAACTGGATGCTGCCGCTGATGATTGGCGCGCCGGACATGGCCCTGCCACGGATGAATAACTGGAGTTTCTGGCTGCTACCCTGCGCATTCCTGATCCTGGTTTCCACCCTCTTCATGGAAGGCGGCGCACCCAACTTTGGTTGGACTTTCTATGCGCCCCTGTCGACGACCTACGGGCCACCAAGCACCACTTTCTTCATTTTTGCAGTCCACATCATGGGTGTATCTTCGATCATGGGTGCCATCAACGTGATCGCAACCATACTGAATATGCGTGCCCCCGGCATGACGCTGATGAAAATGCCCCTGTTCGTGTGGACATGGTTGATTACCGCGTTCCTGCTGATCGCCGTTATGCCGGTTCTGGCGGGTGTGGTCACCATGATGTTGATGGATATCAACTTCGGTACCAGCTTCTTCGACGCGGCCGGTGGCGGCGACCCGGTCCTGTTCCAGCATGTCTTCTGGTTCTTCGGGCATCCCGAGGTCTACATCATGATCCTGCCGGCGTTTGGTGCGGTGTCCCACATCATTCCGGCCTTTTCCCGCAAACCCCTGTTTGGCTACGCCTCGATGGTGTACGCCGTGGGCGCCATTGCGCTGCTGTCCTTCGTGGTATGGGCTCACCACATGTTCACCGTGGGCATGCCCATTGCCGGGCAACTGTTCTTCATGTACGCCACCATGCTGATCGCTGTGCCGACCGGGGTGAAGGTCTTCAACTGGGTGGCCACCATGTTCCGGGGCTCACTGTCCTTCGAGACGCCGATGCTGTTCGCAGTTGCGTTCGTCATCCTGTTCACCATCGGTGGTTTTTCGGGCCTGATGCTGGCCATTGCACCGGCCGACTTTCAGTACCATGACACCTACTTCGTGGTCGCACACTTCCATTACGTGCTGGTTCCAGGCGCCATCTTCGGGATTTTCGCTTCGGCGTACTTCTGGCTGCCAAAATGGACCGGCCACATGTATGACGAGACTCTCGGCAAAACCCACTTCTGGCTATCATTCATTGGCATGAACCTGGCGTTCTTCCCGATGCACTTTCTGGGCCTTGCCGGTATGCCGCGGCGTATCCCGGACTACGCGCTGCAGTTTGCCGACTTCAACATGGTTTCCAGCGTGGGCGCCTTCATGTTCGGTGCGACCCAGATCCTGTTCCTGTGGATTGTGGTCAAATGTGTTCGTGGTGGTAAGAAAGCCGAGGCCAATCCCTGGGATGGTGCCGAAGGGCTGGAGTGGACGATTCCTTCACCGGCGCCGTACCACACGTTCTCAACTCCGCCGGTGGTCAAGTAGCCCTTAACCTTTAATGGAGTGCGCGCCATGGCAGAATCCCGACGTTCCAATACCCGAGTGGTGGGGTGGTGCCTGGGTGGCGTGGTTGGCATGTTTGCCTTCGGTTTTGCCCTGGTTCCCCTGTATGACGTGTTCTGCGAAATTACCGGGATCAATGGCAAGACCGGCGGGCGCTATGAAAGTACCGAGGTCGCGGTCCGAGACGAAAACCGCCTGGTAACGGTGCAATTCGTAGCCCAGAACGGTCCGGACATGCCCTGGTTTTTCCAGCCGGTCACCAGAAGCATCAAGGTCCATCCGGGCGAGCCGACAACGGTTCAGTTCCGGGCTGAGAACCCGACTGGCCAGACCATGACAGCCCAGGCCATTCCCAGCCTGGCGCCATCTGAAGGAGCGCTGTATTTCCATAAGACAGAGTGCTTCTGCTTTAATCAGCAGGAACTGAAGGCCGGGGAAGGCGTGGACATGCCGCTGGTCTTCATTGTCGATGCGGATTTGCCCGCCGGGATCCATAAGCTGACGTTGTCCTATACCCTCTACGACCAGCAGAGGTTGCAGAAGGTATCGGACGTGGATCAGGCCAACACAACAACAAATGACAACGGATAAGCCGTCGGAGACTGCGATGTCGACTAATCACCAGACTTATTACGTACCCGAACAGAGCAAGTGGCCCATTATTGCAACCGTGGGCATGGGCCTCACTTTCTATGGCCTGGCCTCGATCATGGTGAACAACTCAGCCGGCGAATCAACCACCGGCGCCTGGATTACCTTTGGCATCGGCGGCCTGATCATGGTCTACATGCTGTTCGGCTGGTTTGGGAATGTCATCCAGGAGAGCCGTGAGGGCCTGTACAGCCCCCAGATGGATCGTTCGTTCCGCTGGGGCATGAGTTGGTTCATTTTTTCAGAGATCATGTTCTTCGCGGCATTTTTCGGTGCCCTGTTCTACGCCCGGACCTTTGCCATTCCATGGCTCGGCGGTGAGGGTGATCGGGGTAGCAGCCAGATGTTATGGGAAGGTTTTACCGCCAGTTGGCCACTTCTGAATAACCCGGACCCGGAAGCCTATCCGGCACCCAAGGGCGTTATCAATGCCTGGGGTCTGCCTCTGCTCAACACCATCTTGCTGGTTACCTCGTCCTTTACCGTGACGGTGGCGCATCACGCCCTCAAGAAGAACGATCGGCGTAAGGTCAAACTGTGGTTGGGCGCGACCATTCTGCTGGCTCTGGTGTTTTTGTTCTTCCAGGCTGAAGAATACGTGGAAGCCTACTCAGAACTGGACCTGACCCTGGCTTCAGGTATCTATGGCAGCACCTTCTTCATGCTGACCGGTTTTCACGGCGCCCACGTGATCCTCGGCACCCTGATGCTTGTAATCATGTTCATAAGGATTCAGAAGGGCCATTTTACGGCCGATAACCACTTCGGCTTTGAGGCTACCAGCTGGTACTGGCATTTTGTGGACGTGGTATGGCTGGGGCTCTTTGTGTTCGTCTATATTATCTAGCGCCGGAACAGCAGTTGGTATCTGTTAATAGGGCGTGGGGTTCAGGGACAGGTCCCCATGCCAGAGCGAGATCAGAATCAGAGCCAGCAGCAACACGCTGAGCCCGACCCGAACGGCCAGGGAGTTGACCACCCGCCGGGACTTGCCCCCGTCCTTGATCAGGAAGAACAAGCCGGAGAACAGGCTGACGATCACCGCCAGTAACAGTACAACGATAATCACTTTGAGCATGCGCCAGTGTCCTTTTCCGGTTCGGGGTATGTCGATTCCTAGGCCACTATAGCAGAGCATGACGAATCACAAACCGGCAAAGACAAGACGTTGGCACTTTGACTGGCGGCTTCTGGTGTTCTCCGGGCTGTTCCTGCCACTGCTTCTGATCCTTGGGTTCTGGCAACTGGACCGGGCCGCCGAAAAGCAGGCCCAGATGGACCGTTGGCAGCAAGAGTCGGAAGCACTGACCTGGTCTGCGCAGCTCCCAGAGGATCTGGTTGAAGGTCAGCCGGTCGAAATCAGGGGTCACTATTCCAGTCGCCACCACTGGTTGCTGGACAACCGGACAAGGGATGGCAGGCCCGGCTACGAGGTTCTGACGCTCTTTTATCCTCAGGCCGGCAAGCCCGTGGTGGTGAACCGGGGGTGGGTCGCTGCCCTGAACCGTCGCCAGCAACTTCCAGCGATAACGACACCTGAGAGCGAAGTGGTCCTGGAAGGCCGCTTGAGCGAGTTTCCAGAGCCTCCGGTGCTGGCCGATTCGGCCTCAGAAACCGGCTGGCCCAAACGGGTTCAGGCGCTTTCGCCGGAGCAGGCCCGTGATACCGAAAAAGAGCTGGCGGACATGGTGATCAGGCTCGCCGGTTCCGGCCAGCCAGGTGCGTTCACAGCGGATTGGGCCCCAGACCGTATGGGCGCACAGACCCATTATGGCTATGCGGCCCAATGGTTTGCACTGGCCCTGGCCCTGGTAGTCCTGACCCTGATTGCCAGCTATAAAAAACCGGATTCAAAGGTATGACATCGAGCATGGCTGACACAAACGAACCCAGATTATCCCCAGACCAGGTGCGCCGGGGCCGGCGTATGGCCCTTATTCTTTTTGCCGTGGGGTTCGGGCCGATGATCCTGGCGACGGCGATGTATTACACCGGCTGGCTCAACCCGGATGGCTATTCCAACAAGGGCGAGCTGGTGTCGCCTGCCTACCCGGTCGCCGAACTGGATCTCAAGGGCCCTGATGGCGAGCCTCTTGAGGCAAGGTTTGGCCCGGAAGTAAGCGACCCCGACTGGCTGATGCTGGTGGTGGCAGGTATCTGTGAGATGGAGTGTCAGGAACTGCTGTATCTCGCCCGGCAGGTAAACGTTGCCTTGGGCAAGAACGCTGACAGGGTCAGCAGGGCAGCCTATCTGGAGCAGATACCAGCAGACCTGGATAATCGCTGGAGTGAAGAATACCCCTCCATGGAGCGTCTGCAGAGTACTGGCGAGCGGGTGCCCGGCTGGCCGCCCGGAGTGAGCCCGGAAGAACAGCCGCAGATTCTGCTGGTGGATCCATTCGGCAATATCATGATGCGCTACACCCCAGAGCATAGCGGCAAGAACATGCTTGAAGACCTCAAGCATCTGTTAAAACTGTCCCAGATCGGCTAACGGGACCAGGTTGAGGTAACCGGTGTGAACAGAACCACAGCATCTGCTGATCGCTTTCGGGTTATGGCCCGCTGGGCCCTGGCGGCTTCTTTGCTAGCAGTTGTCGTCGTTATGTTGGGCGCCTGGACCCGGCTGGTTCATGCGGGCCTGGGCTGCCCTGACTGGCCGGGCTGCTACGGCTTCCTGTCAGTGCCCCAGGACGCCGACAGTATCGCCATCGCCGAGGCCCGCTTCCCGGACTCACCGGTGGACGTTTCCAAGGGCTGGCCGGAAATGATTCACCGTTATGCCGCAGGCATTCTGGGGCTGGTGGTGTTCGGCCTGTCGGCGTACGCCGTTCGCCACCGGAAACTGGGCGTTCCGGTCAAGCTGTCCCTGTTCATCGCCGGTTTCATCGTCCTGCAGGGGGCATTCGGCATGTGGACTGTGACCCTCAAGCTCTGGCCTCAGGTGGTTGCCCTGCACTTGCTGGGCGGCTTCACAACCTTGAGCCTGTTGTGTCTCCTGACGTTGAGGCTTTACGGTGGTGCCGATCCGCAGCAGCCCCAGAGAGACCGTGGCCTGGCCCGGTTACGACCCTGGTTGTACGGTGGTCTGGCCCTGGTTGTCATGCAGATCGCCCTGGGTGCCTGGACGGCGGCCAATTATGCAGCCGTGGCCTGTACCGACCTGCCTACCTGCCAGGGTGAATGGTGGCCCGAGATGGACTTCGAGCATGGCTTCGACCTGACCCAGACGGTGGGCCCGAACTATCTCGGCGGCCAGCTGGTGGCGGAAGGCCGGGTAGCCATCCATCTCACACACCGAATCGGTGCTTTAGTGGTACTGGTTTACCTTGGTGCCCTGCTTGCGGCACTATGGCGCAGGGGAGATGAAGCAGGCGTCCGGGGGGCGGTTGCTCTGGCAAGCCTGGCTCTTGCCAGCCAGATCCTGCTTGGCCTGGGCAACGTGGTATTCAATGTCCCGCTGGGCATCGCGGTGGCCCACAATGCCATGGGGGCGGGCCTGTTGCTGACACTCATTTATTTGATATGGCGCCTGAAAGGTTATCGATTGGGCGTCCCTGCTCAAGCTACAACAATACGTTATGAGGCAACTGCATGAGCGAGCACATCAAAACCCTGGCCCTCGACACGGCAGAGCGCGCACCGGTGTCCTGGCGGGACTTTCTTGAGCTGACCAAGCCGAAAGTCGTGGCGTTGATGATGCTAACGGCCGTTATAGGCATGCTGCTTGCCCGCCCGGGCGTGCCCAGCTGGACGGTGCTGGTGTTCGGCAACATCGGTATTGCTCTTCTGGCAGGCGCTGCCGCAGTTATCAACCACGTTGTTGACCAGAAAATCGATACGGTCATGGCTCGTACCCGCAAGCGTCCGGTCGCCACCGGGAAAATAAGTCCTTTTGATGCCCTCATGTTTGCCGCCGGCCTCGCGCTGGCCGGGATGCTGGTCCTAGTCTGGCAGGTCAACGCGCTGACCGCCTGGCTGACCCTGGCCTCACTAGTGGGTTATGCCGGGGTCTATACCCTGTTCCTGAAGCGGGCGACGCCCCAGAACATCGTCATTGGCGGACTCGCGGGCGCCATGCCACCGTTGTTGGGCTGGACCGCGGTCACCGGCCAGGTAGAGGGCCATGCCTTATTGCTGGTGCTGATCATATTCGCCTGGACCCCTCCCCACTTCTGGGCCCTGGCCATTCACCGCAAGGAAGAGTACGCCCAGGCCGGCATTCCCATGCTGCCGGTTACCCACGGCAACCGGTACACAGAGCTGCATATCCTGCTCTATACCCTGATGCTGCTTGCGGTCAGCTTTTTGCCTTTTGTGACCGGCATGTCCGGGCCCGTCTATCTGGTGGGTGCGCTTCTGCTTGGCTTGCGCTTCCTGCAATACGCCGTGCGCCTGCTGCGGGGCGATGACCGGCGGGTGGCACTGGCGACGTTCAAATATTCAATCACTTACCTGATGGCCCTGTTCGTGGTGCTTCTGGTAGATCATTTCCTTTTCTTCTAAATGCCCAAGGCCCGGCCGGAGACTGCATGGACACTTCAATTCGTCGCACGCTGATTGTTCTGGTGCTGGTTGCAGCACTTATTTTCGGCGTGGTGGTGGCACGGCAGCTGATGCTGGCGGACGAGCAGAAGGTTGCCCCGGCCCCGGAGCTGACCCATCTGAACACCTATGTCTATGACGAACCCAGGCCCCTGGCCGACTTTCAGCTACAGGACGAAACCGGTGCAACAGTTGGACCAGACAGCCTGAAAGGCCGCTGGACCATCGCATTTCTGGGCTATACCAATTGTCCGGATGTATGCCCGGCTACCATGGCAACACTGAAGCGAACCGACAGACTTATTCCCCAGGATCTACCGCAGCCTGAGTTCCTGCTGATTTCAGCCGACCCGGAACGGGACACTCCCGAAAAGCTTCAGTCCTACCTCGGATTCTTCGGCTCTGATTTCCGCGGTCTCACCGGCGACGAAGAAGACCTCAGGATGCTGGCTAAAAGCCTCAATGGCGTGTTCGTCGAGCGCGACACTGAGGAAGACATGGTTCTGGTGGACCACAGTGCCCACCTGACAGTGATTGATCCGGAAGGCCGCATGATTGCCGTTATCCAGCCTCCCCACAAACCTGAGGAAATTGCCGAGGCGTTCGAGGAAATCTACCAGTGGGCCAGGTTACGTCACCCAAGGGCCGGCTGAACCCCGGCTGACTTTTGGACCATCGACGGCTTTCCCCCGACCGCTTAAGACTCTAGACTGACCGGCTTCTTCATAGCACGCTGGTTCCACCATGACCTCTTCGCCAGACTCGCGGTCACCGAGTTCGTTAACGACCGCTTCGGATCGAGAAACCCTTACCGTCCTGATTGCCGGCGCCACCTTGCTGCTTGTGGTCCATACCCTGGGTCGATTCTTCTTTACGCCCCTGCTGCCCTATCTGGTTGAAGATGGCCAGCTTGATGCTGGACAGGGCGCCGTTGTCGCCACCTGGAACTACCTCGGTTATCTCATGGGTGCGCTGCTGGCTATCCGCTGGCATCGGGTTGACCAGATCAGGGTGCTGTTGCCGCTGGCGTTGCTTGTCCATGTCATCACCATGCTGGCTCAGACCCAGGCCGAGGGTGTGCCGTTATTGTCAGGCTTGAGGTGGCTGAACGGCGTGGCCAACGGCGTCGTGTTTGTGCAGGCGCCAGCCCTGATCCTGGAATGGCTGGTGTTACGGAACCGGGCGGCTCTGAGCGGTCTGGTGTATCTGGGTGTGAGCTTCGGGCTGCTGCTTTCCAGCGGACTGGTTTCGCTGACTTCGGAGCTTCTGACCGGTGCTGAGCGTTGGTGGCCGGCTGCTATACTTTCCATTCCGCTGGCCTGGTGGGGTGTTCATCGTCTGAGACGCCTTGATGTCCCGGTACGGGTAGCGGGCACAGGAATCCCGACGCAAACCAAAGGCCCACTGCTGGACCGCGGCAGTCTGGCCCTCTTTTCCGCCTACGCCGGTGCGGGGCTGGGCTACATACTGCCCATGACCTTCCTGCCCCTGTTTGCCCAGGCACAGCTGGCCAAAGGCGACTGGCTGATCGATGGTTCCTGGCTCGTGGTGGCCCTGGCGACCATTCCTTCGGTTTGGCTCTGGAACCACCTTGGCGCCAGGTTCGGGGATCTGGCCGCACTCCGGGTCAATTTTCTTATCCAACTGCTGGGCGTGCTGGCAGCGGTATTGCTGCCGGGCCCCCTGGGCATCCTGCTTTGTGCGGCCCTGGTGGGCAGCACCTTTATTGGCACGGTGCTGCTGACACAGCGTATCGGCCGTGCGCTTCACCCCCATCAGGGCCCCCGGCTTTCGGCCGCACTGGTCGCCCTGTATGGCCTGGCACAGATGGCCGGGCCCTGGCTGGCGCGGGAATGGATCATGATCGGCGGCACCCTGGAGACCGCGTTCTGGATTGGTGTTGTGGCCCTGGCCTGGGGTCTGGTCTTTACGCTGATGGTGCCAGAACCGGAGGTGTGGCACAGCCGTGGATAGACCTGATCTCCCTATTGACGCCCTTTTGCCGGATCTGCTTGCGGCACTGGAATGTTGCTCCACGGTGTTACTGCAGGCGGCCCCTGGTGCCGGCAAAACTACTCGTGTGCCTCCTGCCCTGTTGACTGCGCCATGGCGTCAGGAACGGAAGATTCTGATGCTCGAACCCAGGAGGCTGGCCGCCCGGACGGCGGCGAGGTTCATGGCGCGGCAACTGGGGGAGGAGCCGGGGCAGACAATCGGCTATCGCACCAGGCTGGATAGCCGCATCTCGGCGCAGACAGTGGTCGAAGTGGTCACTGAAGGCATTCTCACCCGTCTGATCCAGGAAGACCCGGCATTGGAGAACTATGCTGCCGTTCTGTTTGACGAATTCCACGAACGCTCTCTGCAGGCCGACCTGGGCCTGGCTCTGGTTCGGGAATCCCAGCAGGCGTTGCGAGAAGATCTGCGTGTGGTGGTGATGTCTGCAACGCTTGATACCGCGCCGCTGGCACAGGTTCTTAACGGCGCGCCTGTTCTGAGCAGCACCGGACGAGCCTACCCGGTAGCCGTGCATTACCGCCCGCCGTCGCCACGGGAACGGTTGTCGGACCAGGTCGCCCGTATCGTGATTGAAGCCCTGACGACCGAAACCGGCTCCCTGCTGGTGTTTCTTCCGGGGGTGAAGGAAATTCGCTGGGTGGTTCAGGCATTGGCAAACCGGCTCCCTGCGAACGTGCACCTGGCGCCGTTGTACGGCAACCTGGGGGCTGACGAGCAGGATCGGGCCATTGCCCCTACGCCTGCCGGTGAACGCAAGATCGTGCTGGCAACCGCCATCGCCGAGACCAGTCTTACCATCGAAGGCGTTCGGGTGGTTATCGACAGCGGCCTGCAAAGGCGGGCAGTGTTCGATGCCAACAGCGGCATGACCCGTCTGGTCACCGGCCGCCTGTCCAGGGCTGCAGCCGAACAGCGAAAGGGACGCGCTGGCCGCACCCAGTCCGGCGTCTGTTATCGACTTTGGGGTGAAAGTGAACATTTCGGGCTCGCAGAGCATGCTGCGCCGGAAATACTGGAAGCCGATCTTGCACCCCTGGCACTGGAGCTGGCCCAATGGGGGGCGCGGAGCCCGGATGATCTTGCCTGGCTGGATCCACCGCCCGGGGCCCACTGGCAGCAGGCAGTGGACCTGTTGCAATGGCTGGACATGCTGGATGATACCGGCGCCATTACCGGGCATGGCCAGGCTGCCCAGGCTTTGCCCTGCCACCCACGTCTGGCTCATATGGTGCTCCAGGGACGCAAACTGGGCTGGCCTGTACTGGCAGCCAATCTTGCGGCTTTACTGGAAGAGCGTGATCTCCTGGGAGCTCGGGCTGGCGCTGATATAAGCCTGCGCCTGCAGATCCTGAGGGGAGACATTAACGACGCCGCCGTCGACCCTGGACGCCTCAGGATGGTGCGGGAAAATGCCCGTCGGCTGGTGAGGCCCGGGTCCTGTGACCGACAGCCCGGGTTCAGCGCAACCGACGCCGGCAGGCTTCTCGCTCAAGCCTTCCCGGATCGTATTGCCCGCCGGCGCTCAGGTCAGGGTGCCCGCTTTGTGCTGAGCAACGGCCGCGGAGCCTACCTGCAGGAAGAAGATCCGCTGGCGCAACAGCAATGGCTGACCGCCGCTGACCTTGACGGACAGGCCCGGGAGGCAAGGATATACCTGGCTGCAGCTCTGGATCAGTCAACTTTAACGGAGGATCTCGCCCACCATATCCGCGACGTCACCGAGTCTGTTTGGGACGATCGAAGAGGCCGGGTGGTTGTTCGCCGGCAGCAGCGTCTGGGTGAACTGGTCCTGTCCCAGGCCGAGTTGCCTGACCCACCGCCGGAGCAGATGCAGCAGGGCCTGCTCAATGCGATCCGAACCCGTGGCATGGGCAGCCTGCCCTGGACAGAGGCGTCCCGCCAATGGTGTGCCCGGGTCACGCTGCTGCGTCAATATGAGCCAGAAGGTTGGCCTGATGTCAGCGACAAGGGACTGATGGCGGGCATCGACGACTGGTTCGGCCCTTTTCTGGCGGGTATGACCACCTGGTCCCAGGTCCAGCGCATGGATCTCATGACAGTGCTGCAGAGTATGCTCTCCCACGACCAGCAACAGGCCCTGGCCCGGCATGCTCCGACGGACATGGTGATTCCTACGGGCCAGTCGGTAAGATTGGATTACACCAGTGAATCCGGACCTGTGCTGGCAGCGAAGCTGCAGGCTTTATTCGGCTGGGTTGAAACGCCCCGGCTCGTCCATGGCCGACACCCGGTGGTGTTGCATCTGCTATCTCCGGCCGGTCGTCCCCTGGCAGTCACGTCTGACCTTCAGAACTTCTGGCGCAATGTCTATCCGCAGGTTCGCAAGGACACCCGCGGGCGCTACCCGAAACATCCCTGGCCTGAAGACCCGTTCAGCGCACAGGCCCGGGCAGGGACCAAGAAGCAGGGTTACTGAGTATGGTGCCGGCTCGGCTGCAATAATGCTTGCCAAACATCAAAAGCACTCTAAAATGCCGCTTCCTCTCCTTGCTCAGTTTTTAGCCGTTATGCGCCTGATTTCCTTTGATGTATTCCGTACGCTCGGCTTCCCCGATACCCAGGTGCTCAAGCCCGATCAGTTCCTGCGGCATAAAGAAGCGCTCCAGGGTGCGGATTGGGTTCTGTTTCCCGAATACTGGCAGCTCAATGCGCTGGTCCACGGGCTTAAATGCCGGGTGTTTCCCAGTGTCGCCAGCTACCGTATTGGTCACGACAAGATCGAGATGACTCGCGCTTTCCAGGCTGTCGCGCCCGGCAATACGCCCTGGACGCTTATCGAAGCCAACGGACCACGTCAGCAGCAGGACCTGTGGGATACCATGGTAGCGCCGTTCGTGGCCAAGAATCCCCGGTCCAGTATGGGGGAAGGGGTATGGTTGATCGAAAGCCGGGCCGATTGGGCCAGATATTGTGGCCAGGCGGAGGTTCTGTACGTTCAGGAGTACCTGCCCATCGACCGGGATATCCGCGTCGTCGTCATTGGTGAGCAGGTGGTGACAGCTTACTGGCGCCACCAGGCGGATCAGGGCTTCTACAACAACCTGGCCAAGGGCGGCCGGGTTGATCATGCCGGGGTTCCGCTGGCAGCAAAAAGCCTGGCCTTGCAGGTTGCCCGTGATCTCGGGGTAGACCACGCCGGCTTCGATATTGCCATGGTGGGCGGTAACCCTTACCTGCTTGAGTTCAATCGCCTGTTTGGCAATCAGGGTGTCAACCACTCGGGTGTGCTAAGGGAGACAATGCTGGCCTATCTGGCAAAAACACTGTCACCCGGGGACCCCGATACTCCGGTGGAACCCACGCCCACCTGGCCAGTCGCGGTTTAAGCGCTTTTCTTCTACAGACCGAAGGGTTAAGTTGTCCGCTGGGTTTTCAACAGGAGGAAGAATGACATGGCAGTTCAGAAGCTTTTAGGCGTAGTTCTACTGGTGGTGGGCATTGCGCTGATCTTTTTCGGCTGGCAGTCCACCGAATCGGTGACCGAACAGGTATCCGAAACCCTGACCGGGCGTTTTACCGATGAGACCATGTGGTACCTGATCGGTGGCGTGGCGTCGGCGGTTGCCGGTCTGGTGATGCTGTTCATGAAACGCTAGTTGTCACGGTGCCAGACCCAGCGGGAGGTGTACCACTCCTGGTTTTATGGGTAGATATGCTCATAGTGTGAGACGTGGAAAAACCCTAATGTCGCCGTCGCTTCCGCCCTGGGATTCTGACGCAGTGCGGGTTCCGTTGCCAGCTTATGCCCCGTTGGAGGAAATACCCAAACCCATGACTGATCAAACCGCTATCAAGCTGAGTGATTACTACGACGCCGAAACCTTTGGCCGCATCAAGGCGTTCGCCGACACCAAGGAAACGCCGTTTGTGGTTATCGATACCGCAACCATCAGCCGGCAGTACGACGAGCTGATTGATGGCTTTCCCTATGCCAGCGTTTACTATGCCGTAAAAGCCAACCCGGCGCCGGAAGTCATCACCCTGCTGCGGGACAAAGGGTCGAACTTCGATATTGCGTCAATCTATGAGCTTGAAAAGGTCATGCAGCACGGGGTTTCTCCGGACCGCATCAGTTACGGCAACACCATCAAGAAGAGTCGCGATATCCGTACCTTCTTCGAGAAGGGCGTGCGGATGTTTGCCACTGACTCCGAAGCGGACCTGCGTAACATCGCCAAGGCCGCCCCGGGCTCGAAAATCTATGTCCGCATCCTCACCGAAGGCACCCTGACAGCCGACTGGCCGCTGTCACGGAAATTCGGCTGCCAGACCGATATGGCCATGGACCTGCTGATCCTTGCCCGTGACCTGGGCCTGGTGCCCTACGGTGTGTCCTTTCACGTGGGTTCCCAGCAGCGTGAAATCGGCGCCTGGGACGCGGCCCTGGGCAAGGTCAAGATCATTTTCGAGCGCCTGAAGGAAGAAGACGGCATCGAGCTCAAGATGATCAACATGGGTGGCGGCTTTCCGGCCAACTACATTAATCGGACTAACGAGCTGAAGACCTACGCGGAAGAAATCGAGCGGTTTATCCGCGAGGACTTCGGTGATGATTTTCCCGAGATCATCATTGAGCCCGGCCGCTCGCTGATTTCCAATGCCGGCGTTCTGGTCAGTGAGGTGGTTCTGATTTCCCGCAAATCCCGTACCGCCCTGCACCGCTGGGTGTTTACTGACGTGGGCAAGTTTTCCGGACTGATCGAGACCCTGGACGAATCCATCAAGTTCCCGATTCACACCGAGAAGCAGGGTGAGCATGAAGACGTGGTGATTGCGGGGCCCACCTGTGACAGCGCCGATATCATGTACGAGCACTACAAATACGGCCTGCCCCTGAACCTCGCCATCGGCGACCGGCTTTACTGGCTGTCTACCGGCGCCTATACCACAACCTACAGTGCGGTGGAGTTCAACGGGTTTCCGCCCTTGAAAGACTACTACCTCTAATTCAGTCGCATGTGATTCCGGGGCCGGCGCAGGCCAGCTCCGGACGACTTTGGCCAATGCTTAAAGCTCCCCTTGCCCCTTCAGCTCATTGCTTCAGCCGGCGCTTTGCCCCGCCTGAGGTTCAGCGTCCAGGCTACCGGTAGCACCAGCAGCCCATAGGCCAGAATAACCCCCAGGGCGAAGCGCGTATCCCCGGTGGCATCGGCGACAAATCCGCCTGTCATGGGCACCACAAAAGAAAGGGTATAGCCTACCGTGAAGTTGCCGGCCGACAGACGCCCGGTATCACTGCTGTGGCTGAGCAACGGCGGCAGGGCCACCAGCAGGATCAGCTGAATGCCAGCGGTAAAACTCATCGCCACCGCAAAAAGGATACTGACCCAGCCTTCGGTCATGATAACGCCCGTCAGGAAGACCAGGCTAGCGGCAATCAGGATCACGAGCAGGGATTTGCGGCCGACCCACCGCCTGGCCATCAGCAGCATCAGCAGCGACGCCGCCACCTGCGCGAGATTAAACCAGAACAAGGCATTGTCCAGATTGGCCAGCTCGTCCCTTTGTGCCAGGAGACTGCCCAGATAGGCGTTGACGCCAAAAAATAGTGACCCGGAACAACCCAGGAGCAGACCCAGCCTCAGGGTCAGGGGGTTGCGCCAGTCGGGCAGCCAGGCGGGCCGCTTGACCGGGCGGTTGCGCTCGCGGACCGGCAGGTACAGAAGCCCGACCACCACAAGCGCAGGCAAGGACCAGGCGAGCAGGGTCAGGCGCCAATTGCCGTCGAACATGGGCATGATGACAGGCAAGGTGAGACCGGCACCGATGAATTCCCCCATCAGCATGCCGTTCATGTAGACCGCAGAGCCCAGGGCCAGGTGATGGGGCTGGAGCCAGCGCGGCAACAGGGCAGGCAGGGCGGGCTGCATCATCGCCACACCCAGGCCCATGACGGCACTGGTGGCCAACAGGGTCAGAATGTCAGGTGACAGGCCCCGGGCGGCAGAGCCGAGGGCGGCGATCAGAAGCGCCATGGCCAGGGTATTGCGAGGTCCGAATCGGGAGATGGCCAGGGAGCCGGGCATGGCGCCAATAGCCAGCATAAGCACCGGCACCGCCGTCAGAGCGCCGACAAGCGCCTGAGTGAGGGCCATTTCGTCAGCAATAAACGGCGCCAGGGCCGGCGCTGCCAAAATGGGAATACGCAGGTAAAGGCCACTCAGCCAGAGCAAGCCTGCAATCAGCAACAGGCTTGCTCTGGTAGGCGCGTGGCTTTGATCAGGGTGGTGCTGCAAAACAGGCTTTAATTCAAAGCCTGATTACTCGTCTTCAACAACCAGATTGTAGGCGCCGTCCGCATCGTGGGTTTCACGGCCGGTAACCGGGGGGTTGAAGGCACAGATAAGGCGCATGTCTTCGGTGCCGCCGTGAAGCTGGTGACGGTCGTTCTTGTCCAGTGCGTAGAGCGTACCGTCGGTTATCTGGTGGGTCTCGCCGGTTTCAAGGTCGGTGATCGAGCCGTTGCCTGCGACGCAATAGACGGCTTCCAGATGGTTCTTGTACCAGAACTGGTGTTCAGACCCGGCAGGAATGATGGTTTCATGAAATGAGAAGCCCATGCCGTCCTTCTTCAGCAGCAGGCGGCGGCTGGCCCATGGTGATTCTGTGCCTCTGACTTCCCGCTCGGTGCCGATAATGTCCTCAACTCTGACTATTTTCATGCTAATCCCTTCCTGAAATATCCAGTGACAAGATCCACAGTATACACACCGATGCTAGTGGGAATTCAACTGCCATTCGTCGTAAGCATCGAAAGCCGCTTCGATAGCATGGGCCAGACGCTGCCGCGAGGCGGTGTCGAGTCCGCGTTTTTTCCGGCACAGATCAAAGGCCCGCTGGATTTCCCGACGGCTGGCGCGGTCGAGCCGGGTGAGCCAGTGGGACTCGGTTGGCTCAAGGTCGAGCGGGTCGCGCCCGGCATGGTTACGCTGGCTGATACGCCACCAGTGATCCACTGCCCGGCCCAGTACCACATAACCGAATTGGCTGTCCTGGACCGGGCCAAAACTGGCGGTCTGCAAGCCCTGGTGCCAGTCACCCAGCTTGAGGGCTGACAGTGTCAGCCTGTCGCCATAGTAAAAACTGCCGGCAGCGCCAATCAGACCTCCGATCAGGGCACCGGCACCCAGGGAGTGGCCCAGGGTGAGGGCATCAATACTGACGCCGCCGACGGCCCCGGCTCCGAACCCTGCAGTAGTAAGGTACGATCTGCTCACGCCCCACGCCTGCCGGCTGTCTTCACTGAACAGGTCATGTTCGTTGTGCCAGGTCAACTCGGCTTCCTGGCGAGTGATGCGGGTGTGCTGATACAGGTGCTCGACCGCAAGCCGCAGGGTCTGTTCCCGTTGGCGCTGATACTGGTACCAGAGCTGGCGAAGTTCTTCGGCCAGTGTCTCGGTGGACAGGCTCGCGGCCTGATTGGCTGTCAGAGTTCGGGTTTCCCGCCGTGAGAGCATGTCTTCCAGGGCCTGGGCGGTCAGTCTGGCAGCGTCTTTGCGACGCTGTGCGCGTTGCTGGGACAGGTGAAGAGTCGCCCTTTCAAGAGGCTGCTCCCAACCGGGCTCAAGCTGGCCAAATGCCTTCAGCAGGCTGAGGTGCTGGTCAAAAGGCGCCCGCACCGCGTCGAACCGTCTTACGACCTGGAAGAACTGCCCCAAAGCAGCCACCCACGCCGCGCTGTGATCATCGCTGCCAATGCTGTTCACCAGGGCAAGGTTGGGTTTTCCGGTCCACCTGAGAATGGTCATCTCGGCTTCGTTTTCTGCACTGTAGGGGACTGAGCCGTCCACAACATAGATAATACCCGCGCCTTCGATAAGCGGGGTGAGAAGCTCGCACTCATCATGGAAGCGCGGGTCATCCCGGTGCTGTTGGACGAAGGCGGCCACTGTTTCGGCGCGGTCTGAGGCGGATATGCTGTGGGCTTCGAGCCAGGCCAGTACCCTGCGGGGACGCTGAAAGCCGGGTGTATCCACCAGGGTGTAAAGCACCTCACCGTCGACTGTGAGCGGGTAGGCCTGCCGGCTTCGGGTGGTGCCCGGCTCAAGCGCGATTGCAATGGCATCGTTTTGCGACAGGGTGGCCACGACACTGGACTTACCCTTGTTGGGGTGCCCAACAACCGCAAATACCGGCGTGCGGTTGACGCCAGTCATGAATAAATCTCCGGCCCGCCGGAAACCGCGAATCTAGCGCCATCGATACCAGAGGCGTTCAGACTGCGAAAGGGGTGACAGATGCGCAGGCGCAGGTCAGGACGTCGCTCAGCGAAGCGTAGCCACTGTCCCAGCTGGTGATCCGGGGGCGGCTCCGCCAGACTGTTATGCAGCGGTACAATGGCGATCAAGCTGTCGTTCGGCCAGCATTCGCGGGCTTCTTCCAGGAAATCCGATAATTCCCCGGTGGGCGGTTCCCAGGAACGCGTGGCCAGCAGAACATTACGACGGTCACCGTCAAGATAGCCCCGGACCTCTTCAAGGACCCGTTGGTCCTCCTGCAGTGAGTTGGCCCCGCCGGCGTTGACTGTCAGGCTATTTTTGCCATCCAGAAGGTCGGCTTCGTCAGGAACCGTTGCCCCCGCCCATCGCACCAGTACCCGGCTTGAAGGCACCTCGGCAACCGCCAGTCCGGTTGACAGATCAGGTTGATCAGCACTGTCGGCAGGCCCCGTTCCGGTCTCCAGTGCTGGCGTTTCCATCCGGTACTGCAGCGCTATGCGGCCAGGGTGGCTGGCAAGCAGACGTCGCACCCGCAGCCGCAGGTGGCTGACGGTAAGCAGCAGCAGCAGCACCCGCGGAAAAACGATGTACACCAGCCAGCTCATGGCTACAAACGGCCACCAGTCACCCCAGCGGGTGGGTGCCAAGGTTGCTGCAGATTCGTCGAGTCGGTAAAAACGGGACTCGCTGACCAGCTCGGGTGAGGGCACGGCCGCAGGCCAGAGTTGTTGCCAGGGTGAAGCCACAGCAGCTACCAGAGAGTGAAATGATCCCGGCGCGGTGTCCAGGGTAGTGCTCCAGCCGAACGCAAGGTCCTGGACCACAATCAGGAACAGCAGGGTGACGAGCCCGAAGAGCCCGAATACGAGTCCGCCCAGATGTGCCGCCCGGGCTGCAAGCTGTGGCTGCAACTGCTCCAGAATCGTGGAGCCGGACTCGTCTGCGGGTCCCTGGCCCAGGCGCCGCTGCAGTGTCTTTACGAGGCCAGACCAGGGACGCCAGCCGAGAAATGACTGTGCGGTCGTGAATATCGCAAGCAACAACTGAAGAAAAATAAACGCCAAAATGACCGTAACGTTGATCTGCTGGCTGCCGTCATAATAGAGCAGCCCCAGCATGGCAAGCATGCCCAGCATTGCTCCCAGTCCTGCAAAGACGAGGGCTATCCGGCGCCAGGGTTTGAGGCGGGGGTCCCGATCTGGTACTTCCCGACCGCGGCTGTGACTGAGCCGGGCCAGGTAATCCAGCCAGTGTTCCGCGTCTGGGTTCTGTTTATCCGCTTCACAGGCCAGCGCAAACCGGCGGTCACGCCTGTGTAGAAATGTCGCCGGCTGGGCCCGGTCGCGACGGACCTGGTCGTCAAAATCCAGCAACAGCGTCAAGGGTGCTTTGGCCATGAAAGGTCCTGAACATAAGTGATACCGCGAGTGTAACCTGATCCATCCCCGGGTCGCCAAACCCTGGCGGCAGAAGTGGTAACATGGCTGCACGAGCCCCAGCCAACAGCAGACAGTATTTATGCCCTATCACCTGATGAATCTGAGACACGTACCTGACGATGAAGCCGATGAGATCCGTGCTCTGTTTGAAGCCCATGAGGTTCGCTATTACGAGACACCGCCAAGCCGCTGGGGCATCAGCATGGGTGGTTTCTGGGTGCACGACAGGGCAGAGGCAGCCAGGGCCCGTGAGTTGTTGAAAGCTTATCAGGGTGAGCGCTTCGGCCGTCAGCGGGAGGAGTACGAAAAAGCCCGCGCCTCCGGCCAGGTGCCCGGGTTCTGGCTCAGGCTCCGGCGCAAGCCGCTGAGTGTCGTGTTTGTATTGCTGGCGGCGGTCTTCATTCTGGTGCTGAGTCTGGCCCCGTTTCTGGGTCTTTGACCTGGTCCCTGTCCGGCCCGGACGTACTGTGGCGCAGCAGAAACGAGGCGGCTTCGTCGAGCACTGTCCCTGCGGTCAGAAAACTGGTGATATGACCTCGCAAGCGCATGATATACAGTTGGTTTTCAATGTCATTTGCGGCGAGTTTGGCACGGAAAGCGGTGGCCTGCTCCAGCGGCACCAGCGAATCCATGGCGCCGTGAAACAGAAAGAACGGCGGCGTTTCAGGACCCACATGAGTAATCGGTGAGGCGTTCCGGTAGGCGTCAGGCTTTTCGGCCAGCGTACCGCCCAGCAACTGCTTCAACAGCTTGCCGGTACCGAAGGCGGGCAGGTCGGCCGGCAACCCCCCGGCTACCACGGCTTTCGGCCGCAGCCGGGCTCCGCCGTAGGGCTCATCCAGCTCATGTCCGCTGCCGGCAAGAGCCGCCATGAGACTGATCAGATGGGCACCGGAGGAGAATCCGAAGGCCGAAATAGCTTCCGGGTCCAGCGCCAGGTCTGCGGCATGGTCGTGAAGCCATGTCATGGCGACCTGCACATCATAAAGCTGAGCTGGAAAGGTGGCTTCCGGGGCAAAGCGGTGGTCAATGTTCATCACCATGAAACCCCGGCCCGCAAGCTCTTCGGCTATCCAGTCCATGTCCTCGCGGGAGCGGCGCTCCCATCCGCCGCCGTGGACCATGAGCACAGCGGGTGCGGGATCCTCGCGCCGGGGCCGGTACAGATCTGCCTGCAGGGCCTGAGGCCAGTCCGGGGGCGTGAAGACTAGGTTGTGCTCAACGTCGTAGTCTGTCGTGGGCGTAGACAGCGTACTGTCCGGTTGGTTTATATGGGTGGCGCAGCCGGAAACCAGCAGGCTGGTAAGGGCGCAGAACAGCGTAAGTCCGGGGTATTTCCGCAATGGACGCACCAACAGTCGTGCCAGCGTAGCGATGGCTTTGTTCACAGGCTGTTCTCTTATCTTGATTGGGCTTGGCTAACCAGTGGCTCTGGATACGTCTGGGCTGAACGGTTGGATTCTCCTGCGCCCGTCCTGATCTGTACTCAATCCGTTCGGTCCTGGCTGAGTTCGCAGAAGCTAGCGTTGGTCAGGTCCCGAAGCGCGCCCGGGCTGAGCTCTATTTCCAGGCCGCGGCGCCCGGCGCTGACGAAAATGGTCGAATGGCCCCGGGCCGAGCTATCAATCCAGGTTCTCAGGGGTTTTTTCTGGCCCAGAGGGCTGACACCGCCCAGCACATAGCCGGTGCTCCTGGCCACCAGCTGAGGCTGTGCCATAGAAGCCTTCTTGGCACCGGCGGCGCGGGCAATGAGTTTCATGCTCAACATCCGGGACACAGGCAGTACCACGACCACCAGTTCCCTGCTATCCAGCTCAAGCACCAGGGTCTTGAAAACCCGGTCTGGAGGCAGGCCAAGTTTTTCGGCCGCTTCCTGACCATAAGCTTCTGATTTCGGGTCATGTGTGTATTCGTGGACCTGAAACCGGATCCCGGCTTTTCTGGCGATATTGATTCCGGGCGTCATCTGGGTATTGCCTACCTCTCACAAGTTTAATAAGCCGGCAGTTAACTGCTAATCCCGGGTCAGGCACAGTACGGCCCGGTCTCTGAAGCCAGAGTATAAAGCACTCTAACCCAGTCTGAGCGGTATCGGTTCGTTTCGACCTGTGCGAAACTGCTGTGGTCATATTTTGTACGTATAAGGAGTATCCATGGAGCTGGAGTCTGTACTCGCCTATCTGGAGGCCCATCCCCTCTTGGGATTGGCGGCCGGCCTGGTATTGGCAGCGCTGGTCGCCATCGTCGCCATTACCGCAATCAAACGTAGCCTTGAAGCCGAACAGGACGTGCTGAAAAGACGCCTGGATACGCTTTGGCATGAAATGGACGATGTCCGGATGCAGCGCCCGACCGATGGGGGCGAGTCCGAAATTGACGCTCCACCGGCAAAACAGGCCTCGCGTAGTCGTGGTGCGCCCAGTTCGAATGCGGCCATTTCCGTTGAACGTTTTAATCACGAAAAAGCCGTGTACGAAGGGATCTGGGCCGTTACCTGGGCTCTTCATGACCGCGTCGGCGTGTTTTTGCGGGCGGTGGAGGCTGGTGAGAATGCCAGTGACAGTCGTCTTTCCGCCCGCAATGCCGCGCTGGAGGCCCGGGCCAAAACCAATGCCCTGAGGCCGTTCTATGATGAACAGCTAGATGATCTGCTGAGCCGCCTTATTGATGCCGAAATCAAGGCGCATCTGGCAGCCTGTCAGTACCTGGACTATCGACAGAGCGAGCCGGGAACCAGCATCGACTCCTATCGCGAGACCTTCCGTCTGCAGCACGACGGCGAAGCACGGGAGGTAGTGAGCCAGCTGGTAGCCACCATAAGGCGCCGGCTCCAGCCTCTTCAGTAGGTGGTGCTCGCGAGAGTCCAGATTAGCGCTAGAATAAAATAAGACCCATAACCAGGCGTACTCAGTCTATGGCTCAGCCCTTTGCCGATAATAACAAGACCGGCCTTACCCGCGACCTGATTGAAGCCATGTTCCCGATGTTCGAGCAGGCCAGTGCCGGCGCCATTGCAGTGGACAGTGAGTGCCGGATTACCTGGATCAATGCCAGCTATGCAGCACTGCTTGGCGTGGACAATCCGGAAGCCGTCATCGGACAGCCGGTCAGACCCGTTATCCCACACACACGCATGCCGGAAGTGGTGGCCAGCGGCCGTCCTCTCTTACTGGACATCATGGAATATGGCGATCAGCAACTGGTGGTCACCCGGCTGCCTTTTTTTGATGAAAGTGGCGCTGTTATCGGCGCTGTCGCCTTTGTTCTTTATGATGATCTTCAGCCTCTTACTCCCCTGGTCAGCAAATACCGCCGCCTTCACCAGGACCTGCTGGCTGCCCGCAAAGCGCTCGCCCGCCACGCCCGGGGGACCCGTTACAGCCTGGGTGATTTTGTCGGCGCCAGCACCGCCGCCCTGGAAGTGAAACGCAGGGCCAGGCTGGCGGCGGGCAGGGATATGCCGGTGCTGATACTGGGCGAGACAGGCACCGGTAAGGAGGTGCTGGCCCAGTCCATCCACGCGGTTTCAGGGCGGGCAGGCAAGCCCTTTGTAGGGGTGAATCTGGCAGCGGTGCCGGAAAACCTTCTGGAGGCGGAATTCTTCGGCGTGGTCCCCGGCGCCTTTACCGGCGCTGATAAGCGGGCCCGCGAGGGCAAGTTCAAACTCGCCAATGGCGGTACTCTATTTCTCGATGAGGTGGGGGATATGCCGCTGGCACTTCAGGCCAAACTGTTACGAGCATTGCAGGAGGGCGAAATAGAGGCCCTGGGCTCGAACCGGGTGGAGTCGGTCGATGTCAGGGTGATCGCGGCTACCAGCCGGAATCTAGAGGCCATGATGGCCGAGGGCAGCTTCCGCTCTGATCTTTACTATCGTCTGAACGTGCTGGAGATCCCGATACCGCCGCTCAGGGATCGCCTTGCCGACATGGGCATCCTTTGTGAGGCTCTGCTCGAGGACATCTGCCAAGGGCTTGGGGTCAGGGGCGAGATCACTGATGAAGGGCTCGAAGCCCTCAGTGCCCACGACTGGCCAGGCAATATTCGCGAGTTGCGCAATGTGTTGGAGCGCGCCCTTACCATGGATGAGGACAGTGGCACCCTGGACGCCGACGCGATTTTCAAGGTGCTGCCGAAACAGGCTGCCTCAAGGTCAGGCAAAGCGGGCCTCCACGGTGGTGCTGCCAAGCCGCTGTCGGAAGTGGTAGCTGAGGCTGAGGCAGAGGCAATCCGGAATGCTTTGCTGGTGAGTCGGGGCAATCGGTCGCAGGCTGCGCGTCTGCTGGGGATTTCCCGTTCGGCTCTGTACGAGAAACTGGCCAGGGTGTCCTGAAATCAGGACGCATGTCCGAAAAGCCGGACGTTTCAGGTCGAGATTTCCGCGAGACTGTAATCTTTTCCGGACACCTAGCTAGCAGTGTTTAGAAAGGAGCAAGCTAGGTCATTGATTTAAAACAGGTTCCTGTTTACGGCATGGAACCTGCTGTCGTAGAAGCTGAAAGTCGTACAAAAACAACAAGGATCAATCTATGTCTCTGAAATTTCCATTATCAAAACTGACCCATGGCCTGGCTGTAGCTGCTCTGATCGGGGGCACTGCCGTGTCCACCAACGTGGCAGCAGAAAAAGTCCGCTGGCAAGTGCCACTGGCCTTCCCTTCTCACCTGATCGGCCTGACCACACCGGTCAAGCATCTGACGGAAAACCTCAAGGCCATTTCCGGCGGTGATGTAGAGCTGCGCTATTACGAACCGGGCGAGCTGATTCCCGCTTTCGAAATAATGGACGCGGTGAGCACCGGCAAGTACCCGGCCGGCTACACCTGGGTCGGCTATGACCAGGGCACCATTCCAGCGCTTCCGCTTTACTCGGGTGCTCCTTTCAACATGGAGCCACCGGCTTACCTGGCCTGGTACTACGAGGGTGAGGGCAAGGAGCTGCTGGAAGAAATCTACGACAAGCGCAACATCCATCCCATGCTGTGCAGCATCATCGGTCCGGAAGGTGCTGGCTGGTTCGCTAAACCGATCGAAGGCCTGGATGATTTCGACGGCCTCCGGATTCGCTTCGCAGGCATCGGCGGCAAGGTTCTGGAAGAGCTGGGTGCGTCTGTAACCATGCTGCCTGCGGGCGAGCTCTATCAGGCCCTTGAGCGTGGCACCATTGATGCAACGGAGTTTTCACAGCCAGCCATCGACAAGATGCTGGGCCTCGACCAGATCATCAAGAACTACATCATGCCGGGCTGGCACCAGACCCTGACCACATCACACCTGCTGGTCAACAAGGACGTCTGGAACAAGCTTGAGCCCCAGAGTCGTGCGTTGATCGAGATGGGCTGTGAATCCGCGACCCTGAAAGGCTTCGCCCAGAGTGAGTACGCCCAGCCGACTGCCCTGCGGGAGTATGAAGAGGAAGGTGTAAACGCCCAGACCCTGCCAGAGCCGGTCCTGCGTGAACTCGAAGATGCCACCAACAAGGTGCTCGATGACATTGCATCCGAAGATGAAATGTTCAAGCGCGTGCTGACCAGTCAGCGCGACTTCATGAAGCACCACTCGATCTGGCACAGCAAGGGTTACCTGCCACGGGATTTCTACGAGTACGACTGATCAGCGACTGATCGTTGTATTGAATCCCGTTGGAAAAACCGTCGGGGCACCTGTTCAGGGTGCCCCGATGTCAGTCTAAACAGGTAAGCCCGAGGTTTGTGTGACCGGTCAAAACGATACACCCGAAGCTGCGGTGCCGCACGGTGCCCAAGCGAATGAAGATCTTCCCACCAATCGCCTGTCCCTGTGGCTTGACCGTATTATCGTTGCCATTGGTAAAGCGGCATCCTGGCTATGGCTGGCGGTGCTGGCAGTTGTGCTGGCCAATGTGTTCAGCCGTTTTGTGATGGAAGAAGGCTCCATTGCCCTGGAAGAGCTGTCCTGGCACCTGTTCGGCGCTGCCATGATGCTGACCCTGGCGTTTGCCGTGGTACGGGACGACCATGTGCGGGTTGACGTTATTCACGAAAAGTTCTCTGCGCGGACCCGGGCCATCATTGATCTGGTGGGTATCCTGCTGCTGGCCTTGCCGATCATCTATCTCATGGTCGAATCGCTGGTTTCCTACACGTACACAGCCTATATCTACGACGAACGCTCCCAGGCCCCGAGCGGTCTACCCTACCGGTTTATATTCAAAGGCGTTCTGGCCCTGGCCCTGGGGCTTGTGATGGTCGCTCTGTTTTCCAGGGCGCTGCGCTGCTGCACCCTGCTCTTCCGATTCCCCCGCCCCTTGCGGCCCACGGATGATCGCGCAGACGACCATTCCAAGTTTTAAGTGAGAGATTGACGCTATGGGTCTGGAAGAAATTCTTGTAATAGCCATGTTCGCCTCCTTTATGGGGCTGTTGCTGCTGGGTTTTCCGGTGGCCTGGTCACTGGCGGGTATTGGTCTGGTCTTTGCGGTTGTCGGATACGTCATGATGGAGTATTTCGATGCCGACCTCTGGTTCACCTGGCAGGGCACCATTGGCGTGCTGGATGCGAGGATCTACGGTGTGGTGGCCAATGAGCTGATGGTCGCCCTGCCGTTGTTTATTTTCATGGGCATCATGCTCGACCGTTCCGGCATTGCGGAAAAACTGATGCACAGTCTGGTCAAGGTCCTGGGCCCCCTGCGCGGGGGTTACGCCATTACCGTGGTCATAGTGGGCATATTGCTGGCGGCTTCCACCGGCATCGTCGGTGCTTCTGTGGTACTGCTGGGGATGCTGTCACTGGGTCCCATGATGCAGGCCAACTACAACAAGTCCCTGGCGGTGGGTACGGCCTGCTCGGTGGGGACCCTGGGCATTCTGGTGCCGCCAAGCATCATGCTGGTGCTGATGTCGGACCGCCTGGGTACCTCGGCCGCATCGGTTGGCAAGCTGTTCATGGGTGCACTGATCCCGGGTATCATGCTGGGTGTCATGTACATTCTGTACATTATCATTGCAGCCTGGATCAAGAAGGACCTGGCACCAGCGCCAAAGAACCGCGAGCCCATGACCTGGCGGGTGTGGGCCGATGTGCTTTTGGCTGTGGTTCCGCCCATGGTGCTGATCATCGCGGTGTTGGGCTCAATATTCTTTGGTATTGCTACCACCACCGAAGCCTCTGCCGTAGGCGCTCTTGGTGCCCTGCTGATGGCTTTGTTGAGCAAACGCCTGGATCTTGCTGTGCTGAAGGATGCCCTCTACCAGACCAGTCGCACCACCGCGTTCATTTTTGGCATTTTCATTGGTGCCACGGTGTTTGCCGCCGTCCTTCGCGGCCTGGGCGGGGATGACGTTATCCGTGAGGCTATCACCGGCTTGCCGTTCGGCCAGACCGGGGTGCTGCTGATCATCCTTTTTGTTACCTTTCTGCTGGGTTTCTTCCTGGACTGGGTGGAAATCACGCTGATCATACTGCCGCTGGTGGCACCGGTAATTTTCGCAATGGGCGTTGAGCCGGTCTGGTTCGCCATCATGTTTGCCATGTGTCTGCAGACGTCTTTCCTTACACCGCCGGTAGGCTTTGCGCTTTTCTATATCAAGGGTGTCTGCCCCCCGGGCATAACCACACGCCATATCTACCTGGGGGTGCTGCCTTTCATCGCGATCCAGTTGCTGGGGCTGGGACTGGTGTTCTGGTTTGAGGAGCTCGCTACCTGGTTGCCCAACGAAGTTTATGGCGGGCCGTGACAGGCAGCCGGATGGCCGGATGGCCGCATGGACAGGAACGACCAATGAAAACAGATAAAGGAGTACAACCACATGCGCCTGAATAATCGGATTGCGTTGATAACCGGGGCTGGACGCGGCATTGGCCGGGCCATCGCTGAACACTATGCCCGTGAAGGTGCCCGGGTAGCCGTTGCTGATCTGGACACGGCCGGAGCGCAGGACGTGGTTGAGGCAATACGGGCCAGCGGCGGAACGGCCATGGCGCTGACCATGGACGTCACCAATGAAAAAGCGGTGGCCGACGGTGTGTCCGCCATCGTCAGGGAGTGGGGCGGCCTCGATATTGCTCTGGCCAATGCCGGTGTGCAGCATATAGACCCGATCCACAAGCTCGCTTACGAAGACTGGTTCCGAGTCATTGACGTGCACCTGAACGGTGCTTTCCTGGTGACCCGGGCGGCGCTCAACCAGATGTACAAAAATGGCGGTGGCACCATGCTGTTTATGGGTTCGGTCCACTCCATGGAGGCGTCCCCGCTGAAAGCGCCCTACGTGTCGGCCAAGCACGGTATTCTCGGGCTCTGCCGTGCGGTAGCGAAGGAAGGCGCGGAGTACGGGGTCCGCAGCAACATCATCTGCCCGGGATTCGTGCGCACGCCGCTGGTTGAAAAGCAGATTCCGGAGCAGGCCCGTGAGCTGGGCATTTCCGAGGAGGCCGTGATTCGGGACGTTATGTTGCGGCATACTGTGGATGGAGAATTCACCACCCTGGAGGACGTTTCGGAACTGGCTGTCCACCTGGCCGCGTTCCCCTCGGCCGCCCTTACCGGACAGTCCATCGTTGTCAGCCACGGCTGGCACATGCAATAGCGGCCACAGGCTAAAGGAGCACTTGATGAGCACTGAAGAACAGGCGCCGATCGTCTGGCGGCCCAGCGCCGAGACCCTCGAACAGAGTCACATGGGTCGGTATGCGCGTTGGCTTGAAGCCGGCGGCCATGGCCACTTTGCCGACTACCACGCCCTGCATCACTGGTCGATTACCGAACTGGAGACCTTCTGGCAGACGGTATGGGATTATTGCGGCCTGAAATGTGAGAAGCCTGCGGAACAGGTGCTGGGCCGGCGCTCCATGCCAGGTGCCGAGTGGTTCCCGGGCATGAGAATGAATTTTGCCGGCAACCTGCTGGCCTCTGCTGAAGGCGACGGCGCTGACCGTGAAGCCGTGGTGGCCTACTGTGAAACCCGTCCGGTACTGCGTCGCACCTTCGCGCAGCTGCGCGACGACGTCGGAGCCCTCGAGGGCTTCCTGAGCAATCAGGGTGTGGCAGTGGGCGATCGGGTTGCGGGTGTGGTTACCAACGGTTATGAAGCCCTGGTGGGCATGCTCGCAGCGACCAGCCTGGGCGCCATCTGGAGTTCGGCATCACCGGATTTCGGCATAGGCGCGATCCTCGACCGGTTCAGCCAGATCGAACCCACGGCGCTTGTGGCGGTGAACGGCTATGGCTACGGCGGCAAGGTGTTTGACCGTCGCGAAGACTTCAACGGTCTGATTGATGGCTTGCCGAGTCTGCGTTGTGTGGTCAGCGTGCAACAGCTTCCCGATACCCCCCATCTGGCCGGCAAGCTGGTCACGCCATGGCAGAATTCAATCGCCGACAACGCGGGCCAGGCACCCTCGTTCGCACCGCTGCCCCCGGATCACCCGGTGTACATTCTGTATTCTTCGGGTACCACAGGTAAGCCCAAGTGCATTGTCCATGGCGCTGCCGGTCTGCTGGTCAATCACGCTAAAGAGCTCATGCTCCACGGCGATGTCGGCCCAGGCGACCGCTTCCTGTATTTCACCACCTGTGGCTGGATGATGTGGAACTGGCAGGCCTCGGCGCTGCTCACCGGTGCCACGGTTGTGACTGTGGATGGCTCACCGGGCTACCCGGACCTGAGCAGTCTCTGGAAAACGGTTGCAGACGAAAAGGTGACCCATTTCGGCACCAGTGCCCGGTTCCTGGCCGGTTGTCGCAAGGCTGAACTGGTGCCGAAAAAGGATTTTGACCTTGCGCCCTTGCGGGTACTGTTCTCCACCGGCTCCCCCCTGCTGCCCGAGGACTATGACTGGGTCTACGACCAGGCCTGTTCCGACGTGTTGTTGGGTTCCATTGCCGGTGGTACCGATATCTGCGGCTGCTTTGTGGGCTGCACACCCCTGCTGCCCGTGCGCAGGGGCGAAATCCAGTGCCGACTGTTGGGAGTGGATGCTGCTGCCTACGACGAAGAAGGCCATGCCCTTGATGGCGGTCGGGGAGAGCTTGTATGCCGGCAGCCTTTGCCGTCCATGCCGGTCAGTTTCTGGAACGACCCGGACGGGGAACGCTACCATGCGGCTTATTTCGAAACCTTTCCCGGTGTCTGGGCCCATGGTGATTTCATCCGCTTCACTGAACACGGCGGCGCGGTTATCTACGGCCGGTCAGACGCCACCCTGAACCCCGGCGGTGTCCGCATAGGCACTGCCGAGATCTACCGTCAGGTGGAAACAGAGGCTGATGTTCGTGACAGCCTTGTAGTGGGCCGGCAGATCGATGGTGACGTTGAAGTTGTGCTACTCGTAGTGCCCACCCGGGGCGATGCTCTGGCGGATGAACTGGTCACCAGGCTGAAGCGGCGTATCCGGGAAGGGGCCAGCCCCCGGCACGTGCCCCGCCATATTGTGGCGGTGCCCGATATTCCCTATACCCGCAGCGGCAAGAAGGTGGAGCTTGCGGTCGCACGACTGATCAATGGCGCTGCCCGCAGCGACAACCGGGACGCCCTGGCGAATCCGGAAGCCCTGGACGCCATCCGCGATCGGCTGGCGGCCAGCAATCTGTTGCCAAAGTAACATTGGGTCAGTTGCGGAGCGGCTCCCATCCGGAGCCGCCTGCTTTTCGGGGCCTTAAGTACCGGATGTTCCGCTGTTCGCGGTCTCTCCAGCGGGTTTTATGACGCTGCAAAAACGCTATCCTTAGACTAAAATCGTACTCAGAAGCCCCCAAAAACTGGTATCTTTGTAAGCTTCCAATAAGTTCGTATTCAGTCATTGCTTCACTCTGGGGTTCAAAAGACGCCGGACTCAGCCCTGACCGTCCTGAACTAACACAATTGCCTGAGGACGAAAATGACCAAATCGAAAGCCAAGATCATCTATACCCTGACCGATGAAGCGCCTGCTCTGGCGACCCGGTCCCTACTCCCGATTCTACAGACCTTCATTGCCCCGGCGGGCATTGAGGTCGAGACCAGCGATATTTCCCTGGCCTCCCGTATTCTTGCTACCTTCCCTGACGACCTGAAGGAAGAACAGCGGGTGCCGGACTCGCTGGCAGAGCTGGGAAAGCTGACCCAGTATCCCGAAACGAACATTATCAAGCTGCCGAACATAAGTGCGTCCATTCCCCAGTTGCGTGCCGCCATCCGCGAACTGCAGGGGCAGGGCTACGCAGTACCTGACTATGTTGAAAACCCCGCCAGCGACGAAGAAAAAGACATCAAGGCCCGCTATGCCAAAGTACTCGGCAGTGCCGTGAACCCGGTTTTGCGGGAAGGTAACTCCGATCGCCGGGCACCGCCGGCGGTGAAGGCCTTTGCCCGCAAATACCCCCACAGCATGGGTGAGTGGAGCCCGGCCTCCAGGACCCACGTAGCGCACATGCGCAAGGGCGATTTCTACTCCAGCGAGCAGTCCCTGACCCTGGACAAGGCCTGTACGGTTCACATTGATTTTACCGATACCAGCGGCAAGACCACGGTGCTCAAGCCCGAACTGAAGCTGCAGGAAGGCGAAGTGCTGGACGGCATGTTCATGAGCTGCAAGGCCCTGCGTGAGTTTTTCGAGCACGAGATGGAAGATGCCAAGGAAACCGGCGTCATGTTCTCGCTGCATGTGAAAGCGACCATGATGAAGATTTCCCATCCCATCGTTTTCGGCCATGCGGTGACCATCTTCTACAAGGATCTGTTCGAGAAGTACGGCGAGCTGTTCAAGGAGCTTGGGGTCAACCCGAACAACGGTCTGAGCAGTGTTACCGAACGCATCAAGAGCCTGCCGGAGTCCAAGCAGGAAATGATCATGGAAGACCTCCACGCCTGTTACGCCAAGCGCCCGGAGCTGGCCATGGTGGACTCGGTTAAGGGCATCACCAACCTCCACGTGCCCAGTGACGTCATTGTTGACGCCTCCATGCCGGCCATGATCCGCAGTTCCGGCAAGATGTGGGGCCCCGATGGCAAGCTCAAGGACACCAAGGCGGTCATGCCTGAGAGTACCTACGCCACCATCTATCAGGAAGTGATCAATTTCTGTAAAACCCACGGCGCCTTCGACCCCACCACTATGGGTACAGTAGCCAATGTGGGCCTGATGGCGCAAAAAGCGGAAGAGTACGGCTCCCACGACAAGACCTTCGAAATTCCCTCTGATGGCACGGTTACGGTTGTGGATGAAGACGGCCGCGTGCTCATCGAGCATAAGGTAGAAAAAGGCGATATCTGGCGTGCCTGCCAGACCAAGGACCAGCCAATTAGGGACTGGGTCAACCTGGCGGTGAGGCGCGCCCGCTCTTCCGGTATGCCTGCGGTGTTCTGGCTTGATGACGAGCGTGCCCATGACGCCGAGCTGATCAAGAAGGTCGAGATGTATCTGCACGAGCAGGATACCAGCGACGTCAACATCCAGATCAAGTCACCGGTTCGGGCCATTCGCTGGACCATGGAGCGCCTGATCCGGGGTCTGGACACCATATCGGTCACCGGTAACGTGCTCCGTGACTACCTCACCGACCTGTTCCCCATTCTGGAGCTGGGCACCAGCGCCAAGATGCTGTCCATCGTGCCGCTGATGGCGGGTGGTGGCCTGTTTGAGACCGGGGCCGGCGGCTCTGCTCCGAAGCATGTCCAGCAGCTGCTGGAAGAGAACCACCTGCGCTGGGATTCCCTGGGCGAATTCCTGGCGATAGCAGTGTCCCTGGAGGATCTGGGCGAGAAAAACGACAACCCCAAGGCTGCGATTCTGGGTACGACTCTGGACCGCGCCACTGGGCGCCTGCTGGAAGAAAACAAGTCGCCTTCCCGCAAGACCGGTGAGCTGGATAACCGTGGCAGCCATTTATGGCTGGCCATGTACTGGGCCCAGGAACTGGCCGACCAGACCGAAGACAAGGATCTGCAGGCCTATTTCAAACCGCTGTCCGAGTTCCTCAACAAGAACCGGGACAAGATTCTGGAAGAGATGAGTGTCATCCAGGGTCATCCGGCTGACATCGGAGGCTACTACCATCCGGACAAGGAAAAGGTCGAGGCAGTAATGCAGCCCAGCGAAACCCTGAACAAGGCCCTGGCGGAAGCGCGCGCCAAAGCCTGATGTTGAGTGACTGTTGGGGCTTTTGAAGCCCTGCCCCAGGGCCCGGCTCAAGGATACTTGGCCGGGCCTTTTTCTGTTTTGAGGACGAGCACATGGTCTATGCAACGGCAGCAGCCCTGGCTGTGGCTTTGATTCTGTTCACCTGGCTTGGGATGCGGGCGCGGGTCACAGATGCCGGGCTCGACGACTACGTAACTGCACGCAATAGCCAGGGCGCGCAGGCGTTGGGTCTGTCATTCCTGGCATCGGGTATGGGCGCCTGGATTCTTTTTGCACCACCGGAAGTCGGGGCCCTGGTGGGCCCGCTGGCCCTGGCCGGCTACGCCATCGGTGCAGCCCTGCCGTTTGTCGTGTTCGCTTTCTGCGGCCCGGCAATACGACGCTATCTTCCGGCCGGGCGGAGTATCGGCGAGTTTGCCCAGGCCTGTTATGGCACGGTCATGCGGCGCTGGGTCGCGCTTATTTCGGTGCTGTACATGGTCTGTTTTCTTATTGCAGAACTGACAGCCATCGGTGCCATCACCGGGCTTTTGTCCGGCCTTGACGGCAGTGTCGCGATTCTGGGGGTGGCCATCGCAACTCTGGTCTACACCGCCTGGGGAGGCTTGCGGGCCAGTCTGGTCACGGATCGCTGGCAGGCTCTGCTTCTGATTGCTTTGCTGGCGGTGGTGGGCATCGTCGGGATTCAGCAACTGCCAGCCATGTCCCAAACTGCAGCCTTGCCCGATATACCCACCGGAAGTGCACTGGCAGTTGCCTTGACCCTGGTGATCGCAGTGACCGCAGCTAACCTTTTCCACCAGGGTTACTGGCAACGGGTGTGGTCTGCCCGGGATGGCGCGGAACTGGGCCGGGGCGCCCTGCTTGGCGGGCTGATTACGGTTCTGGTCGTGGTCGTGGTCGGTGGCCTTGGCATTGTCGCTGCCATGAGCGGAACCGACCTGGGCTCGCCTCCCATCCCCTTCTTTGCCCTGCTTGCCGGGGCGCCGGCGTGGCTGTCATTGCTGGCACTGGTTCTGGCCCTGACCCTGGTGGCCTCGTCGGTCGATACTTTGCAAAACGCACTGGCATCCCTCGCGGTGACGGAAAAATCGGGCATGTCGCTCACCGCTGCGCGCTGGTTTATCGTTATCCTGATGATACCGGCAGTCCTCATTGCGCTGCAGGGCTATTCGGTGCTGCGGCTCTTCCTGATAGCGGACCTTCTGTGCGCGACGGCAGTGGTGCCCGTTTTACTGGGCCTGTGGTCCGCCATGACCACCCGGGCGGCGATCGCCGGCGCAGTTGCCGGTATACTGGGAGCGATCGCTCCAGGCTGGCTGGCGGGCGGTAGTGTGGCAGCGGGTGTCATGGCGGCCAGCTTCCCCGGCGGCATCCCTACGCTGGCGCCCTTCGCCGGAGCTCTCGTCGCCTCGACGTTAGTGAGTGTGATGGTAGCCATGCTCAGCCGGGGCCGGACCTGGCCGCCCAGCGCCTGACTGCTCGACGTTTTGCCGTTCCCTGACTATTGTTTGGATTAGGAATAGTCTAACCAGGGCTCACCACCTGGCCTCAATTCGGATGGCTTCGCGGTGACCCGAACCAGATGTGGGCCCCACGCATGGCTAAAGACCGAAACCGACGCCTTCCCTTGTTCAGGTCGATTCTGGGGGTGCTGGTCTATGTCCTCGTCGGTGGCGCCTGGATTACGTTTTCGGACGATGCTCTGGTGCTCTATTTTGATGATCCGGAGGAGTTGACCCAGGCCCAGACCTACAAAGGCTGGGGTTTCGTCCTGGTGACCAGCTTGGCCTTGTTTCTTGTCCTGTATCGCCAACTGAAATGGGATCGCCGCGGGACCGAGCAAAAAGAGAACCAGCGCACCCGCATCCATGATCTAAGCCAGTTCCGCGACGGGGTGATCGACAATGCGACGGTCTGGATAAGCGTTGTTGACACCAGTTCCAGGATTCTGCTTTGGAACAAGGCGGCCGAGAGAATCAGCGGGTACAGCCGTGATCAGGTTCTGGGGCGGGATGATTTCTGGTACTGGCTTTATCCGGATCCATTGTATCGGGATGAGGTCCAGACGCTTATGGATGAAGTGCTCACTGAGGGCCGGGAAATAACCTCCCACGAAGCCTGGATCACCACAGCCAGCGGCGAAACCCGCAGAATAGACTGGAGCTCGCGCCGGTTTTACAACGATGACGGGAAGCTTGAAGGCATCATCGCCATAGGCGCGGATGTAACCGAGCGCCGCCTGGCCGAGCAGGGCTTGCGAAAGCGCGAGCGGCAGTTGGCCACCCTGATGGACAACCTGCCGGGCATGGCTTACCGGTGTCTTTATGACGAATTCTGGACCATGAAGTTCGTTTCCAGTGGCTGCCGGGCGCTGACGGGCTACCAGCCCCAGGAAATAATTGATAACCGGGAAGTGGCTTTCAGTGAGCTGGTGGATCCGGAGGCGACCGAGAGCATGTTACGTTCGGTTGAGGAGGCCATCGGCGCCGCTGAGCCCTTTTCCCTGGAATACCAGCTCACCCGCAAGGACGGCAGCAGGATCTGGGTCTGGGAGCGTGGGCGAGGTGTGGAGGACGAAGGCCGGTTCGTGCTGGAAGGCATCATTCTGGACATCAATGATCGCAAACTGCTGGAGCAGGAACTGGCAGAAATGGCAACCCGGGACATGCTGACCGGGCTCTACAACAGGCGCGAGATCAGCCGCTTGCTGGAGGAGGAAGTCAATCGGGCGGAGCGTTATCACCGCTCGCTCGCCATGCTCTGGATTGATCTGGACCATTTCAAGTCAGTCAATGATGTCTATGGCCACGGGGTCGGCGACGAAATCCTTGTGGCCCTAAGCCAGAGGCTGGCCCGTTCTGTTCGTAGCGTGGACCTGATCGGTCGTTACGGCGGAGAAGAGTTTGTGGTTCTGTTGCCGGAGATGAGCGAAAGCGAGGCCTGGGACACTGCTGAGCGCTTGCGCCTGTTGGTGGCCCGGCAGCCCCTTGAAGCGTCCGGCGATATCAGGCTGACGCTCAGCATCAGTATTGGCGTGGCGGTGTTTCCAGCGGATGGCCGTACCGTACGGACGCTGACGGAGGCAGCGGACAAGGCCATGTACAGGGCCAAGGACGCCGGTCGGAATCAGGTCTGCCTGGCCTCGCGCCAGCTGGCGGGTGAGAGCCCATAGAACTGCTCCAGGCACTGGTATAGGTCTGGTTCCTGATGCCGAAGGTCAGCGGGTGCCAGAAAGAAGGCTTCGGTTGCCACCGCAAAAAACTCAGCCGGATCGGTAGCGCCGTAGGGATCAATGACTGACTCCCCGTGTCTGGCACTGTCCTGGAGTCTATGCCAGGCGTCGGAAAATACCCGCTGCCAGCGCGTGGCCATGGCTCCGGAGCTGAGAGGCGGTGCGCCGTCAGCGTCGCCGTCCAGCTGATCCAGCTGATGGGCAAACTCATGTAGCAGAACGTTGGTCCGGCTGCTGGCATCTGCCGCCTCTGCCAGCAGCTGGTCCCAGCCAAGAATCACCCGACCCTCTTCCCAGGACTCGCCCAGACGGTCCTGTTCGGAATGGCCGTGCACAAGGCCGTCGTTCCACATCATCGGAGCGCGATAGGCCCCCGGGTAGACCAGGATTGCCCGCAGACTCTGGTAGTAATCCATGGACAGACCACTGATCAGCAGCCCCGCGTGGGCGCAGATAAGTACGCGCATTGGCTCGGTCACCTCGAGGCCGGCGCAGCCATAGAAGTTGACTTCATCCATGAGTAACAGAGTATTCTGGCGGACTCGTGCCTGAACGCCGGGAGGCAACCGGTGATAGAGCGCCATGTCCCGTTCCAGGATCTGGTGCCAGTGTTCTGGGAAGGACTGGGCAGTAAGGCGCTGGCGCCGAAGGCGGCGGTGTATGAAAAGACTGTAGAAGGCCACTGAAACGATAACCAGCAGGACAATCCCATAACCGAGCATAGACACTCCTGTTGGAAAACCGTAAAAACGCCCAACGCACCGCCTGCCGGTGTGGCCATGGGCGCATTGAGAGCACTGACGTCTGAGCTGCTGACCGAAGGCCAATGTACCACGGCGCTGGCACGGGCATTATAAGACCTTGCTTAAACGACAATAACCAGACAGGTACCCTGAATGAACAGACTTGCTCGCCGGGCCTTACACAGCAGTGTTGTGCCCCGGGACCTTGCGACAGTTACCTGCCGGGACCCGGCGGGAGAAAACCCGGCAGCCGTTGGGGTGAGTGAAGCCTCAGTCGACGCCATCTGGAAAAGCGTTGAAAGTCTTTACCGGACCGGGACCCATCCGGGTATGCAGCTTTCGGTGCGCCACAAAGGTGAGCAGATACTGCACCGGGCAATCGGCCATGCTACCGGCAATGGCCCGCACGATGCGGCCAGCACACCCAAGGTGTTGATGACCACGGACACGCCCATCTGTTATTTTTCCGCTTCCAAGGCGGTCACGGCATTGCTGGTGCATATCCTTGCGGAGCAGGGACGGGTCAACCTGCTGGACCCGGTCTGCCATTATTGTCCGGAGTTCGCCCAGAATGGTAAGCGCACCATTACCATTCATCAGATTCTGTCCCACAGGGGAGGCATTCCTGCCATTCCCAAAGGTACGCCCATTGACGTGCTCTGGCAGTCGGATGAGGTCTGGCGCCTGTTGTGTGAGGCCGAGCCCGTGGAAGTGGACGGTACTCGGGTAGCCTATCATGCCATTACCGGGGGCTACGTGCTGCAACGGGTTCTTGAGCGGGTCACCGGTGAATCCATCGAAACCTTCCTTGATCGCCACATACGTCAGCCCATGGGAATGCGTTGGTTCACCTACGGCATTGGCAGCGACCAGGTTTCCGAACTTGCCACCAACTATGCCACCGGCCCGACCCCCATGTTCCCGGTGTCCTGGATCATCAACCGGGCCCTTGGGGGTGATATCCACACAGTGGAGAAGGTCATTAATGATCCCCGTTTCCAGGAAGCGGTGATCCCGGCAGGCAACCTCTGCGGTACGGCGGAGGAGATGGGGCGTTTCTACCAGATGATGCTTAATGGCGGGGTCTGGGCAGGCAAGCAAATATGCGATCCGCTAACCGTGAAACGTGCCGTCCAGCAGTTCGGCTCCCTACAGATTGACCGAACCATGATGATACCCATGCGGTTCAGTGCCGGCTTGATGCTTGGCGGCAATCCAGTGGGTCTGTGGGGGCAGCACAGTCGCTATGCTTTTGGCCACGTGGGACTGATCAACAAGTTCTGCTGGGCCGATGCTGCGCGGGACATTTCGGTGAGCCTGCTCAACACCGGCCTGCCCATTGTGGGTCACCAGCTGCCAGCGCTGGCAAAGTTTGTCTATACCGTATGTCGTGAGTTTCCCTTGCTGCCGGAGAGCCAGCGGCCCCTGGCCATGGCCTGATCAGACGGTCGCCAGTTGCTCTTCAAGAATACCGATGACCGAGGACAGTATGTCCCGGAAGTCGGTCAGGGTCTGAGTGCGCTGGATGACCTCCTCCCGTAGATCGTCCAGCCGCTCCAGTTTGGGAATGACCCGGCGGATGCCTTCAGTAATGACTTCATAGGGGTAATGGTGGTCCATGACACTGAGCTTGTTGAGTTCGGCCACCTCCTGGCTAAAGATGCTGATAATGTCATAAATCATGTCCTTGTGGCCGATGTTTCCAGCTTCCCAGTAGGCATCGTCCAGCAGTTCCAGGAGCGAGAGATATTCCCTGAGAGTATCGGCGACAGAGGTAGAGTTCATATCCTGGGGCTCCGAAGGCGCTATAGGCCAGCATGGGGTTTGGGAAAAGCATCGGCCTTTGGTGGCGATAGCCTTCACAAACTATAGCAGGGACAGCTCAGGGCGGCCGTCCAGTTGAGCTTTTTTATACTATGAATATGTCTTCACATAATTGCGCTTTGTCAGACAGTCATGCAGAATAACGTGAAATAAACACAGCAGGCATGTCATTTCGGTGATCAGGATAATCCCGCGCGTGCTGTATAAAAACTCAATGGATGAGAGCTGTTATGGAACCGTTCAAGTCGATCGTCCCTCCCGATCCAAACCCTGATCCAGATGTTGTGCCACGGCCTGTCCACCTGGGCCATCACGACAGTGTGAGATCCCATGTCTTTCTTCGTCTCAGTAACGAAGTCAGCCGCCTGGAACGTCGTATCGACTCCCTCCGGGGAACTGAAGCCCCTCACGTTGGCATCATTATCGCAACCTACCAGCGCATGATCGACCGTAAGAAAGGTTTTATGGAGCGGTGGGGGCTGGCGGACACTAACCCTTACTGACGCTCGGTTATAAGCCGGGTGTGATAATCCAGAGTCTGCTCGCCTTCCTCCAGATTTCCACAGAACGCCTCATTATTCATCGTATCGTCCGGGTCTTCGGTGGCGTCGTTCGGAATGCGGGCCGGTTCGTCCCGGGAGGTATATAGGGTCAGGCGCCGGGTTTCGTAGTCGAGTTCTGCCCTTATGCAGTCCGGTGCTTGGCCATTCACTTCAAAAGCATCGGTCTCACTGATGAACAGGGTATCGGTTTTGGCGTTGATGAAATCCTGTGATAGCGACATCCGGCCAACGCTGCGCGCGGTGAATGAGGCTTCGACCAGCTCTGGCGCGTTATAACCGGTGGTGCCGAATGTCGCTGAGCCGAATTGGGTCCCCACCAGCAGACTCTGGAGTTCAGGTTGCTCGGCATCTTCATCATCACGGGGGGGCCTTGCAACATACTGGATCGTCCGGATCACCTTGTTTGAGCTGGTCTCACCCTCCGGCGCATAGACCCAGCCCAGGGTCGGATACTGCCATACCCTGTCTGCCTCGGCGGCTCCGGCGGACGTTGCCTGCTGGTCCACGAACCGGATCCTGGCCCCGTTGGAGCGGCTGTTAAAGGTGCCGGCGAGGGCCTGGTCAATACGCTCACTGATGTAATCGCGACCCTCCTGGAAGTTAGCCACTTCGCCGGAAGCGATTACCTGGCCCATCAGATCAAGGGGGTTGCGTACTTCGGCATAGGCCTCGCCACCTTCGGTGGGCGTGACGTCCATGTAGATATCGATATGTTCCCGTAGGGCTGAGGCCCAGGCAGCCGCGTCGTTGTGATCCGGGTCGTCCGGCGCAATGCCGCGATAGAAGTCCCAGAACAGGGTTTCGCTGATTTGCTCGTCTTTGTCTATGGTGAAACTTGAGAATACGAGCTCTACGTCACTGGCAGGATTGATGGAATTGCTGCCGGAATCATCCGGACCACAACCCACCAGGGCCAGGGCGGTCAGGGGGAAAAAGGCCAGAATGTGACGGTGTTTCATTTCAGGGGCCCCCAGGGTGCGATAATGACGACAACCCCTGACCTTAAACAAAAACCCGGGTGCATTCCCGCGTGGAGATCACATTTTGCAGCAACAGGTAGTGCGGAGCCTGCTGGGGATGATCGTCCTGATGCTTTTTGTCGCCTCCGGCAGCTCTTCGGCGCAGTCCGCAACCGAGGATCGATGCCAGGATCAGGAGGTGGTGGTGCATGACTCCTATGGCGTGTATGACCTCGCATCCTGCATCTGGTACCTGGAAGACCCCGAGCAAGCCCTGACCCTTGAAGACATCCGGTCGGGCGAGGCCGATGAATTTACCCGCCATTTCGGCGGTATGTTGAACTTCGGCTATACGGATTCGGCATATTGGGCCCGGTTTGATCTGGAAGTGGCGCCCACCAACGACACAACCAACTGGATCCTCGAGCTTGCCCTGCCACTGGTCGATGAAATCAGGCTCCATGTGATCAAGGATGGCGAAGTCGTGGAACAGCGTCAGGCCGGCTATGAAGATTCCTGGTCGGAACGTGATCTTGCACTTCCCAACCCGACCTTCAAGCTGAACCTGGAACCGGGCACCGACGCGCGGATCTACCTGCGTGTGAATACCCTCAACACCTTCCGTCTGCCCCTCAAGCTCTGGCATCCGGACCGCTATATTGAAAAGGTGTCGGTTGAAGAAGTCATACGCGGCATCCTGCTTGGCAGCGTGCTCGCCATTCTGGCCTACAACCTGTTCGTGGCGGTGTCGGTCCGCGAACGCAGCAACGTTTACTACGTGCTCTACCTGGTGTCTGCTACGGTTTTTATTTTTACCGAGCAGGTCCACGGTATTCAGCTGCTGGATGAAAGACCCGCGTTTCTGCACAAGCAGTACCTGCACTATCAGATCATGATGACCTGGTTCTGGGGCCTACTGATGGCCCGGTCTCTGCTCGAAACCCGTGAGCGGGCCACTGACCTGGACCAGATCATCCGGATGTGCCTGGCTGCCGTGGTAGTCACCTTTGTGCTTAGTCTTTTCATGCCTTACCATATCGCCATGGAGTGGATCGTTATCGGCTCCATCGTGCTCTGCCTGAGCATGATTGTGGTGAGCTACCTGGCCTGGCGCTACTACAATCCCGCCGCCAAGGCCTATTTTTTCGCCTGGACAGCAGCCCTGACCGGGTTTGTCATTTATGCCTTTACGGTCATTGGCTACCTGCCCCTGAATACCTTCACGGCCTACTCACCCCAGGTTGGCCTCTCTGCCCAGATTATCCTGTTTTCCTTTGCTCTCGCTGACCGGATCAAACAGGTGCAGGGCGAATCCCTGAGTTGGAGTCAGCGCGCTCTCGCCAACCTCAAGCGATACCAGTCTCTGTTTGATAATGCCGTGGAAGGGGTCTTCCAGATGTCGTTGGAGCGCAAGTTCATTACCGCCAACCCGGCCATGGCAGAGCTCCTGGGCTACAGCAGCAGCAAGGAATTATTGCAGCAGAACCTGGATGTGCTGGACACTTGCTTCGCGGATGAGCGCATGCGTCGCTGGGTGGTGGAGCAGCTTGAAGACAAGGGTACGCTAAAAGGCATAGAGGCCCGATATTTCAGCCGTCGGGGCGATGAGCGCTGGGCTACTATCTCGCTGCATACAGTCTACAGCACGGAGGGTGAGCCGCTGCACCTGGAAGGCACCTGCATCGACGCCACCGAGCGTCACCAGCGCCAGAAGATCGAGAAAGAGCGTGAACACGAACGGATGGAGAAGGACCTGGCCCGTAACTCTGCCGAAGCAAAGAGCCAGTTTCTGGCCAACATGAGCCACGAAATCCGAACACCACTGGCGGCTATTATCGGTTATGGCGAGACATTGCTCGACCGTGACCTGAGTCCCGAGGAGAAGCGCAGCAGTGCTGAGACCGTGGTGCGCAGTGGTCGACATTTGCTGGACCTGGTAAATGACATATTGGACCATTCAAAAATTGACGCCAACAAACTGGACGTGGATGTGCTGGCGGTCAACCTGCCTGAGCTGCTGGATGAGGTACGTGCCTTTTTCCTGCCCAGGGCACGGGAGAAGAGCCTTGAGTTCAGCATCGGTTGCGAATTTCCCCTACCTGAAACCATCCGCACAGACCCGACACGGTTTCGTCAGATTTTGATCAATCTCTGCGGTAATGCACTCAAGTTCACGGAAAAAGGCTCCATTTCGCTGATGATCCGGTGCGACCGCCAGGCTGAAAAGCTGGTGGCACGGGTGGTGGACACCGGTATAGGCATGAAGCCGGAGCAGCTAGCCCGGTTGTTTGATCCCTTTGCCCAGGGCAGCGCGGCCATAGCTAGACAATACGGTGGTACCGGCCTGGGGCTGAGCATCTCGCGGCGGCTTGCACAGCTTCTGGGTGGCGATATTGTCGTCCACAGTACCTACGGCGAGGGCAGCGAGTTCGAGGTCACCATTGATACCGGTAGCCTGGATAACGTACATTTTCTGCGCGACGCCTCCGAGCTCAGCCAGCGCCGGCGCCAGCTACCGATGGTGATGGCGCCAAGGCTGGCAGGCCGGATTCTCTGTGCCGAAGATAACGAGGTCAACCGACGGCTGGTTTCCTTGCTGGTATCTCGCACCGGCGCCGACATGGTCCATGTCAGTAACGGTGCCGAGGCCCTGGAAGCCATTATGCGGGATGAGTTCGACCTGATCCTCATGGACATCCAGATGCCTGTCATGAATGGCCGGGACGCCACGGCCGCGATCCGGGAAGCGGGCATCAATACGCCTATCATCGCGCTGACCGCCAATGTTATGGCAGAAGATATCGACGACTACCGCGTGGCAGGTTGCACCGAGCACCTGGCCAAGCCAATCGACAAGCAGCGCTTTTACGAGATCATGGCGCGCTATCTCAGCGCGGCGCCAGACAGCGAACCGCAAGCACTGGCGCAATATTCCGGCAAGGTACTGGTGGCTGAAGATAACGACGACAATCGTCATTTGGTGGAGCGGATGCTTGCCCGCCTGGGGCTTGAGGTGAGAAGCGTGATTTCAGGCGACGAAGCCGTGCGGGTGGCGCTTGCCCAGACTGTCCACCTGGTGCTCATGGACCGCCACATGCCGGGCATGGACGGTGTTGAAGCCACCCGCCTGCTGCGCCAGGCTGGTTTTCAGCGGCCTATCATCGCCTTTACCGCAGGTGATCAGCGGGAAATCGACGCCCTGACCGAGGCAGGCTGCGACGGCGTATTGATCAAGCCCATCGACCATGGCCACCTGACGGCTCTGCTGGATCGCACGCTCAGCACAACCCGGGAACTGTCTACGGACCAGGCTGAGGAAGAAGGTATGCGTCATCTGGTGATCCAGTTCCTGGCAGGTCTTGCCGAGCGCCAGGAAACAATGCTGCGGGCTTTTCAACAGCGGGACCCTGGCGCCCTTCTGACCGAAGCCCACCAGATCAAAGGAACCGCCGGTGCCATGGGGTACCCCCGAATGACGGAGCAGGCCGGTCGTGTGGAGCAGTGCATGAAATTGGCCGAACCGGCCTGGGACCAGATTGGCCGGGAGCTGGACCAACTCGGCAAGCTTATTGATCAGGCACTGGCGCCCACCCTGGGCCATTCCAACGAATAACACAGGAACCGTACCATGAGTGAAACCGCAACCCGTCGTGAATCCCATTCCCTCAGCACCATGTATGGTACCTATGCGGACGTACTGTTCGTGTTATTTCCGTTCCTGGTGATCTTTATGCAGAGACTCTGGGATGGCCAGCTGCAAGACGTTCTGCTGCGTCCGGACCTGAGTATTGCCGCCGCCATCCTGGCAGGGCTGGCCATAGGGAAGTTTGTGCTGGGTCTGGTCAGCGATCGTGATCTGGGGCGATTCAAGGAGCGCATCGTTTTCTTTATTGCGCTTACCCTGTTTGTGGTTCTCGGTCCCGCAATCATCCTCATTTTGAGTATTGTCGGAGAAAAAGCGGTGCCCGGTTTTGTGGCTTTTGTGCAGCCCATATTGCTCATTGTGGCCATTTCCCTCTACACGACCGCCATCAGCATCAGTAATATGTTGATTCAAAACGGGGACGAGCCTCCCTTCACAAGCGGTCATCCCGCGGAGCCACGAACGGAAGACGTGTCTCCCCAACATGCGCCGCTGGTCATTCCCCGACGCTCCCAGAGCGAAGGCAACTGACCGGAGACCCAGTTTTTTTGCCTGATGGCCAGGTATTGATACAGGAGTAAGATCATGGAAAGTCTCAAGGTGCTTGTAGTGGAAGATGAGCCCATCATGCGGGAGTTGCTTCGGGATATGCTGCATCAGGCGGGGGCAAGCCAGGTGGCGGAGTGTGAGAATGTGGCCGGGGCAAGAGCGGAATACGCGGCAGAGCGCTTCCATATAGTGATGCTGGATCTGGGGCTCCCCGATGGCAATGGCCATGAGCTTATGGCGGAATTCAAGCAGGCCAATCCCCAACAACATGTGGTCTTGGTAACTGCAGACGACTCCATCGAAAGCATACAGAGGGCGATCAGCGCCGGCGCCAATGGCTATGTGGTAAAGCCCTATTCGCTGGAAAAGATCCATGACGTGATCAATAACTACATCATGGTGCATGGCTCAGAAGTGGGAATGATACGGGGCCTGAACCGGCAGCACTGAGGCTGCCGGTATTTCGATGCTGCTTGCATGCCTGTCCATCAACAGCAACCGTCAATCGGGCGCCGGGCCGGTCAGGCGACCTGCCGAGCGATCCAAGAGTCGTAGCGGGTGGCGAGCGCGCGTACATATCGTGCTTCGGCGCCATCGAGGCTTACCAGCACGCCCTTGAAAATCCAGCCGCGCTCGTACAGGCCCAGGACCCTGGGTTCATCATCCAGATTTACCCGCTGGTTGAGCTTCTTCAGGATGGCGTCGAGTAGCGGCAGTTTGTCAGGGCGCCGGATAGGGCCCGCAGGCTGATTCGCCGACTGGTTTGCCGCACGTGTTCTTGGGGGCTTTCTCATCATCTTCTCCTCATCATGTTGCGGCTTAAAAAAACAAAAACCCCGGGCTCTGGAGCGCCGGGGTCTGTCGCGGAGAAGCGGGCCCGGTCGCTCTGAGGCTCCCGGGCATGACCGAAAGCCGTTAGCTGTTCATTGCCAGAACGCACATCGTCTGTGGCTTGGCACAGAAAACCGCTTCAGGGCTGACAGGTTGATGTAAAGACATCTGCATTAATCTCACTTTCGGCTTAAACCTCATGTTTCAGACTTGTCCGTGTACTCTCGGCACTCGGTACTTACGGCACTCTCGGTACTTATTCTGCATTCCGATGGTTCTGCATTCCGCTGGGTATTCGACCGTGATACCGCGAGTCTTATCTTTGGACAGTGTATCGCCTGTGGTGGGCTTTTCAAGTGCCTTCCGACGGGTCCTATCCTCCTATCCTTAGGGATAACACCTATTCGGCAACTGCGTACAGACCTTGATCATGAGAAGCTGGATACTTTGATCCGTCACGTGTTTTACGTTGTGCAATCCCCGATGAGCTGCCCGTGCAGACATCGTGTGGATCTCTCCTTATTGGGTGTCACCATTTTTGGTGACACCTTTTTTTTGCCCATTTCCGTGGCCCTGGCTGACCATGGGAGTTAGTTTGTCGCAGTGGCAGGGTTAATCCGGGGCTCTGAAGTCATCTATTTGACTGACCTGATGCCAGGTCTTCTGGAGTATGAGGGCATCGTTGGCGGCTCGGTGAACGGGCAGGCCAAGCTCTGAAATAACCTGCTGGCGGATGGCCGCCCATTGTTGCACCTGGGGTGTGCTGAGCAGAAGCGAGACCGATTCAAGCTGGAATAGCGGCGCTATGCTGGCGGCGCGGAACAGCCTGTGCATCCAGAAGGAGTCGAATGTCCAGGCATCGCAAAATACCTGACCTTCAAGCAATTCATTCAGGGCGTGCGCAACGGCTCTGACTTCAAGGCCTTCCTGTTCAAGGGTCGTCCTGGCAATACCGTGTATCTGCTCGGCGCTTGAGGACCAGTCCTGCCAGCGCACGTGCGGCTTTATCAGCCAGCTGTGCAGGGTACCGCAAGGTAGACAGACGCCAACCTCGATAGGGTAACTTGCAATGAGATCAAGGCTGGAAGCCTCGAAATCCAGAAATGCCGGCGGAGTTATCAGCGCTGTCATACCCTTCAGGTTTTCTGCGGTTATAAACATAAAGTGTAACTGTCTCACGAAGTGGACGCGAACCTATCCTCTATCGGCACTGTTACAATATGACCATTGAACCAGGAGAGACGTATGCCAGAAACCATCGTGGTCATCTATTCAGGGGGAATGGACTCCTTTACCTTACTGCACCGGGCCCGTGCCCAAGGTTTGGCCATCCACGCACTGTCGTTCGACTACGGCCAGCGCCACCGGCGAGAGCTTGACTGTGCCCGGTCCGTTTGTGGCGAGCTGGATATTCCGCACCAGGTGCTGGACATACGGTCGCTCAGTTCCGTCATGGCCGGTTCAGCACTGACCGGCAACACGCCGGTCCCGGAAGGGCATTACGCCGAAGACAGCATGAAAAGTACGGTGGTGCCCAACCGGAACATGATCCTTTTGTCGCTGGCGACAGGCTACGCCGTAACAGTAGACGCCGCCGCGGTATGGTATGGGGCCCACGGAGGCGATCACGCGATCTATCCGGATTGCCGACCGGAATTCGTAAAAAGGATGGACGCTGTCTGCAGGGTTGCCAATTACCAGCCGGTACGAATTGAGGCGCCCTATATCAATTCAGACAAGACCGCGATCCTGGCAGAAGGACTGGCCATGGGGCTGGATTACAGCCAGACCTGGACCTGCTACAACGGCCGGGAACGGGCCTGTGGCCGCTGTGGCTCCTGCCAGGAAAGACTCGGAGCCTTTGCCAATCACGGTCGCCCGGATCCGTTGCCCTATGAGGAGACGGACTGATGTACCGTGTGAAGGAAGCCTTCTATACCTTGCAGGGAGAAGGTGCCCAGGCTGGACGCGCCGCGGTCTTTTGCCGCTTCAGCAAGTGCAATCTGTGGAATGGACGGGAAGCTGACCGGGCCCGGGCCGTGTGTAATTTCTGCGATACGGATTTCGTCGGCACCGACGGCCAGAATGGTGGCCAGTTCGCCACAGCGGCGGAATTGGCCGATCATATTGCCAGTCTCTGGCCTCAGGCGCCGGGACGGCCTTACGTGGTCTGTACCGGTGGCGAGCCACTGTTGCAACTGGACGAAACCCTGGTCTGCGCCTTCCATGAGCGCGGGTTCGAAGTCGGTGTTGAAACCAATGGCACTTTACCCGCTCCGACTGGCATAGACTGGTTGTGTGTGAGCCCCAAGGCCGCAGCGCCGGTGGTGATCAATGAATGCGACGAGCTCAAGCTGGTGTATCCCCAGCCCCTGGCGCCTCCGGAAGCCTTCGAACACATGAAAGCACGGCACTTCTTCCTGTCCCCCATGGCCTCGCCTGCCGTGCCGGAAGCGGGGGAAGACTCGCTCAAACGCAGCAATACCCGCCGGGCTACGGATTACTGTCTGGCCCATCCGCGCTGGCGGCTAACCATCCAGATGCACAAGATACTTGGCATAGACTGACCTTTATGTCGCGGGGCCGGACGGCTAGAACCGGCCCTCCAGGGCAGCGGGGCGGGAGGCCCCGGCCTGGAGAACCCCGGGCTGCGACAGGCCAGTGCCTGAGGCTTCAGTGCGGTACTGACTGGGACTAATGCCGGTCCAGCGCTTGAAGGCCCGGGTAAAATTGGCGGCATCTGCGTAACCCAGGGAATCAGCGATCTGGCTCAGATTCATCCTGGTGCCCTGCAGGAGTTCGCCAGCGCGTTCCAGCCGGACCTTGTCCACCAGATGCTGGAAGCTTTTGTTCTCCTCCTGCAAGCGGCGCTTAAGAGTGCGTTCTGAAACGAACAGAGTATTGGCTACCCGGGCCAGCTTTGGTGGGAAAGGATGGCTGGTTTCAATGACCCGTCTTACTCTGACACTAAAGCCGGCATCTTCGGTGAGCTTGCGCAGGGCTTCCTCACACTGGGCCCGTGACGTTGCGGCGAGCTGTTCATTGCTGAAACGCAGGGGAGCGGAAAGACTGTCCAGGGGGATGACAATGGCGTCGTCTGCTTCATTGTAGAGCACCGGAACCGGTACCCGGTGGCGAAAGCGACCGAAGTAGGCGGGCTCGGGACCCCGGCGACGGACGCAGGCGCCCGGAATGGGTGTACCCACCAGTTGTGTCCCCATCACAATGCAGCCGAACAGTGTGGCGTCCAGAGCAAAGCTGTGGAGTGGCCCCAGCTCGGTTCCACCGACCATCTGGAAGACCGCCTGGTTGCCTTCGCGCCCCTGGATAATGTTCAGGTTGGGTGACCTCAGAGTGAGGAAACGGCTCATCAGATCCAGAGCTTCCCCCAGTGTTTTGCTGCTCATTACCGCAGTACCCAGCGCTCCGTGCAATGGCAACTTGAGTTCACTGGCCAGCATCATGCCCAAGCCTGGTTCGCCACTTTCGATAATCGCCCGGGTCATGAATTCGCTGGCCTGGGACTGGCTTACCCGAAGTTCCGTTGAGCGCAGACGGGCAGGGTCCAGCCCAACCCGCAGCAGCAGGGCTTGCTCATCCACACCGCCGGTGCGCAGCAACTCGGCTAACAGATGCAGGTAGATGGATGGCAACCCCAGATCCTGGGATGCGTTGGCTCGCATGGTCTTGGTCCCCGTTAAGTCTGTTGTTATTTTGGTGCGCTGGAGAGCTGCAAAGTGTGACAGCGTTCAAGCTATAACGATTATGACGCGATTGCCTTCCCCACCCCATGACCCCGCTGACGGGTCAATAGGTTGGAAAGGCCAATTGAGGGCTTTCAGTGGGCGTTAATGAAGCTGGCCAGGGCTCGGGCCGAGCGCCGGGGAACCTCGAGCATGGGCACGTGCCCAACGCCCTCGAATATCTGAAGCTCCGCATGGGGTACGTTGGCGCGATAGTAGTCGACGCAGCGGGTCGGGGTGATGACATCTCGGTCTCCCCACTGCACCTGAAGCGGAATACGGGTTTTCTCAAGATGGCGCACCGGCGCATAGGGGTCCGCCATCATGTCAGCGAAAATCCGCTGATGGGCGGAGGCCCGATTCATCAGGTCGAGGCCAAGTATGCCCGTCATTGCCAGACCCATGAGCGAGGGCTTGCCATTGCCCACGTTATTGAACATCTGGTAGACGCCGGCCCAGTCTTGCGGCACCAGCAGGGACGGCTCGGTTTTTGGCGCGATCGCCAGATCAAGGTCCGGCTTAATCGGTATGCCGGCACTGTTCAGAACAGTCAGCGTGCGAGCCTGGGGCTCGAGGATGTGAGCGAGTACAGTGGCAATGGCGGCCCCCATGGAGCTTCCGACCAGATGTACATCTTGCCATCCTTTGGCCTGGAGCCAGCCTTTGAGCCGTTCAGCCTGGGTCTCAAAGCGGTAGTCCCGGTCTGGGCGGTATTCGCTCTCACCAAAGCCGGGCAGATCTACCACTACCAGGTGCCAGTTTTTGGGCAGCAACGGCAACCATGAGCTCCAGTTTTCCTTCATCGCGGCAAAGCCGTGGATCAGTATGACAGTGGGTCTGTCCGCCCCGGGCTTGCCTCGTTCGAGCCAAACCAGGCGGTGCCCATCCACTGTGGACTGGCGGCGCTTCATACGCTGCAACCATCGGTGGCCGGTCCTGACCAAAGGCCAGGGGTTGGGCACAAGCGCCCGAAGCCTGGGGTTTTGGGGTAACGAGGCGGGTCTTGACAGGTTGCTAGGCATGGGTGTCTCTCGGTTCTGTTAGGAGGGCAGAGTCAGGGCATCTCCATTCAGTTTAGCGGGATCGCACTCGGAGGCGTTGGCTATATTGACCGTGACAGTGGGCGCTAGGGTAAGAGTATCGCTGGGCTATTGCAGATCCAAATCCACAAAAACCGGGTCGTGGTCCGACGAACGCCAGGGGCCAGGCTTGTCTTCAGTCGCTGCAAAGGGCCCCTGGTAACCCAGACTCGGGGGTTCGTCAGCGTTGATAGTCCAGACCTGGGCTGCTTTCGCTCTGGCTTTGAGTCTGTCGTCCGCCAATATGTAGTCAAGCGTTCCGGCCCGGCCCTTGTAGCGAAAGCTGCGGGTCTTATAGCCGTGATAGTGTCGGACCAGATCAGTAAAACCGGCCTCCGCCAGAATCTCCATGGGCCGTTCCCGGGCGTAACTGTTGAAATCGCCGGTAAGCAGCATCCCGGCCAGATGCTCCGGCGACCCAAGGCTGTCCAGCCAGGCAGTCAACTCGGTCGCAGCTTCAGCCCGAGCCTTGGCGAAACAGCCCTGGCCGTCATTTTGGTCCAGGTTGTCGCCCCGGGCATGTCGGCAGCCCTTGGATTTCAGGTGCACAGCGATTACACGAATTCGTGTGTCCCTGTCTTTCAACCTGAAGGTCTGACTGATGGCCGGCCGACCTTTTCCAGACTGTGGCTGAACCCGCGCCTGGCCCTCTGGCGCTACAATCCGGCTTTGGTAGAGTATGCCAACCCGGATGGCGTCGGTGCCAGGGGCCTGCTGTGTTGACGCGTAGTGCCAGCCGTCGCCCAGGGCCTCGGTTAACGTAGCGAGAGCACTGTCTGTGCCATAACCGTCGTTTTCTACCTCCATAACGGTCAGCACGTCAGGCGCCAGGCCCCGCACCGTGGCGACCAGCTGGTCAGTCTGTGCCCGAAGCCGGCCCTCACTGTCAGCGCCACGACTGGCCAGGAAGCCTTCGCCCTCACCGTTGCCGTTGAAGTAGTTGCCCAGGTTCAGCGTCACTACCCGGAAATTGCTTCCTGGTGCTTTTTCCGGTGGCTGGGGCCGTGGATTCTCAGAAGTAAATTCGGGGGTAGTCGTGGGCTGAAGGCGCCAGGCACCGAAGCGAAAGTCCAGTACCCCGTTCAGGCCGGCGACTGTGTCGCCAGCACGGAGGGTATGGTGGTAACTGAGGCCTGGTGGAGGATAGGCGACCGGTCGCGGGTCGCGACGGCTGTGGCCATCATCCAGCACCAGGCGTTGTTGCAGCTGGATATTGAAAAGCCGTGCTGCAACCGGGCCAGGAGGCATCAACTGAGTCGGGACCCATTGCATGGTTTCGGCCAACGTCAGCTCGCCATAGCGGGCCAGATGGTAGGTATCGATGACCGTCAAGGGCTTCGTGAAGATCACTCGCATGTTTTCAAGGTACTCCGGAACTACACCATTGGGCCAGGGGGCGGGAATTGTAACCGCTTCTGGTAATGGGGCCGGGCCACAATCCGAAATGTGGGTAACTTGGGTAAGTTCGGTGAGCCCGTGGAACTCCCGGACCTCTCCGGAAACCCGCACTCTGTGACTGGTCTTGCCGATGTCGGAATCAGTGAATACGAACAGGGCTTCAGATGTGGTCGGGTCGGTATCGGCAAGAGCATCCGCCTGCTGAATATAAACACCACGCCAGCCGCCGGAGTGGCGGGCATCGTGGGTGACTATACCTTCGACCGTAACCTTTTCGCCCGCCATGGGCGAGCGGTCACCGCTGCCCTGGACAAGGGCGATGGCTGTCGCCGGAACGCCACACTCGGCCGCCAGCAAGGGCGGGCCGAACGCGGACAACAGCACCAGTAAAGCAGAACTGACAGGCGGATACTTCAAGACGGCCCCGGAATATCAGCAGGTCTCGGCTACTTTTTCACGGTTCTTCTTGCGGGAGGCGAACCAGGGCGCCAGGGCTTCCGGGTTGGCGACTTCCACTTGCTGGATCAGGGGGTCCGGGTCCTTTGTATTGGGGCGGATGCCAACCATGGATAGTACATAGCGGACCAGCGCTGCACGAGTATCCAGCCTAAGCCTCTGGTTGGTCATGTTGTAGTCATTGGCAATAATCGCCTGCTGCTCGGCAGAAAGCCGGCGGTCAGGACGCAACTCAATGGTCACCTTGCGATTCCAGTCCTCGTCCTGATGAACGGTATGGCGGCTACGTTCAGGCAGAATCTGTGGTGTGCCACGGAAGCGGCTAAGCACGAAGTCCCGGTACTGATTGTGCTGTTCACACCAGCCCCTCACATGCCAGCGCTGGTCACTGTAGACCAGGGTATGGGGTTCAATGGTGCGGCGCACGCCGCGGGGCTCACTGAGGGAAAAATACTCAGCCTGTACGCGTCGCCCCTGGCGAGTGGCGGCAACCACGGCCCGCACCACAGCCGGCTCGGCCAGGCGCTTGGGAATCGTTATCACGGTGCTGTTTGGAAGGCCTATGTCCAGAGATTCGAAGGTCTGGCTCAGGGCGTCGTTCCGAGCCAGCAGGTCAAGGTATTCATCGGAGTGGCCCTGGGTCACTACCGGCCGGAAGTTTGAAGATGGTACATAGCCCTTGAGATGACGGTCATACTCCAGGTTGTCAGGCGCGACTTCACGCAGATAGGTATTGATGTCCTTGGACGCCTGTTGCCGCCCAATGCCGAACCCATGGCAGATATGATTGGTGGTCAGCCTGCCTTCCCACAGAGCGATGATTTCAATCAGACGGTAGCGTAATAATAAGTCCCAGCGGATGGGCCATTCCGTTTTCTTCATAACGATGGGCTCTTTGTTATGGCTGACTAAAAACTGACCAATCCCTGATCAGTCTTCTCATATTATCAGCTTTGGAACCGGTGAGTGTGTTACAGGGCATTAATGTAAAAGATTGTAAAATAACTTATTTAGCCCATGCTGTGAGCGGCTTCTAGCGGGTTGCGGCAAATGCGTAATGGCATTGAAGTCGAGTGACTGGTTTAATGGCTGATTGGCAACAACGCATTAATAAGCCTGCTATTGTTTAGTAAGGTCCTATAATTCAATCTAGCCTTTTGAAACCCTTGCCACCCTGAACATCCGGAGTCAGAGGTGCAGCTTTTGGAGACTGCCGGATGACCCGCATGGTGGCTTCCCTGTCGGCATTGATTTTCAGCATTATTCTGCTGGTGAGCGGTAATGCCTTCCTGATGACCCTCCTGGGTATCCGTCTGAGCATTGAGCAGGTCGACCCGGCGACCATTGGCTGGGTGCTGGTTTGCTATTCCATCGGCTTTGTTGCAGGCACCCTGTTTGTCAATCGGGTGATTGGCCGGGTCGGTCATATCCGCGCGTTCACTGCCTTCGCTGCTCTGGCCGCTGTCGCCGCTCTTCTGCACCCGTTGGCGGTCTCAATGGTATTTTGGGCTGCGCTCCGGGTTGTGTCAGGTTTCAGCATGGCCGGCGTATTTGTGGTCATAGAAAGCTGGTTCAGCAGCCGGGCCACCAACAGCAACCGGGGGGCTCTGTTCGCCATCTACCAGATGGTTTTCTTCCTGTCGGCTGCTGGCGGGCAGTTGGTTGTCAATCTTGGGGATCCGGCCAGTTTCATGCCTTTTACCCTGGCTGCCATTCTGGTCACCCTGGCCATCATTCCGCTTTCCCTTACCCGCATGGAAGCGCCGCCCATTGAAAAGATTGACAGGATGTCTGTCTTTACACTTTGGCGCGAGTCCTCCACTGGCGTTGTGGGTGCCCTCATCTGTGGCGTACTGATTGGCTCGTTCTATGCTCTCGGTCCGGTGTACGCCACCCTGGTGGGCATGGACGTGGCCGCGACCTCGGTGTTCATGGCCAGCGCCATTATTGCCGCCATGCTTCTGGCCTGGCCCCTCGGACGCTTGTGCGACCGTTTTGATCGCCGACGGGTGATGTTCTGGATTGCCCTCGGGGGCGCCGGTGCCGGCATCGGGGCGGCGCTTCTGCAACCGGACCAGTTCTGGCTTCTGTTATTGGCGGTTGGGCTTTTCACCGGTTTGTCCGCGACTGTCTACCCCGTCGCTGTGGCGATTACCAACGACCGCATGGAGCACCACAGAATTGTCGCGGCCAGCGCGACACTGCTGCTGAGCTACGGCATTGGCAGCATTATCGGGCCTGTGGTCATGGCTGAACTGGTGAGCTATACCGGACCCAGGGGTCTTTTCTTGGGCAATGCCGCGTTCTTGCTGTTGCTTGCCGGATCCACCTGGCACCGCATCCGTACCACCTACGACATCCCGGTGGAAGAGCAGGAGCAATTTGTCGGCACCATGCCCCAGGCTTCACCGGTACTGGCTGAAATTGATCCCCGGAACGAGGAATTCCATGCCCCGGATGAGCCTGATGTGTCCGAAGGGTTCAAGAAAGCCGGTTAGTCAATTCATCAAGTCTGGACGGGCGTGTTTCCGGCCCGGTGTTTGCGAACTCTGCCGTGCAGGATGTATCTTTTTTAATAGCAACAATTAGCTTACTAGTAGTAGGTTAGTTCCCGTTATTCGTTGATCGAGGTTTAGAATGGAGCAAGGTGCGGTAAGAGATCAGTTCCCGTTCGCCGTAGCGCGGGTCACCCGTCGCTGGCGCAAGCTGCTTGATGAGCGGCTCAAGGATCTGGGGGTGACCCAGGCCCGTTGGACAACCATGTTCTACCTGCAGCGTGGCGGCGAGGGTCTTACCCAGCGTGAGCTGGCGAGCCTGATGGCGATAGAGAATCCAACTCTGGTAAGGCTACTCGACAGTCTCGAAGAGCAGGGGCTTATCGAGAGGCGCCTGTGCCAGAAGGACCGGCGGGCACGCCGGCTTCATCTGACTTCGTCGGGCGAGGCCTTTATGAACGAGCTGAATGCCCGGGCCGCTGCCCTGCGAGAGGAGATGCTCAAGGGTGTGGCCGAAGAGGACATCGGGATCGCAGTAGGTGTCTTTAACCAAATCATGGTGAATGGCGACCGCCTGAAGTAAACCAACGGTTGTTCACCGCCGGGAGCGCTCTTGTCCAGACATTCCCTTGAGGCCCTGCGAAGCCGGTATGGCTCACGCTGGCGATGGCTGGCTGTGGCCACCGTCATGCTGGGGACCATGGCCACGGTGCTCAGTGCGACCATCGTCAATGTGGCGCTGCCGGACATCATGGCCGAGTTCGGGATCAGACAGGGCCAGGCCCACTGGCTTGCGACCGGCTTCATAGCGGCTATGACCATCACCATGCTGACAACGGGCTGGCTGCTTGACCACTTTGGCTTGCGCAAGACCCTCGCTACCGCCATGGCACTGTTCAGCGTCATTTCGGTCGCTGGTGGCTTCAGCCAGTCCCCCGAGATGCTGATTGTGGCGCGTATCGGCCAGGGCGCCGTAGCCGGACTTATGCAGCCGATGGCCATGTACCTGGTGTTCCGGATTTTCCCCAGGGAACGTCGTGGTCAGGCCATGGGCATCTATGGCATGGGAGTGATCCTGGCACCCGCCCTGGGGCCGGTGCTGGGCGGCGTGCTGGTGGACCAGCTGGACTGGCGCTTTGTAATGTTTGCGCCGGCGCCAGTGACCCTGCTCGGCGTTTTCATGGTCTGGAAGTTCCTGCCGCGTCCTGTCGCGCCTCTGCTCCGCTACCCGTTCGACCTGAGCGGGTTTACCCTCCTTGCCATTACGGTCATCTTTAGCCTGGATGCCCTTAACCGCTTGCAGTTGCCCGACGATAACGGCCTGAGGATCGCTGTCGGCGGCGCCGTCGCGCTTCTCGCGCTGGTGCTGTTTGTCATCCGTGAGCGCCGCGCCAGGCACCCCCTGCTCAAGGTAAGCCTGTTGCGACGCCGCAGCTTCCTGTTCGCAAATATCGGTGCGATCGCCTTGGGGCTGGCGCTGTTTGGCTCAACGTATCTGATTCCCCTGTTTGTCCAGACCGCCCTTGGCTTCACGGCCACCGAGGCAGGGCTGCTGATGTTGCCTGCGGGCATCGCTCTGGGGATCATTTTCCCCCTCGCGGGACGCATGGCGGACACACACAGCCCCCGTCTGCTGATAACCGCCGGTATGGGTCTGTTTGCCAGTTCCGCGGTGCTCTTTGCCCTGTCTGACCTGGCGCTTGGGTTTGCCTGGCTTGCCCTCTGGGCCGTCATTGGTCGGGTGGGCCTCGGGTTCATGCTGCCCGCTCTTTCCACCGGCGCCCTGAATCCCCTTGAGTCCCATGAGTTGGGCCATGGCTCCAGTACCATCAATTTCACTCGCCAGCTGGGAGGTGCCTACGGTATCAACCTGGTGGCTCTGACCCTCGAGTATGGCGATCACGCCAATGGTCTGCCCACCATCGACGCCTTCCATACCGCCTGGTGGCTGGTGGCCGGTTTCGTGCTTCTGGCCGTGTGGCCGGTGTGGCGCATGAGGGATTAATTGCGTTCGGAGGAACCATTATTTAACATGTGCTCCCTCTTCAGGGGAGTAGTCGCCGCAAGCTGACAGATCGGCTTCGGGTAATGGTCAACACACTCGGGACTCAATCCCGTGGTCATTACGTCCTGTGCATAGGCAGGAACTGACAAGACCTGAGGCAGTGCCATTCCCGCGGGCGGAGGATGGGCTGCCTCTCGTCTGGACATCCGCCCCGAGCTCTATTTATGGACGCCTTTCTGACATCGACTTTTGCCGTACTTGTGGCGGAAATCGGCGATAAAACCCAGCTTCTGTCTCTCTTTCTCGTCAGCCGGTTTGCTCACCGGGCCCCCATTGTCATGGGTATACTGGTTGCCACCCTGCTTAACCACGGTTTATCAGCGCTGCTGGGCGCCTGGGTTGCGGACTGGCTGCCTGAGCGCTGGCTGCCATGGCTGGTGGCCGGGAGTTTTATTGCCATCGCCTTGTGGCTCCTGGTGCCTGACAAAGACGACAGTGAGGACTCAGGGTTACTACGGCTAGGCGCCTTTACTGCTACCACGATACTGTTCTTTATTGCTGAAGTGGGCGACAAAACCCAGATTGCCACCGTTGTGCTTGCGGCCCGCTACGAGGAGGCCACCTTTTGGGTGATTGCGGGCTCGACCATTGGTATGCTGGCAGCCAATATCCCGGTAATAATGGCGGGTAAATGGCTTATGGACAGGCTACCATTGAATACCGCAAGACTGGCGGCCAGCGGGCTGTTTCTGGTGCTGGCGGTGGCGACCCTGTGGGCCGCCCTCTCAGGTTCGTAGGTTGTTTGGAAAATTGATTATGTGGTCTATGGGTAAAAACGCTGAATACCGGTTTCCGCTTGTGATGGCCTTCATGCTGGTAACTTTTTCCGGCCAGGCTGAGGAGGCTCCCCAGGCATCTGGTGGCCAGCAGCTTGCTGACAAGGTGCCAACTGCCAAGCAAGTGAACGTACCGCGCGTGCCTACCTGGTCAGTACAGGGCGACCTGGTAGGCGAGTTGTCGGTGATGACCACCAAATATGAAGACACCTTTGCCGGTCTGGGCAACAGCCTCAGCATAGGTTATCTGGAACTGGTTAAAGCCAACCCCGGCGTAGATCCCTGGCTGCCCGGGGAAGGTACCCAGATCACTGTGCCCCGTCGTTACGTACTCCCTGAGTCCAGACGTGAGGGAATTGTTATCAATCTGGCGGAGTACCGGCTCTACTTTTTCAGTAAGGGGACTGTCCAGGTTTACCCAGTAGGTGTTGGTACCGAGGAAAACCCTTCGCCGGTTACCGATGCCAAGGTGACCATGCGGCTTGAATCCCCGGCCTGGTATCCTCCGAAGACGGTTCGGGAAGAATACGACGCTCGCAACGAATATCTGCCCCGGATGATTCCCCCGGGACCAGACAATCCCCTTGGTGCCCACGCCATGGTGCTCAGTGAGCAGGGCTATCTGATCCACGGCACGAACAAGCAGTTTGGCGTAGGCATGCAGGTCAGCCACGGCTGTTTTCGTATGTACAATGAAGATATCGAGCGCTTCATGTACTCCGTTGACAACGGCACGCCTGTCCAGGTGATCAACCAGCCGGTGAAGATTGGTATGAGCGGACGCGAGGTCTGGCTTGAAGTTCACCGGCCACACGAGGACTATAAAGACGAGGTCAAGGAACGCCTGTGGCGTGAAGTCAGCCGGGTGATGGCGGAGTTCCAGCAGCAGGTCCCCGGGGTCGAGTTCCAGCGGCGCGCCATAGAACTCGCGGTCGAGCAGGCCGACGGTTTGCCCCGGATGGTTGGGGAACGTCTGACCCAGGTGGCAAGTGAACCGGCAGAAAATAATCTGCAGCCCGATAAAACCGCGGGTACTGAGCCTGAAGCCGATCTTATGGAACAACCGACCCGGCTAATTTTCTGAACCAGTCACAGCAGGAGCAATGTGGGATGCCCAGTGTGCTGATTACCGGCGCCAGCTCAGGTCTTGGAGAAGGCATGGCGCGCGAGTTTGCTGCCAGGGGTTATCAGCTTGCGTTGTGCGCACGTCGCACTGAACGGTTGGAAACCTTGCGGGATGAGCTGAAAACCAGTTACCCGTCGCTTACCGTCAGCGTGCGTGAGCTGGACGTCAACAATCACCCGCAGGTCTTCGAAGTCTTCGAAGCGTTTCGGGCCGAGTTTGGCAGCCTCGACCGTATAATCGTCAATGCCGGCATTGGCAAGGGTCAGCCGCTGGGCACCGGCAACTTCGAGGCCAACCGACAGACGGCAGAAACCAATTTCGTGGCCGCCCTGGCCCAGATGGAAGCTGCCATGGTGATCTTCCGGGCCCAGAACCGCGGCCATCTGGTGACGGTATCTTCGGTTTCGGCGATACGGGGCATGCCGAGCAACATTACCACCTACGCCGGCACCAAGGCCGGGCTGGCCGCCCTGGCGGAAGGTCTGCGGGTAGAGCTGCGCAAGCGCCGCAGCCCGATCAAGGTGACCACGCTCTATCCGGGCTACATCCGTACTGAAATCAATGCCGGCGTAAAGAACCCGCCTTTTATCGTCGATGCCCAAACCGGCTGTCGGGCCATGGTCAGGGCGATAGAGTCAGAGCGCGCCCGCTGTTATGTTCCTGGCTGGCCATGGACGCCCATCGCTTTTGTCATGAAAATCGTACCGGAGTCCATTCTCGCGCGACTTATCTGATCGCCGCATAGTGCAAGTCAAGCATGGGAGGTGTCGTCAGTGATAACCCAACCCAATCCCCGCATACCGTCTTCTCCATCCTATCGGTTCTGGTGCTGGAGCCTCGTTTTTGCAGTTGGCCTGGCCCTGGCTCTGCTCTCCCTGGGCCGGGCAGTGCTCGCCCAGGATGACACTGCAGGTACGGCCCTGGTCCTTACAGTGGATGGCCCCATCGGTCCGGCAACCAAGGATTACGTGGTGCGGGGCCTGGAGCGGGCCGCCCGGGAGGAGGCTGAGATCGTGATTCTCCGGATCGACACCCCTGGCGGGCTCATGGACTCCACCCGCGACATGATCTCGGCCATCCTCGCCTCCAGTGTCCCGGTTGCTACCTATGTCTCCCCTGAAGGCGCCAGAGCGGCCAGTGCCGGTACCTACATCCTGCTCGGTAGCCATGTTGCCGCTATGGCCCCGGCAACCCATCTGGGGTCTGCCACGCCGGTACAGATGGGCGGAGGTACGCCGGAGCCGTCCGAGCAAAAGCCAGAGGATGATAACTCAGGTTCCGGGGGCGAAGCAGAGCAGGATGAGCAAGCAGCAGAAGAGTCCAAGCGCCGGGGCGCCAGCAACATGGAACGTAAGACCCTGGAGGATGCGGTAAGTTATATCCGGGAGCTTGCCAGCCGCCATGGTCGCAATGCCGACTGGGCTGAAGAGGCGGTCCGCGAAGCCGTGAATCTGGGCGCCGAGGAGGCAGTGCAGCAAAACGTCGCCGACCTGGTGGCTTCCGACATGGCTGACCTGTTAACCAGAATCGATGGCCGCACGGTGATCATGAGGGACGGTGAACGAACCCTCAGTACGGCAAATGTTCAGCTGACACGGGTGGACCCGGACTGGCGTACCGACCTTCTGTCCGTCATAACCCATCCAAACGTCGCCTATTTCCTGATGATCATCGGGTTCTACGGGCTTATCTTCGAGCTGGCCAATCCCGGAAGCCTGGTACCCGGAGTGATTGGTGCCATCTGTCTTGTGCTTGCCCTGTTTGCCTTCCAGGTCCTGTCAGTCAACTATGCGGGTCTCGCGCTGATCCTGCTGGGCCTTGCCTTCATCGTCGGGGAGGCCTTCATGCCCAGCTTCGGTATTCTGGGTATCGGTGGCATGGTCGCTTTCGTGGTGGGTTCGGTGATATTGATGGATGGCAGCCACCGGGATATTTCGTTGCCAACCATCGGCGGCACCGCGGCGGTCGCAGGCGGCTTTATGCTGTGGACCGTGACTCGATTCATGGGGTTACGAAAAAAACCGGCAGCCAGCGGTCTGGACCAGCTCAAGCAGGAGCAGGCCGTTGCCCTGGAGTCGTTTACGCCATCCAGAGAGGGTGAGTTCCAGGGCCATGTCAGGCTGAGCGGGGAACGCTGGCAGGCGATCAGCGCCGAGCCGGTGGAAGAGGGCACTACGCTCGACGTTGTGGCTGTACAGGGTCTGTGTGTAAGGGTCAGTCCGCGCCCCTAGCGTGCGGATAACTCCATCATTGAAACGGAAAACGGAGGTCTGTCATGACTGAACTGATTCCCTACGTAGCACCGGCGGTATTGTTGCTGCTTATCCTGGCCTCGGCCATCAAGATACTGCCGGAGTATGTGCGTGGCGTGGTGTTCTTCCTTGGCCGCTTCCAGGGCGTCAAGGGGCCGGGTCTTATCATTATTATTCCCGGCATCCAGCAGATGACCAAAGTGGACCTGCGGGTCATAACACTGGACGTGCCCAGTCAGGACGTTATTTCCAAGGATAACGTGACAGTGCGGGTGAATGCGGTGCTTTACTACCGGGTACTGGACCCGGAGCGGGCCATCATCAGGGTGGAGGACTTCGGGTCGGCCACCAGCCAGCTTGCCCAGACCACGCTCAGGTCAGTTCTCGGTAAGCATGATCTGGACGAAATGCTATCGGAACGGGACAAGCTCAACGCGGACATCCAGGAAATCATTGATGCCCAGACCGAAGAATGGGGCATAAAGGTTGCCAATGTGGAAATCAAGCATGTTGACCTCAACGAGACGATGATAAGGGCCATCGCCAGGCAGGCAGAGGCAGAACGTGAACGGCGGGCGAAGGTGATCCATGCCGAAGGTGAATTGCAGGCCTCGAAAAAACTGGTCGAGGCTGCTGACGTGATGTCGACCAATTCCGGCGCCATGCAGCTGCGTTATCTACAGACCCTGGCCGATATGAGCTCAAGCAATGCGTCCACGATTGTATTCCCGCTGCCCATTGAGTTAATGGAGAATTTCACACGGTTTACCGGTAAGAAGACCAAGCCGGCACCGGAAGATGAACCGGGTCAATCTCCAGACAGCTGAATTTCAGGCACAAAAAAGGCCGGACGGACCGGCCTTTTCTGCTAGCGGCAGCCTTACTTCTGGCTGGAACGCTCGAGCATACGCTTGGCGCGCTCGTTTGCTTCGTCAGCAGACTTCTGTGCAGCTTTAGCAGCGGACATAGCCTGTTCAGCCGTTTGCTGTGCTTTCTTGGCACGGCTCTGGGCATCGTTAGCATTGCTCATGGCAGTGCTGGCTTTCTCTTCTGCTGAAGTGGCTGCTGCGGAGGCATCATCCTGAGCATTCTGGTCATCCATACTGGCACAGCCAGCGGTCAGTACAGTTGCCAGTGCAAACCCTGCGATCATCAACTTGCGCATTCTTAATCCCCTTTTTTGGTCGTTCTACTTCCTGTGATACTGAAACGAATCTTTCCAGCACCGTGTAACTGGGTCCGGCACGCGTGTGCTGCCAGGATCGTCAATCAGTGTAAAACACTATGAAAGAAAATGTTAACTACTGATACGTAAAACTTCTTAATGAATTACGTAAACGTAAGAATACCAGACCAACCTCTTTTAGCTACATATGATTAAGGCAAGATCTTAATCGGTGTTCCATCACTGACCAATTGCCATATTTCATCCATTTCGGCATTGTCGACCGCAATGCACCCATTGGTCCAGTCGAGACCGATATAGGCAAAGGCGAGGTCGCCGGCTTCATTGGGCAACCCGTGAATCATGATGCTGCCGCCGGGGTCCTGCCCCCAGGCTTCGGCTTGGGAACGGTCCGTATCGTTGGGGTAGGAAATGTGGATGGACTTGTAGAAGTCGCTCTCGGAGTTGCGCCAGTCCAGCGTGTAGCTGCCTTCAGGGGTGCGCTTGTCGCCTTCATACAGCTTGTGTCCTACCGGGTTGTCGCCCAGTGAAACGCGGTAGCTCCGGACCACAATTTCATCGGCCATCAGGTATAGCCGGCGTTCCTGCTTTCGGACCAGGACCTGATTGATCCTGGGTTTCTCAAGCATGGCCAGGGTTTCAAGCTCTGATGCGGGGGCCATACGGGGCATCAGGACGCTGGCAATGATCAGGAAAGACAGGCAAACGAGTGTCGGGCGAAAAATGTTGATCAAGTACATAACTTACCAATGGTTAATCTGATTCCTGGGTAGTTTATAGCACAGGAAGCCTGCCACACGAAGACGAGGCCGGTTACAGAGTATGTTTTTATCAGGCCGTCTTGCTGATGGCTGACTGAAGGCTTTGATCGAGGGCCTGCCTGTCCAGAGTCCGGCCTATGATCTCCATTCGGGACTCCTTAGCTGGCTCAGCGTCAAGCAATGTGACCGCGCCCTCGGACGCATTCAGGGACAGCCACCCGGCGGTTGTATGCATTACCCCCTTAAGTCGCTCGAAGTCAGGCTGGTGAGCCAGTTGGTGCAGAACCAACGCGTCAAATACAGTCTCCGGGTGGACGCGCCAGCCCAGGCTGTAAAAGCCCTCGCCCTTGTTGCTGTAACATTGCCAGGGTTGTTCGGACAGGTCCGGTTTGGGCCGGGTGTCATGGTCGTGACCGTGATTATGGCCGTGGCTGTGGGGAAACCGGGCAGGTCGTTCGCCGAATTTGCCGCCCAGCCAGCTCATGTCGATGTCGCCGCCGGCGCTTTGAAAGAGTCGCTGCTTGGGCGGCTGCCACTGTGCGGCCCAAGAGTCAAAGTGGGCCAGCTGGTCCGCTGTACAGAGATCAGCCTTGCTCGCTACCAGCACATCGGCGACGGCTACCTGATCCTGGAACTGGGGGTTCTCAAGGGTCCGGGGGTCATCCAGGCGTCGCGGGTCCACCAGGCACACAGCGGCCGACAGTTCCAGCAGGTCCGAATAGTATTGTCCGGTTAGGGTCGCGATGATCTGTGATGGGTGGCCTAGCCCGGTGGGCTCGATGAACAGTCGGTCCGGCCGGTTAAAACGGATTAGGCTATTCAGTCCTATCTGCATGGGCAGGCCCGAGACACAGCACATGCAACCGCCGGGCACCTCCTTTACCGCAACACCATCGGCACGAAGCAGCGCACCATCAATACCAACCTCGCCAAACTCGTTGACCAGCACGGCCCAGGTCTCCCCCGCCGGTTTTTGCTTCAGAAGAGTCAGGATCGCAGTCGTCTTGCCGGCGCCAAGAAAGCCCAGCACCAGGTGCGTGGGTATCGGAGGGTAATCATTTGCCATGGTTGTCGTCCATCTTGAGGCCTACTTTGGTGACCTTGTCAGCTTCCGTGGCACGGGCCACAAGGGTGACCGGGCCCAGGACCACCCGGTCGCCGATAACCGGGTGCCCCTTGGTGCGGCGCGCAAAGCAGTCAGTGAGGGAAAGGTCCGGTGGCAATTCATCGAACTCAATGCCATAGACCTGTTCCACATCCCCCAGCAAGGCGTCGCCATTGAGCACGAAGTCCCCGAAAAAAGCGCGTTCTGCCAGATGCTTGGGGGCGTGGCGACCGGTCAGTGACTTGCCCAGCTCGGTGAGCACAGCTGGGGTGGCGAACACTGCCACCACATCCCCGGACGTGACTTTGAAGTCGGGCTTGGGGGGATGACAGTCGCGATTCCGGAACACCCCGGCTATGGCTGTATCTTCCGGCAGTATGAGCTGCCCCAAAGGGCGCGGCTCGTGCCATTGTACGCCGCGCAGGGGAAACAGCATGAGCTCGTGATCACCGGCAGCGGCCACGTCCAGGGGCAGCCTGCGGTAAGGTTCATTGCCTGCCGGAACCTCCAGCTTGAGCCAGCGGGCCATGGGTGCCAGGGACATGCCCTGCACGATCAGCGACACCAGGACGATGAAAAAGGCAAAGTGGAAGATCTGCCGGGCTTCCGGCAGGCCGGCAACCACCGGGAACATCGCGAGCACAATGGGCACCGCACCTCTCAAACCCACCCAACTGATAAAGGCCAGCTCCCGCCGGTTGAATCCGAATGGCCAGAGTGTCGCCACTACCGCCAGAGGACGGGCGATGAATATCAGCACCAGTGCCAGTATCAGGCCACCGCCGACCAGGGGGACCAGCTCGCTCGGGCTGACCAGCAGTCCCAGCATCAGGAACAGGCAGAGCTGGGCCAGCCAGGCCAGGCCATCGTGAACCTGGAGAATCATCGGCATCATCCGGACCGAGCGGTTGCCCACCACAACCCCGGCAAGGTAAATGGCCAGGAAGCCGCTGCCACCCAGCTCGTTGGTGCCGGCGAACACGATCATGCCAGCGGCCACTACCAGCAGCGGATAGAGTGACGGCGTCAGGCGCATCCGGTTAGCCAGTTCGACAATCAGCAAGCCCCCCACGATACCGGTAACGCCACCGATACCGAACTGTTTCACCAACATCCAGACACTGTCGCCGATGGAGCCGGCGCCATCGCTTTGAATCAGCATCAGCAGCATCAGGGTCAGGAAGATCGCCATAGGGTCGTTACTGCCGGACTCGATCTCCAGGGTGGCACTGACCCGCTCGTTCAGGTGCAATCCATGGCCCTGTAGAAGAGAGAAAACGGCGGCGGCATCGGTGGAAGAAATAATGGCGCCAATCAAAAAGGCGGTAAGCAGGCTCAGGTCAAAAAGGAAGTAGGCTGTGGCCCCTGCAATGAACGCGGTAATCAGAACGCCGATGGTCGCCAGCATCATTGCCGGCTTGAGGCCGACCCGGAAGGTCTCGGCGCGTGTGCGCATGCCGCCGTCAAGCAGGATCACAGCCAATGCCAGGTTGGCGATCAGGAAGGCAAGATGGAAGTTGTCAAAGTGGATGCCACCGGCGCCATCTTCACCCATCACCATGCCCACAATAAGAAAAATAAGCAGCACAGGCATGCCCAGCCGGCTCGAAAGCGGACTGAGCATGATGCTCATCACGAGCATCAGGGCGCCTAACAGTATCATCGTGGTGGGCATGAGGGCTCCGGCGTGCCTAAGCCTTCATGATAACAGCTTGATTCGTTTGAGCTACGCGTGGTTTTGGACTGGCAGCAAAAAAATCAGGTACAGACTTGTGGCCATCTGCGGCCGGGCCTATAGTGAGCACGTCCGGCATGCGGGTGTAGCTCAATGGCAGAGCAGAAGCTTCCCAAGCTTACGACGAGGGTTCGATTCCCTTCACCCGCTCCACCTTCGCTTGTCCCACTAAACCGGCACCCTTCCCCTGACGTTCACCTTGCTCAGCCCCCTGCCTCTGGGTATCCCGTAACAATCTTGCCCGTTCCGGCGGCCCGGCGATGAGCTGCAGCCGTTGTCCCGCCGTCAGCTCGGGACTGCGCAGGTCCCTGATCATGGCGTTCCATTCGTGAAAACTCAGCACCAGCGGATTGTGGGTGTCGATCTGATCGGGAATGCCATAGCGGGGTGTTGTCTGCTCTGCCACGAAGGTGCCAAACAGGCGGTCCCAGATGATCAGGATGCCGCCGTAGTTACGGTCGATGTATTGCTGGTTGCGGCCGTGGTGGGCGCGATGATGGGAAGGCGTGTTGAGTACCCATTCCAGTCGCCCGAGCTTGCCCACCAACTGGGTATGGATGAAAAACTGGTAGGCGAGGCTAATGGCCACCGCAAAAATCACCGATTCGGGAGGAAAACCGATGAGAACCACAGGCAGCCAGAATAACCACATGCCGGTCAGTGGATAGGTCACGCTTTGGCGGAAGGCCGTGGACAGGTTCAGTTTTCGGGAGGAATGATGGACCACGTGGGAGCACCAGAGCAGGCGAATGCGATGGTGGGCCCGGTGGAACCAGTAGTAGAAGAAATCCTGCACCACAAAGAGCAGCGCAACGGTCCAGGCGTTAAAGGGAATATCGAACAGCCTGATGTCGAAAAACGCATTGTAGACAATGATGGTAAACAGCGCCGCCAGCACATCACTGGCCTGGTAGAGCCCGGCCAGGGTCATATTGCTGAGAGTGTCGGCCCAAGTATAACGGGCCGACTCGGAGGCGCAGCCTTGACGGTGCAGATGCCAGAACTCCGCTGCCATGGCGAGTATGAAGACCGGTGCCAGGGCCAGGGTGATCAGGTGGGGGTCGAAGCCCAGCAGATCGGTCAGTGGGGTCGGTGACGGACTTGTAGCAAGGGCCGGGTTCATACGGACTCCGCAAGACATTTCAATCCAGTATGCCAGCCCTCACCGGCACGCTGCCTGGCCGATGCCGACCAATCCGGTGGCCGATTGCGTCAATGCAGCTTCAGGCGCGGGTGCATGGCCCGGCTGATGCGGTCCATCACCCAGATAACCCCTGTTCTGATGACCCCATGCAACGCCACCTGGTGCATGCGATAAAGGGACAGGTAGAACAGCCGCGCCACCTTGCCTTCAATCATCATGCTGCGGCCCGACAGGTTACCCATGAGGTTGCCTACCGTGGTGTAACGACTGAAGTTGATCAGTGAGCCATAATCCCTGTAACTGAACTCGACCTCAGGCTTGCCTTCGAGACGGTTGGCCAGGGTATGGTAAAGGGTGTTGGCCTGCTGGTGTGCGGCCTGGGCCCGGGGAGGCACCGGCCGGTCGGTGCCGGGCTGGGGACAGGCTGCACAATCACCAAAGGCAAAAATGTCAGGGTCAACGGTGGTCTGCAACGTCTGCCTGACCATCAGCTGGTGAGTGCGGTTGGTCTCGAGGCCATCGAGCTCCGAGAGAAATGCCGGGGCCTTGATGCCGGCGGCCCAGATGGTCATCTCCGAATCCAGGCGGCTGTCGTCCCTTAATATAATACCGTCATGAAGAACCTCTTTGACCGGCTGACCGGTAACCACCTCCACCTTGAGTTTCTGTAGCTCCCGGGTGGCAGCTCCGGACAATCGCTCCGGCAGGGCCGGAAGAATACGGTCGGCGGCCTCAACCAGGCTGATACTTATGTCTGTCGGCTTGAGATTGGTCATGCCATAAACCGGCAGCTCCCGTGACGCCAGCCGAAGCTCTGCAGCCAGTTCCACGCCGGTGGCACCAGCACCGATGATGGTGATGTGCAGTTTGCCGTTGCCATTTTCCCGGGCCATGTGGTTCTTGCGCAGGAACGCGTTCAGCATCAGGTTATGAAAACGCCGGGCCTGGGACAGACTGTCGAGGAACAGGCAGTGTTCCTGGGCGCCCGGGGTTCCGAAATCGTTGGCGGTACTGCCGACGGCAATCACCAGGGTGTCGTAGGGCACCCTCCGCTCGGGCACCACTTCATCGTCACCGTCCCGTATCGGCGCCAGGACCACTTCCTTGCTGGTCCGATCCACCGTGGTCATGCGGCCCAGCTGGAATTCATAGTGATGGCTGCGGGCGTGGGCCCGAAAGTTTATCTCATTGGAATTGGCATCCAGCGAGCCTGCCGCCACTTCGTGAAACAGGGGTTTCCAGACATGGGTCAGGACAGCGTCCACCAGGGTGATGTGGGCCTTGTTCCGCTTGCCCAGTTTTTTCCCGAGCCTGGTGGCAAGTTCCAGTCCGCCAGCGCCGCCGCCGACAACCACAATTCGGTGTTGATGGGTCATGTTACATCCTTGCAAGTAAAGACAGCCATGACCTCCGGTCTGAACCGGAAGTCATGGCTTTCGTCACTTACTGTGGCCGATAGCGGCCCACCCTAAGCCGGGGCCGGCGGAGGCGCTCTGATCTGGAAAAGCTGTTAACGGGGCGGGCCGACTGCTCACCTGGTGCTGTTATCCTATCCTGATGGCCGGGGCAGAACAATTGTACCGCTGCGGCAAACCCCTGCCCTAAACATCGTAGCCGATCCCTGTAGTAGACAGAGTCCGCAGGTGACTGTTAAAACAAACATGACAGATCAAATAGCAACCGGAACTGAATTCTAAAAGGAGTTTACCGTGAAACTTCGCGTCAAAGGCATCAGCGACAACCAGCCCATTCCAGAGACCTTTGCGTTTGGTGTCTACAACGAAGAAGACCACATGAGCTTTGGTCCCAACCGGAACCCGGAACTGGAGTGGTCGGACGAGCCCCCGGAAACCAAAAGCTTCGTGGTCATGATGTTCGACCCGGACGTACCCAGTGTGGCAGATGACGCCAACCAGGAAGGCAAGACCGTGTCAAAAGACATACCCCGGGTGGACTTTTTCCACTGGCTGCTGGTGGACATTCCGGCAGACGTGCATCAGATCCCCGAAGGCGCTGACAGCGACGGCGTCATTCCCAAGGGCAAACCGGCAGAAGCGGGCCCTGTGGGGCTGCGCGGGGTCAACAACTTCACCCAGTTTCTCGCCGGCAACCCCGACATGGCAGGCACTTACGCCGGCCACGATGGCCCCTGCCCACCCTGGAACGATGAGATCATTCACCATTACCACTATGAGGTGCACGCCCTTGACGTGGAGTCGCTGGGACTCACCGGTGAGTTTGACGGTGCCGCCGTACGCGAGGCCATGGCCGGGCACGTGCTGGACACTGCCCGGGTGACGGGTACCTACACCCTGAACCCCGAGCTGCGTTAACAGCACGGCCTCTATAGAAATGGCAGGGCCCCGGTCAGATGCCGGGGCCTGCCGGATAGTCCTCTTGCTCAGTGCAGGATCTGTTGCAGGAACTGCTGGGTCCGGGCTTCCTTTGGATTATCGAAAAACTCATGGGGAGGCGCGACTTCCACAATTTCGCCCGCATCCATGAAAATGACCCGGTCAGCCACGGTCTTGGCAAAACCCATTTCGTGGGTCACACAGATCATGGTCATGCCGCTCTCCGCCAGCTCGACCATGACGTCCAGCACTTCCTTGATCATTTCCGGGTCCAGGGCGGACGTTGGCTCATCAAACAGCATCACCTTGGGCTTCATGCACAGGGCACGGGCTATGGCGACCCGCTGTTGCTGACCACCCGATAACTGACCCGGAAACTTAAGGGCCTGCTCGGGTATGCGCACCCGCTCCAGATACTCCATCGCTGTAGCCTCGGCTTCCCGCCTTGGGGTTTTGCGTACCCAGATGGGTGCCAGGCAGCAATTCTCCAGCACGGTCAGGTGCGGAAACAGGTTGAAGTGCTGGAACACCATGCCCACTTCACGCCTGACCGTATCAATCTGGCGCAGGTCATCGGTCAGCTCCACGTCATCGACAATGATCTTGCCTTTCTGGTGCTCCTCCAGCCGGTTGATGCAGCGTATGAAGGTGGATTTACCTGAACCGGAAGGGCCGCATATGACTATGCGTTCCCCCTGGCCCACATTCAGATTGAGGTCTTTCAGGACGTGAAACTTGCCGTACCACTTGTGCATGCCCTCGACCCGGATAAAGGGCTTGTCGGTGGCGGTAGTCTGGACCGGCTCTTTGGGCTGTTCAGCGGTTTTCTGGTTGGTCATCTCAGTCATGATTGTTTTCCGTCAGGTCCGGTGGCCGGTATCAAGCTTGCGTTCCAGGTTCTGGCTGTAGCGGGACATGCCGAAACAGAAGATCCAGAAACAGAATGCGACGAACACATAGCCTTCGATGGCGACATTCTGCCAGGCAGGGTCTGTCACTGTGGATTGCACGGCCCCGAGGATGTCGAACAGGCCAATGATCAATACCAGGGTGGTGTCCTTAAACAGGGAGATAAAGGTATTCACGATACCGGGGATCACCAGGGTCAGGGCCTGGGGCAGCACAATCAGGCCCATTTTGCGCCAGTAGCCAAGTCCCAGGGCGCTGGCTGCTTCATACTGGCCCCGCGGGATCGCCTGCAGGCCGCCTCTCACCACTTCAGCCATGTAGGCTGACTGCCATAGCGTGATACCGATAAGCGCCCGCATCAATTTTTCAAAGCTGACGCCTTCGGGCAGGAACAGGGGCAGCATCACCGATGCCATGAACAGGACGGTGATCAGGGGAACAGCTCGCCAGACCTCAATGAAAACCACACAGATGCCACGAATGATAGGCATCTCAGAGCGTCGACCCAGAGCAAGCACGGTGCCGATGGGCAGTGCCGCCAGGATGCCGACATAGGCGAGGATCAGTGTCAGCATCAGCCCGCCCCATTTATTGCTGGGCACTTCTTCCAGGCCGAACCAGCCGCCGGGGATGAGGATGTAGCCAATGATGGGCAGCCCGGTCACACCGAACAGACCGAACCACTTCCGGCCTGGGAAGCGCTCGATGAACTGGGGCACGAACGCCAGAGCCAGCAGCCCGAACATGATGTCTATCCGCCACTGCAGCGTATCCGGATAGAAGCCATAGATGAAGAAGTTCAGGCGCTGGCTGATAAAGAGCCAGCAAGCCCCTTCTCCCGAGCAGTCCGACGCAGTTTCCCCGGTAAACGTGGCTTCCAGAAAAAGCCACTTGAACAGAGGGATGGCGCTGGAAATTACCAGATAGCTGACTACAAGGGTCAGAAGAGCGTTATACCAGGTCGAGAAAAGATTCTTGCGGGCCCAGCCGACGACCCCGAGCTCCGATTTGGGAGGCAACTCTGTTGGATGAGTCATTAGCGCTCCTGCAAGGCGACTTTGCGGTTATAGATATTCATCAGCAGGGAGATCAGCAGACTGATGGTCAGATAAACGGCCATAGTGATGGCCACCACTTCAACGGCCTGGCCGGTCTGGTTCAGGGTGGTGCCCATGAACACACCCACCAGGTCCGGGTAGCCAATGGCGGTTGCCAGGGACGAGTTTTTCACCAGGTTCAGGTACTGGCTTGTCAGCGGCGGCACGATCACCCGCATCGCCTGGGGTATCACCACAAGTCTCATGATCGTCCCGGGTTGAAGACCCAGGGCCTGGGCAGCTTCGGTCTGGCCTTTGCTGACCGCCAGAATGCCGGATCTGACGATCTCGGCGATAAAGCTGGCGGTATAGATCGACAGTGCGAACCACAACGCGGCAAGCTCCGGAATGATGGTAATGCCACCAACGAAGTTGAAGCCCTTGAGCTCCGCCAGCTCCCAGGTCAGCGGCGTTCCGGTGATAAGAAAGGCAAGCCCTGGCAGGGCAATCAGTATTGCCAGGCTCACCCGGAACGTGGGAAAAAGCTGGCCGGTTTTCAGCTGGCGCTTCCGGGCCCAGCGTTTGATGCCCACCACCAGTGCAACAGCAATGGCCAGTGAGGCCAGAACCCAGCCAAAGCCGGACTCCGTGAGCGGTTCGGGCAGGTACAGGCCGCGGTTATTGAGAAAGAATACCCCACCCACGTCGACGCTCTGGCGGGTCGACGGCAGGTTGCGCAGAACCGCGAAGTACCAGAAGAAAATCTGAAGCAACAGAGGAATGTTGCGTATGGTTTCTACAAAAACGAGTGCCAGCTTGGCTACTACCCAGTTACTGGAGAGACGGGCTATGCCCACAATAAAGCCGATGATGGTGGCGGCGACCACGCCCATGGCAGAGACCAGCAGGGTGTTCAGTAGACCCACCCAGAAGGTGCGGCCATAACTCATGGTGGCATCGTAGGGAATCAGGCTCATGATGATGCCAAAGCCCGCGGACTCGTCAAGAAAGCCGAACCCGGTGCTGATGCCGCGGCTTTCCATGTTTTCAAAGGTGTTCTGAAGCAGGCTCCAGCCAGCCCATCCTACTGCGAGTATCGCTATTATTTGAAATGCCAGTGAACGAACCTTGGGGTCGTTCCAGGGCCGTCGCTGGGCCGTTGCCGGCGGCGTATCGGAATCGTTCATCGGGTACCCCGAAATGCATCCCGTGTCAGGGAAAATCAACAGGAACGTCCCGGTCGCCAAAGGCCAACCGGGACAGGAACGCTATCGGGTGTTAGCGGACAGGCGGGGCATACATGATGCCGCCATCAGTCCACAGGGCGTTGAGACCGCGTTCCAGACCCAGCGGGGTGTCAGGTCCGACGTTGCGATCGTACATTTCCCCGTAGTTACCCACTTGCTCGACTATACGATACCCGTAATCAGCCGACAGGCCCAATTTCTCGCCCATGTCGCCCGAGGTGCCGAGCAGACGCTGGATCTCAGGGTTTTCCGACTTCTTCATTTCGTCGACGTTATCCTGCGTAATGCCCAGTTCTTCAGCGTTGATCTGGGTGAACAGCGACCACTTGACGATGTTGAACCACTGGTCGTCACCCTGACGTACCACCGGGCCCAGAGGCTCCTTGGAAATAATGTTGGGCAGGATCACGGCACTATCGGGGTCATCCAGCTTACTGCGCAGGGCGGCCAGTTGCGAACGGTCCGAGGTCAGAACGTCACAGCGGTCAGAAGAGAAGCCCTGCACGGTCTGTTCCGATGTATCAAATACAATTGGCTTGAAGGACATATCGTTGGAGCGGAAATAGTCAGCCAGGTTGAGTTCGGTCGTGGTGCCTGCCTGAATGCACACTGTAGCGCCATCCAGCTGCTTGGCGTCGTCCACACCAATATCCTTCCTGACCAGGAAACCCTGGCCATCGTAGTAGTTGGTGCCGGTAAAGTTCAGGCCCAGGGAGACGTCACGGGTCAGGGTCCAGGTGGTGTTGCGGGAGAGGACGTCAATTTCGCCGGACTGAAGCGCAGTCAAGCGCTCCTTGGCTGTCAGGGGTGTAAACTCGACCTTGGAGCCATCGCCAAAAATCGCGGCGGCTATAGCCCGACAGGTATCCACGTCGATTCCGGTCCAGTTGCCTTTGTCGTCTGGCTGGGAGAAGCCGGGCAGGCCGGAGGTAACGCCGCACTTGAGGTTGCCTCTTTCCTTGACGCTTTCGAGGGTGGTTGCCGCGCTGGCAGAACCGGCAGCCAGCATTCCGCCAGCAAGGGTAGCCGCGGCAGCGAACGAGATTATTTTCTTCATTATGATAAATCTCCAGATGTCAGTTGGGTGCTCAGCACTTTGCCTGAGCAAGGTGCAAGCCAAGCCATTCAAGTCCCTGATTTTTATATTGATATCTCGTGTCCTAAGAACAGAGGCGGTACTTGCGACACATTTTTACGGCCAATTGTGCGCCACAATAGTGCGAAAATACCCGCCGCCCAGCAAGGACGCATCACCTTGATCTAAGCGCTCTGAACCAAAAACCCAGGGATCACGGATAAGCGTAGTTCACAATGTCAGGAATGCCGAGAAGCTAATACCAAGGTCGAATACCTGATGCCCAAGGCGACAGATTGAGAGCCGACCAGCGTCCGAAAAATGGCTCCTGAAATAGCTGTCATCTCTTTTGCACCGGGAAGCGTATGAGGAATGCCCGGAGCGGCTGCATTTCACCTTTTTCAGGGGAGCAGGGGTGCCAGCCAGGAACAGCCGCCCTTTTGAAGAATGGGAAATAAGTGCCCGGATCTGTAACCTTTTGAGAATCGGGGTGTCCAGCAGGTAAGCAAAACATACAACCCAGCACGGATCGGGATCATGAATCGCAAAAAACTGACCATTGTTGTCGTAATCGCTGCCCTGGTAGCCGTATTTATCGGATTTGACGGGCACCAGCTCCTGACTCTGGAGAACCTGCAACGACACCAGGCAGGTATTGAGCAGTGGATTTCGGAGAATATGGTCACCGCCCTGGCGGGCTTTATCGGCACCTATATCCTGGTAACCGCGCTCTCACTGCCCGGGGCCACCATCATGACCCTGGCGGCCGGTGCCTTCTTTGGCAATCTGACGGGTCTGCTGGCGGCCTCTGTGGCTTCTACCATAGGCGCCTCGCTGGCCTTCCTGGTGGCTCGGTTTCTGCTGCGGGACACGCTCAGAAAGCGTTACGCCCAGACAGTGGCGAGAATAGACAAAGGCGTAGCGAAAGATGGGGCCTTTTACCTGGCCACTCTTCGTCTGGTGCCGATCTTTCCGTTTTTTCTGATCAACCTGGCCATGGGCCTGACCGGCATGAAACTTCGCACCTATGCTCTGGTGAGCTGGCTGGCCATGATTCCAGGCACTTTCGTCTACGTCAATGCGGGCACCCAGCTGGCTCAGATCCAGTCGGTGGGCGATGTGGTTTCTGCCGAAGTGCTGTTGTCCTTTGCCCTGCTGGGTCTCTTTCCCCTGATTGCCAAGGCGGTCATCGGGTTGATCCAGCGTCGCCGGCTTTACAGTCGCTTCGAAAAGCCCAAAAGCTTTGATTACAACCTGCTGGTGATAGGCGGCGGGTCGGCGGGACTGGTGTCGGCCTACATTGCGGCAGCGGTCAAGGCCAAGGTGGTGCTGATCGAACGGGACAAAATGGGCGGCGACTGTCTCAATACTGGCTGTGTGCCCTCCAAGGCGATCATCCAGAGCGCCAGGGTGGCGGACACCATGCGTAACGCTGATCGGTATGGTCTCGAATCCGTGCCGGTGAAAGGCTCCTTCCGCACCATAATGGACCGGGTCAAGCGGGTGATTGCGGAGGTAGAGCCCCACGATTCTCCCGAGCGCTATCGTAAGCTGGGTGTTGACTGTATTGCCGGCGAGGCCAGCTTTGTTTCCCCCTGGGAGGTGGACGTGGTTCACAACGATGGCCGCCGCGAACGCCTCTCGGCCCGCAGTATTGTCATTGCGACCGGCGGCAAGCCGGCATTGCCTCCCATCCCCGGCCTGTCTGATATGGCGCCGCTGACTTCCGAAAACCTCTGGCAATTGCAGGACCAGCCCCAGCGGCTGCTTGTGCTGGGCGGCGGTCCCATCGGCAGTGAACTCAGCCAGGCGTTTGCCCGGCTGGGCAGCAAGGTCACCCAGGTGGAAATGGGTGACCGTCTGCTGAGCAAGGAAGACCCGGATGTGTCCGAGCTTGTGCTCAAACACTTCCGGGACGATGGCATTGAGGTTCTGCTGAACCACAAGGCCGCAGAGTTTGTTGAAGAAGAGGGCGAGCGGGTAGCCTACTGTGAGCATGAGGGCGAGCGGGTGCGTATACCTTTTGACCGGGTGCTGGTGGCCCTGGGCCGTGCCGCCAACACCGCGACCCTTAATCTGGCGGCGCTGGGGATCGAGCCTGATGACAACGGCACCGTTCCCACCGGGGATGACCTCAGTGTGGTCTACCCCAACATCTTTGCCTGTGGTGATGTGGCCGGACCTTTCCAGTTTACCCATATGGCGGCACATCAGGCCTGGTACGCAGCGGTCAACGGCCTGTTCGGTAGCTTCAAACGCTTCCACGTGGATTACCGTGTCACGCCGTGGATCACTTTCACCTCACCGGAAGTTGCCCGGGTAGGTCTCAGCGAAGAAGAGGCAAAAGCCCGGAATATCGACGTTGAAGTGACCCGATATGATCTGGGCGACCTGGACCGGGCGATCGCCGAGAGTCGTGCCGGAGGGTTTATCAAGGTCCTGACCCGACCCGGGAAGGACAAGATATTGGGGGCCGTTGTTGCCGGTCCACAGGCCGGCGAGATTCTGGCTGAATTCACACTGGCGATGAAACACGGCCTGGGGCTTAACAAGATTCTCGGGACTATCCATCCATACCCGAGCTGGAACGAAGCCGCGAAATTCGCCGCCGGTGAATGGAAGCGCGCCAATGCTCCCCAGGGCGTGCTCGGTTTGCTTGAAAAGCTGCATGACTGGCGTCGGGGCAAGTCGGATGCCGGTACTGGGTCGCCCGCGCGTGGCCACTCCTGACGCTGGGACACACTGGCGAATGTCGGTGGTGCCGACAGGCTGATTTCGGGTCCCGGGGCCAGGTTTGGCCTCGAACCACGTTTTGAACAGATAGAGCTACGGAGAAATTATGGTTTTTGAAGCGGCGAACCGCGCTAGCGCAGACTCAGAAGCGGTCAGTAAATCCACATTACGCCGTATTTCTGCAGTCGAACTGGTGGCTCCAAGGGCGGCCGATAGCTGGACTCATACCCGGGCGGGCGAGCCACGTGGCTACATTGATGCAGACCGGCTCCAGGAACTCTGGATCCATACGGGTACGGCCTGCAATCTGGCCTGCCCGTTCTGTCTGGAAGGGTCCCACCCCGGTGACGGGCGAATTCCCGGCATGAAGCTCTCCGATGTGAAACCCTTTATCCACGAGGCGCTGGACATGGGGGTTGCCCAGTTCTCGTTTACAGGGGGCGAGCCCTTTGTAATCCGGGATTTTGTCAACATTCTGGATTATACCAGCCAGCACAGGCCCTGTTTCGTGTTGACCAACGCCACCGACCCTTTGCTCAAGCGCAAGCGGCAGGTCCTGCCCTTGCTCGACAACCCCTACCCGATTCACTTCCGGGTGAGTCTGGACTTCCCGGATCAGGCCCGCCATGACAAAGACCGGGGAGACGGCAGTTTTGCCAAGGCGCTGGAAGGTATCCGCTGGCTACACCAGCAGGGCTTCAAGGTGTCCATTGCCCGCCAGACCGACAGTGATGAAGTGCCGGCCGAGGTAGAAGCCTCTTTTGGTGCCATCTTCCGCGATTGGGGGATTCCTGAAGACCTGGCGTTCACCGCCTTTCCCGATCTGGGCGCGCCCGGGTCCGAAGATGGCAGCCCCGAGATCACAGAAAACTGCATGGACAAGTATCCGACCAAAGAGGCGCGGGCCCATTTCATGTGCACCTACACCCGCATGCTGGTGAAAAAGAACGATCAGGTTCGGGTCTACGCCTGCACGCTGGTGGATGACGATCCGGAATATGACCTTGGGGGTACCCTGCGGGAAAGCATGGAGGAGCGCGTTATGCTGCGACACCATCGTTGTTTCTCGTGCTACCGCTTTGGTGCCAGCTGCTCGGCACCTGCGTGAACGACGGCAGCTGACTTGGGGCGCCCGACGGGGCGCAGCATCTTGCGGCAGTGGCGCCGCGGTTGAAATGGAGAAGGCACAATGGCATTCACTGAAGCCACCCTGTTCTGGGGCTTCCTTGTGGTCTATGGCATCGTTATGTATGCCCTGTCACCGCGCAGTAAAAATGCGGCGTCTTTCTATCGTGGAGCGGATGACAAAGGTAACCCGGTTGGTCAGTGGTCACTTACAGCCAGCATTTTCATCTCGTGGATTTTCGCCAAGTCGGTCACCAACGCCGCCAACCTTGGCGCCAGCTACGGTGTAGTGGGCGGACTTGCCTATGCCACCTACTGGCTTTCAATCCCTGTGGCCGGTTACATCATTTACCTGATCCGCATCCAGACGGGCGCTACCAGTCTCCAGCAGTTCCTGACCTCACGGTTTGGCCGGCTCGCCTCCCTGAGCTTTGCCGCCGCCATCCTGATTCGGCTTTACAATGAAGTCTGGAGCAATACCGCTGTGGTTGGCGGCTACTTCGGGCTGCCCGGGCAGTGGCAATACTACACCGCGGCCATGGTGTTCACTGCCTTTACCCTGGCCTACAGCCTCAAAGGGGGGCTGCGCAGCTCCATCTTCACGGATGTGATACAGGCTGTGGTGTTCGTGTTTTTTGTCGGGGCCGTCCTGTTTCTCATCGTCCCGGCCAACGACGCAGGCTCACTGTTTGCCAGCGGTGAATTCAGGCTGGATGCCGGCGCCGACCTCCTGCTGGTGGCCGGGCTGCAAATTTTCAGCTACCCGTTCCACGATCCGGTGCTGACCGACCGGGGCTTCGTAAACCGCGAAAAGACCATGCTGAAGAGCTTCGTGGTTGCGGGCCTGCTGGGCTTTGTGGCGGTGTTCATCTTCAGCCTGGTGGGGGTTCATGCCCAGCTCAACGACATTGCCGTCAGTGGCAACGCCCCGGCGGCAGTGGGTCAGTCCCTGGGCCTGGCGGCGCTGTTCTTCATGAGCGTGGTCATGATGACCTCCGCTGGCTCAACCCTGGATTCCACCTTCAGCTCACTGTCGAAATCCCTTGCCGTGGACCTGCCTCAGCTGGTCCGACGCACGGCAAACCGGCTGCCCAGTGTCCGGTTCGGGGCCCTGGTAATGGTGGCCTTTGCCATCCTTGGGAACCTGCCCATGTTCGCCGGCACCGATATTCTCAAGGCCACGACCATATCAGGAACCATGGTGATGGGGCTGGCACCGGTGTTCCTTTTCTACGGGTTTACCCAGTGGTCGCCCTGGAGCTTCCGCCTGAGTTTCTGGACCGGCATCGGGTTGGGCCTGTTGCTCGCGGTGGGGCTTATCCCACAGAGCTGGGCCATCGGGTCGGGGGCTTACGGCACCCTACTGGGCGTCAATGCCTATGGCTTCCTTATCTGTTCCGCGGGCTTTCTGCTGCCTCTGGTGCTACGCCGGCTCACCGGCCGCACCGCTGCCGCAGGGCAGGTGTGAGGTCCGCGATGAACAACGGTGCCGGCGAGGAAGGCCGCAGTTGCCCCCTGCATTACCGCTACCGGCCCGAGTCTTTACTCGACAGGCTGGAGCACTGGCCGGAGGACGTGATCTATGTGGTGGGCGGACTCTATGGTAATCCTTTCGCGTTGGGCGAAGTGGAGGCCATGGCGGCGCAGGAGCGGGCGGCGGGCTTGCGGGTCAGGCTGCTGTTCAATGGGGACTTCAACTGGTTCAACGCGGATGGGGACCTGTTCGAGTCGATCAACCATCGGGTGCTACGACACGACGCCATGCTCGGCAATGTTGAGTATGAATTGGCCAACCCTGCCCCGGGCGCCGGCTGTGGCTGTGCCTATCCGGACTTTGTCGACGACCAGGTGGTGGCGAGATCGAACCGCATCATGATGCGACTGCAGGAAGTGGCCCAGACCCGGTCGGGCGTGAGGGCAAGCCTGTCAGGTCTGGCACGCTGGCGCAGTATGATATTTGGTGGCCTAAAGGTTTTGGTTCTGCATGGCGATCCCGAATCCCTGGCCGGCTGGGGTCTTTCCCGTGACACACTGAGCGGGTCAGGCAGCGACCGGCTGACCGATTGGTTCCGCCGCACGGATGCCGACCTTATTCTCTGCTCACATACCTGCCAGCCACTGCTCTGGACCGGAGAGGTAGGCGGTCGCCCCCGATGCGTGCTCAATAATGGCTCCGCAGGGATGGCGAACCTGAAAGCCGACACCCGCGGGCTGATCATCCGGATGAGCGTCCATGCGTCGCCTCTCGGTTCAGTAGCGACAACCTCGGTTTCAGGGTTAGAGTTAAGTCTTGAGGCTGTGGCCTATGACCATGAAGCCTGGGTGGCGCTGTTCGATGAGCTCTGGCCTGGGGGCTCGGACGCTTCTGTGTCGTACCGGCAGCGCATCACCGAAGGCGGCACGCTGGCGCCTTCCCAGATTTATCTGAGCCAGTAGCCCGGGGCTTGATCCAGGTCAGTCGGATTCGACAAACGCCGTGCCAGTATGGTCGCTGATCAGGGACCAGGTTGATTTTTATTTTGTGGTCTATATAATTTAACCCTAACTTTTTAAGGTGAATTGATCACAACATGACAGAGAAAAGTTCGGAAACCACGGCCATCGCTTTGCGCAAACCGAACAAGGATGATGGCTACAGGCTCCACCAGCTGGTGGCAGAGTGTCCTCCCCTGGACCCTAATTCGATCTACTGCAATCTATTACAATGCAGCCATTTTGCCGAAACCGGCGTGGCTGCGGAAAAAGAAGGCGACCTGGTCGGCTTTATTTCCGGTTATATTCCCCCCATGCAGCCCGATACCGTATTTGTCTGGCAGGTCGCCGTTCACGAGAAAGGTCGTGGGCAGGGTCTGGCCAAGAAAATGCTGAAAGAGATTGTGGCCCGTGATGCCTGTAAAAACGTCACTCACATGGAAACCACTATTACGGAAGACAATGAAGCCTCGTGGGCGCTGTTCCGTTCCTTTGCCCGGGATATGGGCGCGGAAGTGACCTACCACGAGCACTTCGAGAAAGAGACCCACTTCGGTGGTCAACACGATTCGGAATTCCTTCTACGAATCGGTCCTTTCACGAAGCCTTAGTGCACTGTAGCCATTGATGACCCGCTACTGAGCGCAGTCACACAGCCTGCAGGCTCTTGAGGAACGCCTGCGCCCGGCTTTAAAACGCGCGGTGACCGGGCCGCGACCGCACCGGCCCGATCTCCCCGCAGTTACCTCGAACCTTACATGCTAAGAGGCAGGACAATGGAACTTTTGAAAGCAGTTGAATCCCAGGTACGCGTCTATTCACGGGCTTTCCCGATGATATTCAACCGCGCCAAGAACGCGCACCTGTATAGTAAGGACGGTAAGGAATACCTGGATTTCCTGGCCGGCGCCGGCTCACTGAATTACGGTCACAACAACGACATTCTCAAGAAAGCACTGATCGAGTACATCGAAAACGACGGCATAAGCCAGGGGCTCGACCTGTGGACTACGGCCAAACAGGACTTCATCAAGAGCTACCAGGCCCATATTCTCAAACCCCGGGGTCTTGACTACAAGATGCAGTTCACCGGACCGACCGGCACCAACTGTGTGGAAGCGGCACTCAAGCTGGCACGCAAGGTTAAAGGGCGTGACGGTATCATCTCATTTACCAATGGCTTCCATGGCGTTTCCCTGGGAGCCGTGGCCGCAACCGGTAACAAGAATCATCGTGGCGGTGCCGGTGTTCCCCTGAGCAGTGTCGAGTTCATGCCCTACTGTGGCTACTACGGCAAAGACATCGATACCGTAAAGATGATGGACAAGCTGCTGAGCGACAATTCCTCAGGGACCGACCTGCCTGCGGCTGTCATCGTGGAAGCGGTCCAGGGTGAGGGCGGATTGAACGCTGCCAGCGTCACCTGGTTGAAGGACCTTGAGAAGTTGTGCCGCAAGCACGACATTCTTCTGATACTGGACGATATTCAGGCTGGTAATGGGCGCACCGGCGAGTTCTTCAGTTTCGAGGCGGCCGGCATTGTCCCGGATATTGTCACCGTGTCGAAATCATTGAGCGGTTATGGTCTGCCCATGGCCCTGGTACTGCTGAAACCGGAGCTGGATATCTGGAACCCTGGTGAGCATAACGGCACCTTCCGTGGCAACAACATGGCCTTCATTACCGCCCGCGCCGCCATTGAAACCTATTGGACGGACGACAAGTTTGCCAATGAGGTCAAGGCCAAGAGCGAGATTCTGGCCAAGCGTCTCCAGGGCATCTGCGATCAGTTCGGCCCCATGGAATTCGCCCTGAAAGGTCGAGGCATGATGCGGGGAATCGCCTGCAGTAGCGGCGAGCTGGCGGACCGGATCACAACCAGAGCGTTCGAGAAAGGCCTGATCATTGAGACCGCTGGCCCCGACGATGAAGTGGTCAAATGCCTGATGCCACTGACCATCAGTGAGGCTGACCTCAATAAAGGGCTGGACTTGCTGACCGAAAGCGTTAGTGAAATCATGGAAGAAGATTTAAGCAAGGCATCCTGAATTTGCCTGCTGGAGAGGTAGTGGCCCAGCCGGGAAGCCCACAACGGGCGCCTCTTCAATGCTTTTTCCCGGCGCTAAATTCATGCGACCGAAGACAAGCTTATGACTGAAGAACAGAAAACACAGCAAGATAGCCAACGACATACGGTTGAAAAGATTGGTGGCACCTCGATGTCGAATTACGAGGCTGTTCGCGACAACATCGTTCTTGCCAACCGCAACAAAAACGAACTCTACAACCGCATTTTTGTGGTGTCCGCCTATGGCGGCGTTACCGATGAGCTCCTGGAGCACAAGAAGACCGGTGAACCGGGGGTCTATGCGCTCTTTGCCGATGCCGAATCAGACTGGGCCTGGGGCGATGACCTGACCAAGCTGGTCAAGTTCCTCACCGACCTGAATGCGGAGCTGTTCGATGACCATATGCTGAGGCAGCAGGCCGACCAGTTCATTATGGACCGGGTCGAAGGTGTTCGCGGCTGTCTGATTGATCTGCAGCGTCTGTGCTCCTATGGCCAGTTCCAGCTCGAAGAGCACCTGCTGACTGTCCGGGAAATGCTGGCCGGCATCGGCGAGGCCCATAGCGCCTTCAACACCTCCCTGAAATTGCAACACGAAGGCGTCAACGCGCGATTTGTTGATCTGACCGGCTGGCGTGACAACGAGCTCCTGCCCCTGGATGAGAAGCTGAAGAAGGCGTTTGATCCCATTGACCTGACCCGTGAGATGCCCATTGTCACCGGTTACGCCCAGTGCAAGGAAGGGCTCATGCGGACCTTCGATCGTGGCTACAGCGAGATGACGTTCAGCCGTATAGCCGTTATCACCAACGCTGCCGAAGCGGTGATCCACAAGGAATACCACCTGAGCTCGGCCGATCCGAACATTGTCGGCGAAGACAAGGTGGTGCCGCTCGGACGTACCAACTATGACGTCGCCGATCAGCTTGCCAACCTGGGGATGGAGGCGATTCATCCCCGCGCCGCCAAGGGCCTGCGTCAGAGCGATATTCCGCTACGAGTGAAAAATACGTTTGAGCCGGAACACACCGGCACCCTCATCACCCGTGACTATGTCAGCGAAAAGCCTCAGGTGGAAATTATCGCGGGTCATAAAGGTGTGTTTGCCATTGAGGTGTTCGACCAGGACATGCAGGGCGAGCCTGGCTATGATCGCCGGATTCTGGATGTGCTGACCCGTTTCAAGGTCCGGTTCGTCACCAAGGACACTAACGCCAACACCATCACCCATTATGTGGACAGTACGCTCAAGCATGTGAAAAGGGTTGTGAAGGCGCTGGAAGAAGAGTTCCCCAATGGCGAGGTGAGTACCCGTAAGGTTGCGCTGGTGTCTGCGATCGGTAGCGACATGCAGGTGCCGGGCATTCTGGCCAAAACGGTGCAATCACTGGCGGATGAGGACATCAGCATTCTCGCCATCCATCAATGCCTGCGCCAGGTGGATATGCAGTTCGTGATTGAGGAGTCCCACTATCGCAAGGCCATTGCGAAACTGCACCAGACTCTGATTGAGCCCCATAATCACGGGTACGCGATCGTCGCAGCCTAGGCCAGGCTGATCTTTGCTGATCGCGGGAATGACTCCCGGCCGGAACCGGTCGCTTCGGCGGGGGTAATGGTGGTTGTCTTGCCTCCTGATCGGACGCCTGGCATTAATGCCAGGCGTATCCGGTCCCTTTCCACGCCTGATTGCTAGCAATTCCTTGGGCCTGTTCCCGGCTGTCGCGAATGCGAGTTTACAGGCGATCCGCCAGACCGTTTTCTGCGTATTCTCTGGAAACTCTGGGAAGGCGGAATAACGTCATGAATGATCTCCAAGAAAGGACAGCAACACCTGTCTATGGGCCCAGTGGCGACCTTGGCACGCTTGTGGGTCATTACTTTCGCGATGCGTCACAGCACAGCTTGTTGACGGAGCAGAGCGAACGCATGCTGAGTCGGCGACTGGTGTGGTGTCTCGACATTATCGCGGCCGATCAGGGCCTGGGCCAGGAGGTACCCCGCACGATACGGGATGTGGTTGGCACCCTGAACGAAAGCCAGCTGAGCACTCTTCGGGCAAAACGGGCCCTGAGACTGATCCGGGCCAGCCGCGAGCGACTGATTCAGAGCAACCTGCGACTGGCGGTGCACATAGCCCGTCGCCATGGCAACCGGGGTCTCGCCATGTCAGACCTGATCCAGGATGGCAACGTAGGTCTCATCAAGGCAGTCGAACGTTTCGATCCGGGCAAGGGCTTTCGTTTTTCCACCTACGCCTACTGGTGGATCAGCGAAGAAGTCAAGCGCTGCCTCAAGCGTGGCCGGCGGGTGGTGCGAACGCCAGACCATATTGTTGATGAGCTTAGAGCCCTCCAGAACACCACCATGAGGCTGAACCGCCAACTGGGGCGCACACCCCGCCAGAGCGAGCTTGCCCATGAACTGGAGTGCACCCCGGGCCGGGTCAATGAACTGATGACCTTTGCCGGCGCCGAAGTCTCCACAGAAGCGCCTTCCAATGATGACGGCACCCTTGTGCTCGGGGACGCCCTGACACTGGGCGACGCCGAAGCCCCCGAGCAGTCCCTGCTGCCCAGAGACCGCCGGCGGGTACTGGACAACGTACTGGATCTTTTGACCGACCGTGAGCAGACCGTATTGTCACGGCGTTACGGTCTTGACCGGCCGGAGCCTGAGACCCTGCAGGTGATCTCAGAGGACATGGGCATCAGCCGGGAGCGCGTACGGCAGATCGAAAAAACCGCGTTGGCCAAGCTGAGGGACAAGTTCGCAGGGCTCGGCGACCTGGTTGGTATCTAACTCATCAGGTGTACCGAAAAAGGACCCAAAGGGTCCTTTTTTCGCTCCCGAAGCGTGCCTCGGCCTACTGAGTCAAAGCATGACCAGCCAGGTGGCAACGCTCACCTGCGTGACAACCGCCACGCTGGTCAGCACCAGCCTGAGGTTGCGGTACCAGCGCGGCCAGTAGATGGTCATCCAGCGTGTGTCGACCACATACAGCCCCAGGAAGGCAACCGGGTAGATGATCATCTGCGCTGCAAGAGGCAGGAGCAGCGTTATGCCGGCAGTCAGGAAAAAGACCTGGCTGATGAGCATGGTCGAAAGCGGCGACAGGGGATAACACCGATTCTCCAACTGCAGCGCGATCGGCCAGTATACCCCGGCCATGAAGGCAAGGATGCCGGCACTGTAAAGGTAGAAGTAACTGACCAGGGCCAACCCGCTCTCCGGCCAGACAAACAGCGCCGCTGCGCCAAGGAGGAAGGGCAGCAGGCCGGCCAGGCCAATGGCGATGGCCAGCCGCGCCACTGCAATCACGGTTTTGCCTTCTGGATCGGGACCCTCATGGGTTCGACCGGTCCCGACGGCATGCCTACCATTTCGTTATAGGCCGATGGATGAACCATCTCGGCAGCCTTGATGGAAAAACCGGCCAGAAGATCCTGGAGTGCCCAGCTGCCCGGGCTCAGCAGTGTCTTTCCATGGTCATCGGATAATATGTAGCGCTTGTCTGAAATATGGAGGCAGGCCATATACTGCTGGCCCTCAATGGATACGATCTCCAACAGGTCAATCGCTGGGTCGGCCATTGCTTGCAGCTCGGTCAGGGTAATTCTCATGGTTTGGCTCCAGCATGTCGTCTGTAGGAACCAATACGACGAAGGGCGGAGACAGGATCAGCTCAGTTCGTTGATCAGTGAGCTGCCTTCAGCGACGGTTCTGGCTCGCCAGCAGTCGGCAGGGCTCTCTGGCCGGGCAGTTGACCAGGTGGTCGTTGACCATCCCGGTCGCCTGCATGAAGGCATAGACAATGGTCGGCCCGACGAAATTGAATCCCCGCTGCTTGAGGGCTTTCGACATGGCTTCTGACTCGGGCGTCACGGCGGGTACATCCGCCAGGCTCCGGGGAGCGTTCTGCCGGGGATGGCCATCGACAAAGTCCCAGAGAAACTGGCTGAACGACTCACCCTGCTCCCGGAACTGCAGGAAGCTTCGGGCATTGCGGATGATGGACTCGATTTTCAGACGGTTCCGGATGATGCCCCTGTTTAGCATCAGAGCGTTAATCCGGTCCTGGTCATAGCGGGCAATCTTCTCGGCATCGAACTGGTCGAAGGCGGCCTTATAACTGCCCTGTTTACGCAGAATCGTGATCCAGCTCAGGCCAGCCTGCTGGCCATCGAGGCAGAGCTTTTCAAACAGGGCCTGATCATCATACTCGGGCCGCCCCCAGACCCTGTCGTGGTAATCCACATAAAGTGGATCGTTTCCACACCAGCCGCAGCGCTGACTCATGGTGTTACGGATGGGACTGGTCATCAGTCATGGTCTCCTTGATGCGCGCACAGGTCCACCAGTCCGGTGCCTCCACCTGGGGAGCTGCCGCTGGCCTGTCGGAACAGGGAGCTTCCAGCCAGAGCAGATCCGGCTCATGAACGTCCGGGGCTGGGGGCCGGCAATGCGAGCCGGACACAACCGCAACAGTCACTCCAGCGGTTTCGCCAACACAGCCCTGCCAGCCGGGCCGGTCACCGGTCAGCTGGCCTTCATGGCTCACAACCAGGGTCTGAAGATGGCCTGCAATGCCCCGCCCCGTCGCTTTCAACCAGGCCTCCTTCAGGGTCCAGACGCGCAAAAAGCTGGCATTGTTATCGCAAGCCAGCAGCCAGGCCTGCTCCGAGGGGGTGAACCAGCGCTTTACCACTCGCTGCCACTGGGCCGTGCGGCTCCCGGGTTCGATATCAACGCCCACGGAAGCACCGCGGCTGACAGCACAGGCTGCAACCCCGTGACTGTGGCTCAACGACAGAGCCCAACCGGGGGGCGAGCTGGAGCGGACCGGGCGACCCTCTTCCGGGCAACAGAGTTCCGGGTCCAGGCCACTGGCGTGGGCCAGGGCCTGGCGGATCAGCCACCGGCTGTGGCTGTATTCGATCTGCCGGGCAGGGCCCAGCCTGGCCATGCGCTCACGCTCGGGTATGCTGAGGCAGCAGGTCAGGCGGTCGATGTCCGGCTTCTCGGGTAACCTGCTGAGCCAGATCGAGGTGGCGTCAGGGTTGGAGTCGTTGAATGAGCCAGTCATCACCTTGCCTGAGATATTCGAACCGGTCGTGGAGACGGCTGGGCCGGCCCTGCCAGAACTCGATACGATGAGGAATGACCCGATAGCCGCCCCAGAACGAGGGTAAAGGCACGTCACCATCGCCAAACTTGCGTTTGATTTCGGCCACCTTCTGTTCGAGCAACCCCCTTGAGGTTATAACCTGGCTCTGGGTAGACACCCAGGCGCCAATCTGGCTGCCACGGGGACGGCTGGCAAAGTATTTCAGGGACTCCGATTTTGATACCTTCTCAACGGCCCCCTGCAGGATGACCTGCCGGTTCAGTCCGAGCCAGGGAAACAGTAAGGCCGCGTTCGGATTCTGGTCCAGCTCGGCGGCTTTGCGGCTGCCGTAGTTGGTGAAAAATACAAAACCCTGGTTATCAAAGTACTTCAAAAGAACTGTGCGCAGGTCTGGCACGCCGTCATTGCCTGTGGTCGCCAGGGACATGGCGTTAGGTTCGAGAATGCCGGCTTTGCGGGCGTCCTCGAACCAGACTTCGAACTGTTTTACCGGGTTGGCCTCCAGAGCGCTCCGGTCCAGCCCGTCGCTCTCGAAATCCCGCCGCATATCGCTGATATCCATTAGCCTGCCCCCAAATCGGTCGAGCCTGGTATACGATCAATGGCGATGGCAGGTTCAGCCTCGCTGCACCTCGCCTGATGAGCGTTTCAATCATACGGGTTCAAGGCAGTAAACGGTATCCGGGGCAGGGCGTGCAAGTCGCCATGACAAACCAGGGTCCGGACAGCTATCCTTGATGAACTCCAATTCATTAACCCGAGAGCGGAGCGGACCCAAACACCCTTCCGGACAAGGAGCTCAGCGTGGCAGAACCACAGACAGGGAAACCATGGTACAAAAGGGTGTCCTTCTGGTTGCTGGCGTTACTGGTTCTTTACGCCCTGCTTGGTTTCATCGCCCTACCCTGGTGGTTGCAACGTGCCCTCCCGGATCGGCTTGAGCAGCACATGGGCTGGACGGCTTCTGTGGGTGAAGTCCAGACCAATCCCTTCGCCATGAGCCTGTCGGTCGAGGAGCTGGACGCCGAGGATGACGACGGCGAGCCGGTTCTGCATTTCGACCAGCTCCACCTCAACCTGGGCTTTTGGCAGCTGTTCCGTGGTGTCATTGCCCTCGATGTCATTGAGATGAATGAACCCTTTGTACGGATTGACCTGCTCGAAGACTACGGTCTGAACTTTACCAGGGACTGGCGCGACCATAACGACACCGAGGCCGAGGATCGCTCGGCTGATGGCCAGCAGGACGCCGGTGGCGCCAGTGGACCCGATGACAGTGAGTCGCAGGATCTCTATTTCGGTCGTATTGTCATTACTGAGGGCAGCATTCTACTGCGGGATTTCAGCCAGGGGGAGGAGGCCCGCTTCCAGGTCGAGTCCGTTGACCTCACCCTCCAGGACCTTTCAACGTTTTCCCGTGACAGTGACAGTGACAGCGGCTATACCCTGGACGCTGTGGCCGGTGAGCAGAGTCTGACCTGGGAGGGCACCATGACCATTGCGCCCTTTACCTCCGAAGGCAGGATCCAGATCAGCGATGTCGATTACCAGACCATAGCCCACTTCGCAGGCCAGAACCTGCCCTACGATCTTAGGGGTGGCCGCGCCACCTTGCGCACGGATTATGTGATCTCGGTTGCAGACAGTGTCCGTCTGACCACGCGGGACGGCATCCTGCAGATTCGCGACCTCGTTCTGGCGACCTCCGACGAAGAGGACCCGCCCGCCCTCCAGTTGGCCAGTCTCGACATCGATCAGATCGGATACGATCTGCAGGCCCGGGAGCTGGGCGTTGGCGTAGTGGATTTTTCCGAAGCCCGGGTGCGGGTTAGCCGCGACGCCGAAGGCACCATTAACTTCGTCCGGCCGTTGAGCGAGGGTGAATCCGGCTCCGATGACGGGGACGACGCTGGTGAAGACAGTCAGGACAGCGGCGACCAGCCCTTCCGATGGTCGGTGGGTACCCTTCAGGTTCGTGACAGCCAGGTCCAGTGGCAGGATGACCAGCCAGGCCAGCCAGCCGACATCACCCTGACTGACATCAACCTGAGCCTGAAAGACCTGAGCCAGAGGCTCGCTGAAACCCTGGATTATTCAATAGAGGCAAACGTGGCCAGTGGTGGCAGCCTGAATGCCCGGGGCCAGGCGACCCTTACACCATTTACTATTCAGGCGGGTCTGGCCGTTGAGGAGCTAGCCATGGCGCCCTTTGATCCTTACCTGCGGGGCAGTGTTGCGCTGGATATCAACAACGGACGCCTGACCCTGGCGGGGGATCTCGATCTGGATGACCAGACCGAGCCCATGACAGGGACATTCAGCGGTCGGGGCGAGGTGACCGGGCTTGACGCCAGCATTGTGGATGGGGATGGGCAGCTACTGAGCTGGGATACCCTGAGACTGTCACCCATCGAATACAATCTTGACCCGGCCCGGCTTGAAATCGGCACCATCACACTGGTCAACCCGGATATCCTGGTGCAGCGATCAGGCTCAGGCGAACTTAACCTGAGCCGTATTACGGTGGATGGGGAGGATAACGGCGAATCCTCAGATTCCGGTTCCGATGAAGACGCCGTAGAAGACGATTCCCGGTTCATTTTCCGGATTGGCGAATTTGCCCTGGAAGATGGCACCGTCCGGTATCAGGACCAGTCCTTCAATCCGGCCTTTGCAACCCGACTTTACGCGCTTAACGGGTCGGTTTCAGGCATCAGTAACATTAGGCCCCAGCAGGGCAGGCTGAATCTGACCGGCAAGGTGGCAGAAGCCGGTGACCTGACCATGGAAGGCACCCTGGGTACGCTGGGCAGCGACGAGACCACGACCCTGAAGCTGACGCTCGAACAGCTGGGTCTGCCGGTCCTGAGCCCCTATTTTGCCCGCTACCTGGGCTACGCCGTCGATGGTGGCAAGCTGGCACTGGACATGGACTACACCATTACCGGCTCGGACCTGTCGGCGACCAATGAAATCATTCTGGACCGGCTGGAGCTGGGCCGGGCTGTCGACAGCGACCAGGCCACCGATGCTCCGGTCAAGCTGGGCCTTACGTTGCTGCGGGATTCTTCCGGTCAGATCGAAATCAACCTGCCTATTGAAGGCAGCCTTGGGGACCCGGACTTCCAGCTTGACCAGGTGATCATGAACACCTTCGTCAATATCGTGGTCAAGGCGGCCACGTCGCCGTTCAGCGTACTGGGGTCGGTGGTCGACCTGGCAGGTTTTTCCGGGTCGGAGCTGGGTGCCATCAAATTCCGGCCCGGGCTAGCCGAACTGGCACCGGAAGAGGGCCGCAAACTGAAAGTCGTGGCGGATGCGCTCAAAGAGCGGCCCCAGCTCAGTCTGGATGTAAGGGGTGCGGCGGCGCCGGAGCTTGACCGTACCGCCCTGCTTGGGCAGCGGCTGCTGGAGGACTTGGGTGTGGCCCAGGCGCCGATGGACAGCCAGATCGAGCAACTGGAGCAGGCCTACCGGAACAGCGACTCCGACCGTGACCTTGATAGCCTGAGGAGCGAACACAGCGGTGAACCGGAAGCCTGGCGACTGACGTTGATTTCAGCCCTGGTTTCAGACCAGAGTCTGCCGGAGAGTGAACTGCGGGAGCTTGCTGGCGAGCGTGGCCAGCTAATCCAGCGTGAGCTTCGGGAAAATCACGGGGTCTCATCGGAGCAGATTTACTTACGTGACCCGACTCTGCAGGGTGAGGCGACCGATGAGAGATCCCTGGTGAGCATTCCTTTCGAGCTGGATGTGCGCTAGGCGGCCGTTCTTGGGTCAGGGACACTAGGGAAGCTGCAGGCCATGGGATCGCACCAGGGCCTGGTAAACGCCGTCTTCCATCAGGCGGTCGATCAGGTCTTCCAGAGACTCCGCGCTGACCGGGCTGTCCGGCCGCGCAATGGCATGGAGCAGGTAACTCTGATCCACCTCGTGGGAAACAAGAAACTCATCCCGCTGGTCGGGGTTGTTGCGAAAGTACAGGGAGAGGTAGGAGCGACTGACTACCGCCACTTCGGCCACCGAGGGCCGGTCCGCCAGGATCAGTTCGATATTCCTGTGGTGGCTGTGGGAAAGTTCGATGTCAAACCGTTCACGCAGCTCGGCTTCATCGGTCACGCCGTCGGTGAAGCCATAATGGTAGCCAAGCATGGCCACGATGCGCCGGGAGCGGATGTCGTCAAAAAAATCCTGACCACGATCCGGCTTGTCCAGGGCGATATAGACTTCTTCATCTTTCAGTATGGGCCTGGTGACCTGGTGGGGCACTGAGTCCCAGTTCCATTCATCGCTTTCGAAAAAGATGACATCGTAGCGGGCGTCGGCGAAATCCCGGTGGCGGCGCTTGGGTGACGTGGCAAAGGCGACAAAGGTATAGTTCCCCTGCCGCTCATTCAGTTCCGTCAGTAACTCCGCGAGCAGACCCTCCACCTGACCGCTGTCCTGAACCACGGCAATCGGCGGGAAGTTGTAGGCGCCTACGACAACCTGGGTCTGGGCATTAGCGTTGCTGCAGATCGCCAAGGCGGTGATCAGGGCCGTCAGCATGATCACAAGCTTCATGTCATCACCTGGGAGAGTCGCTCCGGATGTATAATTGAATGGCCGTTCATGTATTGAGCGTAGCACTCTAAGACTGTGCTTTGAAGTTACATGTCACAATCTTATTAATTGAGGAAATCCAAGGCCCATGCCCGCCCCCGTCAGTCATTTTTTCGCATACATTGCCCGCTTGCGCTGGATACGCCGCTGGGGCCTGATGCGTAACGCCATTGAAGAGAACGTCGCCACCCATTCCTGGGAAGTGGCCACCCTGGCCCATGTCCTCGCGCTGATACGAAACCGCTACTTTGATGGCAGCGTAGACCCGGACCATATCGCGACGGCCGCGCTATACCATGACGCCACCGAGGTCATAACCGGCGATATGCCAACGCCCGTCAAGTACCACTCAAAGGTCATGCGGGAGGCGTTTGGTGCCATTGAACATCGGGCAGAGGAAGAATTGCTGGCATTGCTGCCGGAGGACTTGCGGGAAGACTTTGCGCCTTACGTTCAGGAGTCCCGGTGGTCCGATGAGGTGCGGGAGATCATCAAGGCCGCGGACAGGCTGTCAGCCTGGCTGAAATGCCAGGCCGAGATTCTGGCCGGTAACAAGGAATTTGAGCCGGCGGCAGCGCAGATCTACAGCCGGCTCCAGGACGAGGCCCTGCCAGAGGTGATGTATTTCCTGACGGTGTTCGCCCCCAGTTACCAGCGCCCCCTGGATCATCTGCTGGAATAGGAGCTGCCCCGGTCAGGCGCCGCCGGCGCCGCCGACCAGGCCACCACGCAGAGTGTCTGTCTTGAGGGACTGGCGAACCACGTCTTCCGGGCTGCCGGCCATTTCCCTGAACATCCCCATCGACCCGAGCAGGGCTGAGGATTCGTAAGGCACGAAGACCCGCTCGCCGTCCTTCGCCATATTCGGCAGGACCTTGATATAGCTCTGGCCCAGAAGATAGCCGACAACAGTGCGCTTGTTCTCTTCACTGTCGCCGATGGCATTGAGCACCAGCCGGATGGACTCCTGCTCGCCCTGGGCACGCAGGATGGCCGATTCCTTATCGCCCTGGGCGTTGAGGATGGCGGACTCGCGCTGGCCCTGGGCCATGGCGATGGCGGCCGTCTTTTCGCCTTCGGCTTCAGTCACTGTGGCGCGGCGTTTGCGCTCAGCCGCCATCTGTAGGCGCATGGCTTCTTCCACTTCTTCCGGCATGTTGATGTCCTGGACTTCCACCCGGGTCAGCTTGACGCCCCATTTGGAGGCAGCTTCTTCCATTTCCGCCTGGATCGCGCTGTTTACCTCGGCACGGGATTCGAACAGCTTGTCCAGCTCCATCTTGCCGACGACGGAGCGCAGTGTGGTCTTGGCAAGGACCTCAACCGCCTGGCTCATGTTTGCCACCTCGTAGACCGCCCGGCGTGGGTCAATGATCTGGTAGTACAGAGCGCCGTTGATGGTCACGGTGACGTTGTCGGTGGTTACCACTGGCTGGCCGGGGAAGTCCATGACCGTCTCCCGGCGGTCAATGCGATTCTCATCGGTGGTGACCGCCTGGTACTCATTGCCGAGTTTCATATAGCGGATCATGGTGATGGCCCGGGGGCGCTCGATGAAAGGCACGATGATGTTAACGCCGCTTTCCAGAACCCGGTTGAACGAGCCGAGGCGCTCAATAACCATGACTTCGGACTGGCGGATGATAACAAGTCCTTTGGCAATGATCAGGATTCCTATAACAACGAATATCAGACTGAGTACCAAGCCTGGTGAAAGCAGTGATTCCATGTTTACTGATCCTTGTGGGGTGAAAGGTGGACGACGGCGGTAGTGCCGTCGAACCGGTCAAAAATGACTTCCGTATGCTCCGGCAGTTCGGTCTCGCCGCCGGGTTTAACCCGCAGGCGATAGAAGTCGCCATTGATCTTGAGTCCGGTGGCCCCGTCAAAATCCCGCTTGGTGCTATGGTAGCTTCGGCCCTGTTCTACCCCGGTCCCGGTTGTACCGTAGGCCACCCCCCTGGGTGAAAACCGGGGACGGATGACCCAGACCGCCACGGGCACAAGCAGCCCGGAAAACAGGCCCATACCCACCAGCTGGCCGCTGAAGGAAAACCCCAGGGCGGCAAGGACGGCGGTGAGCGCTGCCGAAAGACCAAGAGCCAGTAGCACAAGGACGCCGGAGGTGAGTTCGGCCAGACCCAGCGCCAGAGCGAGCACGAGCCAGAAATGCGTTATGGTCCATTCCATGTCGGGTTTTCCAGTCAGGGGTGGGCAAGAGGCCGGCTTAGAGGGTGGACCGGAGAATACCAGCTTCGGTAAAGGCCGGCTATGGTGCCCTGTTTTGCGGTGTGGCACGCCAGCAGCATCCGGGTCCGGGGCTGGCTGCAGCGCCGCGGGTCTGGCGTTCTCCTGCCATTTGCCGGCGCCGGTGGCCTGTTAAAGTATCAGGACCTTAAAGTGTCTGCTTTAATAGACCCGGTGCGAGGGGCCGGAAAAAGCTCGACTAACGTTTCGACTCAGAGGTCAGAATTAATGAAAAAGCTCAACAATAAAGTGGTTGTCATTACCGGCGCGGGCTCAGGCATCGGCCGGGCCCTGGCAAAAGAGTTAGCGGCCCGTGGCTGCCGGCTGGCTCTCTCGGACGTCAACGAAACCGGGCTCAGGGAAACCGCTGAATTGTGCGATGCCTCGGAAATCAGGACCTACCGGCTGGATGTGTCAGATCGTGATGGCATCTATGCCCACGCCGACCAGGTGGCGAAAGACTTTGGCGTGGTCAACATGGTCATCAATAACGCCGGTGTTGCTCTGTCAGCGTCCGTTCGAGAAATGACAGATGAAGACTTCAAGTGGGTCATGGATATCGACTTCTGGGGTGTCACCCACGGCAGCCGGGCCTTCCTGCCCCACCTGATTGCCTCCGGCGATGGTCACCTTGTTAATATTTCAAGCGTCTTCGGACTGATCGGTGTGCCCAAGCAGAGCGCCTACAATGCGGCCAAGTTTGCGGTGAGGGGTTTCACCGAAGCCCTGCGTCAGGAAATGAAACTCGAGAAGCAGCCGGTGGCGGTGAGCTGTGTCCATCCCGGCGGCATCCGGACCAACATTGCCAACTCGGCCCGTATGGGCAAATCCGAGAACGCTGAAGCCCAGCGCAAAGGCTTCGACAAGATCGCCGTCACAACTCCGGAAAAAGCCGCCCGCACCATCGTCAAGGGCATTCTGAAGGATGAGTCCCGGATCCTGGTCGGTCCAGACGCCTGGGGCATCGACGTCATCAACCGGGTCCTGGGTTCAGCCTATCAGCCTCTGGTGGAAAGGTTCTCCCGCAAAAACCTCTACCTGTAGCAGGTCAGGCTTCAGCCGGCCGTGCTGGCTGTTGCAGCAAGGGCTGACGTCATTGCCGCGATCGCGTCGCTAGCGTCCTGGGCTCCCAGACTCTATAATTTTCGGAGACTAGGAGTCCTTGTCTTATGAAATCACCATTAAAGGGTGATGAGAGCGTTGGCGTCCCCTACAGTAAATCCGGGCTCCGGGATGCTCACCGGCGTGGCATCATGCGGCTTATTTTTGTCGCCACAGGCATTACGCTGGCAATTTTCGCCGTTTTCCAGGTATTCAATAACAATCCCGTGCTGGCGCTTCTGGAGCTGGGGGCGAGCGTTTTGCTGCTTTTTGGTGCCACCCGGGTCATGAAGACCTCGCGTCTGCACGCCTGGATCTACGGCTATCTGGTCTGTGCGTTCAGTTTTTTCCTCTACATCATTACCATGCCCGAGGCTTCAAGTACTGCCTTTGTCTGGGTGTTTATCATGCCGATCCTGTCCTATCTCCTGCTGGGCCGGGTTGCCGGGTTCTTCCTGGCATTCCCTTTCATGCTGGCCGGAGGTGTTTTCTTCTACCTGCAACTCAACGCGCTGACCAACGCCGGGGTCATGATCGACCTGCTAAACCCCATGTTCTGCGCGATCCTGATCCTGATGTTCATGCATGTCTATGAAAGCCGTCGCGCCGACGCCCAGGCACGGCTGGTCACCCTGGCCGAAACCGATGCCCTGACCGGTATGGCCAACCGCAGCAGCTTTCATGCCTCCCTCGAGCGTGTTCTGAGAGAGTCCCAGCGCAATCGCCGGCAATTTGCTCTGGTGCTGATGGACATCGACCATTTCAAGCGGGTCAATGACAGCCTGGGGCACGTTGCGGGAGATGAGGTATTGCGCCACATCGGCCGGTGCCTGACGGAACGGCTGCGTAACACCGATTTCGTCGGACGTCTCGGTGGCGAGGAGTTCGGTCTTATTGTGCGAGAGGTTGCGCCGAGGGACGCTGAGGGCCTTGTCAACGAGCTGCGTCAGCGTATTGCAGACACCCCGGCTCACTATGAAGGAATTGCGGTGGAGCTGACGGCAACCTTCGGAATTGCATTCTGGCCCGCCGATGCTGAAAAGCTTAATGAGCTTTACCAGATAGCAGACCGTCGCCTTTACGAAGGCAAGAGTGCGGGGAGGAACAGGGTGGTCGCGTCTTCCTCAGGCAGTGAGATGCTTGCTTCGGCCTGAGCTACCTGCGGAATCAATCGTAGTCTTCGGTTTCTATTTGGAATCCCCGGGGCCGGAACTGCTGCTCCACCGACCCAATCATTCCCGAGTGGCCACAGATATAAAGCATAGTCGAGCTGGCATCCAGGCCTTTCCGGGCAACATAGTCCTCTATTATGGCATCCACCCGACCCTGACTCGCTGTCCATCCCGAGTTTGCGGGCTCTTCTGGCCGGCTGACCGTCGGCACATAGTCGAGGATCTCCGGGTGGCTGGCGGCAATACCTTGCAGCTCTTCCCGATAGCCGAACTCATTCTGATAGCTGGCACCATGAAGCAGGTGAAACCGGTGGTCACCACGACCCTGGTGAAGAGCATCCCGGATCATGCTAACAAAGGGATTGATGCCGGTCACAGTAGCCACCATAAGATGTTCACGGTAGCGGCTATCCAGCAGAAAGCTCCCTTTCGGGTTACCGAGGATGATTGTGTGGCCGGGGGCCAGGGTGCGCAGGCGCTCGGACATCTGGCCACCGGGCACTAGCTCCACGAAGAATTCGAGCGTCGGCTCATGAGGCGCGGAGACAATGGAAAAACTGCGTTTGACTCCCTCTACACCTACCTTGACTGATTGGCCGGGCCGGAAGCTGAAATCCAGGGGGCGTGGCACGCGGAATATGATCAGCCCGGGTGCGACTTCCCGGCACTCGGTCACGGTGACGCCCTTCTCCGCCGTCGCTGGCCTTTCATCAGATACTGCCCCAGCCCTGGCGGAGTCATGACCGCCAGGTATTCCTTTACCGGCTTCGGGCAGGGCTTCCTCGTGCCGGCTCAGCCAGGCCTGCAGCCTGGCGCTCTGTCTGGCCCTGCGTCGGCCTATGTCCCCCAGCAGCGAACCGAGTGCCGGATCCCTCGCCCCTTCCCTGGCCCGGCTGATGGAGTTCAGGTCATCCAGGACCTCCCGGCCGCCACTGCGCGCTCGCTCTACGTCCCTGCTGCTGACCATGAGGTGCCTATACCTTCCTGCTGAGAGTACAGATGGCGCCTGGCTCCTCCACCATGAGCACCAGGCTCTCGCTGGCAAACATCTGGTGATGGATGCCATCGTTGGTTGAGTAGCCGGTCATCAGATCCTGGCCGACGATGATACGGCCGACTCTGGCGTCCACCAGCACGGCGCCCTCGATATCTGCTTTGAACACACCCAGCTCACACAGCCGTTTGAGGTGCTCTAGCTGCAGCATGTCGGTGCCTTCGTAGCGCCGGAAAAGCAGGTTATACCACTTGGTCGACAGAGCCAGGGCGTAAGGTCCGTGAAAGCCGTTGTCGTCGAGTTGGTTCACCGAATTGAGCACGTCCTCCAGGGCCTGCTCGATCTTGCTCCAGTCAGCGCACTCGACCTGGTTGCGGCCCTTGGCGGTCAGCAGGCCTTCCAGGCCGAAGTCAGGCTGGCCGTAGTAGATAAACTCTTCCTCGCGGCGCGCCACAGCCTCCGCGGCATCCTCGACAGCGCGCAGATCCAGGGGCTGGCCCATGGATTCGAAGCCGTCGATCCGGCGCACACTCAGGCCAAAGTTCTTGCGCAGCATGGGAATGGCAATAGCCCGGCTGAGCACGGCGCCGGCTTCGTCAGGTTTCGGCTGACGGCAATAGCCCTCTTCACCCACTTCGATGGAGGTCAGCCCTACGCCGTAGGGCCCTTCGACATCGAGGAAGCGGCGGCCAGTAAGAATATCGCTGGCGGCGCCCACGGCGGCACTGTCGATTCTGTCCCAGATATCACTGGAAAACGAGGCTTGTTCCCGATTGAGATAAGTCATGATTATTTCTTGCCCTTCATATCGCCAATGGTGAATTTGTTCAGGGACCGGTTCCGGCTGCCTGAGCCACCGCCGCCGACGTCACCGTCGTCTTCTTCGGCCTCGAGGATGGGCTTGTCTGTGTACAGATAGATGTCCATCTGTTCTGCAAAGTCCGGGCTGTTGCGGCGCAGCCATTCAAGCACCATGCAGGCATGCTCGACCTCTTCCCGCATGTTGTGGAGGAGAAGGCCTTTCAGTTCCTGGTCACTGGTGGCGTCTGCCCGCTGCTGATACCAGTCAACGGCCTCAAGTTCTTCCTGAACCGACACCAGGGCCCGATGCATGTCCTTGGTCTTTGCCGATAGCAGTTCTCCAGGTTCATGATAGCTTTCACTTGCGCCAGCCATTTTCCTCTCCCAGACGTTATGTTCGATGGGATCCCCCTGCAGGGAATCCTTCAGAAGTTACCCTAATACTTTATGCCACGACCGCCTGATTGCAACCATGCGAAATCGGCCGGGGCGGTTGATAAGCCAGTCTGTGGCCGCAGATATTATTCAGGTAGCTGGAATACATCTACTCAAAGATAACTACGCAAGGAGCCTGACTATGGATGTCCCGATAAAAAACCGCACGGTTGCCGGCCAGGCACTGGCGGAAGAACTCAGTAATTACAGGGAACGTGATGACGTCCTGGTTCTTGCCCTGCCGCGGGGCGGGGTACCAGTGGCTGCAGAGATAGCAAAATCCCTTGATGCAGGTCTGGACCTGATGCTTGTGCGCAAGCTGGGGCTGCCGGCCTGGGAAGAGCTGGCGATGGGTGCCATTGCCAGTGGCGGCGTGAAGGTGCTGAACGACGACGTAATCAGTTCCCATGGGGTGTCGGACGCCGATATCGAGAAAGTCGCAGAGAAAGAGGGCAAGGAGCTGAAGCGCCGGGAGACCACCTATCGGGGAGACAGGTCGGCGCCGAAAATCGAAGGCCGCTGTGTCATCCTCGTCGACGACGGCGTTGCCACCGGTGCCACTATGGAGGCGGCCATTGATGCGGTGCGAAAACAGAATCCCGGAGAAGTGGTGCTGGCGGTGACGGTAGCCCCTCAGGAAACTCTGGACCGGCTGGGCAAAAAGGTGGACCACATTGCCTGTCTGGCTACGCCTGAGCCCTTCATGGCCATTGGCAAGTGGTACCGGGATTTTGGTCAGACCAGTGACGATGAGGTGCGAAAGCTGCTCGATGAGGCCTGGAAGCGGGAAGAGGGCTGAAGATCGAAAGGCCCACCGGCGGGTATCGCCCGGTGGGCCGGTTTCCGGCTCAGGCCTGTTCTTTCCGGTCTGAATCGCCTTTGCCTTTCTCCCCGTCGTCGTTCCCCTTGTCCTTCTTCTGGTCCGTGTTTCCGTCCCTGCTTTTTCCTTTCTCTTTACCCTTACCGCCTTTGCTCTCTGAGCTTTCGTCGCTCTTTCCGTTATCAAGGTCCAGAAGGGAACTGATGCGTTTCGCCTCGAGGGTTTCGTCCTCAAGCAGGGCATCCGCCAGTTTGTCGAGGCGCTTGCGATTTTCTTTCAGGCGTTTCTCCACCTCACGTTCGATACCCATGATCAGCTTACGCACTTCGTCGTCTATTTTTTCAGCGGTGGCTTCGCTGAAATCCCGTTCCCGGGAAATCTCATGGCCCAGGAAGACTTCCTCCTGACTGGCGCTGACGGATACTGGCCCGATCGCGTCGCTCATACCCCAACGGGACACCATCCGACGGGCGAGTTTGGTGGCCTGCTCTATATCGTTTTCGGCACCACTGCTGACCTCATCGAAAATGATCCGCTCGGATACCCGACCGCCGAGCATGACGGCTATACGGTCACGGGCGTAGCTTGCGGTCATGTTGTACCGGTCCTCATCCGGCGCCTGTTCCGTAGCGCCCAGGGCGCGGCCTCTGGGGATTATAGTTACTTTCTCCAGAGGATCAGCCTTGGGGAACAACAAGGCGGCAAGGGCATGGCCGGACTCGTGGTAGGCGATGACTTTGCGTTCTTCCTCGCTCAGGGTCTGCTCTCGCTCGGCACCCATCAGCACCTTGTCCCGGGCCATATTGAAATGATGCATGGCCACGGTTTTGCAGTCCTCACGCCCCGCAAACAGGGCAGCTTCGTTGGCCAGGTTTTCCAGGTCAGCGCCGGAAAACCCGACGGTGCGGCGCGCCAGTGCTTCCAGGGACACGTCATCCGCCAATGGCATGGCCCGTGTGTGTATGCCCAGAATCATTTCCCGGGCCTTGCGATGGGGCCGGTCCAGTGTGACCTTGCGGTCGAAGCGCCCGGGCCGCAGCAACGCCGGGTCCAGAACGTCGGGACGGTTGGTGGCGGCAATGACCACCACAGTTTCGTGGGGCGAGAAGCCGTCCATTTCAGACAGGATCTGGTTCAGGGTCTGCTCCCTTTCGTCGTGGCCGCCTCCAACCCCGGCGCCACGGGAACGGCCGATGGCGTCCAGTTCGTCGATAAAAATAATGGCAGGGGACTCCCTGCGGGCCTCCTCAAACATGTCCCTTACCCTGGAAGCACCCACCCCCACGAACATCTCGATGAACTCGGAGCCGGAGATGGAAAAGAACGGTACGCCGGCCTCTCCGGCCACCGCCCTCGCCATGAGTGTTTTACCGGTACCGGGGGGGCCCACCATCAGGACGCCCCGGGGCAGCTTGGCGCCTAGGCGCTGGTAATAGGCCGGGTTTTTCAGGTAGTCGACGATTTCGGTGAGGTCCTTCTTGGCGTTCTCGGCGCCAGCTATGTCCTCAAAGGTCTTTTTGGGTTCATCTTCCCGATAGCGCTTGGCCTTGGATTTGCCCACATTAAACAGGCCGCCGGTCTGTTGTCCCCCCATCTGTTTCTGCATGCGGGACCAGAAATAGAAGAACAGACCAAGAATAAGTAGCCAGGGGAGGAAGCTGATCAACAGGCGGCTGAGCCAGTCCTGCCCGGACTCTTCCGCGTCAATGGTGACATTGTTCTGCTCCAGCAGCTCCAGGATCTCGCTGTCGCCCACTTCGGGAATGTGGCTGCGGAAGTGGGTAGCGGTCTGGGGGTCAACTTCCTCGCCGTCACCGGTAGCGAATCGTCCCCGGACCTGGTGCCCCTCGATGGTCACCTCGGCCACCTCCCCGGCAGTCACCCTTTGCTTGAACTCGGTGAACGTCAGTTGCTCAACACCGGAATCAGACACGATCTGGATGGCATAGAATATAATGAACCCCACCAGGAGCAACTGGAACATCCGGCTCCACTGGGGAGGTTCAGGGCGTGCAGCCGGACCCCCGGGCTCGAATCCGGGGGAGCGTTGCCCGTGCTGGCGTTGGCGCTGATCGCTTTCAGATTCCCTGTCGTCGTTCCGATTCTTCTTCTGTGGGCCATCCTTGCGCACGCTCGACTCCTCCAATAAGCAATTGTTGTGAATCCACTAGAGCATACCTTGATGGCGATGGCAGGATTTTCAACTCCATTAGGACTAAAGAAGGGCAATCGGGGCATTGGCGCAGCCGGGCCATCCCGCGGCTGCGGGCGGCCCGGCAGGGACGGGACTTACTGCAGGGTGCGGGTGCTGCCTTTCTGGTATTGCGGGGCGATGTACTGCTCGATCTCGGCCTTGAACCGGGCTATCAGTTCGCTGTTGTCGTGCTGCCACGGGTGGAAACCGGGCCGGAAATAGTTCAGCCAGGTGGGAATCAGGCTCGAGAAGGTGCCGTTTTTGCCCCACATACGCCAAAGCCCGCGAGCCCCGTCCCTGAGCGAGAAGTTCCTGCGGTCACTGAGCATCATGCGGCCGGTGAAATAGCTGGCTACCACCCCGAGTATGGCTGTGCTGAAGGCCAGGTAGAAAGTCCGTTCGGCGTAGGTGCCGCCGGATTCCTGGAATACATCAAAAGCCACGCCCTTGTGCTCTGTTTCCTCGATTGCGTGCCAGACCCACAGGGGCCGCATGGTTTCGTGCATGTCTTCCCGAACATCGCTGCGCTCCAGCAGCATGTCGGCCATCATTGCGGTCAGGTGTTCAAGGCCACAGGTGACCGCAAGCTGGTGCCGTTTAGGCAGCTTGCGGGTCAGGTCCAGTACCATCTTGAGCTGTTTTTCCAGCTCTTCCACGGGCATGCCCTGGTCTCGCACATGACTGTTCATGGCGTCATGTTCCAGGGAGTGCATCGCTTCCTGGCCGATAAACCCGCGAACCTCAGCTTTTTTGGCGGGGTCTGTGACGCAGTCCCGGAAATATCGCACCGAATCCACGAAGAACTGTTCGCCCTGGGGAAACAGCACTGACAGGGCATTCATGGTATGGCTCAGGGTATAGCTGTCATCAAGCCAGTAATTGGGCACCTTTTCGTCGAACTCAAAGCCCATGCGCTGGGGCTTGATGGCAACCTGCTCGGGCTTGCGGGCAACCGCTTTGTCGACAGACGGTCTTGTCTGCATACGTCCTCCTCTGCGCATCTGCGCTTTGCCTGATGTCATGGCTTCAGTGTGCGCGGCGCAAGTGCGGTGCGGAAGGCGCGAAGGGGACGTCCGTCGTGGAGGTTGGGACAGGGCCTCGGGCATTGGCTCAAATGACAAAGGAAGGTTGGGCCCCGGCCTCAATGTCCCAGGCTGCGGCCCATGCTAGCATCCTGACTGTCTGCCAATAATAAGGATACCCAATGGCCAACCGCAGCTCTGGCAAAGACCGACCGATGCCCGGCCTGTTTCTGGTTCCGGGCGCCTATATGCGTGTGCTGGCGGACACCGTCAGGAAGCTCGGCCACAACGAGCGGGTACTGTATCAGGGGCTGACTATCGGTCCCGAGGATCTGCGTACCGATGATAGCCGGGTGCTGGTTACCGATGCGATGGTAATGGCCGACCGGGCGGTAGCGCTGGCCGGCCACCAGGGACTGAGCTTCATGCTGGCCCGGGAATTACGGGTCACCATTCACGGCACTCTTGGTTTTGCGGCCCTCACCAGCCCTACCATGGCGGATGCACTGGACTCGGTCAGGCGCTACCTGCAGCTGCGCGTTCCTTTCCTGAGCATCACCCTGCGGGAAACCGAAGATGCGGTGCTGGTGCAGTTAAAACCCGAATATTCCGCTCGCAGTCTTGATCCGTTCCTGGCGGAAACCGTGAGTGCCACCCTGATGATGTTGGCGGACCAGCTGGTGGACAGGGACAGTGCCGAGGCTGAAGGGTGCGAGCTGGTCAATGGCAAGTTTCCCGGCATGGCCGTGCGCCTAACCGCGCCGGAACCTGGCTATTACCGGGAGTTTGCCAGCCAGCTCCCGGTGCCCTTTGAGTATGGGTGCGATACCGAGATGATGATGTTTCCCCTGGCGCTGCTTCGGGCCCGCATGCGCCTTGCCGATGCGGAAGCCTCCGAGATGGCGCGCCAGCAGTGTGAGCTGGAGCTGCAAAAAGCCCTGAAGGATCAGGGTGACATCACCTTTGCCATCCGTAACATGCTTCAAGTCATGCCCGGACCTCTGCCCTCCCTGGAGGCTATGGCCGAGCGCTTTTACGTGTCCTCAAGAACCCTCAAGCGCCGGCTGTCCGAGCGCAATACCAGCTATCGCGAGCTGGTTGAGTCGGTACTCAAGGACCGGGCCATCCAGTTGCTGAGGTACACTAACCGTTCTGTCAGCGAAATCGCCTACGAGCTGGGTTATGCTGACCTGTCCAATTTCAGCCGGGCCTTTCGCAAGTGGACGGGAAAATCCGCCAGCGAGTTCCGCGACGACGGCTCAGATCCGGCGCCGGAGGTTGGTCCTTAAACTGCTCAAACGCTCAGGGAGGATTTGTAATGCCGCATTCGGATACCCACAGCAAGGCCATTGGTTACCTTTTGTGGATTTTTGGGTTCCTCGGTGCCCATCGCTTCTATTACGGCAAGCCCATTACCGGCACTATCTGGTTTTTTACCCTTGGGCTGCTGTTCATTGGCTGGATCATTGACCTGTTCCTGATCCCGGCCATGGACCGGGCCGCGGATATACGCTTCAAGAGCGGTAACATCAGCTATAACGTCAGCTGGATCCTGCTGACCTTCCTCGGGGTTTTCGGTATTCACCGCATGTATATGGGTAAGTGGATTACAGGGATTCTCTATCTGCTCACCGGCGGGCTCTTCCTGCTGGGTATTCTTTATGATCTCTGGACCCTGAACAGCCAGATCTCGGAGAAAAATTCGGGCCTGGGAGGCTAGCCTCCCGCGTCCCGGCTTACCTGGCCCCTGGGCCCGGCAAGCCGGTCAAATGATCAGGCTGCCAGTTCATCGCGGCTGCCGAGCCGCTGCTCGACACGGATCTGGTCCCCGTCCACCAGCACCCGGTATACCGGCACCCTGACCGACTCGTCTTCCAGGCACTGGCCACTCAACAGGCTGAAATGCTGCTTGTACAGGGGTGAGGCGACCACCGGCTCGCCCTTGATGTCACCGGTGATGCCGCGGGCCAGCACATTGGCACCGCTGAACGGATCCTGGTGGCCGATGGCAAAGAGTGCCGGCAGTCGTTCCGGCAGGTAGAAAACCGCAACCGGACCGCTGCTGGTCCAGACGGCCACACCTGAGTCCGGTACCAGATCCGCCACCTTGCATACCACATCCCACTGGGTCGTTACTTTCATCTCTGTTCTCCTCAGGCTGATTCAGTTACCGGGCGGCGCTGGCCGCGCTCGTGGGTCCACTGCTGTACCGGGTCGGTACGTTCGTCATTGACGAACTCGCGGAAGCGTTTGCGTTTTTCAGGGTCTTCCACCGCGGTTTTCCACTCGCACTGGTAGGTGCCCACCAGCCCTTCCATGTGTTCTTCGAGCTCTTCGCCCAAACCGAGGCTGTCCTCGAGAACCACCTGCTTGAGATAGTCCAGGCCGCCCTCCAGGTTCTCCATCCAGACGCTGGTGCGCTGTAACCGGTCCGCAGTCCGTACGTAGAACATCAGTACCCGGTCGATGGTGCGGATCAGTTCTTCATCGTTTAGGTCGGTGGCGAACAGGTCGGCGTGACGGGGGCGCATGCCACCATTGCCGCACACATAGAGGTTCCAGCCATTTTCGGTGGCAATCACCCCGATGTCCTTGCTCTGGGCCTCGGCGCATTCCCGGGTACAGCCGGACACCGCCATCTTGACCTTGTGGGGCGCCCGCAGACCCTTGTAACGGTCTTCCAGGAAGATCGCCATGGCCACGCTGTCCTGGACGCCATAGCGGCACCAGGTGTTACCGACACAGGACTTCACCGTCCGCAGTGACTTGCCGTAGGCATGGCCGGTCTCGAACCCGGCAGCAATGAGCTTTTCCCAGATCTCAGGCAACTGGCTCAGGGTGGCCCCGAACAGGTCCACCCGCTGGCCGCCGGTGATCTTGGTATAGAGGTCGTATTCCTTGGCCACCTCCCCCAGCACAATCAGCTTGTCGGGGGTGATCTCGCCGCCGGGTATCCGTGGCACAATGGAATAGGTGCCGTTCTTCTGCATGTTGGCCATGAACGTATCGTTGGTGTCCTGCAGGGGCACATGGTCGGTGGCGAGAATGTGTTCGTTCCAGCAGGTGGCCAGGATGGACCCGACGGTGGGCTTGCAGATTTCGCAGCCCTGGCCCTTGCCATGCTCCCGGATCAGGGTCCGGAAGGTGCGGATGCCGTTGACCTTGACCAGATGGAAGAGCTCCTGCCGGCTGTAGGCAAAGTGCTCGCAGATGTCCTTGCTGACTTCCACCCCCCGCTTGGCGAGCTCGCTGTCCACCACGTTCTTGAGCAGGGCGGCACAGCCCCCACAGCCGGAACTGGCCTTGGTTTCGGCCTTGACCGAACCCAGGTCGCCGCAGCCGGCGTCAATGACCCCGCAGATATCGCCCTTGGTGACGTTGTGGCAGGAGCAGATGGCAGCGGTATCCGGCAGGGCGTCAGGCCCCAGAGCCGGTGCACCGCCTTCGCTTTGTGGCAGGATCAGGGTTTCCGGATGCTCCGGCAGAGCAATGTTATTAAGGGCATACTGCAGCAGGGTATCGTAGGGGCCGTTGTCGCCCACCAGGATGGCCCCCAGCAGGGTCTTGCCGTCCTCGCTGATTACCATGCGCCGGTAGTGGCCGGCGGCTTCGTCATTGAAACGTATGCTGCGGGCGCCCGGGGTCTGGCCGTGGGCGTCGCCGATAGAGCCCACGTCCACGCCCAGCAGCTTGAGCTTGGTGCTCATGTCGGCACCGCTGAACGCAGCCTCGGCATCACCGTTCAGGTGGCTGGCCAGGGTCCGGGCCATGGTATACCCGGGCGCTACCAGACCGAAAATGCGCTCACTCCAGAGTGCGCATTCGCCGATGGCGAAAATACGCGGGTCGGAGGTGGTGCACTGGTTATCGATGATGATGCCGCCACGCTCACCCACTTCCAGGTTGGCAGCCCGGGCCAGGGCGTCCTGGGGACGGATACCGGCCGAGAACACGATCAGGTCGGTCTCCAGGTAATCGTCTTCCTCGAACTCCATGCGCAGACGGCATTCCGAGCCGGCTACGATCGCTTTGGTGGCCTTTTCGGTGTGGACCCGGACGCCCAGCTCTTCAATCTTGTGCTTCAGTACCGCGCCGCCGTCGGCGTCCAGCTGGACCGGCATCAGGCGGGGCGCGAACTCCACAACGTGAGCTTCCAGGCCCAGGCTCTTGAGAGCGTTGGCGGCCTCCAGACCCAGCAGGCCGCCGCCGACCACAACGCCGGTGCGCGCCCCTTCGGCGCTGGTCCGAATGGCGTCCAGGTCCGCCAGGGTACGGTAAACCAGGCAGTGGGGGTGGTCGTTACCGTCGATCGGTGGCACGAACGGATAGGAACCGGTGGCCAGTACGACCGCATCGTAGGGGTGCGAGCCCTTTGCCGTGGTGACGGTCTGCTGGTCCCGGTCGATGCCGGTCACGGCCTCATCAAGATGGAGCATAATGTCGTTCTGTTCGTACCATTCGGCGGTGCCCATGGCCAGATCCGCGTGGGTGGCCTGGTCGAAATACTCGGACAGGTGGACCCGGTCATAGGCCAGCAGGGGTTCTTCGCCAAATACCTGGAGCTCATAGCCCGAAGCCGCTTCGGTGGCCACGAACTGCTCAAGAAAATGATGGCCGACCATGCCGTTGCCGATGACGATTAACTGTTTCTTGCTCATAGTGTCTGCTCTCGTAATGATCGGTAAATTCAGGCCCGGGCACCGCAGAAGGCCTGGCCAAAGGCCAGACTGGACCGGAAAGCGCTGATATCGTCGGCCTGCTGGATGCGCTGGGCATACCAGGGACCTTCCCGGGTTTCGCCAAAAAGCACGGCCCCGGCCAGACGGCCGTCACGGATAACAAAACGGCAGTAGCGCTTTGCCTCGTGGTCCTGCCATACCAGGGCTTCGGTGGTACCGTCGGTTTCGGTCTCACCGCAGGAAAAGATGGGAATACCGCTGATTTTCAGGCGGGTGGGCGCCACCACCGGCACATAGGCCGGCAGCTCCCCGTTGCTGGCGTGGTTGAGAACCCGGGCCAGAACGTCTGCCTGCTGGTAGCCCGGGTCAACCAGACCGAAGGTCTGCTCGTTCACCTGGCAGCATTCTCCGAGGGCATAGATATCGGGATCGCTGGTCTGTAGCTGGGCATTGACGCGGATCGCACGGTCACAGGTAAGGCTGGCAGTCCGGGCCAGTTCGGCATTGGGCGTGATGCCGGCGGCCACGACCACCAGGTCGGTGCTGAGCAGTGTCTCGTCGTCCAGCTGAACGGCCCGTACCCGATGTTTGCCCAGCAGGGCCAGAGGTGAGGTGCCGGTGCGTATGACAAGGCCGCGCTCGGTGAGTGCATCTTCCAGCAGGTGGCCCCCGGTTTCATCCAGTTGGCGGTTGAGCAGGTGGGGCGATCGGTGGAGTACGGTGACCGACATGCCCCGGCGCCGTAGCCCTTCGGCGGCCTCCAGGCCAAGGAAACCACCACCGATGACGACGGCGCGGCGATTGTGCCTGCTGATGTCGATGAGTTTGCGGGTGTCCTGCAGGTCACGGAAGCCCACCACGCCCTCCAGGTCCTCCCCGGGCAGGCCCAGACTGGCTGACCGGGACCCGGTGGCGAGCACCAGGCGATCGTAGGTTTCGTGGTGGCCACTGGCGGTGACAACCTGCTGGTTCCTGCGGTCGATCTGAACAACAGCGTCGCCTTGCATTGTGGCGTCCATGCTGGTGGCCATCACCCTGATTCCGACCCTGAGCTCGCGGCTGAATTTCGGTGATTCCCGTGGCTCGTCCGGGGGGGCGGACGCCGGTCATTCTCCGGGGGAAGCTGCAGCGTCCCCCGGTTGGGTCCGACGGATCATGAAGCTGGTGGCCTGGCTTATCGCCACACCAGTGCGACGGTGGGTGACCATCATCACGACGGCCGTGGCCAGCACACTGATCATAATCGTGCTGACACCGCCCGCGGAGTACCTGCCGGAAGGGGAGGAAGCCAAGACCTTTGCCCGCATGAACGCGCCCCCTGGCTATAACCTTGATGAAATGGCTGCTATCGCCGAGCAGGTGGAAGCTCATTTCCTGCCCCATGTGGAAGCCGATCCGGACGGGTTTGAAGCCGGTGAAACCCGGGTGCCTCCCCTGGCCTACCTGAACCTCCAGGTATCCACCTCCGGCATGCGCATCATTTCTGAAACCCTGAACCCGAACCATATTGAACGGCTGATGGATGAGATCACCCGGGTGTATGAGCAGTATCCCGGTATGCGTGCATTCGCCTCCAAGGGGTCGATCATTTCCAGCAACGATGCCGGCACCCGCAGTATCGACGTTGACCTTTCCGGTGCCGAGCTGCCCACAGTCTACCAGGCGGCTGAGGCCGTCTACCGCAAGGCCGGGGAAATCTTTGACGACCCCAGGATCCAGACCCAGCCATCAACCCTGACCCTGGCCCAGCCTCTGATCCAGGTGCGCCCCGACTGGACCCGAGCAGCTGAACTGGGACTGGACACCGATGCTCTTGGCTTCACTGTTTCTGCCATGACCGAAGGTGCCTATGTGGGCGACTTCTTTCAGGGCGACGACAAGATAGACATCTATGTCTACGGCAGTTCCGGAGGTGAACCGGAACTGCACGAGGTACCGGAGCTACTGATACGGACGCCGACAGGAGCGACCCTGCCCCTGTCGAGCCTGGCTGAAATCGAAGAGACCGTGGATACCAGCACGGTCCGGCGGGTCAATGGCCAGCGCACGGTGACACTCAACATTGTGCCACCGCCGGATGTGCCGCTCGAGGCCGGCGTGGAACGGGTACGAACCGAGTTGATCGACAGCCTGAGGGACAGCGGCCAGTTGCCCTCAAGTGTCAGCGTGGCCATTTCCGGAGCCTCCGATCAACTCAATGCCACACGGGAAGCCCTGACCGGGAATTTCATGATTTCCCTGGTTATTGTCTACCTGGTGCTGGTGGCGATCTTTGCTCACTGGGGCTACCCGTTGCTGATCATGACCGCCATCCCCCTGGGCATCGCCGGTGGCATCGTGGGGCTGGCCATGATGAACCTGGTGGGCAGTCTGTTGCCCCTGATCGGCCTGCGCCCGCTGAGCCAGCCCTTCGACATGATCAGCATGCTGGGTTTCCTGATTCTGCTGGGAACGGTCGTCAATAACCCCATTCTGGTGGTGGATCAGGCCCGCCAGAACCTGCGCGAAAAAGGTGTGGATCTGGTGGAAGCGGTCACCAGGGCGGTGGCGACCCGATTGCGGCCGATCGCCATGACGACCCTGACAACCCTTTGCGGCCTGTCACCCCTGGTATTTATTCCGGGAGAGGGAACGGAGCTGTATCGCGGCGTAGGCGCCATTGTCCTGTTCGGCCTGGTCGGTGCGGCCACGGTGACCCTGACGTTTTTACCGGTGCTTACGGTGGTAGCGCTTGGCTGGTCCGGGGAACGGCACCGCCAGTGAGGACGGTCTCCCGTCTTCGTTTATGAAGCCTGCCCCTGGAGAGGGCGTCCGCGCCATCCGGTGCACTGTTATCAGCCGTGTTAAGCGGCTTCGGCCCGGGAAAGTACCTCCAACTGCCCTGTTTACCAGGGAATGGGGCCTAGGCATGACCTGGCCCTGAACTTGCTTGGCAAAAGGTAGATTGAGTAGACAATCGATCTGGCAATGTTGCCCGGCTGGGGCTCCCACAGCGCTGTATCTTCGGATGCAGCCGGGAGGCCCACCCGGGCTTTTTTGCGTTCCCGTTATTCGCAGGCAGGTGACAAGGTGGCAGCACACTCGATATCAGGACATCCGAAACAAGGACCGGGGCAGGCACCGGTGCGAACCACCTGCCCCTACTGTGGGGTTGGTTGCGGCGTCATAGCGGGAGCAGAGCCCGGCCAGACGGTCACCGGTGATAAAGCTCACCCGGCCAACACCGGCCGGCTTTGTGTCAAGGGCTCCAGCCTGGGCGAAACCCTGGGCACGGGGGGGGGCGGCTTCTCAAGGCCCATGTCGGCGGTAGGGAGGTCAGTCTTGACTTCGCACTGGATGCGGCAGCCTCGGCCATCGCCAGGGCAGTGGAGAACCATGGGCCCGGGTCGGTGGCCTTCTATCTGTCGGGACAGCTCCTGACCGAAGACTATTATGTGGCCAACAAGCTGGCCAAGGGGTTTATCGGCACGCCCCATGTGGACACCAATTCCCGGCTCTGTATGTCATCCGCTGTCGCAGCCCACAAACGGGCGTTCGGAGCTGACATAGTGCCGGGCTGTTATGAGGACCTGGAGCTGGCGGATCTGCTGGTACTGGCTGGCAGCAATACCGCCTGGAATCACCCCATTCTCTATCAGCGGATGCAGGCTGCCGCACGTCAAGACCGCCGGGTGACGGTCATCGATCCACGAACGGCCGCCACCACGGACCTGGCTGACCTTCACCTCAAGCTAAGGCCCGGGACGGATAGCATTCTGTTCAACGGCCTGTTGGCCTGGCTCGCCGATAACAAGGCGCTGAACAGCCAGTACGTCGAGCGTCACTGTGACGGTCTTGATTCTACTCTGGCAGCGGCCAGGGAAGCGGCGCCCGATGTCGCCAGCGTGGCCCAACAGTGCGATCTTGCCGAGCAGGACGTGGCCACTTTCTTTCAGTGGTTTGCCGCTACCCCACGGACGGTGACGGCCTTTTCCCAGGGCATCAACCAGTCGGTGGCCGGCACCGACAAGGGCAATGCCATCATCAACTGCCATCTGGCAACGGGTCGCGTGGGTTTGCCCGGCGCCAGTCCCTTTTCACTGACCGGTCAGCCCAATGCCATGGGCGGCCGCGAAGTGGGTGGCCTTGCCAATACCCTGGCAGCCCATATGGACTATGAGTCTGGAGCCGACCGGCACCGGGTCCGCAGGTTCTGGCAGGCACCGAACCTGGCCAGGGGCCCGGGCCTGAAGGCGGTGGACATGTTCGAAGCAGTTCATCGTGGTGACATAAAGGTGCTCTGGATCATGGCCACCAATCCGGCGGTGAGTCTGCCGGAAACGGCCCGGGTCCGGGAGGCCCTTGCCCGGTGTCCGACGGTCATCGTGTCTGACTGTGTGCCCGAAACCGACACCACCGCATTCGCTGACATTCTTCTGCCGGCAGCAGGCTGGGGCGAGAAAGACGGTACCGTCACCAATTCGGAACGCTGTATTTCCCGGCAGAGACAGTTCCTGCCGCTGCCTGGGGACGTTCGTCCTGACTGGTGGCTGGTCAGTGCGGTGGGGCGTCGTTTGGGCTACACGGCAGCCTTCGACTACCGGAGTCCGGCCGATGTTTTCCGGGAGCACGCCCGCCTGTCGGCTTTCGAGAACGAGGGCAGGCGGTTGTTCAATCTGACGGGGCTCACCGATCTTTCCGACACCCAGTATCAGGATCTGGAACCAACGCAATGGCCACTGTCAGGAGCTTCATCCCGACCGGTTGCCAGGCTATTCAGCGATGGCCGGTTCAGTACCAGCAATGGCCGGGCCCGTCTCGTGCCGATCAGGACCATACTGCCCTCACGGCAAGCGGATGCTGGTAGTTCGCTGGTGGTGAATACCGGCAGGATTCGGGATCAATGGCACACCATGACGCGCACGGCGCGCTCGCCCCGATTGTTACAACACCGGGACGAGCCTTTTCTGGAAGTGCATCCGGAGGACCTGACGCGGTACGGCCTGGTGGAAGGGGAGCTGGGGCAACTGATCCGGGGCAGTAACCGGTTTGTCGGGCGTGTACGCAGCAGCACCGGGCAGCGCCCCGGCGAGGTTTTTGTTCCGATTCACTGGAATGGCCAGTTTGCCTCTGATGCTATAGCAAACGCCTTGCTGGAACCGGTCACGGATCCTGTGTCCGGCCAACCTGAAAGCAAGCACGGCCACGCCAGCCCGGGCCCTTTTACGGCCCACTGGCACGGCCGCCTGCTGACCATAAAAGGCCAGCCCCGGCATTGGCGCACCGACTATTGGAGCCAGGCACCACTGGAGAGCTGCGTTAGCTGGCATCTTGCCGGCGGTAAAATCCGGGATTGGCCGGCACAGGTCAGTCTCTGGCTGGGTGGCGAGCCCCAGCTGGTCATGGCCGACCCGGCCCGGGGGGTCTTCCGGGCGGCGCGGCTACAGAGCGATCGGCTGGAGGCGGTATTGCTGGTGGATGCCCAGGCTAACCGTTTACCGGACATTGTCTGGCTGGCGGGCTGTTTCGCTGCCGGCGCCCTTGACGAGAACCGGCGCCGACATCTTCTGGCCGGACGGGATGTGGCACTTGATGATATTGGTCCGGTGATCTGCAGCTGTTTTGGTGTCGGACAGCGCCAGATAGAGGCTGCCATGAAAGCCGGCTACCGTGATGTGGCTTCCCTGGGCCGTCAGCTGCACTGCGGCACCAACTGCGGTTCCTGTGTTCCCGAACTCAGGGAACTACTTGAGAGTGATCGGGTTGAGAGTGATCGGGTCGAGGGTGGTATGGCCCTCGCGCCGGAGTAAGGCAAACGGCACCCGGTAGCGAAGCCCCTGCTTGCCCTGGGAGACCGTCACGGTGCAGGTTTTGCTGTTCACTTTCTGTACGGTGCCGCTGTGGACCCGGCTGCGGCTGCCAAAGCTGACCGCATCCCCCACACGCCACCGGGCGCGCATGTCCGTGGGCTCCGGGACCACGAAGGCAGTCTCCGGCAGGCTCAGGCCCAAGCGGTCGGCAGCCATGCCCAGGGCCTCTTTAACCGCATCGGCACTGCCGTCGGCATGGAGTTCGTGCAGAATCCGGTAGAATTCCTGGTTGTGTACCGAGCCATGACGGCGTTGGCCCGCAACCTGTTGTAACAGGTGGGCGAATTCATGAACGCAGGTATGGGCGAGCAGATTCCTGGGCGACAGAATACCGTCAAAATAGCGGAAGCGGATGATCTCACGACTGGAAAGCCAGCCTGCGGCCGTTTGGCTTTGATACTTGGCCATGACCATCCGGAGCCCGTAGGTTATACGGTGCACCTGATCACGCTGGTCATGGCGGTGATAGGTGGCCTGTCCTGAACCCACCCTGCATGCCAGAGTGGCACCCGGACGGACCTGGTGAATCCGGTTCCGTGAAGGTGCCCAGAGCACATCCGTGGTCGTGGTGCAGAGCAGTTCACCGACAGCGCGGGCCTGCTGGATACTTAATGGCATGGAGTAGTCAGAGTCCCGAGCCTGTTCTGGCTTGAATGCTGGAAATGCTTCCGGAAAGTACGCTCTTGAATGGGCGCCTTCTGATCGACAAATCATACCCCGCCTGGCGCTTAAGGGAAACATGGCGCCCGGTGTGTTGAAGACTCAATTGGGCGACATCTCCCGCTGGCACGACGGCACTCTTCAGGCCAGTTGAGTTCAGGTCAGTTGAGGTTAAAGCGCACAGGCACCCGGAAGGTGAAGCTTTCCCCCTTCATTTCATCAGGTACCGGTGGCAGCGGCTCGGCCTCAGCCAGCATGCGCATGGCGGCATCGTCCAGCAAGGTATGGGACGATTCCTCTACCAGACGGTGGCCGACCAGCCGGCCCTGCCTGTCAAACGTGAACTCGACCACCGGGGTGCCCTCCTGACCCAGGCGCTGGGCCCGGCGCGGGTAATCGCGGTGCCTGCCGAGATGCCGGAGGAGCTGGCTCAGGTAGGTGTCCACCTCGCTGGATTCGCCTGCCCTGAGTTCAATTTGCTCGGGCTGGCTCTGGTCTGACTGGGCCGCATCATCCGGGCTGGCAGTTGTCTCTGTTTCTGACGGAAGGTCAGCGTTTGCCACCGGCTCAGGGTCCGCCACGCTCTCTGGCTCTGGCTCTGGCTCTGGCTCTGGCTCTGGCTCTGGCTCTGGCTCTGGCTCTGGCTC
>NZ_JAAMPF010000009.1 GCF_011074795.1 Marinobacter salicampi
GCTCTTTTTCCTCCAGGCCGGTACTCAATTGCGCCCGGATCAAGTGATCAGAAAGTAGCTTGATGGACGCAGCCTCTTCCGGGGACGGTTCGGATTCTCCTGCAGCTGGCGCCGGAAGGGAGTCGGGCTCTATCGACGACTCCGGTTCGCTCGCCCGACGGGCCGACTGACTGGGCGACTGAAGGGAGGCGGGTTCTGGACTGGATTCACTCGACGCGGTTTCGGCAGTTTCGGGCATGGAGCCAGTTTCGGACACCGAGGCAGGCGGCTCGGCAACGTCTGCCTGAACTGAATCTGTCTGGTCTGGCATGGGAGGGCTCGCGCCTACTTCCGGTTCTTCTCGTGCTGCGGTCTTCGGTAACTCGATAGATGGAGGCTCGGACTCGGACTCATCGATAAATACTGACGGGAGAGAAGGCTCCTCAACGCTCTGATTCTCTACCAGCGCTTCCTTTTGTTCCCCGGTGCCAAAGATCTCAACGGCGCCCCATATTATGCCCCCCACCACCAGAACTAATACGAAGAGCGCAGCGAAGATGCGCCCCCAGTGATATACAACAATTTCTTGGGGTTCTGCGGGCTCGCGTAGGCTTGAGGCCTGAGCTGAAAAAGGTCGCTTTTTCGGTATCGCTGTTTTCACTGGTTGTTCTTCCTTGAAACGGGCAAAGGGTGATTAAAATTTGCGCAACAGCTTCACGTTGCGGATTGCGAAGGTGTCAGACGAAAAGAAAGGGGTAAACTTGCCAGTACGGGAGACAAAATTATTAACAACACACTATAGCAAACTGGTGGAAGTATGAGGTTACCGTGCCGTTAATTCACTCTCGAGGGAGCTACCAGTTTGTTTTCTGGCTGGTGGCCCTGCTCAATCTGGGCGCCCTGGGGTGGCTGCTTGTGGCACCGGAGGCGATGAGTTGGCGACAACAATCGGGTTTTGATCTATCGAAATCGTTGCAGCTGCTTGGCCGGTAACTGGCCAAAAAACTGAACGGATTTATTTATGCGTTATCGGGTCCATAGAACATATTATGGGCGGCAGTTTTACTCGAACATTGTTTTGCCCGGAGCCCGAAATGATCAAGCCTGGTTGCTACAGTTGTCGGAAAAAGTTTGAGCCATCTGAGCTGAGGGTTTCTTACTCAACAAATTACTGTGAGGGCTGTGGCGTGGGGCTATTTGGTGAAGATTATTTCAGTTTCGCCAGAAAGCCCGAGCCAACGACCCGGACGAACCTGGCTGCCCATTTTGCAGTGGTTCTTTTCGGGGGTGCCTGCTGGCTGTTATGGCTTTCGACTGGCGGGTCGTGAGGAGGGAAAACCGGGACAGATCTATTTTCGCAGCTTTTCAATGGCTCAGAGCTAATTTTAGCCACTACCGACCGGCTCCACACTTCGGTTAACATCGTCTGCCAGTGCACAGAATGGATTCTGTGTTTCAAAAGCAAGGAGACGCTGATGCCTAGACAGGCCAGGGTGATCGTGCCCGGTTTTCCCCACCACATTGTCCAACGCGGCCATAACCGTCAGCCGGTTTTCGTCGAACGTCGGGATTTTGAGTATTACCTGGCAAACCTTCAGGAATGGAAGCAGGTCTATGAGCTGGAGGTGTTCAGTTATTGCCTGATGACGAACCATGTTCATCTGGTCGTTCAGGCGAACGACAACCTGACTGCTATTCCTCAATTGATGAAGCGTCTGGCTGGTCGTCAGACACGCTTTGTGAATGCCCTTGAAAAACGCAGTGGTTCGCTCTGGGAAGGGCGCTACAAGATTAGCCCGATAGATACTGATGCCTACCTGCTGGCTTGTTGTCGCTATGTAGAACTCAACCCTGTGAAAGCAGGGATGGTGGATAAGCCTGAGTGTTATGAGTGGTCCAGCTATTCTTCGCGGGTAGGGATCTCACATTGCCCCTGGCTGGATGAGCCCGGCACTTTTCGGGCACTGGCAGGCAGTTACCAGGAGAGGATCGACGCCTTCCGGCACTTCGTTGAGCAGGAAAATGGTTCGGCAGCAGATGAATTGATTCGCACGGCGATCAATAGCAACAAGCTGACTGGTGGCAACAAGTTCGTCGATGAAATTGAGAACCGCATTGGTATCAGGGTTGAAGCTCGTAAGCCGGGGAGGCCTGTCGCGGGAAAATAGGTCTGTCCCGGTTTCGCGCACACTTTTACGTTGCGGCTCATGGAGGGCGCTTTCTGGCAGTGCTGCTATTACTTATTTCGCTGACGGTATACGGAGCGAAGATGAACAACCTGAGCGACTACCAGTGGAAAAACAGGCTGATCCTGGTGCAGGCAGGCGCTGAAACAGAGGGCGCTATTGATGCCCTCAGGGATGCGCGGGTTGAAGTCGATGACCGTGACATTATCTGGTTCGTGAACACCGGGTCGGGTCTGATTTCAAATCAGGCAACGGTGTCCGGCGGCGTTGAAAGAGATGTGACAGAGTTGCTCGCCAAGGCCCGCTCTGAGGATCGGGTGCTGCTGATTGGAAAAGACGGCGGCATCAAGAGCCGCGAACCCGGCCTCAATCTCGACGGAATTTTCCGCCGGATCGATACCATGCCGATGCGTAGGCGCGAGATGGAATAAAACCGGGACAGATTTATTTTCGCAGTCCCGGATTCCCGTCTGCGGTGAGAGCAAAATGCTCTTCGTTATGCCCAGACCGATTCCTCGGATGATCGCTTACTCACGGGCCAAATATGCCAGATTTTCCGGTTTAAACAGTTAATTGTCCTAAGTCAGGGTCAAATTTTTTCCGGGCATTGGGAAACCGGCACAGCAATGCCGTTGGTTTTATATTCTTTGATATTTAAGGCACTTATTTTTACAAACTGATTCAGGAATACGAGGGAGTTGTCAGGGAACGTGTGCTTTTATAGCTGGGCATATGATGTTTTTCATACGGAGGTGCAGATGCTTGGCAAGTTGAAAGCGCAGAAAGAAAGACTGGCGGGAAGCGTGAAAGCTGCATACCCAACAGAGGGCCTTCGGACATTGAAGGAGTCATCACAACAGAAACTCAAGAGCGGGTCCGAGAGGGTTAATGAGAGTTTCAGAAAAGTTTCTCAAGATACCTCGAAAAGCTTTTCTGAACAGAAGAGGAAGACCTCAGAGGTGATGCAAAAGCATTGGCCAGTGGTTGAAAAGCTTCTTGTTGAGGGCTTGCTCGGCACTGCAGAAGAGAAGCTTCGAGATACTGAATCGGTTGTGTATGTTTTCGACAAGGTTTACGAAGCTCTCCCTATGGCTATACGCCTGCTGGTGGGGAGGGATAAATTCATCGGTTACTGCGTAAGTCACCAGGCTCCGCTGCTTGAGAAAATTGATGGCTATCGGGCGGAAAAAGAAGCAGCGGGTCTTAATGACCTTGCTTTGGAAGGGCCTATGTGAAAACCGGGGCAGGCCTATTTCCTGGGGGCTCTTGATTTATAGATCTATTTTCGCAGCTCAGACTCATTTGACGAGATCCGGGAACAGCCAGGGCTCAGCGTGCTCAGGGATAGGAATCGCCCAGCTAAGCGGTGCTGACTTGGTGTCGGACCCCAGCAAGCCTGCCTCTCTAAACCGAAACACGGGACAGATTTGTTTTCTCCACTACAAAATCGATCTGTCCCGGTTTTGGCAGTTTTGATTTGGTACTGACCGAAAGGGAAAAGCGATATGAACACAGCTTCAACAGCCTATCCAATCGGTACGCCCGGCACCCCCTGGGGCGACGTGGAACGGGCGGAGTGGCTGTCACGGCAGACCCGTCAACGCAGTTACGAGTCCGACGTGTTGAGGGTGATCGAGCGGCTGCGTTCGCGCTTCGACGTAGAAGAGTATGGCCGTCTGGACTATGGCGCGGACATTTATCCGCTGATGGCCATCCGCAGCCGTGACTGGCGTGCCGATCGGCCGGTGGCGCTGATTACGGGCGGCGTGCATGGCTATGAAACAAGCGGTGTCCATGGTGCGCTGCAGTTCATTGAACAACATGCCGCGGATTATGCCGGTCGGGTAAACCTGCTGGTCGCACCTTGCGTCAGCCCCTGGGCTTACGAGCGCATCCATCGCTGGAACGCGAACGCGATTGATCCCAACCGCTCGTTTCGTGATGACGGCCAGGCCGGGGAGTCAGTGGCGCTCATGCAACTGGTCGCTTCGACAGACGAGCCAATACTGCTGCACATCGACCTGCACGAGACCACCGATACCGACGAAACCGAGTTCCGCCCGGTGCTTGCGGCCCGTGATGGCAAACCGTTTGAGCCGGGGGAGATTCCGGATGGTTTCTACCTGGTGGACGACACCGAGTGCCCGCACCCGGAATTCCAGCAGGCGTTAATCAAGGCGGTGGAAAAGATCACCCATATCGCGGCGGCGGATGACAACGGCGAAATCCTCGGCTCACCGGCAGCCGCTCGCGGTGTTATTCAGTACCCGCTGGCGCAGCTTGGCCTTTGTACTGGCATGACCAACGCCCGCTACAGGACCACCACCGAGGTCTACCCGGACAGCGACCGGGGGACCCCCGAGCAATGCAACGCCGCGCAGGTTGCCGCCGTGTGTGCGGCGATCGACTATGCGCTGTCAGAGCATCTTACAAGTCCGCACGGCGCAGTGCCTCAGGCGTAATCTCGCTGATGGACTTGCAACCAGAAAGCCCCATGGTGAGCTCGAAATCCGTTTTCAGGTTGGCGATCACTTCCCGAACCCCGGCTTCGCCAGCAATCGCCAGCCCGTAGACCCAGGGACGTCCCAGGCCAACGGCGGTGGCGCCCAATGCCAGTGCCTTGAAAATGTCAGCGCCGGTGCGGATGCCGCTGTCCATGATTACCGGCACCCGGCCGGCAACGGCTTCAACCACCTCTGGCAGGGCCTCGAGGCTGCCGATGGCCCCGTCCACCTGGCGCCCGCCGTGGTTGGAGACAATGATGCCGTCCATGCCATAGTCCACCGCTTTGCGGCCGTCGTCCGGATGTTGGATGCCTTTCAGCACGATCGGCAGGCGGGTGTGGTCGCGCAGCATCTTCAGGTCGTCCCAGGTTAATGAGGTTTTGGAATAAACCGCGATGAATTCCTGTACCGCCGCCATGGCCTTGCCAGAACTGATGCCGTCCAGGGCGCCACCGGGCCAGGATTGGCCGATCTGCTTTAGGTTTTTGAGCGTTTCCAGCGACAGCTTGGGCCTGGTCGAGCTGCCCCGCCGGCTCGGGTTTTTCAGGCTTTCCAGAAAGACAGGGTCGCTGGTGTACTGGGCAATGCCTTTGCCCCGCAGAAAGGGTAGGTAGGCCAGATCCAGGTCCCGGGTGCGCCAGCCCAGCATGGTGGTATCCAGGGTGACCACGATAGCCTCGCATCCACAATTCTCGGCCCGGCTGACCAGGCTTCGCACCAGATCGTCGGATTTGCTCCAGTACAGCTGGAACCAGCGTGCGCCGTCCCCCATGGCGTCGGCTACCTTCTCCATGGGCTGCGATGCCTGGTTGGAAAAGATCATCGGTATGCCCTCGGCCGCGGCGGCGCGGCCAACGGCCTGGTCAGCGTCCCCGTGGGCCATTTCCAGCACGCCGATCGGGCTTAGCAGGAAGGGGCTGGGCAGGGAGCGACCGAAGAGGTTAACGGTGGTATCCCGCCTGGATACGTCGTTAAGCATGCGCGGAACAATACGCTGGCGCTCAAAGGCGTTCCGGTTCGCACGCATGGTGCTTTCCAGACCGGCCCCGCCGGCGATGTAGGCATAGGCCTCCGGGCTCATGGCGGCGCAGCCCTTGCGCTCGAGCTCGTGAAAATCCACCGGTACCAGTGGTTTTTCTCCGCTCAGGCCTTTGCTGTATATGTCCTGCTGGCGGTTAATGGTCGGTGCTCGGCGACCGGCGGGGCTTTTGTCCATGGTGGTGGCACTCCTTGTGGCATTATGTAGTTTTTATGGGGTCCCACTATAGCTCTGGTGGAAAGGGCCTGTAAAAAAGCCCGGAATCTTTTGCCCAACAACCACAAGAATCGGGACAGTCCCATTTTTCAGGGACTCTGGATGTACACCCGAATCATTGAAATGGCTTGGGAAGACAGGACGCCATTTGAAGCAATTACCTTGCAGTTTGGGCTCAGAGAGTCTGAAGTCATCCGTCTGATGCGCCGATGTTTGAAACGCGGCAGTTTTAACCTTTGGCGCTCGAGGGTTGCTGGACGTGCAACGAAACATCTGAAATTACGGAGCCCAGAAGTAGCTAGAGGCTATTGCCCAACCCAGTATAAACATCGGTAATTTACAGCACGCATGGGCAGGCGTTTCCGAGAAAACTGCCTTCCTGCTGAGGTATTTCGATTTGCGAATCCTTTTTGTAATGAAGGTATAAGCATAGGGCGAAAATTAGATCTTTCCCGGTTTTTCCAGGACAAGTGAGGAAACCGGGACCGTTTCAGTTCCCCTTTTTGAATTTTGCTTTGCAATTGCCACTCATGCACATCGTACAGTAGTGCTCACGGTCCTCGTGTTTGCCGTCCTCTGCGATAGTGATGCCGCAGCCGTTGCAGCGCAGGATGGCAACGTCTTCGTCAAACTCTACAATCGCGTGTTCGTAATTCATAAGCCAGTTCGTGAGAAACCCCATCCTTCGATGTGGGGAGGGATAGCTTGTCGGCTAAAGCCGACCCGGCTCTCACACTCCTTTCGACTGAGCTATCAAACGTGAATGGTAAGTGCTGTCCGCGCCTGGCTGTCTCGCACTTTCATCAGAATACGACTCCCGCGCCGGCTCAGACTGCTGGTTAGCGATCACTCTGGGTAAGCTGTTATGAATCCATTGTAATTCAGGGAGTTTTTGTTGGTAGTAGTTGTTAGCTGGCCGGTCTTATGGCCGCTTGATTGGCCGGGCTCGGGCTATTTGCCGCGAATTTCTAAAAATACAAGTAGAATTGTAATAAGGCTGGAGCGTGCTAATATAATTACAATTAAACTTGTAATTAGAGATGACAATGAACCTCACCTTACAAATCCATTGGGAAAATGAATGGCATGACGCAGGGACCGTCCGGTTCGACGAGCCGGAAAAAGGCCTTCTTGGTAGACCAAGCTTTTCCTACGAAACCCAGTACACGCTCAAAGCCCTGGAACGATTAGGCGATTTCGCCATGGAAAACCTGATCGACAAAACGGCAGTTGGAGTGAATTTGCCTTGCCATTTCGGTGGCGATTACTTCAACGGTGAGATTGCCCCGGTACTCCGAGACATCATTCCACAGGGAGCGGGCAGGAGGCTATGGGTGAAGATGATGGGGTACGACCGTGATCCCGAACAGGCCATCGACACACGACTGCTTGCGGAAGGATGCGTTGCGCCGATCGGCAATCTGCGTATCAAGGAAGCCGCCGATGCGTTCGCCAAGCGCCTGGGTAAAGAAACCCATGTCCATCGATTTACCCGCGAAGAGGTCTGTCGGCGTGCCGACACCCTGATTGAGTACGCGCATAATCTTGGCCTTGCCATTGGCGGCGCCACTGGCGCTGGTGGTGACGCGCCCAAGCTACTCATGGTCGAAACGAAAAAGGGCGCGTTTGCCCTTGAGGGGACCGTAGCGGACAGCGAGATAAAGGAACACTGGCTGGTTAAATTCCCTCGCGGAAGAAAGACCGAAGCCGATATCGACGTGCTCAAAGGCGAAGCTGCGATATATCGGACTCTTGAGAAGCGTGGCTTTGATTCAATTCCAAGGACCCACCTTGACGAGTCTCACGGACAATACGCCCTATGGATGCCTCGTTTCGATAGGGAAGTGGTTAACGGTGCCGTTGTGCGCAATGGGGTGGAGTCTATTTACTCCTTGATGGGGACAGTTGGCAATGGATCTGCCCTTTACCACACAGATATTCTGGCGCGCCTGAGACAGAAAACCACCAGGCCGGAGGTTAAGGACGCCCTACTGGCGGATTACCTGGCTCGTGATCTTCTGAACTATGCGGTTGGTAACAAGGACAACCACGGCAGGAACACCGCCATCATTAAACGCGAAAAAGACATTGAGCTGTCCCCGGCCTACGACGTTGCACCAATGATCCTGGACCCCGAGGGGATTGCCCGGATGACTCGCTGGCCAAGGCAATTCCAGAGAGACAATGGTGATCCGGATTATGTCGGCATCATCGATGCCTATGCCGGCGATATCGGATTGGCTGCGACCCTGCTTGGCGACCACTTGGTTAAACTGCAGAACATGGTGGACGATCTGAGATATTTTGGAGCGCCGGAAGCAATGCTTGAGGCTCCTGGACTAAAGTTGGATCTGGTTGGTGAGGTACTCGCGGATATGGATAACTTGCAGCGAACCGACCCGGCACAGAGGTAACCTTATGCCAAAGCTTATGCGGCCTATTAGCAGCGAAGAAAGAATCAAAGCGCGTGAAAAATTGCTGGCTGCGCTGGACCGTGGCGACATCGATCTTGGTACTGCGATCCGCCGTATGCGCGTTGAATGGACAGGGCTGAGCCAGGGTAGGTTCGGTAAGATTGCCGGGGTGTCGGCCAATACCATGTCAGCCATAGAACGTGATGCAGAAAGCGCGACCGTGAAGACGTTGAACCAGATTCTACGTCGCTTCGGCATGCGTCTAACACTGAGACATATTTCAATGGTCGCCAATGAGCAGTCAGAAGAATGACTAAGAGGAAGGCAGGAGAAGATCGAAGCCCGGGCCAGGCCTGTTTTTTGATCTGTTTTTACAGGGGTCAACTTCCCGAGCGGATGCTGGCTGGCCTCAGCAGTTCTTGGCGCCCCACGGATTCCCCGGAAAATAAATCTCTCCCGGATTCCCGATCCTCGGGACAGATTGAACCCCCAATCGCGGTCCCGCTATACCCTGGCCCCCAAGGTTGAAACCAGAAGCACTGACCACACAGTAAAACCTAGGTCACCCGGAGAACCCGCTTCGGCACATTCTGATACTGGACAGCGCGGAAGGAGACATCATGAACAGGCTACCTTTGAGCTTCGCTATCGCATCCGTTCTCGTGGCTGGGACCTCCCTCGCAGAAGAAGGCCCCAACCTTCACCCTGATGACTCATGGATATCACTGAAAGGCACCGTGGTTGAGGTTGATGAGCAGGGTTTTACTCTCGATTATGGCCGCAACACCGTTGAAGTGGAGATGGACAACTGGAACTGGTTTACCGCCACCGGTGAAGCGCTTCAGGGCGATCGGGTCATTGTCTATGGTGAGATTGACGCCGACACCTTCGAAAAATCCACGATTGAGGCGAACAGCCTCTATGTCGAGAGTATGGGGACCTACTTCTATGAGGCCAGTGTGGCGGGCAAAAAGGGCATACAGGCCGTCGACACCGTGCCTCAGACCCCGATTGATGTGGGCGACACCGTTGTGACAGGCACGGTCACGAGCACTGATGCCAGCGAATTCACCCTCAACACCGGGAGCAAAAAAATCACGGTGGATACCAGCGAAATGATCTACAACCCAATGGATGACAAAGGTTATCAGCAAATCGACAAGGGTGAGCAGGTGACGGTGACCGGTGTGATGGAGAGCGACCTGATGGAAACCCGGCAATTGGTCGCGGACAACGTAGTCACGCTTTCTGACGACTCAGCGGAAAAATAGATCTGTCCCGGATTCCCCTAGTTTCCACCAGCAGCACTGATAAAGAGCCCGTTGGAGAACGTCCTCGGACACCAGCAAAAAACGCGCTGCTCTGATATGTGTTAGGCTCTATCCCTGTGATGCGAGTTCCCAAGCGTTTTTCCAATGCTTGGGCCATTCGAGCGCTTCCCTCTGGCGTTATCTCGAAATCTCGTGTTCAGACTGGTGGCCCGCCCGCCCTCGGCCTTCTGTTTCTCCCCGCAGATGTTGCTTTCACGTTATCGCACAACCAGTTAACCCGAGTTTGGGAACGCCTCACTTCGGAGTCTCTTGGCTTGACTGTTACCGGCTAGAGCGGCGCCATGCCTGATTTTTGGTCGTCGCGAACAGCTCTCTCTGTTGCATGAAACGTTGCATGAAATACAGGTGCACGAACTCTGGTGCGCGACAGAAGGTTTAGCCTGGATCAGCTTTGTGTTTTGCCGCTCGAAATTCCGACCGATTCGGAAATGGTGCAACCTGCAAGGTGGTCTTCGGCTGCCCATCGGAAGATGGAGAGTGCCTGAAAAAGATTGTGAGAGGCAATCCCAGTTACCCACAGAACCTCGTCGTAGCTCAGAAATTAACCAAACCGGGTTCGCCACGTACCCAAAGGAAGTAGGTCATTACTAATCAGGGACAGTAAAATTCTCAGGAGATAAAAATGAAATTCTTAAACAAAATCGCTACTGCTGCTGCAGTAGGCTCACTCGCACTCGGCGCTACCATAGCCCAGGCAGACTCGAAAGAGCCTATTGTGATTCCTACCCATAACTGGACCAGCCAGATCACCATGGCCTACGTTATCGGCGGGATTTTTGAAAGCATCGGCAATAATGTCTCCTACGTACCTGCTGACAGCCAGGCGGTCTACGAGTCAATTCGTAACGGCGACGTCACGATTTCCCACGAGGTCTGGCAGTCTACTTTTTCCAAGTCCTTTAATAACGCGCTAGACGCTGGCGGTATCATCGACGTCGGTACGCACGCTTCTGTTACTCAAGAAGAGTGGTGGTACCCGGCGTATGTTGGCGAACTATGCCCCGGCCTACCGTCGTGGGAAGCACTGAACGATTGCGCTGATATTTTCGCGACTGCGGGCAGTGGTGGCAAAGGCCGCTATCTGGATGGCCCGATGGACTGGCATGGCCAGGAAACGCTGGACCGCATCGAAGCGTTGGACATGGATTTTACCGCTAAATTTGCCGGGTCTTCCGGTGCACTTTGGGCTGAACTGGAATCTGCGGCCAAAGACAACCGGGCAGTCGTTGTCTTTAACTGGTCACCCAACTTCACCGATGCCGGTGACGGTGGCAGCTTCGTTGAATTCCCCGAATACACTGACGGCTGCAAAAAGGCAGATGGCGGTGATGGAAAATGCGGTTCGCCACCAGCCGGTTGGTTGAAGAAGGCTGCCCATTATCAGATGCCTAAAAAATGGCCAGAAGCTTATAAAATCTTCAACAACGTTTCCTTTACAAAAGGCGATATCGGCAACATGGCGGCGTTGGTTGATATTGATGGCATGAGCCACGAAGCCGCCGCTGCCAAGTGGCTCGAAGACAACGAAGCAACCTGGAAAGCCTGGCTTTAAGCCATACCCTCTGCCCTGGATGCGCTGCATCCAGGGCACACCTGGTGAATCCTTACTGACCCACCAAACACATCGCTTCGCACCCCTTTTACTATAGGGATTTATATATGTCGACATCAACTCAGCCGGTTATCAAGTGCGAGTCTGTCTATAAAATTTTTGGTGAAAACGCTGCAAGAATTATTGAACAGTCAGGCGGAAAAGTAGAGACAGCCGCACTGCTTGAAGCAGGCTGTGTCATCGGTGTTAACAACGCCTCCTTTGAGGTGCACGAGGGTGAACTACTCGTGGTCATGGGCCTGTCAGGGTCCGGAAAATCGACCCTCTTGCGCTGTATCTCACGCCTGATCGAAACCACTGCCGGTAACATTCACATTGATGGCGACGACCTGCTTGCCATGAATGACAAAGAACTCATCGACATTCGCCGTAACAAGATGGGCATGGTATTCCAGAATTTTGCTCTGCTGCCCCATAAAACGGTGCTGGAGAATATCGCTTTGCCCTTGCAGGTAAAGGGCATGAGCACCAGCGACAGCATGGACCGCGCGCTCGATATGGTGAACCTGGTAGAGCTTGCGGGTCGCGAAAACTACTTTCCGCGCCAGCTCTCGGGCGGGCAACAACAACGCGTCGGCATCGCTCGTTCATTGGCTGTGGAGCCTGATATCTGGTTCCTCGACGAGCCATTCTCCGCCCTGGATCCACTGATTCGCAGGGAAATGCAGGATGAGTTTCTACGCATACAGAGTGCCCTGAAGAAAACCATCCTGTTCGTTACCCACGACTTTGATGAAGCGATACGGCTTGCCGACCGCATCGCCATCATGAAAGACGGTGTCATTGAACAGATTGATACCCCGGCCAACATCATACTCAGCCCGGCCACCGAGTACGTGGCCAGGTTTACCCGCGAAGTTCCACGTGAGCGGGTGCTCTCTTGCCAGACCATTATGGGCAAATACGACGATTCCCAGGATATGAGCGACCTCACTGTATCTCAGGAGGCCATCATTGAATCTGTCGCCAAGCCGATCCTGACTCAGCAAAAACCCGTGGGAGTCACTGACAGTGAAGGCGAGATTGTGGGTGTGTTAAACAGCAAAATCATGGCAAACGTCTTATTTGGGGACGCTAACAGCTTGCCAGTAAATAACTAAGCAGTGAGCCAAACCTGATGCAATATTTTATCAAACATAAATGGGCGCAGTTTGCCGTGTTACTGGCCGTGTTCTATGTCCTTGCAACGGTCATCGATCCCGCCACAGGTGGCAACTGGTGGCGTATACAGGAGACCAGGTTTTGGCTTCTTCCGGACGTCGTTAACAACGCCCTCAGGTTCCTCATCGACGACTTCTGGGTCGTCGATGTTTACGATTCCGAGTTGGACATAACGGAAGAATCGACCGTGGTGAAAGAGTTTACCCGCACAGTGTCAGGTGTGGTTCTCTTTAGCATTAACCTGATTCGTGAGCTTCTGTTAGGGGGCGTCAAAACCGTTGTCGCGTTTACCAGCTGGGAGTTTATCAGCGAACACAAATGGGCCCGGATTCCGGCACTGCCCTGGCCAGCTGTGGCTGCTGGTGCTTTTATAGTGGGCCATTGTCTTGGTGGTCGAAACCTGTCTGTTCTGGCCGGCGCCAGCACCATTTACATTGCTGTATTTGGTCAGTGGACGCCCGCCATGCAGACCCTGTCATTCGTTCTGGTGGCCGTTCCCATATCGTGCTTCCTGGGGTTAATGCTGGGCGCCATCGCCTACAAGAGCAAAGCCTTCGAGACCATTCTGGCACCCCTGCTAAACGTCGCGCAATCGATGCCTCACTTCGCTTACCTGATCCCGGTGGTGATTTTCTTTGGCATTGGTGACCACGCTGGTGCTATCTCAACGGTTATTTTTGCGACCCCTCCGATGATTCGCCTGACCCTCCTGGGCCTGAAAAAGGTACCGCCGGAGGTACTGGAGGCTGGCACGATGAGTGGCTGCAACTCCCGCCAGCTCATGTTCAGGGTGCTGATTCCCTCAGCACGTCACGATATTCTGATTGGTGTTAACCAGGTCATCATGCAGTGCCTGGCCATGGCCGTCATCGCGTCTTTTATTGGAGCAAAGGGCCTGGGCTACGAATTACTTGTGTCCCTGAATATGCTCAAGATAGGCCAGGCCCTCGAGCTTGGTGTGTCTATCGTGTTGATTGCGGTGGTCCTGGATAGGCTGTCCCTGGCCTGGGCCAATAAGCAGGCCGACTACCTTGCGGATTTACCCTTTCATTTGCGCCACAAACACTCGTTGGCGTTCCTGGGAATTCTGATTTTCACCTCTGTTATCGCCTACGTTGCGTCGATGGTCTTCCCGGACAAGGTTAACTACCTTTATTTTATCGATGAAGCACAAGGCTTCAGCACCGAGAAATTCTGGGACGTTATGGTTGATTGGCTCATCACCAACACCTATCAGGGCGTGCAAGGCTTCAACTTCTTCATGATCACCTCTGTCCTGATGCCCATGAAAGAGGCGTTCTTGTCGATGCCAGTCGCGGCAACCCTGTTTCTGGTGGCGGGCACAGGTTATATCGTCGGTGGCCTGCGCTCGGCTGTTATCGTGACTGCTTTTATCGCCTTTATCGCGTTAACCCCCTGGTGGGATCGCGCGCTCATCACGGCCTACATGGCCACGTTTGCAGTGGTCGTGTCTGTCATTATCGGTTGCAGTATGGGCATTCTGTGCTCCCGGAGTCCGCGGGCAACCAGGGTTATATTGCTGGTGTGCGACACGTTCCAGACGTTCCCTTCGTTCGTCTACCTGATTCCGGTCATCATGCTCTTCGGTGTGAGTGATCTGTCGGTGCTTATCGCGGTGATTGTTTATGCCACGATCCCTGCCACACGTTACACCGTGGAAGGGTTGACCAATGTGCCTCAGGCCTTGCAGGACGCTGGCTCCATGTCCGGGGTTAATCGCTTGCAGAGATTATTGAAAATAGAGCTGCCGTTGGCCTTTCCACACATCATGTTGGGCATAAACCAGACGGTCATTTTTGCCTTGTTCATGATTATCATCGGCGCCTTTATCGGAACCGACGACCTGGGCCAGCTCATCATGCAATCGTTGTCGGAAGCCAATGGAATGGGCCAGGGCATTATTCTCGGGTTATGCGTTGCCTTTATCGGTCTCGCAGTGGACCATCTGATACATACTTGGGCGGAGCAGCGTAAACAGGTGTTAGGAATCGCCTGACCGTCGGGTAAAGCTCTGGTGAGACAGAGCGGGACGGGTGTTGCAGAATCGGGACAAACTATTTCCCCTTGAGTCGAGGAGCGAGCCTCGCAAGGAATTTCGTGAAAAAATATGTCTGTCCCGGTTTCTTCGTCTGTTCCCGTTAGCGACTCAGATAAATGTCCAGGCCAACACCCTCGTAATCTTGTTGCCCTGCTTCATCTCTATTTCCCGTAGATCGACTGCACCGATCTTATGAATTAACTTCTTTGCAGGCTTAACATTGTCGGCTTTTGAAACCAGGCTGGTAAACCAGCGGCATTGGGCTGAATACACCTGGCTTTCTCTTATCAGCTTTTTCAGAAACAGCTGTTCACCCCCCTTACACCAGAGCTCTGCGCCCAGCCCGCCAAAATTCAGAGTGGGGGATTCGGTTTTTGCTTTTTGTTCGCTGCGGCTACGAGCAAGGTTATTGAGTTTAAGCTGGCTGCCTTTACGTGCTTCATCGGGCGAGGCATGAAAGGGTGGGTTGCATACGCTGACGTCGAAGAACTCCCCGGTTTGAATGATCCCTTCAAAGATGTGGTTTTTATCGGACTGCATACGCAGCGTGAAACGTTCTTTAAGTGCGGGGTTGCTGGCGATAATCCTGGCCACGTTCTCAAGCGACTGAGCGTTAATGTCGCTGCCGACACACTCCCAGCCGTAAATCTGGCAGGCCAGTAGCGGGTAGATTCCATTTGCTCCAGTCCCTATATCGAGCAGCTTGATGCTGGGCTGCTCAAGCCCGGGCCCAACTTCGGTCCCAAGCCCGGTCTTAATCCCAAGCAGGTCCGCCACGTAATGAATATAGTCGGCTCTGCCCGGGATTGGAGGGCAAAGCGCACCCTCTGGAATGTCCCAATCGGCAATGTTGTAGTATCGCTTCAATAACGCGGCGTTGAGTGTCTTTACGGCCAATGGGTCGGCGAAATCAATGGAAAGGTCGCCATGAGCGTTCGGTTTCACATGAGGCGCTAGTGCGGGGTGGCTTTTTACCAGAGCTGGGAAGTCATAGCCTTGGTTGTGCAGGTTCCTCGGGTGTAAACCTTTGCGAACAGGCTTGGCTTGTTTTTTTTCACGTCGATGGAAGGTGCTCACAGTTATAGGCCCGAGGCTTGGGGTTCAAAGTAGAGTGGAAAAACCGGGGCAGATTTATTTTCAGCTTCTCTATGGCTCAGATCTAACTTGAGTCATTACCGCCCAGTTCCACAATTCGTTTAGCATCGCCTGACCGCACAGAATGGATTCTGTGTTTCGTTTACCTTAATCTGCTGATCTGCCACTGGCGGCATGGAAATAGAGTAATGGAATCAGTACCAGGGTGAGCAGGGTGGAGACAAGAACCCCGCTCGCCAGGGTAAGGCCCAGTGGTTCGAGTGAGGGCTCGAAAATGAGGACCCCACTTCCGAACATGACGGTGGCGGCAGTCAGGATTATGGGGCGTGTGCGCTGTGCGCCTGCCTGGACGACGGCTTCTTTGAGATCCATGCCTTCGTCCAGCCTCTTCTCGATGAAGTCCACCAGCAGGATGGCATTGCGGGTCACTATGCCACCCAATGCGATAACGCCAAGCACGCCCGTGCCGGCGATGTTGATGCCCCAGGCCCAGTGTGCGGGAATCACACCGATGAAGATCAGGGGGATAGGCAGCATGATCAACAGGGGCAGCCGGTAGGAGCGGAACCAGCCGGCCAGCAATACGTAAATCAGGATCATGACAACAAGCGCTGCCACCCCGAGGTCCCGGTAAACATCCCGTGTCATCTCCCATTCCCCTGACCAGTAGAGCAGCGGTTCGCTGGCTTCATCCGGTGGGGCAAGCCAGCGTACCTCGGTGTTTTCGACGCTGACGGGAGACTCCAGTTGTACCGTCAGGGGTTGCGCCTGGGAACGGTCCAGATCGGCAAACACCGTTGTTACCGGCATAAGCCCACGGCGGAAGAGCGCGGGTTCCCCATCGGTGTAGTTGAAATCGACGATGGACTCCAGGGATACCGGCTGGCCGTCAACGCTCATGACGTACAGGCTTTTGATGGCCCGCTCCGTTTCCCTGTCCGGCTTTGCCAGCCTCAGTATGATCGGAATTGGCTCCCGCGAATTCGTCTGTCCGGCCCAGTTGGCGAGTGTTTCTCCCTGGATGGCCAGATAAAGGCTACGGGTCACTTCTGCAGGGATGACGCCGAATGTTGCTGCCCGTTCGGGATTCACCTCCAGATTAAGAGTGGGGAGAGGTTGTGAGGGGCTTTGATCGGTGGCGATGACGCCCTTCTGTTCACCGAGCCATTGCTCAACCTGCCTTGCGACCGAGCGGCGAGTTTCCGGGTCCGGCCCATAGATTTCGGCTGTGATGGCCCGGTCGCTGCTGGGACCGGATGGAATGCGGCTGATATGACCTTTTCCGCCGTAGGGTGCCAGCCAATCACTGAGCTCATGTGCAATTTCCCGGCTGACTTCATAACTCTGACGGTCCCGCTGCTGTTCCGGGACCAGTATCACGTGCAGCGTCAGGTCGCTGGGGGCCTTTTGCTCCGGTGGGGAAAGTGTTTCGGGTGGATAGATCAGCGGGGCTGACAGACCCGAATAAATAGTGACCCCGCTCACTTCCGGAACCGCGCGCAGGTGGCGGTTGATTTCCGAGGCGACCGTGAGAGACTCGGTCAGAGTCGAGGCTGGCGGCAGCTCAATATTAACGGCAAAAAGGTTGCGGTCCAGCAAAGGGGTCAGGCCAATCTGGACGGTTCGAAAAGCAACCAGGGAAAAGCTGGCTATAAGCAGAATGACAAGCCCCAGGTAGAACGCCCAGCGCAGCCAGGAGGCAGCCAGGAACGGGCCCAGGATTCGGCGATAGCGGGCAACGAAAGGTGGTTCGTCGGGTTCCTGATTTCTGGAAGGACCGTTGTCCCCGCTGTCTTCGCTGTTAGTAGTATTACGATTTACCTTCAGCAAACGAAAACCAAAATAGGGCGTGATGGTAAGAGCAATCAGGAGCGAAAACAGGACGGCCGCTGAGGCGCCTATGGGAATTGCGCGAACATACTGGCCCATTTCTCCGGTGATGTAGGCGGTGGGCAGTAGTGTGGCCACGACCAGAAGGTCTGCCAGGATCGTCGGATTGCCCACCTCGTTTACGGCTCTGACCGTTAACTCGCGGGTTTTTTCTCCCGCACGCTGAAAGTGACGGGACACGTTTTCTAGCATGACCACCGCATCGTCCGAGAGAATGCCGATGGCCAGAATCATGGCGGCTATGGATACCGGGTTCAGGGTAAAGTCGAGATGGTGATAGAGGTAGGGAACGACTGAAAGTGAGGCCGGCATCATGATGGCAATAATCACGGCAGCGCGCCAGCCAAGTCCCAGCCAGATGATACCTACAACAACCAACGTGCCGGTCAGTAGCTGGAACAGCACATTGTAAACACGCTCTGTAGCATCTCTGCCGGCATCGTGGGTGATATCCAGCTGGACATCAGCAGGCAGGGTGGTATCGGCAAATTTCGTCAGTCTCTCCTGTACCTGGCGGGTAATGTCGCTGACATTCATGCCTTCGAGTGTGGTCACCGCCAAGGTGACCGCAGGAAAAGGGACCGATTGCCCCTGTTGCCAGTGCAGAACCGCCTGATTTTTCTCCACCCGGCCCATTCGGATGTCCGCCACTTCGTCCAGATACACAGGTCCGCCGCTGTCATTGCCTACGGGTATGCGGCCAAGCTGGGCCGTGCTGGTAAAAACCATCCCCGCCTGCAGGTCTGTCACTGGCTTGCCTTCCAGTCTGCCTGCCGGCACCTGACGGGTTGCGCCGGCAACGGCTTCGGCCAGCTGGTTCAGGGGGATTTTCCGGGCAGCCAGATCCGTTGGGCTGGGCATGATCTCGATCGCTGCCCGGTCACCACCAAAGCGCCCGATATCCCGTACGCCGGGGATAGTGAGAAGGTCCGTTGCGAGTTCGCCGGCTATGTCTTCAAGACGGCCCGGGTCCAGGGTCTTGCTGGAGATAGTGGCCAGAAGAACCACCAGTCTCGCCTCTCCAAAGGTCTGGATTTTTGCCGGGCCGGCCATTTCGGGCAGATCGTTTGCCCGGGCCTCAAAGACTTCACTGAGTCTGGAATAGGCCGTTGTTTTTGCAGTCCCGGCCTCGAATTCAACGGAGAGAAGCGCTGCATGATCGGAACTGCTGCTTCGCACTTCGGTGACTGACGCAATTTCACGGACCCAACTGGCCGTCCGGCGGGCTAGCTGCTCATCAACCCGTTCCACACCGGCGCCTGGCCAGGGAAGGAGCACCAGGGCTGTAGGAACGTCAATGTCCGGCCGGTCTTCACGGGGGGTGATCAGGAGCGCATAACCGCCCAGCAGGAAACAGGCGATAATGAACAAGGGCACTACCGGGGAGTCCAGCAACCGGTTGGCAATATGCCCCGCCAGACCCAGGCGTACCTTATCTTTCTCCATGGACTGCACCCGGGTTATCAATGATCACTGGCTGGCCGTCCTGAAGATCGGGAGATGGATTCAGAACCACCAGATCGCCCACCTCAAGTCCCTGAGTCACTGGAATCAGGCCACTTATGTTCGCCGGGATGGTGGCTGTTTTGACCCATCTCAAATTGATGACTGCTGATTCGCCGGAAGCCTGGTCATCCGGCCTTTTCACCACCAGCGTTCCGGTCAGCTGCCCCCGCTGGATGAGAGCCTCTTGCGGCAAGCCTACCCAGCCAGCGCCCTGCTGTTGCCGGTCCGGGTCGGCAGCTGGCACGATCACCGAGACAACCTGCCCCGGCGCGAGGGTGGATGTGTCTGGGTCGAGGGCAAGCCTCAGCCGCTGACCGGTGCTCTTGTTGTCCAGCGCGGGTATCACGCTGACCAGTCGTGCCTCGAGCATTTCCCCCTCTGGTCCCGCGATGACTGAGAGGGATTGTCCCTGGGCCAGAGCGGCGGCCTGGTTACTGGAGACGGGTACCTCTATCCTCATTGTATGGCGGTCCTCCAGAACCAGCAGCGGCTGCCCGGGGCCGACAAAACTGCCAGTGTCTACCAGCTTTTCGGCTACCAGGCCGTCAAACGGAGCTGTCAATCGGGTATAGCTGAGATTGGTCTGCTGGGCTTTGAGTTCAGATTGCGCTGCCTTTTGCTGTGCCTCTAGTTCCCTGAGTCTGACACTGGCCCGTTCGGTGCGTACCCGGGCGATCAGATCCTCTTCGTACAGCCTCTGGAGCCGCTCATTGTCCAGTCGCGCCTGCTCAACCGCGGCCTCCGTTGCCGTGATCTTTTCCCGGGCAGCGGCAATGGCCGCTTGTATGTCTCTGGCGTCGATGGTGGCAAGCAAATCGCCTGCTGCTACCTGGTCCCCCGGTTCCCGGGTAACGGATGTCAGGGTGCCGGCAATTCGGGTACTCAGTATTGCGCGGCCACCCGGTCGGACAATACCTGGCAACTGGCGGGTTGTCGGGTAATCCCACTCACTGATTTCAGCCACGGTAACCGGCTGGCTTTCCGGCATTTCTTCCGGGCCGGGTGGCGCCTGGTCAGAACAACCTGTTATTGCCCAGAAAAAGACAGGAAACAGGGCCAGAAAGCGAGGAACAGCAGTCATGGCAATTGCTCCTGAACAGCCAGAATCGGATCGTAACCGTTCTGAAGATGATAATTCATGCCGGCAAGGACAGCCTGGTACCGTGCTTCGATAAGGGCTATGCGTTGACGGTCTAGCCGCGCCTGGGCCGCAAGCAGGTCGGTCATCGAGCCAATGCCCTCTTCATAGCGCCGTAATGCGAGCTGTTCCGCCCGGCTGGCGGCTTTGGTCGCCTTGCCAGCGGCATGCCAGCCGGCCCAGCTGGCTTGCCAGCGGCTCATGGCAACGGCCTGCTCCCGCTGAATCCGGCGTCTAACTCCCTCCAGCTCCACCTGTGCGTGCTGCTCCTTCGCCCTGGATTCAGCAATTCGGCCCTGACGGCCAAAGCCATCAAAAAGGGTCCACTGAATGTTGATGGCGACGAACCAGCCATCTTCCGCTCCATCGAGGGGCTCGTTGCCTTCAACCCACTGTTGCCTTGCCAGCAGGTTTACACTGGGGATCCACTCCGCCTCAGACGCGCGGGTGTCTGCCCTGGCTGCCTTGACAGCTGTTTCTCTTGCCTTCAGGTCTTTCCGGGCGAGACCCGCATCGAGGCTAACCGGAGGTGAGGGCTGGGGCAGGGATGTTGAGAGCTCCAGCTCCTCCTCCGCAGGCATTCCCAACAGCGCTTTCAGTTCAAGCCTTGCTTGCTGCCTGTTTGCGTATGACTGTTCCAGGCGCGCGCCCATTGCCGCCAGCTCGGCATCTGCCTGTTCCGTATCCAGTCGTGACGCCAGACCTTCCCGATAACTGCTATGTGCCAGGGCGGCCGCCTTCCTGGCCGCATCACGGGTCGTGCGGGTGGCTTCCACATGTTCCTGCGCTCGAAGGATATTGAAATAAAGCCGGGATACTTCCAGGCGAATAGCCTGGCGCCCCCACTGTTCAGTCTGACGCCTGGCATCCACTTTCAATGATGCCGCCTGGCGCAACCGGATGGCATCGGCATTGAACAGGGGCTGAACCACCTGCACGCCGGTCACGGTGCCTTCCACTGGCCCAAAATCCATGCGCTGGATAGTGGGAGGGATGCCCAGAGTAGGCACCGGGACCCCGGTAATCAGGGACGAATCCGCTCGCAGCCAGGAGGCATCGGTGCTGATGGAGGGAAGATAGGCCTGGCTGGACTGCTGATGAACAGCTTCTGCCTGCCGGGTTTCAGCTGCAAGAGCCTGCAGCGTGATCGCTTCCTGGCTCGCAATCTCCAGCGCCTGGGTCAGTGACATGGCACTGGTGGCCGCCGGAACCAGAAGGCTTACCAGTGTTAAAGTCCATTTATAAAACAACGGAGCTCCCTTTTCGCCGTTTTACTTCGGATCTACGTTGGTTTCTGTGTTTTCGAAATTCAGTGTGGAAATCCGTGTTGCAACAAAGGGTATCAATTTTTGGGGTTAGCATCACCGCTACCCGGTGTTTAACTATACTTGGCGAGCCATGAGAAAATCGGGACACCCATTAGCCAGCCGCAGGCAATAGGCCGCACCAAGCCCTTGGCAGGTATTCTGCCTTTTAAACTCAGCGGCTCACTGCTGCACACCCTTGCTTTCAGTTTGTGTATACCGATCAATCCGCTCCAGACACCTATCAGGATCAAGGCAGAGCGAATACAACGGTTGCTCCTGCCCCTGGCATTGCTGCCCCAGAAAATATCGTTGGGTCCCGTGTTCATGCGTTACAGAATCAGTGATTCACCTTTCGCTACCAGCCTGCCCCGGATGATCGGCTATGGGAGGCTGGCCGCTATCGGAATTCCTGAGGCTCGAACGATTATAAAGATTTGCTAGACAGATCGAGACAATTTCGAAGCCCCTGGAGTCAGCCCCACTACCGGCTATAATGGCGTACTTTTAACTTTCCCAGAGAACTCTATGCCAATCGAAAAGAACCAAGTAGTCCTGTTCCACTACAGCGTCAGTGATGACCAGGGCACGGTCGTTGAAGACTCCCGTGGCGGCGAGCCGAACGCTTACCTGCATGGCCATGGCGGCATTATCCCGGGTCTGGAAGAAGCCCTGGAAGGTCGCGAGGCGGGCGAAAGCTTCAGTGTTACGGTCAGCCCGGAAAAGGGCTACGGTCCCCGCAAGGCCGATGCCATGCAGCGTGTGCCGATCAAGCATTTAACGGGTGCCAAACGCTGGAAGCCGGGCATGATTGCCCAGGTGAAAACCGAGCAGGGCCCGCGCCATGTGCTCGTCGTCAAGGTCGGCCACAAATTTGCCGATGTCGACACCAACCATCCGATGGCAGGTAAAACCCTGGTCTTCGATATCGACATCGTCGACGTACGCGCCGCCGAGCCGGAAGAGATAGCCCACGGCCACGCCCATGGGCCGGGTGGGAACCATTGAAGGCTTCTCTTCAGGGGAAAACCAAAACCTGGGCTGTCTTCGGACAGGTCCTCCTTGTCGTCAGTGTTGCGCTGGCGGTCGCCAGCTGTGATGTCCGGCCGGGTCCGTCGTCCGAAGCTAACCCTGCCGGCCACAGCGCGCCAACGGCCAGCACAGCCAAGGCCAATCAGCAGGTGCTCGATCAGCGGCCGTTTGAGAACCGTAGCGATTTTGCCAACGCCCGGCGCGGACTTGTTGCCCAGGACCCGGAGCTGGTGATTGAGCAGCCCGGCGGCGGTGAGGTCTGGAACATGCAGAGTGATGCCTTCATCGACAGTGAGGGCGAGAACGCCCCGGCTTCGGTGAACCCCAGTCTCTGGCGACAGGCGGCCCTCAACAACATCCACGGCCTGTTCGAGGTGACCGGGGGGCTCTACCAGATCCGGGGATATGATCTGGCCAACATGTCGATCATCGAGAGCGATACCGGCTGGATCCTGGTGGACCCGCTGACTGCCCGGGAAACCGCCAGCAAGGCTTTTCTCTTTGCCCGGGAGCATCTGGGTGAAAAACCGGTTCGGGCCATCCTGTTCACTCACAGTCACATTGACCACTTTGGCGGCGTACAGGGCATTCTTCAGCATCTCTCGGATGAAGAGAAAGCCAATCTGCGGATCGTCGCACCCGCCGGCTTCGAGGAAGAAGCTACCAGTGAGAACATCATCGCCGGCCCGGCCATGACCCGTCGCGCCATGTACATGTATGGCAAGCGGCTCGGGCGGGATGAGCGCGGTCATGTTGGCACCGGCCTGGGCAAGGGGCCGGCTTTCGGTACCTTTGGCTTCGCCCGTCCCACTGAGCTGATCCGTGAAACCGGCACCGAGCTGACGGTGGACGGTGTTCCGATGGTGTTCCAGATCGTGTCCGGCTCCGAGGCGCCGGCTGAGTTCACTTTTTACCTGCCCGAGCAGAAGGCCTTCGGCGGCGCCGAGCTGGTCAGCCGGAACATGCACAACCTTTACACCCTGCGGGGCGCGAAGGTTCGTGATGCCCGGCTCTGGAGTGGCTTTATTGACGATGCCAGAAGCCGGTTTTCCGAAGCCGAGGTGTACTTTGGCAGCCACCACTGGCCGCTCTGGGGACAGCAGGAGATTCAGGAATTTCTGGCGGTGCAGCGGGACACCTACAAGTTCATTCATGACCAGACCGTGCGCCTGATGAACCAGGGCGCCACACCCCGCGAGATCGCCGACCAGCTGCAGTTACCACCGGAGCTGAATCGGGATTTCCACAATCAGGGTTACTACGGCACGGTGTCCCACAATGCCAAGGCCGTGTACCAGCATTACCTGGGCTGGTTCACCGGCAACCCGGCCCAGCTCAACCCGTTGCCGGAGCGTGAATCGGCAACGCGGACAGTCGAGATGATGGGCGGCGCTGAAAGAGTCCTGGAAACTGCCCGGCGGGATTTCGACTCGGCTGTGGACATGAATGCGGAAGACGGCCGGAGCACCTATCGCTGGCTGGCGGAGCTACTGAACCAGGTGGTTTTCGCCGAGCCGAACAACGAGGACGCCAAAGCGCTGCTTGCCAGTGTCTATGACCAGCTTGGTTACCAGGCGGAGTCGGCTCCCTGGCGGGATTTCTACCTGACCGGCGCTTACGAATTGCGCCATGGCGCGCCGGAGGAAGGCCTCAAGCCCGCCATGATGAGAGATGTGCTGCTGAATACGCCGGTGGCGCTGTTCTTCGACAGCATGGCGGTGCGCCTGAAAGCCGAGGAGGCGGCAGGGGAAAATACCACCATCAAGATCACCTTCACGGACCTCAACGAGAGCTATCTGCTGACCCTACAGAATTCGGTTTTACACAACCGTCTGGTCAGGGCGGACACGCCGGCAGACGCCACTCTGACACTCACACGCCCGCTGTTCGTGGACCTTCTGGTGGGCAATGCCGGCTTGAAGGAGCTTCTGTTCAGCGACGACATCAGCTTTGCGGGCAGCCGGCTCGACCTGATCGGATTTTTCAGTATGCTGGAAAAACCCGAGGGCCGGTTCAACATCGTGCTGCCGTGATCATCACGACCCATTAGCCATCCGCGGGTAATGGGCAGCACCAAGCCCTTGGCAGTTTCAAACTCAGCGGCTCAGTGCTGCACATCCTTGCTTTCAGTTATTGGATACGGACAATGGTGTTAACCGGGGTTGGGGGTGAAAGATGAGAGCACTAATTCTGGTGGTGAGTTTCCGTTTTGCATCCGCGGCACTGGCCGACTGTACCTATAACGGCCGGTCCTACCCGGTTGGCACGGTGATAGGCCCTCTCGTGTGTCAGCCGGATGGCACCTGGAAATAGGTTTCCGTATGCGGGAGCCGGAGCAATGAAAAACTCTCAACTGTGTCCGCGCGCCTGCAAACCCTGCTGAACGCCAACCTGGTCGTCAGACAAAGGGAACGAGGCATCTCTACTACAGGCTGGCGGATCAACACGTTGTTGAACTGATCGAAAACGCTCTCGAGCACGCGAAAGAGGCCAACATTACGGAAGGAGGACTAACATGAGCTGCAATACTCATCAAGACCACCCACATGAACATGGTCCTGGCTGTGGCCATACGGCCATTGAGCATGGCGATCACGTTGATTACCTACATGATGGCCATTTGCACCACCCCCATGATGATCATGTCGATGAGCACAAGATCGAGTTATCCGATGCCAATCCGGATGCCTGCACACCAAACCACACCTGTGCGGGGCACGATCAGGATCACGTTCACGGTCCGGACTGCGGTCACGAGGCGGTGCCCCATGGTGACCATGTCGATTACCTGGTGGATGGTCACTTGCATCATCCCCATGGGGATCATTGCGACGACCATGGACCGGTAAACGTCACAGGTTAAGTACGGCTGGACTAAAAATTACATCCATACCGGAGCGGGCCATTACAGCATATCTTTTGATGACAGCTCGCTTCGGTCGACCATCTCGCCCACAATCGTGACTATGGCATCTCACCATCAGGACCAAAAGTGACCAGGCGAATTCGCCAATTCATCAGCAGCCTGAACCTCGTCCCCAAGAGCAATGTCACCCGCTTCAAGCACTCGCGTTGTAATACCCTCATGCCCGCGCATGGCGTTGTAACCGCCGGGGCCCAGCGATGTTTCCATTTTACTGCAGGGGTGGCAGAGGCCTGTGTATTCCAGCACCACATGTCCGATGCGGAATCGCTTGCCTTTCAGGGCGAGCAGGTTCAGGCCAGATACCACAATGTTGCGCCGGAAAACCTCGGGTTCGATGCTCTCCCGTTGCAGGCAGGAGGCGATGACGAGCAGGTGCTCTTTCTGGATCAGGGTCACTTGACGCTTGCTGGTCTCGCGGCCATTGAATCGATCGCCTTGCAGGCCTTTGCCGGGTGTGACTGATACGCTTTGGAGCGTTTTCATGGCCTCATCACGAGCGGGGCGGATGCCGATCCATTCAACCCGGCCGGTTTGGGGTAGGGTGTCGAACAGGATCTGAAGGGAAGTCTGTTCAGGCATTGGCCAGCGCCCGCACACAGCGGCGGAACAGTTCCGCCGAGAAGAACCGGTGTTCCCTTGACGGCTCCGCCACGAATAACTGACCACCGGAATCGCTGATTCCCCCTTCGATCATCAGGTTGTCACTCATCTCAAAGTCCTCAATGGTGTGGCCCAGTTCGTCCAGACCGGTTGAGCCCGCCCGTTCCTGGTAGAGACGACTATCCAGGCTGAATCCGAAGGCGGGCTTGCCCTGTCCGATCATGTAGCCTTTTTCGTATACGGTGCCCGGGTCGAGGCGGGCACAATCATCCCGAGAATCATCGGGTCTGGCCGGAAGCCCTGCGCAAAGCGGGTAGGCCGTTGAACTAAGCCTGCTATTTCTGGATAGGAGGTGAGGCATCCTGCGCGTACCCCACTGAGCCGGCACGGGCTCGCCGCTTCCTGATCAGGATCTTATGCAGCTCCTCCACAACGAGAAGGCTCATAGCGAATGCGAGCAACTGCAACCATTCGTCCACTGAAATTGGCTGAATCTGCAGGACATCGGAAAGCCCCGGTGTGTACATGGCGCCAATGTGGGCCAGTTGCGCGAGGGGAACAGCCAGCATCAGGAACGGATTACCAAGCAGGGAGATACTGAAAAGGGAGCGGAACTCCGAGCGGCTGTTCAGCGCGTGGATGTTGCCGAAGAGCACCATCAGCATCAGTGTCAGATTACGGGCTTCCTCAATACTCTGACCCTGATCGAGTGTCCATTGGAAGTTGAGGAATGCAACGAGACCCATCCATGATCCCACCACCAGGACATGCTCAATAAGTGGTTTATCGAACACGGGCTCCTGAGGCGAACGCGGCTTTACGGACAGTTCGCCGCCTTCTTTCGGTTCGAATGCCAGGGCCACGTCCTGGAAGCCGTTGGCAACAAGGTTAAGCCAGAGTAACTGTACCGCGATCATGGGCATGGGCAGACCGGCCAGTACACAGAAGAAAAAAAGCAGGATCGCCGAGAAACCGGTGGCAACCAGCAGCCCGATAACCTTGCGGATATTGTTGTAAACCACCCGCCCCTGCTCAATGCCCGCGACAATGGAGGAAAAATTGTCGTCGGTAACGATCAGGTCCGCGGTTTCCTTGGCCACATCGGTACCGCGCTTGCCCATGGCTATGCCCGCATGGGCCTGCCGCATGGCCGGAGCATCGTTGACGCCATCACCGGTGACCGCGACAAAATGTCCGTCCCGCATGAAGCTGTCCACAATCTGGGCTTTCCTGGCGGGTTCTATGCGGGCGAATACCCGGGCCGGACGAATGAGCTGGTCCACCACCTCCTGGCCCCGGGCAGTGGCTTCGTCAAGCATTGGGCCCGTCACAACCGTGGCGTCCGCTTCACACAGGCCCAGTTCCAGGGCGATCGATTTTGCAGTTGCAGGGTGGTCGCCCGTGACCATGGCCACTTCAATGCCGCCGGTGCGGCATTTTTCGATGGCGTCAAAGGCCTCATGGCGGAGCGGGTCGATCATGGCGACCATGCCGAGAAAGATCATATCGACCATTTCATGGTCGCCGGCTGACGAGGTTTTCTTCGCCAGGGCGATAATCCGATAGCCCCGGGAAGCGAGCTCGGTGAACTGGCTTTCGAGGGCTGGTTTGTCGATTTCTACAGAGTCGTCACTGGTTGCCATGCGGTTGCACATGGCCAGCATTTTTTCAGGGCTGCCTTTGGCATAGATGACGGCTTGATCGCCAATGCGGTTGACCACAGCGCTGTAGGCCTTCTCTGACTCATAGGGGATCAGGGCCAACTGTTCCTGCCGGGTTCGCAGGTCAGTGATGGACATACCCAGCTTCTTGGCCATGACCAGGAAGGCAATGTCCACGATATCACCCTGGGAAACCCACTCGCCGCCGCTGTAGTCCAGATGGCTTTCATTGGCGAGGACGCCTGCGACACAGAGCTCCCTGAGGGCATGCGGCCCCGTCGTTTCCACCTGGGCTCCGGCAGGGCCTGTGACTTCCCCGCCCGGGGCCACGCCCTCGCCAGTGACCTCGAACTGGCGTCCATCAGGCAGCATCAGCTTGCGAATGGTGAGCTCGTTGACGGTCAGGGTGCCGGTCTTGTCGGAGCAGATGAGAGTGCAGGACCCCAGGGCTTCCACAGCCACAAGCTTGCGGATGATCACATTGCGCTTTGCCATCCGGCTCATACCGATGGCGAGGGCCACGGTCAGTGCCGCAGGCAGACCCTCGGGAATCACTGAAACCGCCAGGCCGATGGTCATCAGAACCATGTCTTCCATGGAATAGCCGCCATCCAGGATCATCAGGCCGGCCAGCGCGGCAATGGCCACCAGAATGCCGAAGGCAACAGAGTAGGTGAACTTGCGGATCCGGATCATCAGAGGCGGTTCGGCAGATGTTTTGCCGGTGACTCCCTTGGCAATCTTGCCAAGCTGGGTATCCGAGGCGGTAGCGATCACCCGGCCACGTCCGCGTCCATGGGTGACAATGCTGCCCGCAAAACACTGGTCAACGCGCTCTGTGAGCGGCGTGCTGTCGTCGCTAGCCGCACCGGCATTCTTGGCGACCGCCAGGGATTCCCCTGTCAGCATGGACTCATCCACCGCCAGGCTACTGGCGCTGAGCAATTGGATATCAGCCGGTACCTTGTCGCCTGAGGAGAGCAAGACAACATCGCCTGGAACGATCTCTTCAACTTCAACGGTTACAATCTGGCCGTCCCGAAGCACATGCGCCGTACCTTTTATCATTTGCTTCAACGCGGCGGCCGCCTGCTGGGCCGAAAACTCCTGGACTGTGCCGATAATTGCATTGATCAGCAGGACGATCAGGATGAAAACCCCGCTTGGGGTCTGGCCGAGCACAAATGAAACTGCCGAAGCGATCAGCAGGATGTAAATGAAAGGGCTGAGGAATTGCCGCGCAAAAAGCTTTACCACACCCGGCATGGGAGGGGCGGGCAGCCGGTTGTAACCAAATTTCTCCAGGCGTGCACTGGCTTCCTGGCGGGACAGTCCGCTGTCAGCGGAATCCGGTGTGGTGGGTGGCTCTGGCGCTGCACTGTTCATAGGGAAAACCGTGACAGATTTATGGTTCAGCTTACAGGTAACGGCAACAGCATTTGCCAGTATGGCCGGCTTTTCATCCTGAAACGATTAAGCACTGAAAAATAAAAGACTTGCTTTAAGCTGGGGCGCCTTATCGGCAGCCTGAAAAATTATGATGCACCTTATTCAACATTGACAGACTTCCCCATCTTGCCAAAGATTAAAAAAGGAATGGCAGGGAATGACTCGGTGGCTTTTTCGCCGTAACGGTTGGGAGGGCCTGGAATGGAAAATCTTGGCGATGCTTCTGCCATTACACCGGAGGGTTTGCACAGCCTTCTTGAAGTACTGACCGAGCGCGGCTACGAGGTGGTCGGGCCAAGAATCCGTGACGGGGCTATCATTTATGACCAGCTCTCCTGTGTTGACGATCTCCCCTCCGGCTGGACCGATGAGCAGGACGGGGGGGGGATATGCCTTTTACTGAAGGCAGGCAGTTCGGTCCGAGCATCGAGAACAGGTGGCGGGCGCTTGATGACCAACCCGTCTGAACACTGTCTGTCTTCACGGCAGATGTCGAGGTTCCGAACCCGACAGGCCGTCGCCGCCATAAACGGGGTCGTTTCCCGAGCACTGGCGGGCAGCGACAACAAGGGGGCTCCACCATGGAAGAGCAGGCGCCGGCGGAAGGAACCCGCGACCGACTCAATCCCATTGTATTCTACGGCTCAGTCATTGGCATTGTGCTTTTTGCCCTCTGGACCATGTTCTTCACGGACATGGCGGAAGGCGTTATCAACACGGTGTTGGGCTGGGTATCCAATACCTTCGGCTGGTACTACTTTCTCACGGTAGTGGCCTATCTGGCATTCGTGATCATTATCGCCAGCTCTCGCTTCGGTGATATCCGGCTGGGCCCGGACCATTCCAGACCCGAATTCAATATCGTCTCCTGGGCCTCCATGCTCTTTGCCGCCGGCATTGGCATCGATCTGCTGTTCTTCTGCATTGCCGAACCGGTGACACAGTTCCTGGCGCCACCCCAGGGGGAAGGCGGCACCGTTGAGGCGGCCCGCCACGCCATGGAACTGACCTTCCTGCACTGGGGCGTCTCCGGCTGGGGCATCTATACCCTCGTGGGGATGTCCCTGGCCTACTTCAGCTATCGGCACCAGCTGCCGCTGACCATTCGCTCCGCCCTGTATCCCATTTTCGGCCGGGGCATCCATGGCCCCATTGGCCATGTGGTGGACATCGCCGCGGTGCTGGGCACGGTCTTTGGTATTGCCACGAGCCTGGGCATAGGCGTCATCCAGCTGAACTATGGGTTGTCTACCCTGTTCGATCTGCCCGAAAGCACCTGGGTCCAGGCCGTGCTGGTACTGATGATTGTGGTCTTCGCCACCCTGTCGGCGGTGAGCGGCGTGGAGAAAGGCATCCGCCGGCTATCCGAGTTCAATATGCTGCTTGCCGCCTGTCTGGTCATCTTCGTGCTGATTGCGGGACCCACACTCTTCCTGCTCAATGCGCTGGTGATGAACGTCGGCGATTACATCACCGGCTTCATCGACCTGTCGTTCAACACCTACGCCTATGACCAGCCCACGGAGTGGCTCAACGGCTGGACCATCTTCTTCTGGGCCTGGTGGATTGCCTGGGGGCCCTTCGTGGGGCTCTTCCTGGCCCGTATTTCCCGCGGGCGCACCATCCGCCAGTTCACAATAGGCACCCTTATTCTGCCCATGACCTTCATGATGGTGTGGATGTCCATCATGGGTAACAGTGCCATCGATATGGTCATGGATGGCGCCGAGTCCTTCGGCGAACAGGCCATGAGCAACCCGGCGTCGTCCATCTACCTGTTCATGGAAAGCCTGCCTCTGGCGAGCATCACCACCATCGTCGTCTCCATCCTGGCGCTTGTATTCTTCGTCACGTCCGGGGATTCAGGTGCGCTGGTGCTGTCGAACTTCACCTCCATTCTCACGGATGTGAACCATGACGCTCCGGTCTGGATGCGCATTCTCTGGGCCACGGTTATAGGCCTGCTCACCCTGGCCCTGCTGATGGCGGGCGGGCTGACCGCGCTACAGAGCACGGTGGTGATCATGGGATTGCCGTTCTCGGTTGTGCTTTTCCTGATGATGTGGGGGCTGTACAGGGCCCTGAAGACGGAATCACTCAAGCAGCGCAGGCCACGTCTGGCCCCCTCGGGTGCCCCTGTCGGTCCGGATGGCAATGCGCCCACTTGGCGTCAGCGCCTGACCCGGGCCATGAGTTTTCCGGATCATAAACAGGCCATGCGTTTTCTCGAGGGGACTGTAAAACCGGCCATGGTGCAGATCGAGCACGAGCTGCGCGAACGGGGCCTGAAAACCGGGATTACCGGCATGGACGACGAACCCTGGCATCTTGAACTTAACGTGGACCTGGGTGAGGAAGGACGGTTCACCTATCAGGTCTGGCCCCGGGCCGCGGCCATGCCTGCCTTTGCCATTCGGCCCCATGCCAAACACAACACCTATTACCAGCTCGAAGTGCATCTTGAGGAAGGCGGTCAGGGCTATGACCTCATGGACTACACCCAGCACCAGATCGTTGAGGACATCCTGGACCAATATGAGCGTCATCTGTTCTATCTGGAGCGCCGCCGGGAAGCCCCCGGCGATGTCTCCATGCCAGGACCCCACAGCAGGGAATAAACCAACCGCTGGAGGGGAGGTCTCCGGCGGTAATCACCAGGAAAATCCCATGGGCATCGAAAACGCACACCACAGCAATGTTTTCTCAGGCACCGGATTCGGTTCCCTGATGGGGCTTGTCGCCATGGCCCTTGGTTCGCCCGTGCAGGCGCAGACGGACGAAGGGACCAGCTTCGGCACATTCGGAGCCAGTGTCACCATTGCCAGTGACTACATGTTCCGGGGCATATCGAACTCCAACGAGGAGCCCCAGATCCAGGGGGACATTAACTGGTCACACGGTAGCGGTGCCTACGTTGGGGTCTGGGCCACCAACACCAACTTCGGTGGCCCGGGCAACAGCATGGAGCTGGACCCCTACATCGGGTTTGCCGGCAGCATCGGAGACACCGGGCTCAACTACGACGTGGGCTACTGGCTCTATACCTATCCGGGCTCTGAATCCGACTTCGATTACAGCGAACTTTACGCTGTCGGCACCTGGACTAGGGGAGATCTGAGCATCAGTCCCAGCGTCTGGTACGCCCCCAACTATTTCGGCGAGGACTTTCTGGACGAGGTGGAAGGACTCGCCTACGATCTGACGCTGAGCCATGCCCTACCCTGGGAGGTGGGTGCGTCGGCCCGAATAGGGAAACAGACCTTCCACAGCGGCGGTGATGGGCTGGACTACCTCTACTACGATATTGGCGTAACCCGAACGGTTGGCGAGTTCAGTCTGGGCCTTCGCTGGCATGATACTGATGACGTCGACGCTGCCCTGATCGGCGACACGGATCTGGCCGAGGGGCGTTTCGTCATCGACATTACCCGCAGTTTCTGAGCCCACCTGATGGACAGACCGGCAATTGCAGGAGCAGATCATGACTGAACAGGACTTTGATCGGGAATTCGATCGGGAATTCGATTACATCATTGTCGGGGCCGGCTCTGCGGGTTCCGTATTGGCGGACCGCCTGAGCGCGGACGGCGCCCACGAAGTGCTGGTGCTGGAATTCGGTGGCAAGGACAATTCCGTCTTCATCCAGATGCCCCTCGCCTTTTCCATTCCCCTGAACAAGCCGCGTTTCGACTGGGGTATGCACACTGAAGAGGAGCCAGGACTGAACAACCGCACACTCCATCAGGCCCGAGGCAAGGTGATCGGCGGCTCCTCCTCCATTAATGGCATGGCGTACGTCCGGGGCTGCGCCGGCGATTTCGAGGAATGGGTGGAGCTCGGCGCGAAAGGCTGGAGCTACGCCGATGTCCTGCCCTACTTCAAGCGGGCCGAGGGCTGTGTCTACGGTGCCGATGCCTACCGGGGCGCTAATGGTCCAGTGGGAATCTGCAACGGCAACAATATGCAAAACCCACTTTACCGGGCATTTATCGAGGCCGGAGAACAGGCGGGTTACGGCAGGACGGACGACTACAACGGGTACCGCCAGGAAGGTTTCTGCCGCATGGACATGACCGTACGCAACGGCGTGCGCGCATCCACTGCCAACGCCTATCTCAAGCCTGCTTTAAATCGCGCCAACCTCCACCTGGAAATGCATGCGCTGACCCAGCGCGTGATCATGGATGGCCAGAGTGCTGTTGGCGTGGAGTATAAGCAGCGGGACAAGACGTTCCGGGTACGTGCCCGGAGGGAAGTCATCCTCTCGGCCAGCGCCTTCAACTCGCCAAAGTTACTCATGCTCTCCGGTATTGGACCGGCGGCGCAGCTGCGAGAGCATGGTATTGACGTCGTACATGACCTGCCCGGGGTGGGCGAGAACCTGCAGGATCACCTTGAAGTCTGGGTCCAGCGCCGTTGCACTCAAAAGATCACCCTCAACGGCTGGCTCAACCCGATCGCCCAGGGCTGGATCGGTGCCCGGTGGCTGCTTACCAAAACCGGGCTCGGAGCGAGCAACCAGTTTGAATCCAATGGCTATATCCGCAGCCGCCCCGGACTCAAATGGCCCGACCTCCAGTATCACTTCCTGGCGGGCGCCATTGCCTACGACGGCTCAAGCGCGGTAAAGGGCCATGGCTTTCAGGCACACCTGGGGGCAAACAAACCCACGAGCCGGGGCCGTGTCTGGCTGCGCTCGGCGGACCCGGCCGACCCGCCCCGGATGTTCTTCAATTACCTTGCCGAGGAAGCGGACAAACAGGCCTACCGTGACGGGCTTCGACTCACCCGGGAACTCTTCGCCCAACCCGCATTCGACCCGTACCGCGGCGAAGAAGTCTCCCCCGGGAGAGATGTGCAGAGCGATGATGAAATCGACGACTGGGTAGCCGAAACCGCCGAAACCGCCTATCACCCCTGTGGCACCTGTCGTATGGGGGAGGACGACATGGCTGTGGTGGACACGGAATGCCGCGTGCGCGGCGTGAACAATCTGCGTGTCGTGGACTCGTCCATCATGCCCACAGTCACCAATGGCAATATTAACGCACCCACCATCATGATTGCCGAGAAAGCTGCCGATCACATACTGGGACGCGAACTCCTGGCACCCTCCGACGCGGATTTTTATTCTGCTGACAGATGGGAGGATCAGCAGAGAGAGGGTTCGCCGGAAAGGAAAGCAGGCTTGGGTGGCTGACAACTGAAAAGGGGACGGATTTATTTCACCCGAAGGCTTTGTGCGGTCGCCTCCCAGGAATCAATCAGGATGATCACAGAGGGATTGGCTATGAAATCTGCAATCACAGCCGCCATATGGGCGAGCATCTTTTGTCTGGGAATTGGATCAGCATTTGCCGACGCCCAGGACATGACCAGCATGCAACTGGCTGAGGAAAAGAAGTGCACGGCTTGCCATGCCATAAAGAAAAGCGAACCGACGTCGGTAGCGCCATCCTTCCTGAGTATCGCGCAACGATACTCGATGGACGAATCCGATCGGCTGGTTCAGGTTGTGCTGACCGGCGGCGAGGATCACTGGGGCCGCGCAGAAATGCCGAATATGGGTGATATCACTGACGTCAGCCGTAGCGAGGCAGAAAAGCTCGTGAAGTGGATTTTGGAGATGGAAGAGTAAAGCAACCCGCACAGAGCCTCAGACAATGCCAGGGCGTGAGTGCGGGTTGGGCTTGAGCGCGTAACTGGGTCAATCAGACCATCATTGGCGGCCAGGGTCGTTGCGGCCATACTGATCATGGCTCGATACCCAGTCCAGGGATGAAATCGCAGCCCCCAGCGAAATTTCGCCGGCAAGCACGGTGCCGGCAATGATTTCTGCGAATTTTCTCACCTTGCCAACGCCCGCGCAGCCCATGATTTTCAGACCTTCCTGCTGAGTGGGCAAACCTGTTCCACCGCCACAGGTACCAACGATCAGCGAGGGCAGTGTGATCGAAATGTAGAGGTCTTTCTCAGCCGTGAGCTCGGTGTAAAGCAGGCCGGTTGAGGATTCCGCCACATTGGCTACGTCCTGTCCGGTCGCGATGAATATTGCTGTGATCGCGTTGGCCGCATGACAGCCGTTGTTGTTGGCGCCGGAAATCAGGGTGCCGATATTGGCTGCTTTGGAGTGTCGGTAAAGGGACTCGGTGTCGGCATCCATTACGTTACGCAATACGTCGCGCCTGACGGTCACTTCCGCTGTCACGCGCTTTCCACGGGTACGCATCGTATTGATCATTGATGCTTTCTTGTCAGTGGCGAAATTTCCTTCCAGGAAGAACTCTACAATCCTGTCCTGCTGGTAGTTGCTCATGATCCAGTTGCAGGCCGCAAAGGTGGCTTTGCCGACCATGTTCATGCCAGCAGCGTCGCCGGTGGTAAAATTAAAACGCGTAAATGCGAACTTGTTGGTCAGGTAGTAATCGACGTATTTCAGTTTTACGAATGGGTCAGACTCACCACAGACTTCCCTGATTTCGTCGGTTTTCCCGGCCAGCCAGTCGGCGAACCGCCTGGCGCTGGCTGCATCCTCGAAAATGAAAACCGGTGCTCGCTGCATGTTGTCGCCAACCACCGCGCATTTCACTCCGCCGCTTTCATTGATAACTCTCATGCCACGGTTATAGGACGCCACCAGCGTTCCTTCCGAAGTGGCAAGGGGCACATAGAATTCGCCATTGGCGTTCTCTCCCTCTATCCGTAACGGACCGGCAAGACCCATTGGCACCTGAGCCACCCCAATGAAGTTCTCAATATTGCCCCGGGCAGCATGGGTATCAAATGAGCAGGCAGAAATATGCTCAAGCGTAACGCCGGTCCGGTCGCGCACGAATGCCTGGCGAGCCTCGACGATTGAGCTGTCGTAGTCGTCTTCATCGTCCCGTGGGATGGCGTCGGGAGACCTTCCACGGCCACCGAGTTCGTCTTCGACACTGAATTCAAGAAGTCCAAACTCCTCGGTTTCAAATGCCAAAGTCAGTTGGTGGCGGCCTTCCTCAAGCGGCTCCGTAGCGAGATCAAAGATCAGCAGGGTGCCGAGCGGAAAGTTCATCGGGCCATCGGCTCCGACTTTTTCCGCGTCCAGGACATCTCCCGAGTCAGGAGTGATATGTATCCGCTCAAGACCAAGCGCCTCGCCGTTGAGCTCGAGCCGCTTGATGCGTGTCAACTTTGCTGGGGCCAGACGATTTTTGAGGGAAAAGCGAACCCCGCTATCGGAATTCCTGAGGCTCGAACGATTATAAAGATTCGCTAGGTTTACTTCGGAGCTGAGTGACATTTCCCTGTCCTCCTTCGCTGGGGCGGCAGTCAGGATCTATTCCCGCGCTGGTCGTCTAATCCTACATCAAGGAGTCTGAGGCGGGAATGCTCAGAGACAGGGAGCAGAAGCAATGACAGCAGTGAAACCGGGACAGATCTATTTTCTGTTGTTAGCAGGAAAGAGTTTTACCAAATCGAGCGCCAAAGAGGCCAAGCCACCAGAAGACCTGTATTTTTATAATTACTTTCAGCCGAGAAAAAGGAAACGCTGTAAGTTAACCTGACACAGAAGAGTTAATTGAAGGGCTAGAGGGGGCGTAGGCATGCAAATTGGCGTCATTGCAGATACCCACAGCAAAATGCGCCCCGAAGCCCTGGAGGCATTGGAAGGCTCGGACCTGATCCTGCACGCCGGTGACGTTGGGCGGGACGAGGTTCTGGACGCGTTGGAGGCGATCGCGCCGGTGGTTGCGATTCGTGGCAATATTGATAAAACAGGCCGCGCAGTGAACCTGCCCGATGTCCAGCGTCTGGAATTTCTCGGCCATGCTTTCTACATGCTCCACGACGTCAAAACCCTCGACTTCGATCCCCAGGGCCGTTACCGCGTGGTGATCGCCGGCCACTCCCACAAGCCCCGTAACGAATGGGTTGGCGACGTGCTTTACTTCAACCCCGGTGGCGCCGGGCCCCGGCGTTTTACTCTACCGATCACGGTAGGTCGGCTTGAGGTGTGTGCAGATCGTGTGGCGGGTGAAATCATCGAGTTGCCGGTCTGATCAGTTCGGCCCGGCTTCTGCTGTACCCAGGCGTTGTCGAAAACATTAGCTCGCGGGCTGTAACGACGCCGGGAAATTGAAGACTTCGAACACTTTTTGGTCAGTCGCAGCCATCGGTTTTTCAGGTCATCCCCAGCAGCTCCTGCAGCATGCTGTAGCTCAATCCCCATATGCAGACCCCCCGGTAGCAGCAACAGGGCATGTTCAGGGTGCCGAGGCGTGTGCGCCAGGGAAGCTGGCTCTGGTTCTCTCGGGCGGCGAGATAGTCCAGGGGAACCCAGACCACCCGCTCGACTTCATGGTTGAGCGAGACGGTCTTTGGCCCCACCCACTCGAACACATAGGGGGTGACCACCATGGGGCGCCAGCGGCTGTGGTGGCGGGTGATCAGGTCTGATAACCGGCCCTGATAGCGGCCGTGGTGGTGCAGATCAATGCCGGTTTCTTCCTGTGTTTCTCGCTCGGCGGCGGCCCGGGCGGAGGCGTCTTCAGGTTGCAGCCGCCCACCGGGGAAGGCCATATCGCCGGACCAGGGGTCGCCCTCCCGATGGGCCCGCTGGATAAACAGCAATTCCTTGCCGCCGGATTCCGACCGTCGGAGAATCAACGCGACGGAGGCCCGGGCGAATCTTCGCCGGAACGGTATTTTATGAGGGCGCATTCGGCTGAGCCAGGATTTAGCGCGCACAGAAATCGTTCCTCTGGTGGTGGGGGCTATAGTTAAGCATATTCCCAGTCTCGGGGGATTGCCTGATCACTCCGGCGACCACACCTCCCCATGCTGCATTACCCGAAATTCCAACTCGCTGATCCCTTGTCTCTCCAGTGCCATCCGCAGCCGCCTTGGTGGCTCGTCCATGGGTTCGTCGGTCAGTGCGAAGGTACCCCAGTGCATGGCTATGGACTGGCTGGCGCCAATGTCCTGGTGAATCCTGACCGCCTCTTCCGGCGCCACATGTACCGGGGCCATGAACCAGCGGGGGTCATAGGCGCCGATGGGTAGCAGCGCCAGGTCAATGGGCGCAAACAGTTCGCCAATGACCTGAAATATCCGTCCATAACCGGTATCACCGCCGAAATAGAACCTGAAGCCGTCCATGTCCAGCAGCCAGCTACACCAGAGCGAGGTGTTGGTGTCGGTGGCGGTTCGTCCACTAAAGTGCTGGGCTGGCAGGCAGAAGGCTTCGTTTTTGCTGTCCAGTGGCGTTGACTGCCACCAGTCCAGTTCCACCAGATTCTGTATGCCGCACTTCTCGAACCAGCGTCGCAGGCCGATGGGGATACAGAAGCGCAGGTTATCACCGAATCGTCGGTGCAGCTGACGCACCGTTGCTTCGTCGAGGTGGTCGTAGTGATTGTGGGATACCAGTACCAGGTGGATCGGCGGCATGTCCGCCACCGTCAGGGCGGGTGGCGTAAACCGCCTCGGCCCGACCAGACGGAAGGGGCTGGCCCGGTCCGATAACACCGGGTCAGTCAGTACGTTCAGGCCCCGATACTGGAACAGGAATGACGCATGCCCAAGCCAGGTCAGTTGCGGCGCTGCCGGCGGGTCAATCAGCAAGTGGACGTCGGGACGCAGTAGCGTGTAGCGTTTACCCTTCGGGAAACGGCGGCCGGGGGCGAGTTGCCAGCGCAGAAAATCTCCAAGTCCACGGCGCGGAACAGGCTCCAGGTTTCGGTACCTGCCGCCGTGGCAATGGGGTTCGGCGGCGAGGGCGGCGAGGCGTTCACGGTCGATGGTCATGTCTCGGGCTCACTGGCAAAAACCGGAAAAAAAGTTTTTGGGCTCTCAGGTAACGACACTGGTATTTGCTAGTATGGCTGCCTTTTCATCCGGATAGCGATCAGGCACTGCAAAATGAATGCTTCACTCAAGATGAATGCTCCACTCTAGATGAATGTTCCTTTCAAGCTGAGGCCTTACCAGCAGGAGGCGGTGGATGCCACCTTGAGGCATTTCCGCCAGTCCGATGACTCTGCCGTTATCGTGCTGCCGACCGGTGCCGGCAAGAGCCTGGTTATTGCCGAGCTGGCCCGTCTGGCCCGGCGCAAAATTCTGGTGCTGACCCACGTCAAGGAGCTGGTGGAGCAGAATCATGCCAAATACCAGAGCTACGGGCTGGAAGGCGGCATCTTCTCCGCCGGGCTGAAACGCAGGGAAAAACAGCATCAGGTGACCTTTGCCAGCGTGCAGTCGGTAGCGGCGAATCTCGATCAGTTCAAAGATGAATACTCGCTCGTCATTATCGATGAGTGCCATCGGGTCAGCGGTGAGGAAACCAGCCAGTATCAGCGGATCATCGAGCTGCTGCGGCAACAGAACGATGCCCTCAAGGTGCTCGGGCTGACCGCCACACCCTATCGTCTGGCCATGGGCTGGATCTACCGCTATCACTACCGGGGTTTTGTTCGCGGTTCTGGTGAAGAGCAGGACAAACCCTTTGTGCACTGCATCTATGAACTGCCGTTGAGCTACATGATCAATCGGGGCTATCTCACCCGGCCTGAGCTGGTGAATGCGGCGGTGGCGCAATACGATTTTTCTGCGCTTTCCCAGGACCGCTTTGGCGAATACGCCGAGAAGGATGTCAACCAGCTGCTGGGCAAACACAAGCGGGTGACCCGCGCCATCATTGAGCAGGTGATGGAATTGGCCGCTGAGCGCAAGGGGGTGATGATCTTTGCGGTCACGGTGGACCATGCGAGGGAGATCACCGGTTATCTGCCGGAGCAAGAAACTGCCCTGGTGACCGGCGCGACCGATCTGAAGGACCGGGATTTGCTGATCCAGCGCTTCAAGCAGCGGCAATTGAAATATCTGGTCAATGTGTCCGTGCTCACCACAGGCTTTGATGCGCCCCATGTGGACTTTATTGCCATTCTCCGCCCTACCCAGTCGGTCAGCCTGTATCAGCAGATTGTTGGCCGTGGTCTTCGTCTGGATCAAGGTAAAACCGACTGCCTGGTGATTGACTACGCTGGCAATCAGGTGAATCTGCATCACCCGGAGGTGGGCGAGCCGAAACCCAACCCCGACACTGAGCCGGTGCAGGTGTTCTGCCCGGGCTGTGGCTTTGCCAACATCTTCTGGGGCAAGACAGACAGCGAGGGCAGTGTGATCGAGCACTACGGGCGCCGTTGCCAGGGTCTGCTGGAGCCTGCGCAAGGGACTGAACCCGCCAGGCAGAATGGGCGCCCGCAACAGTGCGATTACCGTTTCCGTTTCAAGGCGTGTCCCCACTGCGGGGGCGAGAATGACATTGCGGCCCGCATCTGCGGGCATTGCCACCAAGCGATTATCGACCCCGATGATCAGCTACGGGACGCCCTGAAACTCAAGGATGCCATGGTGATCCGCTGCGCCGGGATCACGTTAGGCATTATTGATGGCAGCAAACTGAAGATCTCCTATCACGGTGAAGATGGGGAAGAGCTCAGCGAGTCGTTTGATTTCAGCAAGCCGGCGCAGCGCCACGTCTTTAACAAACTGTTCGGACGTCGTTTGGCGAATGGCCAGGCACCGAAAGCGTTCAGCCGAGCGAAGGAGGTGCTGGAGATGCAGGCCCAGTTGCCGGCGCCGGATTTTGTGATCGCGCGAAAGCAGAAGCACTATTGGCAGGTGCAGGAGCGGATTTTTGATTATCAGGGTGGCTATCGTAAGGCGTGTAAATAGCTCCGTCCCGGTTTTTCCTCGGCGTTGTCTTTCTTCTATAGTGATATGGACAATGGATTCAGCTCAATACCGGTAAGACGCGAATGAAAAAACATGCGATAGGGTTGCTGGTCGTTGCTCTCATGTTTTCCAGCCTGTGCGTGGCGCAGACGGAAGACAAAGAGTTGCGATGGTTTACCATCGATTCGGTGAATGTCGGGCTCGATGAGCCCCCCGAGGCGGTCAAGCGGCAGACGCCCCGCGAGTCGGTCCGGAGCTTTCTCCAGCTTACCAAACAGCAGGACTTCGACGCGGCGGTGCACCTTCTCAACCTTTCCGAGCTCAGCGCTGCAGAACAGCGCGAGAAGGGGAGTGAGTTAGCCAGGCAACTTGCCGCCGTTCTCAGGCGTGGCGAGTGGATCGATACCTCTGACTTGTCCGGCCGGCAGGATGCCGCCATTGTAGATCCCTCGGGGAAAAATCCCCGGGCTGGGCAACCACGACGCAGTCTCCAGCTCGCCTCACTCCGTGCCGAAGGGCAGTCCTATGATATTCGCCTGGCCCGATACCGGGTGGGCGAAGAGAACCCCGTCTGGTTGATCACGCCGGACAATCTGTCCTCTGTCCCTCTGCTTTATGAAGAATACGGCCCCTCCTGGCTGGAAGAGCATGTGCCGCAGCGTTTCAAGTCAACGTTTGGCGCGCTCCAGATCTGGGAGTGGATCGCTATTCCAGTTTTCCTGCTGGGCGTAGGCTCGGTGGGGTGGCTCGTTCATCGCTTGGTTGGCCTGGCGGCCCGATGGCTACCCTCCGGCTCACCCAGCATCTTCGCCGGCGAGATCAAGCTGCCCATGGCGTTAGTTGTCATGACGCTCGTGGCCCAGGCCCTTCTCAATTACGTGGTGTCCTTCTCGGCCGTGGCGACGACGGCTTTACGCATACTGCTGATCACCATCCTGGCCTGGGGCATCGGAGTCATCGCGCTGCGTTTCGTGGACGTCATCCTGCTGAAAATAAAGCGACGTCTGGTGGGAGAAATCGATGACACCAAACCCCGGGATGAACGCAAGTTATTGACATCGCTCTATGCGTTGCGTCGAGGCATCATCCTGGTGGCGGTTGTCGCGGTCACCATCTACATACTGTCGCAGATCGCACTTTTCGAGGCGCTGGGCATCACCCTTCTGGCCTCGGCCAGTATCCTGACGGTTCTGCTGGGCATTGCCGGTCAGGCGGTGCTGGGTAACATTCTCTCTTCATTTCAAGTGTCGCTCGCCAAGCCCATACGGATTGGTGACCTGATCGTCTTCGAGGATAAATGGTGCTATGTGGAAGGCATCTTTTATACGTTCATTCGTTTGAGAACCTGGGATGAACGCCGTTTGGTTGTACCGGTCCAGTACTTCACTTCGAAGCCCTTCGAGAATCTGTCGGTCAAGAGTGCCAAAATGTACAGGATGATTGAGTTGGCGCTTCATCTGAATGCCGACATCGAATGCCTGAGGGAGAAATTCAAGGAGTTCGCCGAGGCAGAAAAAAACGTCATCGAGCACCACAAGCTCTCGTGCTTTGTCACTGCACAGACTGAGGCGGTCCAGAAGGTCTCATTCTACCTCATGACTTCCGAGCCCTTTGCCGGCTGGGAGGCAGAAATGAATGTCCGTGAGAAGTTGCTGGGATTCATCCGCGACAACCATCCCGAGTGGTGGCCGAGAGAGGTGGTGGTCGCCAGCCACCAGGACATCGCTCGCGGGGAAGGGCCAACTGCCAGCCCGACGGTCGTGGCAGACGGCCCCAGCACAGAAGACTCAACGTGATGCGCTATTTTGATCGGTTCAGGCTGGAGGGGAAGGAGCGCAGGTTCGAATCCTGACTTGCCGACCACAATAGCATTGCGAAAAAGGACCGGCCCATAACCTGGCCGGCCCTTTTCGTTCAGAGAAAGACTTACGTATTGCGGCCTAGCGCCCTCCAATTGCACCGTCACGGCGCATGTCGGCTCCGCCAACAAGACCGCTCGGGGTGACCTGTATCAGCGACAACCCGCTGGTCAGGGTCGTTACACCAACCGCATGCCCCCTGCCGTCTTCCAGATCGGACTCAAGTGCCGCGACGTCATAGACCAGCGTCACGCCCGGGATAGGTGCCTCCAGAACGGTTGCTGAGGTTGAACTGCCACTGTTGGTATTCTGGTAATGGGGCACATTGATGGCTTCCTGTGGGTCAAGTCCAAAATCAAACACGTTCATGATGGTCTTGGCGGTGTAGCCAATGATCCGGAAGCCGCCCGGCGAGCCGGTGACCAGCGAAACCTGGCCATCCAGATCAAGGACAATGGTCGGAGCCATTGAACTGCGGGGCCGCTTTCCGGGCTGTACCCGGTTGGCAATCAGTTCGCCGGAACTGGAAGTGGGCTGGAAGCTGAAATCGGTCAGCTGGTTGTTGAGCAGAAATCCGCGGCCAGCCACCATGACGCCATTGCCGAACGAGCTCTCGATGGTCGTGGTCATGGATAGCGCATTGCCAAACCGATCGACAATGGAGACGTGGCTGGTACCCGCGCCTGGCTCATCGATGCCCGGAGCAGAGGGGTCAAACACACCGGGGGGCGTACCCGGATCAACCACGCCAAGGTCATTCTCTCCAATCAGCGAAGCGCGGGTTTCAAGGTATTGCTTGTCCAGCATGCCCTCAACCGGAACGGTGATGAAATCGCTGTCGCCAACATACTTGTTCCGATCGGCGAATGCGATGCGCATAGCCTGGGTAAAAAGATGCACCACTTCCTCGTCCAGAGGATTCTTGCCTGCCAGATCGAAATTCTCCAGCACACCCATGATCTGACCGACGGCCAGCCCACCGGAAGATGGAGGCCCCATGCCGCAGACATTATTGTCACGGTAAAGGATGCACACCGGTGGCCTTTCAATTACCTGATAATCGGCCAGGTCGGCCAGGCTCATCGAGCCGGGAATGTTAGGATCGTTCTGGACGGCGCTAACGACGTCCTGCGCGATAGAGCCAGTGTAGAAGGTATCAGCTCCATCACGAGCCAGCAGCTTCAGCGTTTCGGCATAATCCCTGTTTTTGATGAGTGTACCGGCAGGCTTGGCCGCGCATGTCTCACTGTCAACAAAGTAGTTGAAGGCGGTTGGGTCACGGAAAAATAGCCGATCCTCACAGGAACTGTTGCGGGCCAGGAGGCCGGCAACCTGATCACTGGTACGCTGGGTCAGAGAAAAACCTTTCTGGGCCTGGGTGATCGCCGGTACGAACAGGCGCTGCCACGGGAGCCGGCCATATTGCGTGTGCATGTACTCCATCATTCGCGGCACGCCCGGCACGCCTACGGACAGACCACTCTGCCAGGCATTGAAAAAGCCGATTGAATTGCCGTCCTCATTCAAAAAAAGTGCTCCATCCACGGCCGCTGGTGCGGTTTCACGGGCATCGATGGTGGTTGTGGTGCCGGTCGCAGCATCGTAATAAACGATGAATGCTCCACCCCCAAGGCCGCTGGACTGGGGCTCCACCAGGCTGAGCATGGTCTGCACCGCAATCATGGCATCTGCCGCGGTGCCCCCGGTTTTGAGAATTTTCGCGCCGGCTGCCGTCGCCAGCGGGTTTGCCGTGACGACCATTTCGCGCTCGGTGGTTTGCGCCTGTGGCAGATCGGTTGCCCATGCCGCGGGTACAGCCAGCGATAGACAGAATGCAGCAGTCAACAATCGTTTTTTCATTGTTATTCTCCTGTGGCCGAACTCTGCCTGGCCGCACTATTGGGTGAATGGTGCTGTTCGAGAATCGGTTAGCCCGATACGGTGCATCTGACGCAATTGCTGAGCCACGAAAACACAAAGCATTAAGGTTCAGATGGCTTCGGTAATTGCTGGCATAGCCGTGATATGAAGAATGTTAAATAATGTAAAATAACTCGACGTTCTTTTGCCCTGCCTGTCTGCCGATCAGCAGCACTTGCGTGCGGGTAGAAAGCCACAGCAAAATGCTTCTCAACCTTCACGCATGAGCGCTGATCAATGATCGAAACGCCACTGGAATTCGAGAGCCACGGCATAACTTGTCGCGGTGTGCTTTTCACGCCGGATGCCGACAGCAGGAACTTGCCGTGTATCGTGATGGCGCATGGTTTTGGGCTGACTCATGCCAGCGGTCTTGCGCCATTCAAGGAAGCCTTCTGCAAGGCGGGTTATGCGGTCTTTGCCTTTGACTATCGCCATTTCGGCGAAAGCGATGGCCAGCCCCGCCAGGCGCTGAGCCCCCGCAAGGAGGTGGCTGACTGGCTGGCGGCCCTGAACTGTGCACGGAAGCTGGATGGTATCGACGGAAGCCGCATTTGCCTGTGGGGAACATCGTTTTCCGGCGGGCTCGTGATTGCTGCCGCGGCACAGGATGGAAAGGTGCAGTGCACCATTTCCCAATGCCCGATGATGGATGGTCTGGCGTCTCTGCTGGGCGTAATCGGTTATGCCGGCATCACGCAGGCGATGCGGCTGACCTGGCATGGAACAGTAGATTGGATTCGCCGTGGACTGGGGATGTCTCCTCGGTATATAACATCTGCAGGCCGTCCCGGGGAGTTAGGCATGATGACGGCTGAGGATTGCCGTGAAGGGTATGTTTCCTTGTTGGCTGATAATGCGTCGAACTACATTGCCGCGGGGGTAAGTTATACGATTCCTCTTTTTCGGCCCACCCGGCTCGCCAGCAAAGTCACCTGTCCCGCACTGGTGCAGATTTGCGACCGCGATACGGTCGCCCCGGCGAATGCCGCGGTTAAAGCGGCCGAAAAAATGCCGAACTCGGAAGTGAAGCACTATTCGGTCGGGCATTTTGATGTGTATCGGGGTGAAGCTCTCGCCCAGTCCATAAAGGATCAGCTTGAGTTTCTGGGGCGGAAGCTTCCCGTTTTCCATTAATTCACTCCCAGCCAGGTCCGCTACCCGCCGTGAGCATCTTGCCGGCCCCTTTTGGGCCGAGCCCAACTGACTGCTGGAGCAGGCGCTGACGGTGCCGGGTGTTCCGGAAAACTGGAAAAGCCGTTTGGTGGAGCACCTGGACTATCCGGCGATTCTTTTTATCCTGAACCTGGGGGGCTACCAGCTCAGGATCTTCTCCACCACCTCAAAAAAACCAACGCCCCCTGGAAAGGTTTTCGTCGAAAATCCAGTGCATTAAACATGCGCTTCCAATGGCGCCGGGGCAGGGTCCGGTTGCTATCTTGCTTCCGTTCCTTTGTATTTTTTCTACTTTTGACCATGCTGATAAATGCACCCAATAAAAAAAGCAAAAGAGAAGGAACCTCGCCATGCTTTCGAAACTGCTGTGTCAATTCCTGATTATCCTGCTGGCCGTGGTCGGGCTGGCAGCCACAGGCCATGCGGCCAATCCCCATTACGATCTCAAAGTACTTTCAAGCGCCCCGGACCAGGTGTCCGGTGATGATGCGCTGGTGCAGGTACTGTTCAAGGACCGCCCCATCAAGTCAGGGCCGGCGCTGAAATCCCGCCTGCGGCAACTGACATTCTGGCTGAACGGCCAGCCCGTTGAACCCGAGATTCGCGCCGGTCGTGATGGCCACGAGGTGCTGGTGTCCGGCTTGCAGCAGGGTGAGAACAGGCTTGAACTCCACCACCGCCGGCAGGGCCCGTTGGCCTCTGTCACCCTCACGGCTCACCCTGTGACGGGGCCCATTTTCTCCGGGCCCCAGCAGTACCCGTTTGTCTGCACCGTCACCACGGAGCTGGGCAAGCAGCCTCTGGTCGATACGGTTGGCGACACCGGTTTTCCGGTACTGGACGAGCAAGGCAACCAGGTTGGTCTGAGCCGGGACTGCTCTATAGAACCCTATGTCACCTTCGTGTACCGCACCACCAGTGGAAGCTGGGCGAGCCTGCCGGTTGATGGCAGCCATCCGGATGACATGGCAACCACGGAGCTGACCGACGGCCGCACCGTGGACTTTATCGTTCGCCAGGAGCGGGGCACCATCAACCGCTTCATCTATAGCTTTGCCACCCTTGCCGAAGCTGGCGACGAGCCCTGGCAGGCGTCCACTTCGAACTGGAATAGGCGGCTGCTGTTCCACTTCCAGGGAGGAGTGGCCATCGGTCATAGCCAGGGCGACATCAGCAACAGCCGGGCGCTGCAGCTGGAGACCCTGCAGCAAGGCTATGCCGTAATTTATTCCACTGGTACCCGAACCAGCACCCATTACAACCTTCAGGTGGGTGGTGAGACTGCACTGATGGTGAAAGAGCACTTCGTCAAACGCTTTGGCGTGCCGGACTATACCGTGGCGATCGGCGGTTCCGGTGGCGGCATCCAGCAGTACGTCTATTCCCAGAACCATCCGGACCTGCTGGACGGCGGCGTGCCCCAGTACTCCTATCCGGACATGGTTACCCAGACCATTCATATCGGTGACTGCGAGCTGCTGGAGTACTACATGGACGCCACCGATCGGGACAATCCCAAATGGCAGACCACCGCCAATCGCAGCTGGCTGGTGGGCCTGAACTCCAACGATCGGTATCCCGATCCGTTTGCCGCGGCCAAGCAGTTGCTGGGCTACAGCACCGCCCCTGGCATGACCGAGTGCATTCCAGCATGGCGCGGCCTTACCCCGCTGGTGATGAACCCGCACTTTGGCCAGGCCGACAACCAGGAGCTGATGCAGCCTGAGGGCGTCATGGACGACGTACACTGGACCCATTATTCGGACGCCAGAAACATCTACGGGGTCGATGAAAACGGCGAACCCCGTACCCTGTTTGACAACGTCGGTGTGCAGTACGGGCTGGACGCCCTGGTGGAAGGCAAGATTACCAGCGAGGAGTTTATTGAACTCAACGCTCGGGTTGGCGGCTGGAAGCAGCCCTCGGAGATGGTCCAGGAAGGCTTTCCGTTCCTGGGCTCATTCTCCGACGTACTCGCTGACCCGACCGCCTTCGATCCTTGGAGTTCGCGCAACATGAATCTGAGCCCGGACGGTGGCGCGACGCCTGCCCCCCGCACCGAGGGCGATATCGAAGCCATCCGCGCGGCCTATACCTCCGGCCTGGTGTTCGACGGCCAGCTGAACATGCCGGTTATCGACTGGCGCCATTACCTGGAGGAGGTGCTGGACATGCACAACAGTCACCAGTCCTTCTCGGCCCGCCAGCGCATCATCAACCGCATGGGCGATGCCGGCAACCAGGTCATCTGGTTCACGGACACCCGCCCGACGGACTACTCCGACCCGGACGAACCGGAGCCCCGGGAGGAATCCAATCCGACGTGGATGGCACTGGAAGTGCTGCATGACTGGATCACCAATATTCAGCAGAATCCGGGCTTGAGCATCGCCGCCAACCGCCCGATTGAAGCTCAGGATGCCTGCTTCAACACCGACGGCACCTTAATCGACGCGGGCGAGGAGGTGTGGAACGGCATTCTCGACAATGAGGCGGCTGGCGCCTGCACCAGCCGGTTCCAGACCTATACCACATCGCGCATGGAGGCTGGTGGATCCATTGAAGGCAGCACCTTCAAGTGCAGCCTGAAGCCGGTGAATGCGGCGCTGTCAGACGGTACCTATGGAAGCGTATCGTTTAATACGGAGGAGGTTGATCGTCTGAACGAGACCTTCCCCAACGGCGTCTGCGATTACGCTCAACCCGATCAGGGCCGACCCGAGGGCTGATATATCGGTGAAGCGCCGTGGGCACCCCTCGGGGTGCCCTCAGACTGCGCAGCCCATGGTTAATGTACGTGAAACGCATCTGCGACCCTCTAGGATGCGCCCGGCTTGTCAGAAAAGCCGCGCACATCCAGACAGGTTTGTTCGCAATGGTTGGGCAGCAGAAATGAAAGCAGTCGGTCTTCTTTTCGTGTTGTTCGTGCTTTACGGATGCACTGCCAAACCCCATGTCGTTGAACCGGATACCGAAGCTGATGGTGAACGTACAGTCAGATTGTACGTTGTCAGCCATGGCTGGCATGTGGGCGTTGCCATAGCCGCTGACCAACTCAACCCTGTGGTTCCGGCACTAAAAGAACGCTTTGATGGGGCTGAGTACTACGAACTCGGGTGGGGTGATAAGGGGTTTTACCAGGCCCCGGAGATTACGACCGGCGTGACGCTGCGGGCCATTGTCTGGTCACGGGGAGCCGTAGTGCACGTTGTGGCTGTGCCCGGTTCGCCGGCTGAATACTTCGGTAGCAATGACCTTGTCCACACCCGCATCAACGCGGAAGAAGCCGAATCCCTGGCGCGCTACCTGGCTAGCAGTTTTACCCGCGATGCCAAAGGTGATCTGGTTGGACTCAAACGCGGCATTTACGGTGAGAGCCAGTTCTATGAAGGCGAAGGCCGTTACCACCTGCTCAATACCAGCAATAAATGGGCGGCGAAGGCGCTAAAGAGCGCGGGAATGGCTATATCGCCAACCTTCAAGCTTACCGCCGATAGCGTCATGGAGTTTGTTGAGGAGAATCGACGCGACTGCACCCGGTAACACCATCAGACGGGAGCTGCTCCCCCCGAGCCAACAGGCAATGCCGGGAGCCCGGAGCAGGTCGGGTTTGCGCTGATCTGTTTTGCCCCTAGGCCTTCACGCAGACAAACAGGGCATTGCCGGACTGACCGTCCCAGGGTTCAATTTTGCCGTAGTCATGCTCGAATACGTGAACCTCGAACCAGGGTTCCAGCAGCTGAATAAGTTCTTCGAATCCGACCGCCACCATGGGATGCTCGTCCTCCCAGGCCTTGCTTAGATCCTGCGTGGATTTCTGGATGCGCAGCTTGAGTGACTGTTGCTCGCCGTAGCCCCGGTATTGCCAGCCTGAACTGAACTTGAAGACACCGTCCCGGTGCTCTGCGGAATGGGTTACAAACAGGTTGTTGTTGATCTTGTTCTTGTCCACCGCATTGAAGCAGAAAACACCACCGGCCTGCAGGGCCTCGTAGACGCTGGCGATGCAGGAATTCAAATGGTGGATGTCACGGTTGTAGTGAATGGAATATAGAAAGCAGGTGATGAGATCGAACGACTGGTCAAAGGCAAAGCTGCCAATGTCTCCCAGGGTGAATCCGGCTTCAGGGCAGCGTGCTTTCGCTTTATCTAGCATAGGCTGGTTGATGTCCAGGCCCTGGCATTGGTAACCGAAGTCGAGGAAATGCCGGATGTGGGGGCCGGTGCCACAGGCCAGGTCCAGGTGCCTGCGACCGCCGTTTCCGAACAGCTGGTCAAGCCTGCGCACGCTGCTGCTTTGTTCCGGGTAGTCGATGTCGGCACACATCAGATCGTAATAACCGGAGAGGTCGTTGTAGAGCTTGGTGGACGATGGCATGACGGCTCACTGGCGGGGATATACGGGCGGCAGGCAGTATAGCAAAGGACAGCCGGGCCGGTTATCTTCGCGGCATTTCTGAGCTGTCCTCAATAAAGCAATTAGCGGGGTAGATCTATTTTTCAGGGCTCTTGACGTATAAGCCGCTTTTATCCCGAACGCTGGTCTCAAATAATTCACTGGCCCGGATGAGATCACTCAGCTTTTTGTACCCGTAGTTCACCGGCGAGAAGGAGCTGTTGTTGGAGATGTATTTACCAACCCGGCCGAGATGAGCCCAACCGTCGTCGTCAGCTGTCTGTTCCACGGCAGTTCGCAGCGTTCGAACCAGAACCGTGTCGCCTCGTAATTGGTTTCGACTCCATTTGGTTTCAGCGGCTGGCTTCGGGCTATCACCAACGGCGGCTTCATCCTGTTGCTCGGTTTCTTCCCTGAGGTTCTCTGTGTAGATGAACTGGGAACAGGCGCTGACAAACGGCATGGGTGTTTTTCGCTCACCAAAGCCGAAGACGGGGAGGCCAGCCTCAAGAATGCGCATGACGAGCGGGGTAAAGTCCGAGTCGCTGGTCATCAGGGCAAAGGCATCCACATTCCCGCTGTAGAGCAGGTCCATGGCATCGATGATCATCGATGCGTCGGTGGCGTTTTTACCGGACGTATAGGCAAACTGCTGAACGGGCCGAATGGCGTTGGCATGCAGTTTTCCAATCCAGCCACCCAGCTGTGGGCCATTCCAGTCTCCATGGGCATGGCGAACATTGACGGCGCCATACTTGGCCAGCTCCTGCAATACCCCTTCAATCGAGTGATGGCTGACGTTGTCGCAGTCGATCAGAAGCGCAATTTTATAGTTGCTGTTCATTATCCCTGGGTTGTCCTTTTCCAACATTATGAAATCAATACTTTACCATGGCTTGTCTTACATCCAACGCCCCTCGTCTTTCTGTGACCTGCACCCAAGTGCCGTATGGCGCTTTTTGTTAAAGTTCGTAACTCTAATAAAAACCTAGGAGTGGGATGTGAATTTTCGGACGATATGTGCAGGTTTGCTTTTAGCCATGGGGTCAGCAGTTGCTCAGGCCACTGAACTCGATTTCGAGGCGCTTAATCCGGGCTCCGTTCCGGCTGGGTACGGCAATCTCACCTGGGATAACTGGGGGCTGATGCCAAAAAGCACCTGCCAGGACGGTTACTGTGCCTCGGTTACTTCAGGCAGTTGGTCCGTATTCAATCAGAGTGGCGACGACGCAACCATCACAAGCACTGCACTCTTTGACTTCCAGGGCGCCTATCTGGCCGGCGCATTCCATGACGACCTTCTTGTAAATGTGAAAGGCTATGCCAATGGACAGCTCGCCCATGAAAGAACGGTTGGCGTGAATACGGTCATTGCCCAGTGGTTTGATTTCGGGTTTACCGGAGTTGATAGCCTGGTCTTCAGCTCCTTCGGACCGAGTGTTCAGTCCGGAGTTTCATCGCAGGGGAGCAATTTCGGGATGGACGACTTTACGTTTGAGCGGGCCGTTGCCGTCACTGAGCCGTCAACAATCGGGCTGTTGGGTGCGGGCATGGCGCTTTTGGTGGGCGTGCGTCGTAAGCGGGCTGACTGCAGAGGTTAGGGAAGAGCGCGAGTAAACTCCTACCTTATTCTCGCCCGAAAAGCTGCCCGAACTAATGTTTTGCTGTTATCCGGGCAGCGTTTGTTGGCATTAGAACTTTATGATCACACCTACCGAGACGCCTGAAATTTCATAACTGTCTTTGTCCAGGTAACTCATATACTCCGCATTGACTAGAAACTGATCGTTCAAAGCCAGGTTGGCGCCAAAGCCATAAGACAGATCCGATTCTGATTCAGAAACAGAGGCAGAACCCCCTGGTCCGCTAACAGAGGCAGTCAGCTCGCCTTTGGTAAAACCGATAACGGCATAGGGGTAGATCGGGCTGTCGTTCGGAATGCCCGCAACTGCGTAGCCCCCGAACAGGTAGTCCAGTTCAAGTTCCGCACTGACACCACCACTACTGAACGACTCATCAGCAACGCCGAAACCAGCACGCAGTTCTGCTGCGAAATAGGGAGTCAGCTGAGCACCAGCCTTTCCTGCTAGCGCCCCCAGATCGAATTCGTTGGAAAAGCCATCTTCTTCGTAGGTCACGAAGACATAGTTGATGCCAACATAGCCTTGTTCAATCGGTTGCTTCGCCTGGGCAGGGCTCACCGCCGCCATGATCGCTAGAGCAGAAATGCCTGATAATACTCTGTTCATATTGTCTCCAAGGAAATAGATCTGTCTCCCGAACACTTGATAGCGTTCGTTTGAGGCGGGGAATGTTAACTTTATTTCATTTTTAACGAAAGCGAATAGCTAACGAGCTGGCTGCAGATAGCTCTGACAGTTAATTCTTACCCTGGTCCTAATCCCGACAATTTTTTTTTGTTTCAGTTACTGTAGAGAACTGAAACTGAAAAATTAGCCAGCACCTAACTTGGGGAACGTGATGAGCAAGAAACCCGTAAAAGCAACCTTAACCACGGCCACGATTGAGGAGCAGACTGCTGCTTTTTTAAAAGCTGGTGGATCTGTTGAATATGTAGGCAAAGGTAAAAGTGGCCAGTTCGCGTCTGCAGGTTCCAAGCAGATTGACCTGAAAAGTAACTAGAGCGAAAAACGGGGCAGGCCGATTTTCTGGTCTATCGAAAAACCAGTTCTGTCCCAGTTGTTCCCGCAACACTCTCCGATACCGCTACACAGAAACCTCTCTGGCAGCCTCATCAACGAGCTGCAGTCCATTTCATGAACATGTAACGCAGAACCAAGCTCCGCAATTTGCTAAACCTATGCCGCCTATAGGTACAACTTTATTGGCCAATCAGCGCCAAGGAGGGTATTGATAACCCACGGGACGAAACCACGTGGCCGGTATGGTTGACGGCTTCGCCCTGAACGGTTGACTGTTTTGAGGGCTTTTAAGAATTGATAAGGCCTTCTGTTCAAGGCTCGAAGGTGTTCGCAAAGTCTGAAGCAATCCAGAGTAGTCGGCTAAAACGCTTTCCAGGCCACCCTTTTTGCAAGGAGAATAATGTGTCTGATATCAAACCCAAGCGCCCGGAGTGGGGTGCACGCACCACATCAAGTCTGCAGGGCAACGAGCATTGGTGGCCTGACCAGCTCACACTCAATATTCTGCACCAGAAACACCCGGACGCCAGCCCGTTTGGGCCGGACTTCAGCTATGCCGATGCGTTCTCGCAGCTGGACGTTGATGAGCTGTCCGCCGATGTGGATGCATTGATGACCGACTCCCAGGACTGGTGGCCTGCCGATTGGGGCCATTACGGGCCGTTTTTCATCCGGATGTCGTGGCACGCGGCGGGCACCTACCGTGCCAACGACGGCCGTGGTGGCGGCGGCACCGGTGCCCAGCGTTTCGCGCCGCTGAACAGCTGGCCGGACAACGGCAACCTCGACAAAGCCCGCCGTCTGCTATGGCCGGTCAAGAAGAAATATGGCGAGAAGATCTCCTGGGCCGACCTGATGGTTTTTGCGGGCAATCGTGCCCTGGAAACCATGGGCTTCCGCACCTTCGGTTTCGGTTTCGGCCGTTCGGATATATGGGCACCTGAGGATGACATCTACTGGGGCCCCGAGACCGAGTGGCTCTCCACCAATGACGAGCGCTATACCGGCACCTGGGAAGACGGCAGTCGCACCCTCGACAATCCGCTTGCCGCGGTCCAGATGGGTCTGATTTACGTGAATCCGGAGGGTCCCAACGGCGTTCCGGACGCCATGAAATCTGCCCAGGACGTGCGTGAGACTTTTGCCCGCATGGGTATGAACGACCGCGAAACCGTCGCGTTGACCGTGGGTGGACACACCTTTGGCAAGATGCACGGCAACGGTCCCGCAGAGGCCGTCGGGGAGGCGCCCGAGGGCGCGAAGATCCACGAGCAGGGCTTAGGCTGGGCCAACAAGAACGAGACCGGCCTCGGCGAGTACACGGTAACCTCAGGGCTTGAGGGCGCCTGGACACCGACGCCGACCAAGTGGGACAACTCCTACCTCAATACCATTTTTGCCCACCAGTGGGAGGTCACAAAATCTCCGGCCGGCGCCAACCAGTGGGAACCGGTTGAGGTCAAGGAAGGCTACTGGGTACCTGACGCCCACGTGCCGGGCAAGAAGAATCCGCCAGTGATGACTGCCGCGGACATGGCGATGATCACCGACCCGGCCTATCTCGAGATCTCCCGGGAGTATCACCAGAACCCCGAGGTACTCGCCGATGAGTTTGCCCGTGCCTGGTACAAGCTTTTGCATAGGGACATGGGACCTCGCGCCCGCTACCTTGGTCCCCAGGTGCCTGGTGAGAAGCTTGTCTGGCAGGACCCGGTGCCCGAGCAGGACGGGCCACTGGTCACCGATGATCAGGTCGCCACGCTCAAGCGGCAGATCGCCGACTCCGGCCTCGCGGTCAAACAGCTGGTTGGCACTGCCTGGGCCGCGGCCTGCACTTATCGGCAGACCGACCATCGCGGCGGCGTCAACGGTGCACGTATCCGTCTTGAACCGCAGATCAGATGGGACGCCAACGTTCGCGCCGGAGTGCCCGAAGTGCTCGACCGCCTGGAGCAGCTCAGGAGCGACTCCGGAACGAACATTTCGCTGGCCGATATGATCGTGCTGGCGGGCAATGTCGGGGTCGAGATGGCGGCAAAGGCCGCAGGTCACGACATCACGGTGCCGTTCACGCCGGGCCGCACCGATGCCAGCCAGGAGATGACCGAGGTCGATACTCAGGACCTCCTCGAGCCGAAGCACGATGCCTTCCGTAACTACACCCAGGAGCAGACCACGTCCATCCCGGACGAGCAGTTGATGGTTGACCGCGCCTTCATGCTGAACCTCAGCGTACCCCAGATGGCCGCGCTGCTCGGCGGCATGCGGGTTATGGGCGTCAACATCGGTGACGAGAGCCTAGGGGTTCTTACCAACCGACCGGGTCAGCTGACCAATGACTTCTTCGTCAGTCTCATCGACATGGGTACCGTCTGGGAACCGGTGGACGAAGGGGAGACCCGGTTCCAGGGCCGGGATCGCAAAACCGGCGACAAGAAGTGGACCGCCTCCCGGGTGGATCTCGTCTATGGTTCCAACTCCCAACTGCGCGCCATCGCCGAGGAGTTTGCCTCCCAGGGTGGCGAGGAGCGAATGATCGACCGCTTCGTCAAGGGCTGGGTCAAAGTCATGGAGAACGACCGCTTCGACCTGCACCGCTAGGGCTCAGGTCCGCAGGGACCAGTCGTTGCAGTAAGCGCCCCGAAGGCTGGATGCCCATCCGGTCTTCGGGTTTTTTTGTGGTGGAGGAGGTGAAGGCCCGTGCGGAAACGCCGGGTGCCGAGTCTCGCGTCCGTCATTTTGTTATCTATTGCCTACCAATGGTTTATTGCCCACCCCTGGTTCCGTTCCTATACTCGCTTAACGGCCCACTGCCTGATGGTTCCGAGGGCCCGTACGAGTGCCCGCACTATTCCAATAAAAAAGGACAACAACATGTTGAAACGTTGCACAATCCTGGCTGCTGCGGCCGCCACGCTCCTGTTCAGTGCTGCCTCCCAGGCTCAATATAAGGAAGAATACACCGTATCCACCGTTCTGCCTTCTGCCTTCCCCTGGGGACAGGCGGCGGACAAATGGGTGGAGCTGGTGAAAGAGCGCTCGGACGGGCGTATCAACATGAAAATCTACAGCAACTCCCAGCTGGTCTCCGGTGACCAGACCAAGGAGTTCTCAGCCATGCGTTCCGGGCTCATCGATATGGCGGTGGGCTCCACCATTAACTGGTCGCCGCAGGTGCCGGAGTTGAACCTGTTCTCCCTGCCATTCCTGATGCCGGACTATGCGGCCATCGATGCCATTACCCAGGGGGAGGCCGGCGAAGCCGTCTTCGCAGCCATCAAGAAGCGTGGCGTAACGCCGCTGGCATGGGGCGAGAACGGTTTCCGGGAACTCTCCAACTCCAAGCGGACCATTGAAGAACCGGCCGATCTGGACGGCCTGAAGATCCGCGTTGTGGGCTCGCCCCTGTTCCAGGATACCTTCACCGCCCTGGGCGCCAACCCCACCCAGATGAGCTGGGCCGATGCCAAGCCGGCGCTGACCACCGGTGCCGTCGACGGCCAGGAGAACCCTTTATCTGTATTTGATGTGGCCCGTATCGACCAGGTCGGTCAGGAATACCTGACCCTCTGGCACTACATGGCGGACCCGCTGGTGTTTGCGGTCAGCAACAGCATCTGGGACCAGTTCAGCGCCGAAGACCAGGAATTGCTGAAGGAGGCGGCGATCGATGCTGGTGAATGGGAGATTGAAAAATCCCGCAGTGAAATCGACGACACCCTGGCTGCCATCAAGGATCGGGGCGTGGAAGTCACCGAGCTGACGGACGAACAGCGGCAGGCCTTCAAAAAGGCCACCGAGTCCGTATACGGAAAATGGACCCCGCGCATTGGCGAGGATCTGGTCAAGCAGGCGCAGGACGCGGTCGCTAACCGCAACCAGTAACAGGACCTGCCCAGGCGCCTGCCATCCCTGGTGGGCGCTGTCTTTGAACCGGAGTCACCATGCCGTCCCGTCCCCCCAAGTTCCGGCCCGACGCCTGGCTGGCCACCATCGCCCTGATAGCGATCTGCCTGATCAGCCTGGGTAACGTGATCGTGCGCTACGCGACCGATGCGTCTTTCGCCTTTACCGAGGAGTTCTCGGTGTTTTTTCTGGTGATCCTCACCTTTGGGGGAGCGGCGGTGGCCGCACGCCATAACCAGCATATCCGCATCGAACTGATCGAACACTTCCTGCCGCCCAAAGCGAAGAAAGTGGTTTTCGTGTTGCAGTGGCTGGGCGGCGTAACGGTGCTGGGCATGATGACCAGGTTCGGCAGCACCTTCGCATGGCAGGAATATCAGTGGGATTCACTGTCGCCGGGCCTGGGGTTGCCCAACTGGGTGTATGTGATCTGGCTGCCGCTGCTGTCGGTCGCCATTATCATTCGCATGACCCAGAACCTCATTGACCGTCTGCGAGGCAAGGAAGAGCCGGAGGTGATCCATGAGTCCTGACCTGCTGATGATTGGAAGTTTCCTGCTGGCGTTGTTGCTGGGCATGCCGGTGGCTCTTGCCCTTGGTCTTGGCGGCGTGGTGGGAATTGTAGCGGGTCTGCCGCCCTCCATGCTGGGCACCTTCGGCACCAATACCTATAACAGCGTCGCCAAGTATCCGCTGATTGCCATACCCCTGTTTATCCTGACCGGCCTGATCTTCGAGCGTGCGGGTGTTGCAGCCAGCCTGGTGCGCTTTGCCCAGGCGATTATCGGCCCCCGCCATGGCGGCCTGACGGTGGTGGCCGTGATCGTGTGCCTGATCATGGGTGGCATGAGCGGTTCCGGCCCGGCCGATGCGGCTGCGGTGGCGATGGTGATGCTGCCGAGCATGCGCAAAGCCGGTTACCCGATGCCGTTTTCAGCGTCGCTCATTGCGGCCTCGTCGTCCACGGCCATTCTGATTCCGCCGTCCATTGCACTGATTCTCTATTCCATCGTGGTGCCCGGCGTGGATCTGCGGGCGCTGTTCGCTGCGGGCCTGTTCCCGGGCATTCTCGCGGGTATTTCACTGCTGGCGCCGGCCCTGTACTTCGCCCGAAAGTACCGTTGGGAGGATCCGGAAGCGGTCGAACGTCCGCCGCTCTGGCCGAGTTTCAAGGCCGCTTTGCCAGCGCTGTTTGCGCCGGTGATCATCCTCGGCGGGCTTCGTTCCGGGCTTTTCACACCCACCGAAGCCGCCGTGGTAGCGGTCGCTTATGGGGTGCTGGTCGGGTGCGTGCTCTACCGCAATCTCACCCTCAGGAACCTCTGGGGCCTGATGACGGAAGCGGCGGTTACTTCCGGCGTGGTCATGTTCATCATTGCGCTGGCCGGCATCTTTGCCTGGGCGGGTACCACACTCGGCACCTTCCAGCATCTGGCCGACGCCCTACTGTCCCTTTCCGAGAACGGCTGGGTGCTACTGGGGCTGGTGATGGTGCTGGTGCTGATCGCTGGCATGCTGCTTGATGCGATCTCCATCTACCTGATCCTGATCCCCATTGTGTTGCCACTGATGAATCATTTCGGCTGGAACCCGATCTGGTTCGGCATCCTGCTGGCAATGAACATCGCCATCGGCCAGTTCACGCCGCCGGTCGCCGTCAACCTGATGGTCACCACCCGCATAGCCAACATCCGCCTGGAACATACCATCGGCTGGGCCCTGGTCTTCACCGCTGCCATGGCCGTCAGCCTGGTGCTGGTGATGCTGATTCCGGGCATCGCCCTGTGGTTACCTGAGAAGCTGGGGTATGTAGTGGGGCCCTGGTAAAAGGGCCCGATCAGTTGCATGTCCTTAGTTATATAGCCATCGGCCATCCAGCAAGCATGCGTTTTCCAGAACTGCAAGAGCAGTAGAAGATTGCCTTTCAGAGCAGAAGAGCAGCGTCCCGATGTTTTCTTCGTGAACTACAGAATTGTGAAATGGTCTATGAGACCATGATTGGAAAGGCCTGGATAAAGGCATTGACTGAGCTTGTGAGAAAACCGTTAGGGATCTATTTTCGCAGAGGATAGTCAACCATGCAGCAGAACATGGACGTTCTTATCATTGGCGGCGGCGTCGCTGGGCTTACTGCTGCCATCGGCTTGATCGACCAGGGCTTCAAGGTCACGTTGATCGAAGGTAGCGACAGCCTGGGCGGCCGGGCCCAGAGCATGACGGACCGCACCACCGGCGAGCGGGTCGATCTGGGGCCCCACGTCATGGTTACCCAGTACCGCAATATGCTGAAGTTACTGGAAAATCTGGGCACTGAAAAGCAGGTGGTCTGGCAAAGACGTCCCCACTTAATTCTGGTAGATAAGCCGGAGCCGGTAGTTATGCGACTCCGAAGTCTCCCCGCGCCGCTTCATTTCGCGCCCAGCATGCTGAACGTGCCGCAGGTTTCGTGGGCCGACCTCTTCTCCAACCGCCGCGTTCTCTGGCAGCTTATGCGCCTGGACGAGGAGGGGATCCTGGAACTGGACGAAATTAATGCGGAGCAACACCTGCGGGAAATGGGCGTTAGCGAGCGGGCATTGGACTGGTTCTGGCGGTCGGCAGCCATGACCATCATGAACGCTCCGCTGGAGCTATGCTCGGCAGGGGCATTGCTTCGTTTTATCCGGTACCTGGGCGGGCGTAACGACTATCAGGTCGGTTTTGCCGGCGAAGGTCTGGGGGATCTGTTCGCGCCGGAGGCAGCCCGACGCATACGGGCGTCGGGCGGGCAGGTGCTGCTGGATACGTCAGTAGCAGCGCTGGTGACCGAGGATGGACGTGAGCTCAGGGCCAGGTTCTGCATTGTGGCGACTCCTCTGGAAAGTCTGCTCAGCTTGGTTCCTGACGATTGGCCGCTCCGCTACGAGACGTTTGCGAACCTCGACCGATTCAAACCGAGCCCCTATATCTGCACCTATCTCTGGTTTGCCGGTAAACTGACGAAGGAGCCTTTCTGGACCAAGGTCTGGTCACCGGACAATCTGAACTACGATTTCTACGATCTTTCCAATATCAAGCCATCCCTGGCTGGCAAGTCTTCCGTAATAGCCTGCAACTGCATGTACAGCTTGAAGTCGGATCTACTTACCGACGAAGAGATTGTCAGCCGAACGCAAGCCGAGGTTGCCGAATATCTCCCAGCTGCAGCCCAGATGGAAATTCAACATGCGCGGGTCCACCGGGTCCCCATGGGGATACCTGTGCCTGCACCTGGCACCGAGAAAGCAAGACCGGATACGACCACACCAATACCGGGACTATACCTGGCAGGCGACTGGATCAACACGGGCCTGCCAAGCTCCATGGAAAGTGCTGCAAGGTCGGGCTGGATGGCTGCCGAGCAAGTGCTGGCAAAGATTGGCCGGCCCTGTGCTCTGGCGCAGCCACTACCAAAGCTTACGGGTCTGGCTTGGGCCCTAGGCCGAAAAGGAGGCAAGCAGGGCTGACGCGAGAGCGGTCGCTCGCCTCAATGCGTTGGCCAGTAGAGATCCCAAAGTAGTCCTTGCCATTGCTACCCTACTGGTCGTCCGCTTTCGGGTCAGTAGACTCAGGTTCATTGTATTTGGATTTTTTAGCTTCCTGGTGCCGCTCCGTATCCTGGTGTTTGGGCGAAGCGTCGTGGCCCATGCTCTGCTCTCCTACATCCCTTTCACTGCCGTCCTCGTGCACTTCGTGGTCACTAGGAGCAGGTTCATTGTATTTCGACTCAGTGGATTCCTGATGGCGCTCCGAGTCCTGGTTTTTGGGTAGAGCATCATGGCCCATGCTCTGCTCTCCTATATCCCTTTCACTACCTTCCTCAGCGGCGAACAAAGCAGCTGAACCCAAGGTTATAGCCGGCGTGACCAATGCAAAAAACGCGAGTGAATGCAGCTTTTTCATAGGATTTTCCTTCGACTCGGTTGTGTCAGGTGGACAAAATGTCCTGTGTGACCGAACCCCGGATCTACATTCAGGGTATGGGTCAGTTGATGCGCTAGCGCGCTAAAATGCAATAGAAGCAAGTCGCTGAATTGACAATTTATGTATTGAACGCCTCCTTGATATCTTCAATTGACGAGTGCGCCTTCGTCGAAGACGGGCTCATGGCGAGGGTGGTGCTCACCTCCGGTGCAACCATCGCCGGGTCCAGCGACAGGATAACGTAGCCTCCTACGGCTCCGGCGCCGAAGCCTGGGGCAAAAACCAGCGAGCGTTTGTTGATCGCTCCGTCGAAGACAGCGTCAGCGAGCGCGATCGGAATGCTGGCCGCAGAGGCGTTGCCGACCTCGGAGATGTTGAAATAGATGTCTTTACCGTCGATCCCCTGGGCTTCGGTGATCTCGGTGATCATGTTCTTGTTGGCCTGGTGAGGCACGATGATGTCGATCTCAAGGCCGAGTCCGGAAAGTTCGCCCATCATCTGGTTCAGGTAGCGCTTGACCAACGCCTTGACCTCGGGGCCATAGACGGTGATGTCGTTGTCGAAATCGTGATTCGGCCAGATGATCGAGTTCACCTGGCTGGCGGGCCCGCTGGCATAGGTCTGGATCACATGAATGTCACGTTCACCGTCGGACGGCGCAATCACCACAGCGGCGGCTCCGTCACCAAAGATCATCCGCGACGGCCGGGCATTACCGATCTTGTCCGAAAACTTCTCCGCCAGGACCAGCAGGACTGGGCGTTCGATCTCCCGCAGCAAGCGGACCGCCTCGGCGACGCCGTAGGGGAACCCGGCGCAGGCTGCAACAATGTCGGCCGAGCAGTGGGTCTGCAGAATACCCAACTGACCTGAGAGCCAGGTGGCCGTTGACGGTATCAGTCGGCTCGAGGTACAGGAGCAGAACAGCACCGCACCGATTTCCTCGGACCCGCGACCGGCATGTTTCATCGCTGCCCGCGCGGCCTCGAGGGCGATATTCTCCAGGGGCTCGGCGGTATAACGGCGCCTTTCGATGCCGGTTTTGTCGGCGATTTCCTTCGCGCTCATCGGCGACCATGAGGACGGGGAGTTGCGCACGACATCCTCGTTTGAGCAGACGACCTCACCCTTGCGGATGGCCAGCGCCTCGATCTTCGGTTGGATCGGCGCATCGTCACCGATCACCGTCGGCGGATAGGGCCTGACGGGCTCGACTGCAGCATCTGGCGTCGGGGCCTGCTTCGCGACGGTGGTACCCTTCTTTTCGCGGTTGATGAATTCGAGCACGTGGCGGTTTTTCGGATAAAACAGCACGACGATATCGTCATCCTGCATCTCGGCCAACGGCTTCAGTCTGGCCTGGCTCCGGTCCCAGGGCTGTTGGTTATGCAGCACCATCGACCAGCGCCGGAGTGCCTCGAGTTCGGCCTGCTGGTCTGTGACGTCGAGGATGTCGTCGATGCTGAAGCGCGGGTGGTCGGGATTATAGTTGCCGAGGGTGGTCGTGCTGGCATCGGCAGTGGCAAGCGCTTCAGCAATCGTGGCTTTGATCGGCGGCAGTGACGTTGCATGATAGAGCTTGTTTGAGAAGCAGTCGAAGAGCCTGTCGAACAGCTCGTCTTCAGCCGCAGCGTTCCACTTCGCCGGTAGCTGTGCGTAGGCCTCTCGGACGCTTTCGGTCTTGGCTTTCCGCCCCTCCCAGGGCTGCAGCAGAGGCACGAAGATATCGTCGCGGTTCCGCGGGACATCGCGCCAGCGCATCGGCTGCTTGTCATACATTACCAGCGCGTACCGGTTCGCCCAGAAAAGATGCAGGCCGATGTCGCGCAACAGGTCGTAACGGGTCGCGTAGCCTCTAGCTGCCGCGCGCTCGGCGATTTCTGTGCCGGTCGGCGCTTTCACTTCGAAGTCGCGCCGAATGATCGCCTTCAACTGGTCGAGATCGCTGATGGTCGAAAAGTCGAGTTCGGTAAAAATGCTCGAGGGAAACACCAGCTTCCCGTGTCTGTTCAGTCGGAACGGTTTCATGATAGCTCCTTGCTGGTACCGATAGCTTGTAGGAAGCTGTATTTCTGCAGCTTCTGCCTGCGTCTCTGCGGCCTCGGAAATGAAACCTTGTCCCGATAATTCGCCAGTTTTTTAGTCTTGTGTCTAGGCAGTATAGCCGCCCGTGGCCCTGCGGGTTATCCATCGGGTGCTTAATCCAATCCGGACCCAAAAATGGGACACCTTGTGAGAGGTTAGGGAGCGCTGGGTCTAGAAGAAGGGAGCGCCGGGTCAGGAGAAGGCAACGCGGGGTTTAGAAGAAGGCAACGCCGGGGATCAAATGATTTCTGTTGAAGAGCCCGCTGAGATTCAGAGAAAAAAGCCGAATCGCCGCACGCAGACGTCAACGTCGAAGGCCGAGCCAATGGCGACGACGGCAACACTTCTGATGTTCGCAGGCTGCAGCTCAGCGTCGGTACGGTGGGCCTGCAGCTGGGAGTAAGGTACAACGAAACGGGTCCGGCGCGGCTCCGCCTGCAAGGTACAACGAAAGGATTGCCAGGGCTTTTCCAGTTGATCGGTCTTTACGTGCAGGTTGTAGTCATGCGCCCCGCCCAACAATTCGATGAACAGGCCGCCGTAGTCGGCTCGCAAGTGATCAGGCTCGATCTCGAGCTTCATCTGCAAGAACCCGCCGTTGTTCTCGAGCCGGGTACGGCCCGACAGACAGGCGCAGGATGAGCCATATCGGTCTTCCTGTCGCAGTGTGCCACTGGAAACGCCGCCCATAACCTGATCGCTAACCAGGGTCCAGGGCGAAGGTCCATCCTGACCAGCGCGATAAACGTCGACCAGTCGTTCAGCACGGACCTCGGGGCCTCGGGTCTCCAACCGTTCATTCATAGTCTTGTAACCATCCAGATCCAGGATTCCGGTTGCTTTGCCGAAAACAACTCAATGACGCGGGCCATCGTCATCCGGAGACGAGCTGTCATACGGTTTGACGTAGTAATCCTTTTTCTCCACTGTTTTCACTTCCGGATGTTCAATGCGATTTTTGCGGCGGCCCCGATAGAGCCAGTAGACCACGGCGGCGCCGATAATAATCAGGATGATCCATTTCACGTCCGTTCCCTCCCTGGTTGTATATCTTTTATTCAGACATTTGCACGGTGGCCCGTCAATGCCAAAACCGCAAAACCGGACAGCCCTGATTACTAAGGAGTCGGTCCCGGTAGGGTTAATCAAAAAATTAGGTGCTTTTCACACCGGGTGTCGTCAATACTGAACGAAGTGCGCAACCTTATTGCGCGGTCTGGCAGGGAAGGCGGTATCTGTGATTCTGAATAAACCCAAGCAGCGTCATTACGACGTTGTTATCCTCGGCAGTGGTCCCGCCGGCATTACCACGGCGCTTGAGCTATCCAAGGATCCCGCCCTCAGAATTGCCGTTATCGAGAGTGGGTTGCTGGAGCCTCACCCAACCATCCGGACTCTGGCCAATGTTGATTTAAACGGCGATTTTCCCCCCGATTACTTTCCCATGCACACCCAGCGCTGTTTTGGGGGCACCTCGACCATCTGGGGTGGATTTTGTGCGGTGCTTGAGAGGCGGGCCTTCACTGCCCAGGAGTGGCCTATTCCTTATGAGGAGGTTGACCGCTGGTATCCTGCTGCTGCGGAGATTATTGAGCTCCCAGAGAAGGCCTATCGTCAGCCGACGGACGCCATCGAAGGCACATCGGAACTGGTCTACAAGCCCTTCTACCTGAGCCCGCCGGTCCGATTCAATGAAAAATACCATGCCTTTTTCCAGCACGACCCCCGCGTTGACCTGGTACTCGGCACCACCGGGACACGACTGGTAAGCCGGGGGCGCAGGGTCACAGCTCTGGAGTTGCGGGATTCTTTGGCGCCCCGGCTCCCACCAACGGTCGTGTCGGCTGACCGGTTCGTACTTGCCTGTGGTGGGGTGGGCAATCCGCGGGTGCTGCTGCTGTCTGACCTGGTCGGTCAGATGCCTGTCGGCCTGGGTCTGATGGAACATCCACACCTCTACGCGGTGGCCCAGATGTTTCTGGATCGGGACCGGCTGCCAATTAGCACGGAGAAAGACCCGCGTGTGGTGCATGCTTTGCAGCTGGCAGACAGCTATTGCATCGAGCGCGGGGTACTGTCGTTCAGTGCTGATTTCAATGTGGAGCAGATGGCCCCGACCGTGCTGTTGGGCAAGCGCCGAGAGATGCTGCTTACCCCGGTCACCCTTCGGACCGAGATTGCCCCGGATTTCCGGAATGCCATAAGTAGCAGCGACCAGCGCGATTACCTTGGGCTGCCGTTGCCACGGGTCGATTTCCACTACCGTTACCGTGATCTTGCCCTGGAAGGCTGGCAACTGTTCGGTGAGGCCCTGCTGCGCTCGGGGTTGGGACGGCCTTCTGTGCTGCAGCCCGAATTCAAAATACGTGATGGAGGCCATTTGATGGGTACGACACGGATGGGGCACTCGATGTCAGATTCCGTAGTCGACAGCAACTGTCGCGTGCACACGACGGATAACCTCTACGTGGCCGGGTCGTCGGTTTTCCCGGCCGGCGGCGCCTCCAACCCCACCTACACCATTGTGGCAATGGCCTTGCGCCTGGGCGCGCATCTTGCCAGCCTCTCAGGAGGGAATGCTCATGGATAGGCGCACCCTGATTGTTGGTCTTGGCGTTGCAGCCACGTGGTTCAGTATCAGCGGTTGTGCTGGGCTTGTGTTCAGCGGGCGTTCCTCTGAGCGTGCTGGAACAGCGGCGGTCAAAACGCCTCTGGATAAACAGCTAGCAGAGCTCGCAGACCCGTTTTTTCACGATTACGCGACGGGAAAGTCTGTGGATACGCTCTTCTCAGAGATGGCCCGAACCGGCGTAATCTCAACACAGCACGGCATAAACCATGATAAGTTGGCCAGCATGGCGCGTTATGAGCCCCTTAGGCGCTATAAGGGATTTTATTACACCCAGACCGAACTCGACCTATATGCGCTGGCCTACCTTGACACCGACACATACCCGGCCAGTTAACCGGGCTGGCCGCACAGGCAAAAGGTAGGCCTGGGAATGGTTTTGGTGGTTTACAGGTATCCCGTCCTCTTCTACTCTCAAAGGAGGACCCTCGAATAATGTTGAGAAAGCGGAGGATATGCTGATGAGTAAAGCGCTGAACGGGAAGTTCACTTCGAAGGACCAGGCCAAGAACGTTTGGGACGATCTGATCGGGTCGGACATTCCTCAGGATAATATTTTTATTGATCACGACGAGCAGGTGATCAGGGTAATGATCCCAACTGAAGAGCGAAGAGAGATAGAGGAAATTTTTGATCGCCACGGATTGACCTATTGAAAAAACGGAACAGATTGCTCTTTTGCTCATACACTGTCGCGATGCTTGCTTCTCTTGCATTGTCCGGTTCTCTTGTGGCCGCCGAATGCGAGATTGACGAGACCGACCAGGCTTTGCTGGATCGAGTAAATGAAGCCCGCAGCCAGCCCCGGCAATGCGGCGATGAGGACTTCGGGGCGGCAGAGTCGCTGTCGTGGGACTGCAAGCTGGAGGAAGCCGCCCGGGCCCATTCTGAGGCCATGGCAAAGCTGGAATTCTTCAGTCATATCGGCCCTGATGGTGTTCAGATCGGCGAGCGGGTGAAGAACCGGGGCTATAGCTGGATGGCCGTGGGCGAAAACATCGCCGGGGGCCAGAAATCGGTCGACGATGTTGTTGACGGGTGGCTCTCAAGCCCGGGACACTGCTCGAATATCATGAGTACCAAATTCACTGAAATGGGGGCGGCAAGGGTCGAGACCCCGGGCTCACAATATTCCCCCCTCTGGACCCAGGTTTTTGCCCGGCCGCGTTAACCTGCACCACATGGTCAAGTCCTCACTCTGGCAGGTCATCGTCGCCCTTGAACAGGCAGGTAGTTGGGCCAAAGGGAACGGCTTCGAACAGGTCGGTGGAAAATATCAGGCTATCAACCCGCTTGCGGGGATCACCCAGAACGAAGGTGGTTTTGCCGGCACGATCCATTGCATCGGCGATGCGTTTGCTGCCGAGCTTGTTGACGAATGCTTTGCTGTTGTACTGATCGACACCTAACCAGGCCGCGTCCATTGAGGATGCGAGCTCAGGTACCTCATCGTCCTCAACCAATTGCACGGTGACATCCAGCTTCTGCAGATCCCGGTACTGAGCCACGCCCTCGGCGCCGGGCTCTGATCGCGTCTGCCAGACCTTCAGCCCGCCGTAATGCCCGTCAACGCGTCTGACGGCATCCAGTAGCATGCCGCTGCGGCTGTGGAGCAGGATGTTGCGGTTACTCCAGTTGCGCGCGTCAATCAGCTGGGCCGCCACCCTGCGAGGCAGGTCGGTCCAATGCCGTTCATAGTCGTTCAGGGTCTGGAAGAAGGCTGGACCTACGGCGGGTTCCAGCGTATCGAGCAGGTGGTGCACCACCGCCATCGATTGATCGACCTGCCTGAGCCGGGTAAAAGCGCGATTCAGTAGTCGCTCGTCAGGGTGTTGATCTTCAAGGCTATGGAAAGCAGCCTGTATACGCTTCACGAGTTGCGAAGAACCACTCTCCTTGTCAGCCACGATGTCTTCTATCTGCTGCTCAAACGTCATGGAATACCCCACTTGATAGCGATTGACGGACGTTCTCATGTGCCTTTTGTTTCCCGTTAGAGCTGATTAGCGAATGTTCATCCGCTAAAAACCAATGGCGACGTATGATAGGCGGACGAAATTTATCAGTTCGCGCAACATAGCGGGTGCCTGCCCCAAGTTCGCCGGGTGGGGACACCGATGTGTATCGCGTTGGAGATCAGACGATGATGCGCCCGCTGAGGACGCTTGACCAGTACCTCGGTCGACTCAAACCCGCCGGTAGACTGACCGTCGCTCTACTTGGGGTTCCTGTAGTCGGGGGCCTGGATTATCTGACTGGCAACGAAATCTCCACATCCTTGCTTTACCTGGGCCCCATAGCCCTGGCGGCCTGGTACTCTGGTCGTCTGGCCGGATCTGCGGTGGCTGTCCTCTGCTGTATAAGCTGGTTTCTTGCAGACCTGGCTGACGGTACTCAGTACTCACATCCGGCGATTCCGTACTGGAATTCTCTCATACGGCTAGGCTTCTTTTACATCACCGCTGTTTTGCTGTCCAAACTCCGCTCTAGTCTTCGCGACCGTGAGCGTCTTGCCCGAACCGATAGTCTGACCGGACTGTATGTGAGGCGGGAGTTTGATAGCAGGCTCAAACATGATCTTGCCATGGCCCATCGCTCCGGCAGCGCGCTCACGCTCGCGTACGTGGATGTGGACGACTTCAAAGCTGTGAACGACATCCACGGTCACGCCGGCGGAGACCAGGTGTTAAGGACTATTGGCCGGATTCTGGGCGGCTCCGTTCGCGAGGCTGACACGGCCGCGCGGGTCGGTGGTGACGAGTTTGCCCTGATTCTGCCCAGTACGGATGGCCCAGGGGCCCGGCAGGCTATTTCCACCCTCACGCAAGAGCTTCAGGATGCGCTCAGGGCAAATGACTTCGAGGTCACCTGCAGCATTGGTGTAGTGACGCTTCTGGATCCGGCGATATCGCCGGAGCAGGCGATCGCAGCTGCCGATGAACTGATGTACCAGGTCAAACTCCAGGGCAAGGGTGCGGTCGCATTCAACGTGCTAGGGGAGTCTGCCCGACCGCATACAGTACGGAAAAGCGGGACAGACCTGTCTTCGCCGGAGCGTAAAGGTGAGCGCTAGCAGCATACGCTAGCCAAAGGGCCAAACTCGCCTTGCGATCGTGGCAGTGTCCAATAGACTGTTATTAACTGCTTAGCTTCTATGGCAGCCTGAAGAGACACATTCGCCAACGATCAAAAGGAAATGACCGTGCCCCCTAGCTCCCGTTTACCCTGCGCCGCCGCACTGACGTTCATGCTGATCACCGGAACTGCCATGGCCGCTGACCCGGTCGTGGTTTCTTCCAAGATTGATACCGAAGGTGCCGTGCTCGGCCAGATGATACTGCAGTCCCTGGAAGAGGCGGGTATCCCGGTGGAGAACCGGCTTCAGCTGGGTGCGACCAGCATTGTGCGCAATGCCATCAAGGCCGGTGAGATTGATCTTTACCCGGAGTACACCGGCAATGCCGCCTTCTTCCACGACCAGGCCGACCGGGATATCTGGAAAGACGCCGACAAGGCTTACGAAGAAGCTGCCAGCCTTGATAGGGAGGCGCACGATATTGTCTGGCTGGAGCCGGCCCCGGCGAATAATACCTGGGCGATGAGCGTGCGGGGTGACCTGGCCCGGGAGCACGACCTCAATACCCTCGAAGACCTCGCTGACTATATCAACGAAGGCGGCGCCTTCAAGTTTGCTGCCAGTGCCGAGTTTGCCGAGTCCGCCAGTGCGTTGCCCGCGTTCCAAGAAGCCTATGGTTTCAAGCTGGCGTCCGACCAGTTGCTGATTCTCTCCGGCGGCAATACTGCGGCCACACTCCGGGCGGCTGCCCTAAATGACAACAACGTCAACGGCGCCATGACCTACGGGACCGACGGCGGCCTTAATGCCCTCGACCTGAAGGTGATGGAAGATACCCGCGGTGTGCAACCGGTCTACCAGCCTGCGCCCGTCGTGCGTGCCGAGGTGCTGGAAAGCTACCCCAAGATCCGTGAAGTGCTGGAACCCGTATTCGAATCTCTGGACCTGGAGACCCTCCAGCGTCTGAATGGTGAAGTGGCGGTGAACGGGGCGCCGGCCAAAACCGTTGCACGGGACTATCTGGATTCCCTGGGCCAGGACTGAGGGTTGGCCACCCCGGGGCATGTTTCAGGCCAGGCCTTGCCTAACCGGGTAATCCCGGCGCTAGGGTTGCTTGCCCTGGCGCTGGTATGGCTAATGGAGCTGGGCACCATCCAGCCTAACCGTATCGTACCGGGTACCGGCCATGGCCTCCTGTCGGCAGTTGGCTGGCTCGGGGCTGGGTTGGTGACGGGAGCACTGGCTGGCGCCATTGTATTGTCCTTTTTGTCACTGCGTCGGCGCTATTGGCTTCTTCTTGGTGTCGTGGGTCTTTCACTGGCATTGATGCCGTTGTTGCTGGATGTGTTTGCCCTACGGCATTTGCCTGAGAATGCGCCCTATGCGCGTTCGTCCATCGGGGCGGGATTCTGGTGCCTGTTGTTTCTGCTTTCGCTGATGCTGATCGAGATCCTTGGCCGCCTCAGGGCAGGGCGATCGCTCCAACTGATGCTGCTGGTGGTGATCGCGACAAGTTGGCTTCTGCTGCTGGGGGCAGAGGGGCTTGAAAGCCTGTCGCTGGTAAGGGAGTTCAACGCCCGGCCTGACCAGTTTGAGCAGGCGCTTCGGACTCATCTGGCCCTTGCCTTCGGTGCCGTGGCCATCAGTGCTGTCGTGGCCTTCCTTCTCGCCCTCAAGATGATCCGCAGTCCCGGCTGGCAGCGGCCCATCCTCGGTGCCGTCAGCTTTCTGCAAACCATTCCCAGCCTGGCGGTATTCGGCCTGCTGATTGCGCCGCTCAGTGCGCTGTCGTCGGCTTTTCCGGCTCTGCAGTCGCTGGGCATCCGTGGCATCGGCTGGGCACCGGCTGTGCTGGCACTGATTGCCTACAGTCTGCTGCCCATGGTGCGCAATACCTACGTGGCGATTAACGGCGTGCCGGAACACCTGGTTGATGCGGGCCGGGGGATGGGCATGACGGAGCGACAGCTGTTCCTGCAGGTGAGATTACCGCTGGCGCTGCCGGTGATAATCGAGGGCGTCCGCATCACAACCATTCAGGCCATTGGCCTGACCGCGGTTGCGGCCCTGATCGGCGCTGGTGGCTTTGGTGGTTTTATCTTTCAGGGGTTGGGGGAGGCGGCCATGGACCTGGTATTGCTTGGCGCTTTGCCCACCATCGGCCTGGCGCTGCTGGCCGACGCCCTGCTTACCATGCTAGCTGCCAGCCTCAGGCCGACCCCGGCGACGACCTGATATGGAAAAGGAGCGGTGCGGATGATCGAACTGAAAAATGTAACCCGTCGCTTCGGCGAGACAGTCGCGGTGGACAACATCAACCTGACCATCGAAACCGGCGAGGTCTGCGTGCTGGTGGGCAGTTCCGGCTGTGGCAAGTCCACCACCCTGCGCATGATCAACCGCCTGCTGTCCCACAGCGATGGTGACATACTGGTGGATGGCCAGGACATCACCACCATGAATCCCCAAAAGCTGCGGCTGAACATGGGGTATGTGATTCAGGGCACCGGGCTTTTCCCCCACTGGACCGTGGCCCGCAATATCGCCATGGTGCCCCGTCTCCTGAAGTGGCCGAAAGAAAGAATCGACGCACGGGTCGACGAGCTCATGACGCTACTGGGTCTTGATCCGGCCATCCACGCCGATAAATTCCCCCAGCAACTGTCCGGTGGCCAGGCTCAACGGGTGGGTGTCGCCCGGGCATTGGCAGCGGACCCCAACATCCTGCTGATGGATGAGCCTTTCGGAGCAGTGGACGCCATCACTCGGGAGAACCTGCAACTGGAGATGCTGCGAATCCAGCAGCAGGTCCGCAAGACCACCGTGTTCGTGACCCATGACATTGATGAAGCCCTGAGACTGGCCACCCGTATCGCGGTGATGGACCAGGGGCGGATCATCCAGCATGACACCCCCGAAAACATTCTTCGCAGACCGGCTTCTGACTTTGTGGAAAACCTGGTTGGCAAACAGGACCGTGGCCTGAAACTGATGAGCCTGCGGCCGGTGCGGGACCTGATGACAGCCCATGCCACCCCCAGGCCGCCTGAAGCCGGGGCAGAAGGGCTTAAAGAGGAAGACAACGTTCGGCTGGCCCTGTCGGTCATGCTCTGGCGGGACCTGCCCCAGCTTGCGGTTATCAACGCCCGGGGTGAGGAAACAGGGTTCATTACCCGCGATAGCATCATTGGGGCAGGCGCCTGATGCGCGTCTGGCTGCCACCGTTTCTGCTGATTTTGCTGCTGTGCGGGCTGAGCCTTGCCATGCCCATGCTGGAACCGGTGTTTCACTGGATGCAGCCCGATAAGCAAAGCGTGATCTATGACCGTGACAGCTTTCTGTTCCTGTTGCAGAACCACCTGATGTTGGTTGGGATATCTGCGGCCGTCGGCACGGTTGCCGCGGTTGCCGGCGGCATCATCGCCACCCGGCGGTCGGGCCGGGATTTCCTGCCGTTGATTAGCCAGGTGGCCTCCATCGGCCAGACCTTTCCGCCGGTCGCTGTCCTCGCGCTGGCGGTACCGGTGCTCGGCTTTGGTGAAGCACCGATTCTGGTGGCGCTGATCCTTTACGGCCTGCTGCCTATCCTGCGCAACACGCTAGCGGGCATCGAGGGTATCAACCCTGCGGTGCGGGAGGCCGGGCTGGGTATGGGCATGTCGCCGCTGCAGGTGCTGGTCCGGGTCGAGTTGCCGTTGGCAGGGCGGGTCATACTCGCTGGCATCCGCACGTCGGTTACCATCAATATCGCCACTGCCGCCATCGGCTCAACGGTAGGCGCGCGCACCCTCGGTGATCCGGTGATTGCCGGACTGGTAAACGGCAATACCGCCTACGTTCTGCAGGGCGCGATTCTGATCGGGCTGCTTGCGCTGACTGCCGACAGCCTGTTTGAGGCACTGGAGCGAACCTGGGAGCGTAAGGTTTCACCGACAGCAACCGTAGCGTGAACGCAGATCTCAATAGCCTGCCAACCGCAGCTGCCATATTTGCCTCCTTCCTGTGGGTGAGCTGCACGCGCTATCTTACCCAACGAGAGGCGAGGCCGGTGCCGCTCATGGCTGCCAGGGCAGTTGGCCACTAGGTTGGCCTGAAATAGCCATGTTCGAGGGCGGTAGCACGCAGTCTTTTGATCCCGAATTCAGGGTCCGGACTCCGGGCCAGTGTGTTGGCTTGTGCTGTCACTGGTATAACTACTAGTCTTGATAGTAAGCAGGCCTGAGAGGTGTTCAGGCTCTTCAGCCATGAACGAATCGAGTGATGTTCAAGGGGAGGGCACCATGTTAGACGTTGATCTGGATGAAAACGAAGGAATAGCAATCTTTCGGCCCGAGGGTTCCCTGGACCAAGCCGATTTTGACTATGCGGCCAATCTGGTGGACCAGTATCTGGAAAAGCATGAGGCCTTGAGGGGCCTGATCATCAGTACCCGTGACTTCGGGGGTTGGGACTCATTTTCGGCTTTGGTACGGCACCTGCGTTTCGTGCGTAACCATCACCGGCAAATCGGCCGCGTTGCTCTGGCCACGGATTCTGCAGTCGGGCAGCTGGGGGAGAAGCTTGCCGATCATTTCGTCGCTGCCGAAATCAGAAGTTTCCCTTTCGACGACATGGTCGAGGCCCGGCGCTGGGTTCTGGAAGCGCCGGTAAAATAGCTCTGTCCCGGGTTTCCCTTAAATAGCTCTGTCCCGGGTTTCCCTTAACCGAAAACCTGCATGAACCGCCGTTGCTGTCGCAATGCATAGTCGCTGCCAACAGCCCGGAGCCGCACCCTCTGCCCCGGCAGGCATTGGGCCAGGCGGCTGGCGGCCAGCGGCGTCAGGTTGCCCAGGCGGGGGTAGCCGCCAATGGTCTGCCGGTCGTTCAGCAGTGCGATGGGTTGGCCGTCCGGCGGTACCTGGACTGCGCCCAGCGAAATCCCTTCCGATACCATCGAGCTGATAGAGCATTGAAGCCTGGGTCCGGTTAGCCGAACCCCCATGCGATCCGCGCGCTGGTCCACCTGCCAGCCGGTGTTGAAGGCATCAAACAGACTGCGCCCAGAGAAGGCTGCGACCTGAGCCCCTGGTATCAGGTCCAGGGTGTTGGTCTGGCGGTAATCTGGTTGTTCCGATTCCGGCGCTACCTGATCCGTCGGGGTGGCGCTGGCCTGGTTCATCGTGAGCCTGTCGCCTTCACGCAGACTGTTCCCCTGGCCGTCAAAGCCTCCGAGCTGTTCCCTCGGGACACAGGCGACACTGCTCAGCACGGGCTCACCACAGAACCCACCGGCCACGGCCAGATAGGCCCGCAAGCCATTTTCAGGCGTACCGAACCTCAGCGTATCGCCGGCATTGATAGCTAGGGTTCGCCATCGGGGTGCCGGTTGCTGGTTGTGGCTGATGCCCAGGTTGGCACCGGTCAGCGCAATGGTCAGATCCCGCTCGGCCACCAGTTCCAGGCCACCAAAGGTAATTTCCAGCGCCGCCGTTCCCCAGGGGTTGCCAGCAAGGCGGTTGGCCCAGGCCCAGGCATGCAGGTCTGCCGGGCCGCCCTGGGTTACGCCCAGCTGCCGGACCCCGAAACGGCCGGCGTCCTGCAGCAGGGCGAGAGGGCCGGCGCGGGTCACGCGGAACCCGGTCAGACTGTTTTCATTCATCGTCCGGCCCCCCGTAAGTGGCTGGGGTGTTATCGGCGGTATCGCCGCCCAGTGACTCGAACTCCTCCTGATCCACGGGCACGAAACGTACCCGGTCGCCAACCCGAAGCAGGCTGAACCCGTCACGATTGCGATCAAACAGGCGGGCCGGGGTTCGACCGATCAGGTTCCAGCCGCCGGGCGTAACCACAGGGTAGGCGGCGGTCTGCTGGCCGGCAATGGCGACGCTGCCAGCGGGTACCTTTTTCCTCGGGGTGTCCAGGCGCGGGCAGTTGAGTGAGGCGTCCAGCAGGCCCATAAAGGCAAAACCGGGGGCAAAGCCCAGGGCAAAAACCCGGTATTCCCGGCTGCTATGGGCGTCGATGACTGACGCCACCGACAGCCCGGACAGGTCCGCAACCCGCTGCAGGTCGGGGCCAGCCTCAGGGTCATACCAGGTGGGCAGTTCGTGGAGCTTTCCCCCAGTGTCGGCTTCGGCTGGCTTGAGGATAGCCAGTAAGCCTGTCAGCTTTTGCCTGGCTTCGCAGGGCGTCAGGCGGAGCGGATCAAACACCACCAGTAGCGTGGTATAGGATGGCACCAGGTCCACCAGGGCGTCATCGAATGCTGCCTCGCACTCCTTGGCGAGCGCCGTCAGCCACAACAGGTTGTCTACCTCGATACTGTCGAACAGCCGTACCATCCAGCCATCAAGGCCAGCTCTTTCAAGGCAGGGTAAACGTGACTTCATGGTTGCCCGCCAAGCGCGTTCAGCATGTCACGGATAGCGCGCACGGAGGCCACCGACTCTTCGTTATCGCCATGCACACACAGTGTGTGCGCGTTAAGGATGAGCTCACTGCCGTTGCTGGTTGTCAGTGGTTGGCCAGTGGCGATGCGCCGGGCCTGGTCAAGAATAATGTCGGGGTCGTGGTGCACCGCGCCGGGCAGTGCCCGGGAAACCAGGCGGCCATCAGCATCATAGGCGCGGTCGGCGAAGGCCTCGAACCATAAAGTAATGCCGTGCTCCTGTGCCAGTTGCTGTATCTGGCTCGTATCACGAGTTGCCAGGGTCATCACTGGCAGGTCCGGGTCATAGGTTTTGATAGCCAGGGCAACGGCGGCAAAGACCTCCGGCTTGTGGGCCATGTCGTTATACAGGGCGCCGTGGGGTTTCACATAGCGGACTACGGTGCCTTCAGCACGACACATGGCTGCCAGGGCCCCTACCTGGTAGAGCACCAGGTTCTCGATTTCCGCAGCTGAACAGATCATGGAACGTCTTCCAAAACCGACCAGATCCGGATAAGCCGGGTGGGCACCGATGCCAACGGAATGTTCTGCCGCCATGCGAACTGTGCGCCGCATGACGTCCGGATCAGAGGCGTGAAAACCGCAGGCAATGTTGGCCAGGTCCACATGGGGCATGACATGGTGATCCAGCCCCATGACCCAGGACCCGAAGCTTTCCCCCATGTCGGCATTCAGAAGTAAAGGTTTCATGGTGTCCTCTTATTGGCATAAACCTGTTGGCATAAACCGCCATGTTGGCTCAGAAGATGTTCGAGCGCTCGTACTGTTTGGGCCACTCGGTGTTTTCCGCTTTCAAGGCCGCCTGCGCGAAAGCTGCCCAGTCTGGCGATAGCCCTAGCAGCTCAGGCATAGATAGTGCACCGCTCCCCCGATGAGCGTAAGCAACCGGAGCCGGCCGGAGCTGGCAAGGCCGTCTTCCCATCCGTGTTAATAATTGAACCTTCGTGGATTTTCGGTTACATCTTTCACTTGGGCCTGACGCGGAATCATTTCCGCCATCCCTTTAACTTAAAGAACAGGAGCTCGGCAATGGCGGAATCATCACTCAAGGAACAATTGGGCAACGCGGTGAAAGACGCGATGCGAAACAAGGATAAAACCCGCCTGGTCACCCTGCGCATGGCCCAGGCCGCGGTCAAGCAGATCGAAATCGATGAACGCCGGGAACTGTCCGATGAAGACGTTCTCAAGGTGCTGGACAAGATGCTCAAGCAGCGCCGGGATGCTGCCAGTCAATACGACGCCGCTGGTCGTGAAGAGCTGGGCGACAAGGAGCGGGCGGAAATGGTGATCATTGAGGAGTTCATGCCCAACGCCCTGACCGAGGATGACCTGGACGCCCTGATCCGCATGTCGATCAGTTCGACCGATGCCCAGGGGATGCAGGACATGGGACGTGTCATGAACGACCTTCGCCCTCAGGTACTCGGCCGGGTGGATATGAGCCATCTGAGCCAGAAGGTGAGGGCTGCGCTGGCGGGTTGAGAATCGGCTGGCGCGGCCTGATGCTCTTCATTTGCGTCCCCAAGAGGTTCTGCTCAGGCGGCTAATCCGTGTAGATCATCTTCCGGGTCATGCCGCCGTCGACCACGAAGTTCTGTCCGGTCACGAAACGGGCCTCGGGTGATACCAGATAGGCCACCATGGCCGCGACGTCAGCGGGTTCGCCGACGCGGCCGCTGGGGTGCTGCTCATGGTCGGAGGCTGACAGGGGCGTCGGCTTGGCGGGCGCATTGGCCTGCCAGCCCCGGACATCGATCCAGCCCGGGCTTATGCTGTTGGCCCGCACTTCCGGGCCCAGACTTATGGCCAAAGCGTGGGTGAGGGCGATCAGGCCACCTTTGCTGGCGGCATAGGCCTCGCTATGGGGCTCGGACTGCAGGGCGCGGGTGGAGGCTATATTAACGATGCTACCCTGGCTCTCGCGGAGATGCGGCACCGAATGTTTTGCCATTAGGAAGGCGCCGGTCAGGTTAGTGTCGATTCGCCGCTGCCATTGGGCAAGCTCAAGCGTCTCTATGGGGCCGGTGTCCGGATCCGCGATTCCAGCATTACTGACCATCGCGTCCAGCCGTCCACCCCATTTCACGGCTTCCGCCAGCGCTGATACCACCTCGGGCTCCCCGGACACATCCGTTTTGATCAGGTGCAGGTTCTCGGGGTTTCCGAAGTCCTCTTTGCATGAGCGGATGGCCTCTGCATCCAGGTCCAGGACCACCACCCGCCAGCCCCTGTTCAGGAAATAGCTGGCCATGCCCTTGCCGATGCCCTGGGCACCGCCGGTTATGAGTATGACGGGGGATTGATTTGCCACGGTTTTGGCTCCTTGTGATCAGAAAGTAGTAAGCCGGGCATCCGGTGCTGTGAGCTGCCAGTCAACGATACCACATTAACAAACGGGTCGACGCGGGCTTGAGAACAGGCTCGTACCCGGCAGATTCAGAAGCCCTGGCGGCGGCCGGCAGGCTCCCAGGCAGGCCGAACCCATTCGCTACCTGCATAAGCAAAAGCTATGCTGGAGGTACTACGGAAACGCAAGTTCCTTCAGGTTGTATCTGCTCTTTCCGGACGTGGTTACGTCTGCGCTTTCATAACCGCCCTACCGCCCGTTTGAACCCAAGGCCAGCACAATGAAAACGATACCCGAACTTCCTGCCTTCCCCGACATTGCACTCGAAACAGCCCCGTTACAGGCCGATTCCTGGGCGCCAGAGGAGCGCGCGGCGCTGATAATTCTCCTGCCGGAGGACACGACTGAAGCTTTTGCGCAGACGCCCTGGGCTGACTTCCTTCGCGATCGCCTGGGCGACTTGCCAGACAAAACCAATCCGGTGGTACTGACCGCACCATCGGGTGTTCGCACCGCCATCGGGTTCGTTGCACAAGGGACTTCCAGCTTCAAGACGCTGAGTCTGGCGAGGAAGCTGGTGGCGCCCCTGCTCGCTGAAAGACCTGAGCAGATCCGGCTGATCTCCCTGCTCGAGAATACTGCAGTGGCCGGGGCCGCGGCAGAAGCTGTGGTGTCAGCGGTCCATGCCGCCTTGTTCAGTTTGCCGAAAATCAGCGGCAAACCGGATCAGCCTGCCACCCTGAAACGGCTTGTATTTACCGGCGAGTTCGCCACTGCGGATTTTCACTACGCGACCGCGACCGCTGAAGGCAACAATCTTGCCCGCTGGCTGACTCACCTGCCAGGCAATTACCTGACCCCCGCTCTTTATCGCGACTATATTCAGTCGCTGGCCGCTCAGGAGGGCTGGCAGGCAGACTTTATTGACCAGGACAGGCTCGAATCTTTGGGTGCCGGCGCTTTCCTGTCGGTGGTTGAGGCAAGCCCCAACCGTGATGCCGGCATCATGCACCTCAAATACCGGCCCGAAGGGGCAGAAGGGCCGGCGCTGGCGGTGGTAGGCAAAGGTATCTGTTTTGATACCGGCGGCGCCAACCTGAAGGTGGGCGGCGGCATGTTGGGCATGCATGGCGACATGCAGGGCAGTGCCGTTGCTCTGGGCACACTCCTAGCCTTGACCCGTCTGGGCTTTAACCGGCCGGTGGACTGCTGGTTGCCCCTGGCGGAAAACCACATCGGACCCAATGCGGTGAAATGCAACGACGTGATCACTGCCCTGAACGGAACCACTATCGAGTTGATCAACACCGATGCCGAAGGGCGTATGGTACTCGCCGACACCCTGACCCTGGCCTGCCGTGAAAACCCTGCCGCAATTCTCGACTACGCCACCCTCACGGGGGCAGTGGTAGCGGCGCTGGGAACCCGCATGGCGGGCGCCATGACCAATCGCCCGGACTGGGTGGGTGCCATAATTGATACCGGTCAGCAGTGTGGTGAGCGGGTGTGGCCGATGCCCTATGAAGATGACTACGACGAAGACCTGAAATCAAAAGTAGCCGACACACTGCAGTGCCGGAAAACAGGCGCTGGAGACCATCTCTATGCGGCGCGTTTCCTGGGTAGTTTCGTCAGCGAGACAGTTGGTTGGGTCCATGTGGATATGGCCTCATCAGGTACCCACGAGGGCGGCCTTGCCCATATACCGACCGATCTTCAGGGCTATGGTGTGCGGTTCGGCGTCCAGTGGCTCCGTTACCTTGCACATCAGTAGATGAAACCCTGGGCATGAGCCTGATTGCCCTGACCGGTATGACCATCGGGGCGAAACCGCTTCCGGGATGACAGGCAGGGGTTCCGGGAGTGCATGGCAGCGCCCCTTTCGGAGGCGCTTTGCCATCTTGCCTGCATTACCAGCCGAACCTTACGCTCCCCAGAAGGGCGTCCCCCAGACGTTGATCGCGGGTGCCCGTCGCCAGATCCCGATACCTGACACGGGTATCCACACTGACCCCAAGACCCAGGACCACCGTAGGCCACGCCCCTTCACCCATGCTTATGCGGTATTTCAGCTCCGTTCGCCACTCGCGCAGATAGAGTGCGCTTTCAACCTGGCGGGCCTGGTCAAGTGTTGCCCAGCGGTCCCCCCTGCGTTCCAGTGTAAGCTCAAATCGTCTGCCAGGACTCTGCCATCGCAGCATGACAGGCAGGTCCACCAGCCAGTGGCCAATGTCAGTTCCCCGCTCCCAGCGCGCCCGCGGAATCCACTGGAACGACCCAAAGCGATGGTCGCCGCCGAAGCCCAGACTCAGGGGCGAGTCTTCGCCCAGGTTCCGGAACATCGCCACTCGGCCATTAATCACGTCACCATGAACATCCTGGTATTTGAACATGTTTGAGGTACCGGCGAAGCCTGCCCGGGCTTCCACGCGGTAAAGCCGGTTTTGCCAATGCCCTCCGACCATAAACCGGTGCAAGTGGCCATTGTGAGCCGGCTTACCGGTCCCGATGCCCAGCGGCTGGTAATCGTAATCAACAGCAAACCCACCTGTATCATCCTGGTGATGCCAGCCCATTCCTCGCTGGGACCGGCTCACTTCATTAGCTGATGGCCCCTCGTTCGGCCAGTCGTAAGGCTGCCACTGACGGTACAGCAGGTAGACGTCTCCGGAGGCCTGGACAGCCCGCGGCAGGGTAAGGACGACGACAAGAATTGCCGCCAGAGGTGAAAATTGCGAAAACCGGGACCGCTTCGTTTGCTGATTCATGGCTTCCTGCCTTCTCGCCGCTCCCTTGAATTACGTGTTCCGTGCACTTAACTATAGAAGATAGTCACGTCGAACAGCTGATCAAACTGATCGGTTGACAGGGAGAACCGCGATGCACGTATTCATTGCCGGAGCCAACGGTAAAATCGGCCGCCACCTTTTGCAGGAAATGGCAGACAGCGATCATGAGGCGCGGGCGATGATCAGGGATCCGGACCAAGGGCCCGAATTGCAGCAACTGGGTGCCACGGAAACTGTGCTGGGCGATCTGGAGCAGGATTGTAGCGAAGCCATGAGAGGCTGCGGTGCGGTCATTTTTACGGCCGGTTCAGGGCCACACACCGGGCCGGAAAAAACCGTGGATGTGGATCAGGACGGCGCCATCCGGCTGGTGGATACTGCCAGGGCCATGGGCATAAAACGCTTTATCCTGGTGAGCAGCATGGGTGCCGGGGAGCCCGAAAAGGGGCCGGAAAAGCTCCGTCATTACCTGCAGGCCAAACACAACGCTGATGAGCATCTGAAGGCGAGCGGGCTGAATTACACCATTGTTCGTCCGGGCCAGCTGACCAATGATAACGGCACGGGAAAGGTTACCATGACTGCCGGGGCGGAAGAATTCGGCAAGATTCCACGGCAGGATGTCGCCCGGGTTCTGCTGGCGGTTCTGGATTCGGACAACACCGCCAATCGGGTCTTTGGCGTGGTGTCCGGCGACACGCCGGTGGCGGAGGCATTGACCAAACTGTAGCTGGCCGGGGCGCCTAGAGATCGATCGCTGCCGCTTTGGTCAGAGGCGTCGCTCTGTCCCGGACTGATCAGTCCTTCCTTCGGTCTGTCAGACTGGCGGGTCAGTCGCCCCACATGCGAACGGTGCCGCCGGTATTGAAGTTGCCTTGAATGTTGATCTCGTTTAACAGCTTGGTGCCGGCTTCGGGGGTGCCACTACCGTTCAGGTATATATCTTTGAAGCTCAGGCCATCGCCGACGAAATTGATCCTTTCCGGCAGTCCCACCAACATGGCGCCATCCTCTTCCACGTCTATGGTCAATGGTCCTGTCACGTCCATCGCAAGGGACATCTCATTGGCGAAGAAATGGGCTTCACCGCCACCGCCATGTTGGCGGGTAACGTAGTCCAGTTTGAAGCCGATGGTGCGACGACCGTCGCTTTCGTCCTCGGGGGTGGCCTGATTGTCAACACTGGCCGGGCCATGAGCGTTCATTCGCAGATGGGGAATCTCGATGGAAATGCCGCTCTGGCCAGACACCCCGGCAAGCTCACCTTCCGGCATGGGGCGCAGTTCTGCCTGGGCAGAGGTTGACAGCGTCAGAGCCAGGCTGATGCAGAGCACCGGGAATGTCACCGGGCGGTTCGTGTCGTGGTCGTTCATGGTGCTCTCCTCACTGGCCGTCCAGGTTGAAAATCAGGTGGTCCAGGGTGACCCCCTGAATGCGGGACTGGCTGGCCTGGCCCCTGGTCATCTGGGTTTCCATGGTGAGACTCGCTTTCGGGAACTCAGCATCGTAGGCCAGGCTGGCGGTGTCGGGATGGCCGGAGGCACCGGGTTGCAGCGTTTCCCCAAGACTGCCTGTAAACGGTTGCGGATCGCTGTAGGCGAAACGCCAGCCCCTGGGCGTGGCCTCAATGGTGGCCGAGGTCATCTGCAGGTTCTTCAGGGAGAAATCTCTGATGACCAGGTCCCGGCTGGCGCTGAACTCGCCGTCGCCGGCCCCCGGCTCGAACAGCATCCTGTCGAGGCTCACCTCCTCCAGGTTGACATTAAGCAGCAGGCCCTGCCGCGAGGGCGCCAAAGCACTGCCGTCGTCCACCTTCGCACTCCGGATCTTGTAGCCCGCCGGTATACCGCTGACATCCAGATGGCCGGTGAGGGCCAGATTCTCGAGGCTGATATGTCCGAAATCCAATTGATCTGACGGCGTACCGCCGGCGGCGATATTGCGGTCATTCGGGTCGACCGCATCCGGATTGCCATAAACCGCCTGGAAAGCCAGGTCTACGTTGCTCCAGGCTGCCTTATCCGGAAATCCGATCCGCAGGTACTCGCGCTCACCTAGGCTCTTACCGTCGGGGATGATCAGGCCTAGCAGGACGGAGTTGACCGAGGCGTTGGCGCTGGCCGTACCAAGGGTCAGGGGTGAAGTCAGGGTGCCGATATTGTCAGCCGTGAACTGGAACTGTTTCAGCCCCAGGGAAGATCCGTCCGCCCCCACGACATTGATGCTGCCGGCTTCAGCCTCGCCAGGCACAGGCGTGCCGGAGAGCTTGATGTCCTCCAGCACGAAGTTGAAATTGCCCTGGGCTTGAGCCTGGCTCATCTGCTCATCACTGAGCTCTTCCATGGCAAGGGCCGGGCCTGAAACCAGCCAGCAACCCAGAGCCGCTGTCAGGACGCCTCTTGTTGTTCTCATGATCTTCTCCTTTTGGCCCTGCCGGGTGGTGGCCGTTGGTGCCAGTCGCGGCTTGCAGTCAGGCTCAGAAAGTCGGGTGATACCTTTGCCGTGGATTGTCGTCACCGATTCCCAGCAGGATCTGGGACAGCGCGGCCGTGGTATTGGTATGGGCTTCCACATAGCCCGCGGTCCGGTCGTTGGGGTCGTTAAAGGGCATCACCATGTTCCAGCCCGGCAGGTCGGCGCGGCTTTGGGGAATGACGCCCTCCAGGTGCTGGGACCATAGGGCGCCATTGACCGAGCCGTCCTCGTTAACGAACGAGTTGCCGCCGCCCTGGGTCATGGAAATGTAGAAATTTTCCACGTTGTGGAAGTCGAGACTGACCACATGCTCAAGGTTCAATTCTTTACCGCCGCGTGCCTGGAGCGAGGGGTCGATGCCGAGCGGCTCAGTAATGGGTTCAAGCAGTCCGGTGATCGGGTCGAGCACGCCCGCAGCCGGCTCCAGGGGGCCGCTGGTATTGTTGGGCACGCGACCGCCGGGCGGCGGGTTCTGGGGATAGTTGCCGGTGCCATCGGGCGGCTGACCCGTACCAACCGTGACGAAGGTATCCCGGGTGCCGGTGCCATAGAGCTGAGAGAGAATGACGCCCCCGAGCTCGGGTATCAGACTTACGGTTTGGATATACCCGGAGCTGGAGTCGATGGTGGCCGGCGAATGGCCCTCGGCCTTGCCGAAGCCGATACGAATGCCGCGGATGGTATCCGGGCCGTTGGCATGGTGCTGCTTCTGGATCTCGATATAGGGATCCTCGAAATAAAACGGGTCCTTGGCGGAGTTGCCGAAACCGAAATTACGCAGGCTGTTCTCAGGGATGCCCTGGCCATCGGCGGTCTTGTAGATGGAGTTGTTGCTTCCATTATAGTCGCCCAGGGTGAATTCCTCGGCGTAGGCGTGCAGCTCACCGCTGCCATTGATCTGTACCCGGTGAACGGTGGCGTCCACCTGTTCGGTAACCGTGCGGGTTTCCTCCCGCGTGTGGCCCAGCAGCGTGGGGGTGTACTCCACGCCGGTAAGCTGGCTGAGTTCGTAGTTGATGTCCGTGGCTGAATACTGCAGCGCGGTACCGCCCGTAACGTCGCGCATTTCCTGATCGGCGAGAGGTTTCAGTTCAGCCACAGTCGCATTAGCTGCAAGTAACAGTGGACTGATCAGGGAGAGGGTACGCAAGGAATCCAGGTTGCGCATCTGGCTGTGCCTCCTTTCTTGTTTTACTGCTGTCCGGTGCCTGCTACTGCCACACGCGGGGCACGTCCCATTAAACTTCGTTAACCATTTGGTAACGTAAATCCCTGTTGGGGCAAGGTTTTTAGTGACCCCATGGTTCCTGATCGGCCACAGTTTTCCATTGACCCAAATGCCTGAGGCAATGTCAGTCGGGTCAGTTATAAAGGGCAGCGGCGATCCGGACGGCCATGGATGTCCGCCGGTTGAAGTGAGATTTTCAGTGTGGACAATAATTGACGGCAGGCTGTTCAGGACTCATTGTAGAGCTCATCGATAATCCATAGAACCAGGTTGAGGGAGCAGCATGGGCGAGGAAAGTATCGGCTCTGAAGAAAACACAAACCGGAGAACCAGCCCGGCAGCTTTCTTTCGAGGATTCCTGCGTGAGCCCGGTCAGGTGGGCTCGGTCATTCCGAGTTCCCGATTCCTGGAGCGCCGGATCATCAATGCCTCAGGCCTCAGCCACGCCCGGCGGGTTGTGGAACTGGGTCCGGGCACCGGCGGCACAACCCAGGCCTTTCTCCGAAGCCTCGGTCCGAACGCGCATCTGCTTTCTATCGAGCTCAGCCCTTTTTTTCATGAGCTGCTCGGTGACATAACGGACCCACGCTTCACCAACCACCTGGGCAGTGCGGACGATCTGGCAGAGATTCTGGCATCGCACCAGCTGAGTCGACCAGATGTAATTATTTCCGGTATTCCCTTCTCAAAAATGCCGGAAGCCGTCGGCAACCGGGTGGTACATGCTGTGGAGGACAACCTTGCGGAGGGCGGTCGCTTTATTGCATATCAGTTCCGTAGTGACGTCGCGCGCATCACCGACCCGATCATGGGGCCTCACGAAAGCTGCACTCTGGAAATGCGCAACATTCCACCCATGCGGGTCTATCGCTGGTTTAAGGCCGGGGCTGGCTGAGTCCGAGGCGTTAATTGCCTCTGGGAAGACAGGGCAGGGGCGTGTTACGGTCATCTGAGCTCGGGGTTGGGCAGTCGGCTCACCATGAAATGGTGACGGTTTGTTTGCCCCACTCCCGGGCAGCCTCTACGTCTTTTCCCATGTAGATATCGATTTTGTTTTTCCAGCGCTTGTTCATCTTGTCCCTGACAACGTATGTGCCGGGCAAGCCTTCAATCGTCACTTTTGTGCCGTGCGTCAGACCGTCTTCAATCAGGTCCCTGGACACAGCGATTGCTTTCATTCCCGGTTTGAGCGTATCCCCCCATGCGGTGAGGGTGGGGTCGCCGGCTGTCTGGCTCTTCACGGAATTGTAGGCGGTCGCGGTAACTTCCCGCGGATGGGCGCTACCAAAGCTTGGCAAAATGAGGACAAGGACTAATGTCGAGAGTGTAAATCGCATAATTATCCTGCATCTTGGGAGTTGCCTGAATATACGCATACTCATTGTCCTCAGACGACCTGCCCGCAATCATTAATCAGTGCTTTATGCAGGCCGATGCCGTGAATGATCGGTTGCGAGTTCATTATTTTACACCGTTTTGCTACTGTTTAACCCGCCCAAAGCCGGGCCCGGAAGCGACTTCTGCGCCAGAGCAACGCCAGCCAGAGAGCATGGGCATTAATCAGTACCGCCAGTATCCACTCGAAGGCGTCGTCTTTCTGGCTGTAGAACTCCGGCGCCACGCCGTTGAGTATTACTGAGAGGATCCCTACCCCCAGGGCCAGCTGGCAAAGATTCAGCAACCTTGTGCCCGCGCGCTCCCAATGCGGGTGGCTGCGTAAGCCGGCGGTTACGAGCAGTTCGCAGATAAAGGTGAGTGAGAAGTAAAGCACCACGCCGATTCGGCGTATCAGGTTGAAACCGTCCCCCTCGTGTCCCAGCGCGAGGGTGTAGGCCCCCAGTGAAATGCTGGCCACCAGCCCCAGCCCGGGAATCCAGGCAACGCCTCTGGTATGAATGCCGAGCTGGCGTAGCCAGCGGCTGTTCAGCCACCAGAACAGGATGCCCAGCAGGGCGGCGGGCAGCATGGTGCCTTTGAAGATAAAATAAGAGGTACCGTAGCGGCCAGTGCGGCTGATGCTGGTGCAGCTGTCCCAATAGGGATTGCAGAATCCTATCTGCCCCTCCAGAACTGACACGGTAAAGGTAATATGAATTGTCAGCAGGGGGACAAGGCTTGCTGCGAGCGCGAGCCACCAGAGAGGGAAGGAGCGATGGTCTGCCATGGCTGAGGGGGCCTCCTGGAACTGAAAGCCGATCTGGAGTTTTATCCTATTTGATCATTCTCCCTATGGGGAAGGTCAATGAGTTTCCGCATGACGCGCTCTATAGCCACATACGTCATCGCCGGCACAATGATGTGTGCTATGTTTCTATGAGCTGCCGAGCGGTTCGTATGAAGTAAGAGCAGCCAGTTGGAAAACCATGGAGGTACTCTCTATGCGCATTGCAAAAGAGGATATACCTGTTCGGATTGATGTACCCGGCGCTAAAGCTCGCCAGCAGACTGGCTTTGGTGATGTGTCGGGCTACGGCAAGATGGGAGCCGAGTTCTTCTCATTTGGTGCCGGCACCGATATCACTGAGCTATTGCACGGGCTGGAGAACGACAGTTGCCAGAGCCCCCACTGGGGCTACGTGGTCGAAGGGGCGATCACGGCGTTATACAGTGATGGCAGCGAAGAAACGTCGCGACGCGGTGACCTGTTTTACTGGCCTCCCGGGCACAGTGTCAGAGCAGAAGAAAACACCGATATCGTGATGTTCAGCCCGCAGCACGAGCATGGCCTGGTTATTGACCATATCCGGCACCAGGTCAGCGGCTGAACACAGGTATTGGCACTAACGCTGCCATTGGGCTTCAGCTATCCCTGCAGAGAAGAGAAGGCAATCTTTCTTCCCTGCAGGTCCACGTATGAGCACTGCCCGACTATATCGGTAGCGGTTCGTGCTACTGCGGCTTTAATGTAAATCCAGCCAAAGCCTCGTCTTCCAACGCTGAAAAATCAACGCACTTGCCCGGTTCCAGCGTGTCTGGGTCCAGCCGGCACAGTCGCCAGTTGTCTGGTGTCGTTCGCGAGTTGGCCAGTGAAAGGAAAGGTACAGTCAGGGCATCTCGCGGCGCCCATTCGTACCATCCGTCCACAAGTCGGGCATGGGGCGCAGGATCAACGCCGGCGCCACTGCCTTTAACAAATGTTTTTTGCAGTGACAGCTGTTGGTTCTGGATACCCCAATGCTCGATCCACTGGGTTTTCTCTACCGAGTGTGTCCAGCTGAGGGAGAACAGTGCGCCCGCCAGGCAGGTGGCTGTTTTACCCGCCACCAGTACACAAAGGCTCATGCCGCGCGCATGTTGACGGGGGCGGAGCGCTTCATGCGCCAGACGAGCAGGAAGAAGGCCGCACTGAGGGCAAAGCCGATCTCGTCGGTGATGGGCAAGGCGGCAATAAGCGTGAAGGCGGCCAGCATCGACAGCACACGCATCCAGATGGGCAGTTTAATGCCTAGAAAACCGATCACTGCTGCGCCCCAGAGGCTGATGGCAAGCATGGTTTTGAAGACGATATAGATCACCGCCGGGAGGTAGCCAAAGGACTGGGCAAGCGGGCCTCCGTCCTGCAGCATCAGTGCCGGGGTATACACCGCCATGTACGGAATCACAAAGCCGGCGGCGGCAATCTTCACCGCTTCTATGGAAATGACCAGTCCCCGTTCCTTGGCAATGGGTGCCGCCGCGAAGCAGGCCAGCGCCACCGGCGGGGTCAGGTCAGCCAGAATGCCGAAATAGAACACGAACATGTGGCTGACAATCAACGGCACACCCAACTGCTCAAGGGCAGGGCCGGCAATACTGGAAGTGATGATGTAGTTGGGGATGGTCGGAATCCCCATGCCCAGGAGCAGGCAGGTGACCATCGTCAACACCAGGGACAGGAACAGGTTGTTTTCGCCGACGGCGACCACGAACTGGCCGAAGGTGTTGGCGGCACCGGTCAGCGTCATGGTGCCGATGATGATACCCACCATCGCGCAGGCCACGCCCACCGGGAGGGCGGCTTTGGCGCCGTTTGCCAGTGAATCACGGCAGGTGGCCAGGGTTTCACGTCCGCCTTTGCGGAAGGCGTTGATGACGATCAGGGCAAGAATGGCACTGGCGATCACCCAGATACCGAATTGCAGGAAAGCCGCGCATACCAGGCCGAGGCCAATCCAGAACAGCACCCGGATAACCCTGCCAGGCAGGCCAATGGCAATGGACGCCCCCAGAATAAGCACCACGGTAAACGCAAGGCCGACCGTACCCGCAAACAGCGGGGTGTAACCGCCGATAAGGAGCCAGACCAGGGCAATCAGCGGAATGACCAGGTACCACTGTTTTTTCAAGGCTTTCAGGGGCGAAGGCAGGTCTTTTTTGTCCATGCCCACCAGGCCGCGCTTGCCGGCTTCAAGATGCACCATCCAGAAGGCGCCAAAGAAGTAGAGAACCGCCGGAATGATCGCCGCTTTGACGATTTCCGAATAGGGTACGTTCAGGGTTTCGGCCATGATGAAGGCGACTGCGCCCATCACCGGTGGCATCAGCTGGCCCCCCATGGACGAGGTGGCTTCGACGCCACCGGCAAACGCGGGCTTGTAGCCGAACTGTTTCATCAGCGGAATGGTGAATTGCCCCGTGGTCACCACGTTGGCTACACCGGAGCCGGAGATGGTGCCCATCAGGGAGGACGACACCACAGCCACCTTGGCGGCGCCACCCTTCGCGTGCCCCACCAGGCCAAGGGCGAAGTCGGTGAACAGCTGGATCATGCCGGCTTTTTCAAGAAAAGCGCCAAACAGGATGAACAGGAAAATGTAGGTGGCCGACACGTAGGTCGGAATGCCGTAGATGCCCTCGGTGCCATAGGCCATGTGTTCAATGACCTGGTGGAAGTCATAGCCACGGTGATCAAGGGGCGCCGGTAGATATTGCCCAAACAGGCAGTAGGCGAAAAAAGTGCCGCAGATAATGGGCAGGGCCGGTCCCATCAGTTGCCAGGTGGCCACGAACACGGTGGCGATGGCAACGATACCCAGAACAATATCAAGTTCGGTCGGGTCGCCGGCCCGAAGCAGCAGGGGCTCATATTCAAGCCACTGGTATCCGGCAACCAGCACGGCGGCGAGCGCCAGGCTCCAGGCGATCACTTTGAACATTGCCGATCTGTGGATCGCGATCAGCGGGAAGGTCAGCAGCAGCAGAAAGCCCACGTGAAAGGCCCGCTGAATCTGGCTGGGGAAATCAACCAGGTGGGCAGCGGTGGCAATCTGGAACGCAGAGAAAGTAACTGCGATCCAGAACAGCAGACGACCCTCAAAGGAGTAGGTGAAGCCAGCAGTAGTAGCATCCTGGAATTCAGCTCCGGCGTCTAAAGACCCGGTTTCGGATTTGGTGGACATAGACTGGAGCCCGAAAAAGACAACGATAACTCTGGAAGTTCAGAGCCGCACCCCGACAGGGTGCGGCCTGGTAGACCATTCAAATGTTAATCGAGCAGCCCTTTTTCCTGGTAGAACTTCTCTGCGCCCGGATGCAGTGGTACAGGCATGCCCTGTAGTGCGTTCTCAAGCTTGATGGCTTCTGCGGCTTTATGGGCTGAGCGAAGGGCCGACAGGTTTTCCCAGAGCAGCTTGGTCATCTGGTAGGCCGTTTCATCGGAGACATCTGAATGGGTAACCAGAAAATTCACCACGGCAGCGGTGGGCACGTCTTCGTCCTGCCCGTCGTAGGTGCCCGCCGGAATGGTACCGGCAACGTAGGGAGCCCCCAGCTTGGCAACGATTTCTTCAGGCACGGCCACCACGTTGATATCCATGGCTGTGGACAGGTCTTTGAGGGACGCCACGCCCAGGCCGGCTGACTGCAGAGTGGCGTCCAGCTGGCGGTTCTTCATCAGTTCGACGGACTCGGCGTAGGGCAGGTACTCTGTCTTGCCCAGATCGTCATAGCTCATGCCGGCGGCATCCAGAATGGCCCGGGCGTTCAGTTCGGTTCCGGATTTTGGCGCACCCACTGACAGACCTTTGCCTTTGAGCTGTTCAAGGGTGGTGATGCCGGATTCCTCTGAGGCAACTATCTGCACGTAGTTGGGGTAAATGGCGGCAATACCACGCAGTTTATCCAGTGGTTGTTTGAAGCCTGCCTCTTCGTTGCCTTCCCAGGCTAGTTTCACCGAGTCACCCAGCGCTATGCCCAGCTCGCCCCGGCCCTGCTGCAGCAGGTTCAGGTTTTCCACCGACGCCTTGGTAGCCTGCACCTGTGTGCGGGCATCGGGAATATTGTCGCCATAGACTTTGGATAGCGCCACGCCGATCGGGTAGTAAACACCAGACGTTCCACCGGTCAGGATATTGATGAACTCTGCATTGGCTGAGGTTGCTGGCAAGGCCAGTAGGGTAAAGGCGGCTGTCAGTACTGCGGTTCTTGCTTTACGGAGCACCATGTTGATCATCCTTGTGACACATATTTATTTTTGTATTTTGGTTGCCTATTGAATATCAGCGAGAACCTTCGAAGTTGCAAGAAATTGAGCCTGATTCCGTGCTAGACCAATGGCCAATAGAGCCCGGTTTCATGGTCGCCTAAACCCAGAATGCTCGCCGTCAGTGACCACGATGACTTTGACTCTTTCCTTGGTGGCGCTGCGCAGCAGGTAATCCATGTGCTCCCGGTCAGGCCAGGACACAAACAGGCCGCGATGGTTGCGGTAGATATTGGAGAACTCTTCACAGGCATCGCCCACGGTGGGGGTGTAGATGATCGGAAGCATTTCCTCCAGATGATCTTCTAGGAGGTAGTAGAACAGGGTTTCGTTGTCGTCCTGAATCGCCCGCAGTGTGATGTGTCGATCCAGGTCGGTCCGGCATAACTGGTACTGCTTATACGCCCGCTCCGCCTGCTCCTCGATGCTTTCCACGTTCTGGGGCAGCAGTCCGATAAGGTTGAAGTCCACGCGCTCCTGCTGGGAAAAGGCACTGCCCTTATTGAGTAGCGGCATCTCCAGCAGGGTTGGGCCGGCGTAGGGGATGTATAGGGGGCGTTTCTCCCTGTAGTTCATGATTACCTCGTATCCGGAGAAGGTCAGGTTTTTTCTTTATGTTTTTGATCCTCAGATACTTCAGTTGCCTCGCGCCCGGCGTCATCCAGGTCGGCCCACGGTTCGCGTGGAGATTCTGTTCTGTCTCCGGCCCGGGCTGCATAATCTTCATACTGCAGTGCACGGGTCAGCCCGAAAGCCATAATCAGTATTATGACGGAGAACGGCAACGCGGCCATAATTACAGCGGCCTGCAAGGTTTCGAGACCACCGGCAACGAGCAGGACCACGGTCATCAGCGTCAGAATGAGCCCCCATATTATGCGATGTACGGTTGGCGGGTTCGGGTCGCCACCCGAGAGAATGGTGTTGATTACGAGAGTTCCAGCATTTGCTGAGGTCACGAGATAGGTCGCGATCAGAATTACCAGTCCCATAGTGACCACCTGACCAATCGGACCCAACCCCATCGATTCGATGGTCACAAACAACGCCCGCGCTTCGTCCTCGGATACGGCAGCGATAATGCCGCCATCTCCGAATAGCTCCTGATACAGTGCGGTACCGCCGAACAAACCGATCCAGATGATCGTAATGCCTGTTGGCACCAGCAATACGCCCATGACAAATTCCCGAAACGTACGACCACGGGAAACCCTGGCGATGAACATTCCGACAAACGGTGCCCAAGCCAGCCACCAGCCCCAGAAAAATACTGTCCACTCCGATTGCCAGCCGTCGTCCCGGGTGGCATTGGTATGAAACGTCATTTGCACCAGGTTTTGCATGTAATAGCCGGCAGACTCGAGAGTGATCGCAAACAGGTACTGGGTCGGGCCGAAAATCAGGATAAAAAGGAGGATCACAATGCTCAGCCAGAAATTCAGCTGTGAAAGAGCTCGCACTCCCCGCTGCAGTCCAGAAACGACAGAAACAGTTGCGACCCCCATGATGGCGACGGCTACTGCAACTTGTATTGGCAGGGTCTGTTGGAGGCCGAGCACCTCTTCCAGGCCGGAATTCATTTGGCGCACCCCAAGACCCAAAGTCGTGGCAATGCCAAAAACCGTCGCAAAGGTAGCCAACACGTCCACCACATCGCCCAACCACCAGCGTGTGCGAGTCCCTAAAACGGGGTTGAGTCCTGATCGGATGGTCAGCGGTTGATTCCTGCGGTACGCAAAGAAGGCGAGTACCACAGCAACAAAGGAGAAAACCGCCCAACCATTCAGCCCCCAATGGAAATACGTGAGGCTCATGGCTACTCTGGCGGCTTGCGGGGTCAGGCCCGCTTCAAATGGGTTGTGCTCAAACTGAAGAATTGGCTGGGCCACCGCCCAGAACAGGATGCCTACTCCAGTCCCGGCGGCGAACAACATCGCAACCCACGAAAAAAATGCAAACTCCGGCTGCTCGTCGTCCCTGCCCAACCTCACGTTTTTATATCGGCCGGTACCCAGCCAGATCATGAACATCAACAAAAACGCGACAACGAAGACGTAGTACCATTCCAGAAACGGATTGAGAAAAGTTCGAGCGCTGCCAAGTACTTGGGACACATCTTTTGTGAACAGGCTTCCCAGGGCCAGAACGGTCATGATTAAAACCATAGCCGCTATTGTTACTCTGGCGTTCATTCCTTTCAGGATGCCAGAATTGGCCTGATTGAATGCCATGGGTGAGCCTCGTGCTTCGATCTCGCTGGCCACCTGCCCGTGTGGTGAAACAGGTGGCCGTCAGTACACTAATCCGGACGACCAGCGCGGCCTGCAGCTGCTGCGGCTCCAAGGCCCAGAAGCGAGGCTATGAAAAGCCACCACGCGGCCGACGAAACGGCACTCTGGATATCATCCACTGTGTCGGTCAGACGCTCCTGCAAATCGGAAATCGTCTGGCGAAGGGTCTCTACCGCAGAATCGAATGCGTTCTTCACTTCGTCAATGATCGCCTGGGTCTGGGTATCGTTGATGCCTAGTCGCGTCTGCAGGGCATTTCTGGCCTCGTCGATATCCTCCTTGTTGATGACCGCATTCTCTCCTTCAATCAGCTGGTCCAGCAGGCGGTTCACCTCTTCCTCGAAAGAGGCAGGTTTCGCGGCGATGTCCGACAGCGTTGAGGTGAGGAGAGATCGTGCGCGCTTCATCTCCTGCTCACTAATCACCTCCCGGAAAGCCTCACGGGCCTCGGAGCGCAATCGGGAGGGTGTCACGCCTGCGTTTTCGAGTACTTGCTGGAGCTCAGGTGGCAGATTCTCCATTGAGATCGTGTCGGCGATCTCAGATAGGTCCGGCAGCGCAATGTCATCGGGTATGATCGCCTGAACCGCGGTACCGGTGGTTTTTGCAGTTTGGGCAACAAGCGCTGTGGACGAACTGATCGCCGACGTCCCGGCGCTCAAGCCTCCGAACGCCACGATGAGAGTGGTCAGAGCCCAGACCGCCGCACCCGCAAGCATGGCAGCGTTGGTATCGGCCGGGAACATAAACCTCGCTGCGGTATACCCTCCGGCAGCAAGGGAAATGATTTGCGTGATGATGAGGTAGATAGCTGCGCCGAACCCAAGGCCTTCTCCGATCGCCTCAAGGCTTGCGACGCCGATAGCAAGACCGAGAAGGGTGAACAACACCATTAGACCCAGTGCCACGATCGTGCCGGAAATAATCGCGGTCAACGTGGGCCGGTTCGCGTTATATGGTTCGGCGTGAAGGGTAGTGTCTGTCATGTGAAACCTCATTTGCAGTGGATCAGGAAAATGTGATGCGCTATTCGGACAACATCAATCCATGGATAACTGCTTAAATATCAGGAATCTAAAGCGCTAGCGCGGAGCGTCAATTCTGTCCGTGAGCGGTTTGGGCAATAAGTGAATGTCGGATTCCAAGCCAATCATGATCAGGCTGTGTCTTGCCTGCCGAAAAAGCCGAGTGCGTTGGCGGGGAATGATACGCTGCGCCTAAGATGGCGGAATGCCTGCTGCCGCATTCTATGCGCTCGCAGGCGTCATCAAGGTGCTTGACTACGGGGTGGCCAATGTTGGTCATGAGCGCTCCTTGCCCGTTCTGGTTTCGCCACCAGTGTGCTACAACGATTGGCGTGCAAAAAGTATAGGCACCCAACTGTCCGGACTTCAAGCGGATTCACCTAAGCACACGGATTTGAATGTAGGGATCGGGGCTTAGGTCTCCGGTCCAGCTTCAGTCGGGCCTTTTTTTAAACAGATCTTTCCCGACCCAGGCTTGCAGCTTTTTGCAGTTATAGGACCATTAGGATCCAGCCAGAGGGCCGCGACCATGGTCAGAGTCGGTTAGTTACCGATAACGAGGCAACTTTGGCCGCCTACCGTTACTCGCTTACAACCGTAACCGGCCCGTTGGCGTGCCGAATCACCTTTTCGCTGATACTGCCCAGAGTCAGTCTGCGTACCCCCGAATGGCCTCGCCTTCCCATAACCATATGGGTTCCTGGGTGGGCTTCAAGATATTCGATAATCTCATGGGCGGGGTCACCCTGGAGCAGGACCTCTTCAGTAGGGTCGGCTATCCCGCTGACCGTTTCTCTCGCGGCATCGAATATTCTGCGCCCATAGACCTTTTGTTCCTCCTCAATGTCGGCGGGCCAGACCCCACTGATAACCAGTCTCTCCACTTTCGTGTGCGGAAATACGGTCAGGAGCTTGAGTGGGTTACCGGTGGCTTTCGCAAGCTCGGCTGCCATTTTTGCCGCATGTAATGACTGGTCTGAACCATCGCAGGCGACCACGATGGATGAAGTAGCGTTGGCCATGATCCTTCTCCCTTCCTTTTTGGGTATAGGACCAACCTAACACCGATACGGGACCTGTATGGTTGACTCAGGTCATACCGACACAGTTTCCCTTTCTTATACAGAAACAAGAGACTGAAAAAGTGGAGCTTGCCGGCCAGCCAGGAAAATATCTTTCAGGTTGACCAGATACTGGCAATAACATATATTTAGCATGCATGTTAAAACTATGAGGAACTTCAATGCCACTTTCATTCGTAAACATATTCAGAAAAGAAGAAGCAGAAGCTGAATCCAGCGCAGCGCAAGCTGTTGATTCAAAAGAGAGCGTAGAGGCGAGGCAGGAAGAGGCTCAAAAAAAGGGTAAACATGGAGAAGACGTCTGCTGTGGCGGTTGCTCGTAATCCTGGCAGCCATCTGCCCAACTGGTCGGGTCTCGAATCTTAAACCCCGGAGTACTGGTCCGGGGTTTAAAATTTCAGGGAGACATATACCTTCGGAATAACGGCTACATCGCAGTTGTAACGTATTTCAATACCTCCACCACCTGCTCCGGCGTCTGTGCCCACGCCATGGCGGCCGCATCCACTTCCTTGAGCGGGTGCACAATATCCTCGTTATGCAGGGTTATGTAGGGCGTACCCATCGCCGCACAATAGCCGGCATCGAAGGCCGCATTCCACTGTTTGTACTTGTCCCCGAAGCGAATGACCGCCAGGTCACACTGTTCAAGCATGGTCTTGGTGCGGATGCTGTTCACCTTGGAGGACTGGTGATCACGCCAGAAAGGCAGGTCAGGTTTGCCCAGAACGTCGCCGGCGGCATCGCTGGCCTCGTGATTGGTAATCGGTGCCGTAAACTCCACCGGCAAACCGGCGGCTTCTGCCCCAGCCTGAATCTGTTCACGCCAGTCAGTATGGATTTCACCGGATAGATAGATGGTCCAGATCATGTCGGTCTCCTTGGTCTGAAACAGAATTGTCATCGCAAAGGCCAGTAAGCGGCCCGGGAAAATGAAGACAGCATTATACGTGAGCCGGACTTAATGTCTGGCATCCAGTCCGGGTAGGGGGTAAAAAGAACAAAAGGATCCGCAACCGGAGGCAAACATGGTCAACCCCATAAACAACCCATCGGGCCTTTCATCTGCCCCCTCGATTCATCAGAGTACTGAAGACGGTATCACCACCCTGACACTCAATGAACCGGAACGCCGCAACAGCCTGTCCATGGCCATGCTGGAGGCTTTGTCTGAGGTTCTGGAGACGGTCGCCAACGACGGCGTGACGCGTGTGATCATTCTTGGCGCCACAGGCAAGGTGTTTTGTGCCGGCCACGACCTGAAGGAAATACAGAGCCAGTTTGACCAGAAAGCAGCGCTTCAGAAGCTCTTTGAGCTCTGCAGTAAAGTCATGCAGCAGATCGTGCAGCTACCGCAACCGGTCATTGCCAGGGCTTCCGGTGTGGCCACGGCGGCAGGCTGCCAGCTGATCGCGAGCTGTGATCTGGCGGTTGCCTCAGAGGCTGCCAGGTTTGCGACACCCGGTGTCAACATAGGGTTATTCTGCTCGACCCCGATGGTGGCCCTATCCCGCAATGTGTCCCGCAAGCACGCCATGGAAATGCTGTTAACCGGCGAAATGATCAGCGCCCGGCGTGCGGAACAGATCGGGCTGGTCAACCGGGTGGTTGCCGAGGAAGACCTCGACCAGACCATACACAAAATGGCTGCCACCATAGCCGCCAAGTCCAGCCATACGCTCAGAATCGGCAAAGAGGCCTTCTACCGGCAATTGGAAATGGATCTGGCCGAAGCTTACGAGTACACCTCCAAGGTCATGGCAACCAATTTGGGAACCGACGATGCACAGGAGGGTATCTGTGCGTTTCTGGATAAGCGTGAGCCTGAGTGGCGGGACAGGTAGTTGTTCAACGATGTTCTGGTATCGCTCCGTGAAAGCTGGAAACAATCCATTGGACGAATTTGGTCGTTAGATATGTTGATGATTGAATTTTCAGCAAATCGACGCGAGGACTGCTTATGGCCACTATTATCGCCGGCCGTTTTGAAAAGCAGCAGAGAGCGGATGAACTGATCCGGGCATTCACATGTCCGAGGCATGACTAATAGTCTTGCAGTCGCGAATGTCAGGGCAGGTAATTGTGCTTTTTTGGATAGACCTGAGCCTGAGGTGACATGTCGTTAGTCATTAGGCCCAGAGAGCTGTCCAGACCATCACTCAAATGCACTGGACTCCTCGCCGGTCACAGCCAGCGAGGAGTCCAGTCAGCTTACAGGGAACGTCAGTTACATGACCCGGCTTCGTAGAAGCCTTCTGAGGTTTCCTTTACCCAGGTATAGGTTCCTGAAAGCGCGCCCAGAGTGTTGTCGCCTCCAGTGGTGTAATAACCGAGCGCGTAGTAGGCCCGCCCAGAAATGTCGTGGTTGAGGTTGGTGTCGTTCCAGTTCTGGCAGGTGAAATCACCGCTACCGCCGTCCCCATCACCGTCGCCATCACCGTCGCCATTGTCGCCACCGCCGGAGGCACTGCAAGCAGCAGGCTCGCTGGCATACCACAGCCCAGGCTCGCCTTCATGCAGCGTGACACTGCTCCAGGTGTCGAAGGAGCCGCCAATATCAATCTCATCGCCAGAGGTCAGCGCCCTCAAAGTGTATGAGCCACCAGCATAGGCGCGGTCTGCCGAGATGTGGCCACTCGGAGAAGCCGTTGCCTGCTCACAGGTTTCGATAGGGGCATTGGGGTCGACCACTTCCACTGTCCGATCCTTTGTCGTGGTATTCGTGTCGCTATCGGTGGCGAGGTAAGTGCAGGAGTAAGAACCAGTGGCTGAAGTATCCACCTCGCTGCAATTGGCGTTTACGGTAAGGGAGCCGTCCTCGGCGTCCTCAGCTGTAGCCCCCGGGTCTGTGAAAGTGGTGTGGATGTTAATGGTCATAGGGTTATCGCCGATCAGTGTGATCACCGGAAAGCCCTGTGGTTCCGCACCATCGCGGCTGTTGCGACTGAAGAAATCCCAAATGATGTCAGGGTAGCTTGGGCCCGTTTTGACCGACCATTTGCCGTTGTTACCCTCTTCGCCGCCCACCCAGTAGTGACCATGGTTGGTGTCCTGGGTGTTGGGGGTGGCTAGGGGGCCGTCGAGGTAAACCGTTTCCACCAGGGACCGGCCGCCCAGGGTTCCGTCCTCGGTATAGCGGGTGTGCTGGCAGCTGTAATTGTTCTGGTAGAAGGGTGCACAGGCGGTAGCGGAGGCCTTGGCTTCGGCAGGAGTGTCAAAGGCCGGATCGTTGAAAACCATCAGGTGAGCATCGCGGGTATTGTCAGCGGCAGTTTTGATTACAGTGCAGTCGTTCTTGTTCTGCAGGATCATGATGGGGATGGGATAGGTGTCATCCAGCTCGTTTTGCATGTCTGATGCTACCTGCGCAACGCTGTGAAAAGTGGCGCTCCCAGGGCATTGACCGGACAATGAGACTGATGCCGCATCTTCACTATAGGGCAGTCCCGCTGCAGGTGCTGCGGCTGCCCAGTATTCATTGTGTGCGACTGCCGCCACGGTGGCCATAGCGCCCCCGGAAGATAAACCGGTGATAAACCGGCGGTTAGAGTCGATGCTGAAATTGCCTTCTACGGCCTGTGCTATCTGGTGCAAGTCCTCCACTTCGCCTGCCCCTTCATGGCGATGGTGATCAAACCAGAAACCCCAGCAGTTCTCGTTCCTCAGCCCGTCGTAACTGGTGATAAACGGTGCCACCAGAATGAATCCGTAGTTGTCGGCTGCGGCAGTGAGGCCCCAGTCGTTCAGAACGTCGTCGTTGGTCAGTTTGCACCCATGCAGAGCCATTACCATCGGCGCTGGACGGGTGAGATTGTCCGGCACATAGACCTTGTAATTTCGGGCACGGGATTGGTTGTAGTCCTGTTGAGGAAGGGTGTAGGAGTATGTTTGACCGGCAGTCACCGGTGCTGATGAGATCATCAGAAGAGCTGACAGGGCAAGCGTGATCAGCGCGAATTGCCCTTGCGTTGGAATGGACGAAAAGCTCATTTTTGCAGGTTCCTTTTATTGGATTTGTTTTCCGGCAAACCTAAATGAGCAGGTAACGTGCCAAGTTGTTAAGTAATTGATTTTTATAAAGTAGAGTCAGTGCTTCACCAAGAGAGGCGTCTGGGTTTCTGGACAGTCGTCCGGGAAGCAGGACAAATCCGGGAAGCAGGCCAATGTCGGGAAGGCGGCGGAAAAGTTCGTTTTATATGGGCGGATATTTGCTCATGACTCGCTCTAATGCCGCCACACACTTCCTGAACGCATCCCGAGAAAAGTGGCTGTGATCGCCAGAATATTCCGCCACAACAAGCCCACCACCGGATTCAACCATGCCGCACTCAATCATCAGATTGTCGCAGAGTTCAAAGTCTTCAATGGTGTGGCCAAGTTTGTCCTGATGTGATGATCCGGCGCGCTCACGGTAGGGTCGGCTGTCCATAGTGAAGCCGAAAGCCGGTTTGCCCCGACCGATCATATAACCCACTTCGAAAACGGTGCCGGGATCTGCGCTAATGCCCCGGAAAGGCGTCAGGTTCGCGATTATGGCATCGCAGCTGTCCATCAGGTCCCGGTTTGCCCGGTAGATCCGGAAGCCGCGGTCTGGCTTCAGCTCGTTTTCAGCAAACACCAGATCGGTATCCAGCGGGTCCACTCCTTCAAAGCCATGTTCGCTGAGTATGCGTTTTTTCTCGCTTACAATGGCCTGGTGGTTCTGTGCAGGAAAGAAAACTTCGGGACCGGCGAGGTAAATGCGCTTTTGTTGTGTCATTAATTTTCCTTCTCACTATATAACCCATGCAGACAGCATGCTAAAACGTCTGGCCCGCGCGAGCCATGTTTCTTGAGCGCACGAGTTTGAAGAGAGAAAATCCATGATTATTTGCGGAGTTGAATTGACCGGCAGTGATGCGGTGGTGTGTTTGCTGAACCTGGATCGTGGCCAGTTCAACCTGCCCGAATGCAAGGTCCGCAAGCTGACCCTGAACAAGAACCATACCCGGGAGGACCTGAAACAGTTCCAGTCGGCCTTTGCTGAACTGATGGTCGAGTACGGGGTAACCAGTGTTGCGATCAAGGAGCGGATGCCAAAAGGCAAGTTTGCCGGCGGCGCCATCAGCTTCAAGATGGAGGCAGCCATTCAACTGATTGATGGTATTGAACTGGAGGTAAGGGTGCTGCCGCCGGCGCTGATCAAGTCCACGCTGGCTGCCGATCCTCTGCCGATTCCTTTTGCCGCGACCGGGCTGAAGGCCTTTCAGGAAATTGCGTTTATTGCCGCCTATGTGGGGCACATGGCTAAATAAAGCCCCGATTTGATACAGCCAAGGCTCCCCTGTATTTGTCCGTACTTGGTTTAGCGAACAGTAATCCTCATTAACCGTTTATTGATAACCGGAGGATGTTTTTATGGCTGCTTCAGAAAAGACTGATCAAACCCACGATTCTGCGCCTGAGCGTCGGGACCGCAAATTCGCTGTCTCCGCAAACAGGGGCAGGGCCAGCCATAAAGTTCGTTATGTGGAAGCTGGCGGCGCGACCGTGGATACCGAAGACTGCACGTTTTGCCAGTCAGTTCCGGAGCCATCCGGTGGGCAGGAGAAAGGGAAGCCGGAGAGTAAAGACTAGGCGCTCTATAAAGACCGCCTGTAGTGCTATTGCTCTGGAGCAGCCCTCTCTGCACCAGTCTTAAGCCCCTGTCTCCGCCAATATCGGCTGGTTTGTGCGATATTGCCCGAATCCTCGTGAGTCTCTTCTTAAAACCTCGCCAACCGTATTTTTAACCTTGCGGGCTCGTAATAAACGAATAAAATGCCGCCAACTAAGCATCGGAAGCTCAGTATCAGCTCGGATTCGCCAGTCATTTGACGTGGTCGCAATTTCTACGAGCGAGATAGTGCAAACAAGGATGTGTCCCCAGAGTTACTTTACGACACTTCCCGTCAGTTGAATCTGCTTAGCCGGTTTTTATACGGACGTACATTTGCTGCGTCCGGTTTCTCAAGAACACGCTGCTCTAATCAGGCAGCCTGAAAAGCGGTGACAGCGGGGGACCCTGCCGCACCGTGCTATCGATAAGGGCGCGGGAGCCCGATTAAAACAAGGAGTGTTGCCATGAAAGGAATTCAGAAAAAGCGCATACGCGGTCAGGGAATGACCGAGTACATCATCATCGTTGCTCTCATTGCCGTTGCTGCCATCGGTGTTTACCGCCTCTTCGGCGATACAGTACGCCAGCAAATGGCCGGCCTGGCGCAGGAAATGTCCGGTAAAAGTGGCAAAACCGCGTCGGACAATGCCATCAAGTCGGCGGCCGACGCCCAGTCCAAGGCACTTACCAAGAAAGACCTTTCGAACTATTACAAAGATAACCAGAACTAGGTTCTGAGTCGGGGCGGGACCCAGGGCCCGTCCCGTTTTCCCTCAGGGCTCTGTTTGATCATTGCTAAGACACCTACTCCGGAGGCTTTACGCCAATGAACAGAAAACTCGGACTTTTTGCTTTGTTGATGTCCTGGGGCCAATTGAGTTTAGCGGCGCCTTATGGTGAGTGGGGGCTAATGGGGTGGGCTGATACTGAAGGAATACCTATGAATGAGGTCCAGCCTGGGATGGCGATGCCGGATGAGAGCGAAGTGGGTTTCCCTGCTTATCCAGGTGCCAAGGTAATGTTTGTCGTTCCCCTTAGTCCTGAAATCTGTTCCGTTGCATTAAGAACGCCCGCACCTGTCAACGCAGTCTGCGATTTTTATGAAAGTAAATTTAAAGCTGCTGACGGCTATACCGTTCGGTCAAGAGACGAGGAGTCTTGTCTTTATTCTACGGACGAGATCAATCACATCGGAGGCATCGTAAGTCTAAGCCCGGACCCGATTTATTCATCAAAAAACGGAGACACTCTCGTAGGCATAGACTTTCACCCTAAGGGTAATTTTGCCTGTCCTATTGACGAATAATTACCACCTATAAGAGCGAAGCTCAGCCGATTTATTGGTTAGGTCAGGGCGATCTACAAGGAATGTAGGAAATGGAATCACCGCGGAACCAGTGGCTTATATGTAATGCGGGAGATCAACGAGGACATGTCGCTGTATACAGCCTTGCCATATTGATAGTAATGATTTTGGCATCAGGCTATATCTTTAATTCCGGACAGGTCGCTAATGAAAAAACGCGTCTACAGAATACCGTAGATGCAGTGACCTTTAGCGTTGCGGCAGTTGAGGCCAAGGATCTGAATTTCAAGGCTTATACTAATAGGGCTATGGTCGCGAATCAGGTTGCCATTGCTCAGACGGTTAGTCTTGTCTCCTGGGCCCGTTTCACACAGCGTTACTCTGAAAACATCACAAGGGCGCTTTCGTGGATTCCCTATGCAGGAGCGATCTTCGCATCGGTAGGCTCTGGAATTAAAAGCTTAATGCAAGCTCTTGAACGCATTATTTCCTTGTTGACCACTGGGTTAAATGGTCTGGAACAGATGTTAAGTGCTTCCCAATCGGTATTTCATGCTGGAACCCTAGCACTTATTAACGATACGTATAAAAACGTTGTCAAAATGAACGACAAGGATGTCGACCTTTCCTTGGGTTTTAAAGATGCAGTATTTCTTAAGTCTCTTCGTGACAGCCACGGAATGTTTACACGTCAATACAAGCCTCGAAAGGTCGATAAGAAGAGATCTGCTTTTAAAAGTTACGGCATCCATAAACAACGTATGGATGAATTCCGAGAAGTAATTCTTAACTCCCGTGACGGCTTCTCCACCAATCGTTCCTACACCTACTGGGGCGAGATGTGGTTACCACTACCTGGCAAGTTCGGGTCCAAATTCAGAATAGATAAGGCCGGAGGCACTGAGTTGCTGGCGCCAAAATACAGTGGTGATCCGAATTATTATACATGGGCAGCCATGGATACCCTGTCCGTTCATCGGGGAAAAGGGAAGCTTAAAAGGAGTGGCTGGAAGCTCAAACTTAAATACAAATTCAAGGAGCTCTTCCCGGTGGGTTGGGGCGCGGCTCAGACAGGAAAACGCCTCAACTTCGCGAGCTTTCAGGGCAGTAACTTCGGTTCAACCTGGAAGACAAACCGAATCGCGTCCAAATTTGCCGTTGGTGAGTTTGGGGCCGCGAGACAGGTAGGAACCTTCAGCGGTTTGCAGCCTTTTTATGATATTCGGCAAGACGGCCTTCTCACTGAGGCGCCGGGCGTCACGTTGCTCCTCGCCAAACCCCACAAAAAAGGCAAGATCAACACGCTCAAGCACACCAGTGTTGGTGAAAACTCGAGCCGACTGAACCTGGAAGAGAAAGGCGGCATGTTGAACGGGCGTCTCGCCAGTATTGGCCGAGCAGTGCCTTATTTCTCCCGACCGGATGATGTGAGTGTGTTCAAGCGAAAAGATCGGTTCCGGGAGTACGGCAATCTCTACAACCCCTTCTGGCAGCCTAAGCTTGAGCCGGTCAGAGATAAGGGCAAGATTCTGCGTCTGGCCGCGACGCTCCTGTAGCCCGGCCGAGGGGCCGGGTGCGAGTTATGGAAGGGCGTCGATGGAACGGCGCTGGAGGAAGTTACCGGTAGATTTGCCGGGGGAAGCAGGGAAGCGTGCATGAAAGATGCAGAGAAGAGTATGAGACAGACCAGTTGGGGCCAGCGTGTGTGTAGGTATAAGCGTCAGCGCGGCCAGGCGATGGCGGAATTCGCGGTCGTGGCAGCGTTTGTGCTGGTACCCATGAGCCTGGGCATGGCTTTTTTGGCCAAACTTGGTGACAGCCGCCATCAGATGCATGAAGCGGCCCGCTATGCGGCCTGGGAGAGGACCGTCTGGAGTGCGGCTGACCCGAGGGTCAACCATAAGGCCAATAGCCATGTGTTGAATGAGACCTTGGCGAGGGTCGTTGGTGAACCGGCTGCCCCGCTGGACAGTAAGGCGGATCGCCTGGATGTGAAGCCTGCAGACCGCAAGTTCGCTCCTCTTCTCTATGTCGCTGACTCGCCAACAGGAAAGCGCCGCGCAATTTTCAGGGAAGACAAAGGCAAGTTCATGGATCTGGCCTTCAAGGACGATAAAGCGCTTGCAGGTAAGGCGGCTAAGGCCTTCGGCAGCCTTGCAGCACGTGGCTTGTCGGTGAGCGACAAGGGACTGCAGACATCCACCTTCAGTTGGGAACACGAGTGGATCCCGGCGCTGGACTTCGGTCAGCCCCGGTTATCGGTCGGTAGCCACAATACCATCATGACCGAAAGCTGGAACGCCGGCTCTCCCCAAGAGGCCAAGCGAAGAATCAAACGGATGGTGGCAACCTCCCTGTTGGCCAATTCTACGGTCAAGAAGGGCCTGTCAGCCATGTCCAAGCTTGGGTTCAAGGAGTTCAAGCAGCTGGACCTGGGCAAGATTGATGTGGACCGGGTGCCCTGCCAGCGCCTGACCAACCTCACGAAGCGACCGAAGTGCTGAGTCTCGAAAGCTAACGGATAACATTGAACGTGGATGCAAGGATGCATAAGACAGCGTGTAGCAACAATCTTCGGGCCCGGTTCTGGGCTTCTCTCATCTTCTTCATCGGAACGGCATTGGCGCATGCGGAGCAGTGGCCTGAATTTCCGGTTCCTGATGGTGCCAGGATATCGGTCGTGGGTGACCAGATGAAGGTTAACGGCGTACCCATGCAGATGTTTGAGCTGACCAGTCGGGAGAAGCCAGAGGCCGTGTTGGATTTCTACCGTCAGACCTGGCGTAAACCGACAATCGACGGCGCGCCCGGGTACTCGGAGATCGAGATGGGCGGATGGCAACTGATCAGCCGGATCGAGGAGCCCTACCTGTTTGCGGTACAGGCGGGTGAGTACACCATGGGCTCTACCGTGGCGTTGCTCTCACTGTCCACCCTTCCTGTGGCTAAGCTGGACCATGAGCTTGGGAAGGGCTTTCCCAGCCTTGGCGGTACCGAGTTTGGCCTTGATGTATTCAGTGAGGACCCGGGCAAGAGTGGGCGAACGCTGCAGTTCCGTAATAAGTTCTCCGTTGCCCAGAACTACCGTTTTTACCTGCGCCAGTTCGAGGGCAAAGGCTGGGAGCTGCTGACAGACCAGACCTCCGGCCCGAACGAGGCGGTGCTGATGATGGGCCGTGGCAGCAGTGAACTCAACATGACGTTTGTTCGCCAGGCAGGCGACACTCACATGGTTGCAGTGCAGACCCGCTAGAGATTAACCGGAGTGAAGCGCATGGATGGCAATAGACTGATCAGCAACCGCGAGCGCGGTGCCTCGACCACGGAATACCTGATCGGTACATCGGCGATGGTGGCGGCCCTGTTCCTGCCCGTGCCCGGGCTGGGTGGAGAGTCGGCCGTGACCCTGCTGATCAATGCCTTCAAGGATAATCACCACGGTTATATCTGGAGCATGTCATACCCTTTTTAGAAGTACACAAGGATGTATAAGGGCGGTCTGAATCAATTTCTTGAAAGTGATTCAGGACACGGAAGCTGATGAAATCCAACGGATGGACGTAGTATGGGACAGTCAATCAAAACCGGCGGTTTGCTGATGGCCGCCGTTGCCTTCGCCGGCCTCGCCGGCTGGGGTGCTCTGCAGTATCTAGAACAGCGAGAAGCCGAGCTGCGCAATGCGGCTGAAAGCCTCGGTGGCCCAAGTGTCGAGGTCGTGGTAGCCGCCATGCCGGCGGAGATTGGCACCACTATTTCGCTTGAGAACATGGCCATTGCCGACATCCCGGCCATGTATCTGCCTCAGGACGCCATTACTCCGGCCCAGTTTCAGGAGGTTGCCGGCCGCGCTTTGGTTGTCGGGCTTGACGAGGGGCGACCCTTGTTGCGCTCCTATATAAGCGGGCTTTCCCATGTAAACAGCTTTGCCGACCTGCTGCCTGTGGGCGAGCGGGCGATCACTCTCGAGGTGGATGAGCTCAACGCAACCGCTGGCATGCTTCAGGCGGGGGACCGCATCGACCTGCTGCTGATGCCTGAGGCCGAAGAAGAGGGCTCTGCCCAGTCCGGGCCCCACCTGCACAAGCTCATGGAAAATGTGACGGTTTTGGCAACCGGAAACCTGACCCAGTCTGATGCCGAATTTGCGAAAGCCGCCGGGGTGTATCCGGACTCACCCTTCTACGGCACGGTTACCATCGGTGTGCCTGTCTACCAGGTAACGGACGTTCTCATGGCCCGGGAGAAAGGCCAGCTCCATGTGCTCCTGCGTAATACCGGGGATGATGGGTTTGCCGCTTACCCTGGTCATGACCGCTTGAATTCGGGCCCGGGTAGTTCCATTGAAAGCATGGCCGGTGGGGTGGCCGATAACGGCATGCTGCAGGTTGAGCGAAAAAATGCCGATGGTCTGCGAGGCGGAGCCATCGGGAATGCTGCGGGTGAACGGAGATTGCCCCAGCGGTTTCTGGCCAGCGACCTGTAGTCCCTCTGCAGCAGCTGAGTTGTAACAAGGAAGTTAACCATGACTGATCGAATGTTTGTGCTGCGCGGCCAGGCGCTGATGCTGATGCTGTTATGCACTGTCTTTTTCTCTGCTGGCCTGGATGCCAAGACCCGTTATCTGCGCATGCACATGGGCGAAACCCGGGTGCTGGACATGCCAGACGTCAAGCGCGTGGCCGTCGGCAACCCCAATGTGGTCAATTATCGGCCTCTCGACAACGGCCAGCTGGTACTGACTGCGACCGGTCCGGGCGAAACCTCTCTCGAAATCTGGGCGGCTGGTGACCGCCAAAGCCGGCTGGTGGTCACGGTCAGCGAGGCAAACCTGTCACGGAAGCTGCATTCAGCCCGCGAAATTGCCAGTAGCATCGACGGTGTAACCGTGCGTGAGGTGGACGGCCTGATGGTACTGGACGGCCGGGTTGCACAGAGCGACCTCGGTCGTCTCGAGATGCTGATGAATGCTCTGCCGGGGGCCGTCAATCTGACCCGCACCCAGGATTTCAGTATGGATCGAATGGTTCTGATGGACGTGCGTATTGTTGAGGTTAGTAGTCGTGCGGCGCAGCAGCTCGGTATTCGCTGGGGCACGGTTGCAGCGGGCCCAACGATTGGCTTCCATGCGCCGGTGGTGACCAATTCGCAGTTTTTTGTTGTCACCGACACCGCAAACGGGCTGGCTGGTGAAATTGGCGACGCGGTCATCGGCGCCGACCAGAACTTTTTCAGTTACCTGGGGCTGACCAGCGGCCTTGGCTCGCAGATTGATCTCATGGCAGAAACCGGCTTTGCGAAAATTCTTGCAGCCCCAAAGCTGGTTACCCGTAGCGGTGAGGTTGCAGCTTTCCATTCCGGCGGCGAAATCCCGTACCAGACCGTTGACGAGCTCGGCCGGCCGATCATCCAGTTCCGGGACTTCGGCATCAAGCTTGATATCGAGCCGCTGGCCGACGAAGACGGCAATATTCTGGTTCGCCTAGGCACCGAGGTGAGCAGCATTGATCGCGCCAACCAGATAGGGGACACACCGGGACTCCGGACCAGAGCTGCCGAGAGCGTGATCAATGTCGTGGACGGAGAAACCATTGTGATCTCAGGCCTTGCATCGACCTCTTTAAGCAATCAGGTCACCAAGGTGCCCTTCCTTGGTGACATTCCGTTTCTCGGTGCGCTCTTCCGGTCGACAGAAAAGGTGGACGAGCAGACCGAGATCGCCGTCTTTGTGACCCCGCAGCTGATGACACCGGAGAGCGAGCGCAACAAACGCATGCTGGAAGCGGCCCGTGACGAGGTACGTCCCCTGGTCGAAGATCGCCTCAATCAGGCCTTTCTGGAGTGAGTCATGTTTGAGATCAATGTGAGCACCCGCAAGGGGCGAGGAATTCAGCGCATCCACTGCTCGGATGAGCAATGCCGGATAGGGCGGGACAAGGACAACCTGGTGGTACTGCAGGGCTGGAAAGTGGCCGGAGTCCATGCCTGGCTGACCTCAAAGCCTGAGGGCGTGTTCATCAGCGACAACAAGACCCGGACCGGCCTGACGGTCAATGACAAAAAGGTCGGCGAGTACGGGCCCCTCGGGGACCAGGATCTGGTTGCCATCGGCGACTATCACATCCGGATCCGGCAAGCCGAGGCCCTGGCGGATCCGCTCATGGCCATATCACCAAAAGCAGCCACAGAGGCCGCCGAATCACCTCGTGAAGCTGGTGGCGAGGCATTGGCTCCGATCCTGACACAATCTGTTGGGCCGGCTGTCGACTATGCAGACGGCTCCACTACCAGCGGACCCGTCGATGCCCTGTATGCACCCTGGCGTGCTGTGGTTCGCGAACAGCTGGTCAAACTCATGGATTTGCGGAGGCTCAACGTTAATGAGCTTTCGGACACCGAGCTTCGGAGTATTTCCCGGGAGGCCATCGATGAAATTATCTCGGGTCTTGCTCTGCCAGCGGAGGTTGATCGGGAGGAACTCGCCCGACAGACCCTGGCCGAGGCGGTGGGGCTAGGGCCACTGGAACAGCTCCTGATGCAGGATGATGTCAGCGAGATCATGGTCAATTCGGCGAAGGAGCTGTTCTTCGAGCAGAACGGCCGCCTGCAGAAATCCGCGGTCACCTTTACCGATGACCGGGCCGTTCTCAGCGCAATCGAGCGAATCGTTGCACCGCTGGGGCGCCGGATCGACGAAAGCTCACCGATGGTTGATGCACGCCTTGCTGATGGCTCTCGGGTAAACGCGGTCATTCCGCCGCTGTCCCTGAAAGGTCCCTGCATCACAATCCGGAAGTTCATGAAGGACAGGCTGACGGCCCAGCATCTGATTAATTTCGGATCCATTAGTCCTGCCATGGTGAAATTCATCGAAACGGCCGTCACCTGCAAACGTAACGTGGTGATTTCGGGGGGTACGGGTTCGGGGAAGACCACTTTGCTGAACATGCTTTCCAATTTTATTCCTGACGATGAACGCATCATCACTGTCGAAGATGCCGCGGAACTCAAACTGACGCAGCCCAATCTGGTGGCACTGGAGGCTCGGCCACCCAACCAGGAAGGCAAGGGCTCGGTTTCGATCCGGGACCTTGTCCGAAACTGCCTGCGTATGCGTCCGGACCGTATCGTTGTTGGCGAGTGCCGCGGGGGGGAAGCCCTCGACATGCTACAGGCCATGAACACCGGTCACGATGGTTCACTCACAACCATTCACGCCAACTCTCCGCGGGATTGTATATCCCGCCTTGAAGTGCTGGTGCTGATGAGCGGGATCGAGATGCCGCTATCGGCCGTGCGTGAGCAAATCTCCTCGGCGGTGAACCTGATCGTACAACAGACCCGGTTTTCCTGTGGCAGCCGCCGGGTGACCTCCATTGCCGAGGTAACCGGGGTCGACGGCAATACCGTCCAGCTGGCGGAGATCTTCCGTTTCCGTCAGGAGGGTTTCGACGAGCGAGGTAAGGTCAAGGGCCAGTTTGAAGCGACCGGGATCATTCCGGAATTTTATGAGGCGATGTCCCGGCGCGGAGCAAGAGTCGACCTGAGCATTTTCCGCAAGGAACAGGACCATGGGTAATGGTGCATTGCTCGCGGTAAGCGGCGTAGCAGGTCTTGCGTTTCTGCTTGCCTGGTGGGCTTTCCACAGCGTTACCAGCGGCATCGCTCGCCATCACGAGACCTTCAAGGAAACCGCCCGGGCCAATCTCGCCGACGCCTTTATCTTTATCGAGCCTGAGAAGCTATACATCGCCAACATCGTCTTCCTGATTGGCGGCTTCCTTATTACCTGGCTTCTAAGCGGCGCCTGGCCCGTGGCGCTGATGGCGGCTTTCCTGGTGGCTTTCCTGCCGCGGTTTGCCTATGGGTTCATTAAAAAGCGTCGCGAGAACCGCTTCCTGCAGGACCTGCCGGATGCGCTCAGCGCTCTCGCCAGCATGATGCGCTCCGGTGCCAGCTTCAATATTGCCCTTGAGCACCTGGTCAACGAAGTCTCGGGCCCCATCGCACAGGAATTTGGCCTGCTACAGCGTGAGCTCCGTATGGGCGTGGATTACAACACCGCATTGGCTGCCCTCTGTCAACGTATGCCCCTGGCAGAGCTGCAGCTGGTGGCCTCGGGTATCAAGATCTCCCGGGAGGTCGGGGGCGAGCTTTCGGAAACCCTGGCGCGGCTGGGTGAGACCATCCGGAGGAAGGTCGAAATGGAAGGCAAGATAAAAGCACTGACGGCTCAGGGTAAGTATCAGGGCATGGTGATGGCGGCGCTGCCGATATTCCTGGCGCTCGCCATTTACCACATTGAGCCCGAGGCCATGGCACGCCTGTTCACCGAGCCGCTCGGCTGGGCAACCTGCGCCATCGTCGTGGTGTTCGAATTGCTGGGCTACCACTTCATTAAAAAAATCGTGTCGATCGACGTCTAGGGAAACCACTCATGTCGATAAAGATTCTGCTGGTGCTAACAGTTTCAGTGTCCTGCCTGCTGATGTTTCTGGCCATTCGAAATATCAAAGAGGCCGTGCCAGAAGACGACCGCAGTTACATGGACCCGCTGCCACCTATGCTGCGTCTGGCCTGGCCTCTTGTGCGTCTGTTCGCCTTCTATGTAGGCGAACGCCTGCCGACCGATTGGCTCGAGCGCTATCAAAATACCATCCGGCGCTCCGGTGTTGCCTATCTGATGAGTGCTGACGAGTTCGTTGGCCTCAAATGTCTGGGCGCCGCGGCCGCCACCGCCATAGCCGGACTCATCCTGTCGACATTGGAAGCATTGGATCCGCTGTATCTGGGCCTGGCGGGGGTCGTCGGTTGGGTGCTGCCGTCGCTTTCCCTGCGGGATCTGCGGAAGAAGCGCGAGAAAGAGATCCTCAGGGCGCTGCCCACTTATCTGGACTTCCTGACCATGGCGGTGCAGGCCGGGATGAACTTGTCCGGGGCACTTCAGCAAGCCGTGGAAAAAGGCCCGGAGGGTCCCCTGAGAGGCGAGCTTAATAAGGTGGTACGGGACGTCCGCGCTGGCATGTCCAGGATTGATGCCCTGAAGGCCATGGCTGAAAGGCTGGACATTCGGGAAGTGAATACGTTCGTCACTGCCGTCGCACAATCCGACAAAACCGGGGCCAGTATCGGGGATACCTTGAAGGTCCAGGCAGACCAAAGGCGGACAGAGCGCTTTCAGAGGGCGGAAAAGCTGGCCATGGAAGCGCCGGTGAAACTCATTTTTCCGCTGGTGGTTTTCATTTTTCCGATGACCTTTCTGGTGCTCGGTTTTCCGATCGCCATGAAGTTCATGTACGAGCTTTGAGCACCATCCATGAGATCAAACGTGCGATGACACCAAACGTGGAGCATAGACCGGTGAAGCAAAGGAATGTGTTTGCCCGTTATCCCTCAATCCGATTACTGGCCGGCCAGAACGCTGTAATCGAAACCTATCTGGCCCGAACCTGGCCCCGTCGTTTTCGGGGCCTGCTGGGCAAGAGAGCGCTGTGTCAGAACGAGGGCCTCCTGCTGTCACCCTGCCGCTCGATACATACCTTCGGCATGCCCTACGCGATTGATGTGGTCTTTCTTGATGAGCAGGCGCGGATTCTGGCCATTGAACCCCATGTTCAAAAGGGCCGGGTGCTCAAGTGCAGCCCCGCCCACGCCACTCTGGAACTGCGATCCGGAGCGGCCCGTCGGCACGGACTGCAGGTTGGCCAGTGCCTTCGGGAAGCATCGATCGGGCAGAGCCTGGGACGGTTAGGGAATGGAGGACCAGCGGGTTCACTGACGGATAAGGAATATTTGCGGACTGAGATACTGGAAACAGAAGAGAACATCGTTTGAAATCAGCCGGCCGAACGGTGTTCAGCCTCGAACGAAAGCGGGAAAGCAGCAAGTGAAAGAACGGAATCAGTGAACATGAACCCCATCAGGAGCAGTACCCCATGACCGGAATACGGGATTTTCACATCTGGCTCGTCATTGTGTTGGCGCTGGTCTTACAGGGATGCGCCACAGGACCCGCGGAAAAACCCATACTGGATATTTACGACACCGCGGAAGCTGACTATCGCCAGGGACTGTTGAGCCGGGCTGAGGCAGGCTACCGGAAAGTTATCCAGGCCAAGCCGACGTTTTACGACCCCTGGCTGCGACTGGGCAATATCTATGTCCGGACCGGTCAGTATGAGGCGGCCATCCTGATGTTCGGGGAGTGCACACGAATCCAGCCCAACGACATAAGGGGCTGGAACAACCTGGCGCTGACGCGGGTAAAGCAGGGTATCGACATTCTGGACCAGGCCAGCGGGTATTTTCCGGACGAAAGGCCCGAGCGGGCACTGCTTGACCGTACCAGGCTCAACCTGGTCAGTGCTGCCCAGTAAACGGCCTACCTAATGGATCAGTCAGGGCGCGAAGGCCGACCAGAAGCGACGCAAGGAAGCGACAAATGCAAAGTAAAAAGGGAGCTTTACGGAAGCGCCAGGGAGGCTTCAGCCTTGTTGAACACATCTGGCTCTGGCCAGTGCTGGTGATGCTGACCCTGGGCTCAATACAGCTGGGTCTGCTCTTCAAGGCCCGGGCAACGGTCAATAACGCCACCTTTCTCGCGGCGCGGGAGGGCTCGATCAATCACGCCGACAAGTCAGTCATGCGTAACACGCTCGCCAAGGCCATGGCCCCGCTGTATGTCAAAAAAGCTCCGAACCTGGCCAAACTGACCCGAAGCCAGGTGGAACAGGTGGCGGCTGCGATAATCGGAAAGGGCGCCATTCAGGTGATCTCACCTACGCCGGAGATTTTTCGGACCTTCGCGGTAAAACAGTACAGCCTTGAAAAAAGCAGGGGGAAAACCCGGGAAAGACAAACGCTCCAGATCCCCAACGACAACCTGAACGTGCGCAGCAGTGCCACCAGAACCGTCAAAGTCAGCGGTAATAACGTCGCCATCAACCTGCAGGATGCCAACCTGCTGAAGATCAGGGGACACTGGTGCTATGAACTGGAAGTTCCCATGGTCAACGTGCTGATCCGCAAAACCATGCGCACTCTCGGGTCGGCCTCGCATCCCCATTGGGCTAACTGCGAGGCTCTCTCCCTTGTCGATGGCAAGCACCGTATACCGGTGAGCGGCCACAGCATTGTGCGTATGCAATCCCCTGTCCGGTGTAGCGATACCCGCTGCAATAACCTGAAATAAACGCCGTGCCCCGGCCCCGATTTATTGGACTGAACGCCAAGGAATTAGCAATGAACATCATGAAGGGACTTGTTGTGCGATACCTCATACTGGTTGGTGCTGTCATCGCTCCCGCCGCTTATGCCACGGAGACGGGCTTTGCGCTGAAGCTTGATCAGCCCGGCGAGCAGGTCAGGTTGGAAGAAAAGAGCTTCGCCAGGCATGCAATGATAGCGGGCCCCATGGACTACCGTGCTGCCACGGCAGCGGGGGAGCGCGAGGGTTATATACCTGAAACGGAAATCGTCACCGAAGGCAGCCTGCGCCGGGAAGTGCTCGACTTTGACCGGCAGACCAGCGCCCATGCCTTGTTCCAGCGGGCAGAGCGGGCAATGACGGCAGCGGGCTACGACATTGATTACCGGTGCGAACGGGCGGCCTGCGGAGATGCCCCGGGATGGACGCTCTTCTATCCTTCACAAGTCGACGGTCGAACCGATGCTCAGTATTACCTGTTTGCACGCTTTCCCGCCAAGGGGCCCGCGGAAACATACGTCGCCCTGCATGTAACCGATATCGGTACCCGGCCACGGGTGGCCATTGATCAGGTGACCGTTCTGTCTGATAACCCTGAACATATTGCCGCCTATGGCCGGTTAATGGAGACCATGATCGAGAGTGATGCTCTGGCCGGCCCCCTGGTTGCGTTCGGGTTCGACAGCGCGCTACTGGATGATCGCAGCCGCCTGATCCTCAGAGCGGCGAAGCAGGTCCTTGAGAGGAACAACCAATGGACACTGGACCTGGTCGGCCATGCCGACGACCGGGGGGATCTGGATTACAACCTGGGTCTTTCACAGCGCCGTGCAAGAGCGGTACACGACTTCCTGATTGCTGAAGGTATTGCCGGTGAGCGCCTTTCAGTTCGAGGCGAAGGCGCTGCAACGCCGGTCAGCACCACCACCGAACAATGGCGATCGGCCCAGCGACGGGTCGACCTGTTCAGGTCGGATGGGCTCAAAGGTCAGGCCGCCAGCCAGAGCGAATTGCAGACACCGGCTGAAACCGGCTCCTGACAAGGGCTTCGATCTGTCGACAGAAGATTTTCGTGACATCAACATCAGCAAGGATATGCCATGTGGTTTAAGCCGGTTTTCTATGCCTTCGTCTTGGTTCTCGCCTGGAGTGCCACCGTTTTGCCTGCTGCCGCTAGTGAAGGGGGTGCTGATCACCCGTTGGTTGACCGCCACCCGGAGGCGGAGATCGACAGCTACAGCAAGCAGGGCTACGTGGAGTACCGGCAGTTGGTGGGGCCGCTCGGCGTACGGGAGGGCTGTTGCGACATCGAAGAGGAGAACACCCCGCTGAACCGGATTCAGGGGGAACTGACTCGAATCGTGTACTCTGTGCCAAAACGCCTGAGTGCTCTGGAGCTGTTCGAATCCCACCGGCAGTCGCTGGAGAGTGCCAGTTACGAAATCCTCTTCCAGTGTGTGGACAGTGCCTGCGGCGAGTTCCGCGATTATCAGATGCTCAACGGGGAGCTCAATGTGGTCTACGGCCTGAGTTACCTGGCCGCCCGCAGCGCGGACGGTTCAACCCATGTGGCACTTGCCTTCGTTCCCGAATCTTCCTCATCGGACAGCTGGGAATATGCCGTGGATGTGGCGGAAAGTCGCCCTCTGGTCAACCGCATCCGGGTACTGGCTCCCGAACGGTCAGTCTCTACACCGGAATCAGCACCTGAGCCGTTGGAGTCCGACGTGGCGGGTTCCAGCGATCATCCTCTGTTCCCCCGTCACCCTTCAGCCTCAATTCATCACTATAGCTCTGCGGACTTTGAGCAGTTCAGGCAACTGCTCGGACCGATTCACGGTAAAGGCTGCTGCGAACTGGACCTGGAAAAGACCCGTTCAACGACAGCCGAGGGCAAACTGACCCGTATCCTCTACCGGCTGCCAGCGGCAGTGACCCGGCGGGAAATTATGGACTCCTACCAGCAAAGCCTGAATGACTCCGGTTATGAAATACTGTTCCAGTGCGAGGACGACGCCTGCGGGGAGTACCTGCAGTTTGATCTGCTTGATTCTGAAGTCGACCCTGTTACCGGTTTTCATTACATCGCAGCAGCGAGCGCCGACGGCCGTATCCGGCTGAGCATCGCGTTCCCCGAGCCGAACTCTGACGCATATAATGAGTTCGGGCTTTCGGTTCTGGAAGAGCGGGATATGCAGAACCGCATTACCGTTCTCTCACCGGATGCCCTTAAAAAAGCGCTTGATGACACAGGCAAGGCGGTCCTTGGCGGGATATTCTTTGAGCACGACAGCGCCGCTTTGATGCCGTCCTCCGATCAGGCTCTGGAACAGGTGGCGGCTATGATGGAACGTCATCCCGAACTCAAGATCTACGTTGTGGGGCATACCGATAACCGGGGTGAGCTCGATTATAACCGAGAGCTTTCCGAACGCCGGGCCCAGGCCGTGGCCGATCGCCTGATCGGAGCATTCAATATCGCCCAGAGACGACTGGAGGGCTTCGGTGTGGCGTCTCTCGCACCCCAGTCGACCAATGCCTCCGAGGATGGCCAGGCCAAAAATCGCAGGGTTGAACTGGTCGCTCAGTGAAGGTCCAACATGGCAGGCGGCTGATGCCGAGCCGGTCTGCTATGTGGAACCTGCTTCCACCCGCGACAGAAACGCGCCGATATGCTCGTAGGCCTCTTCTGCCTCCGGCAACAGCGGTGTAAACAGGTGCCATACATGAACCATGTCAGGCCAGGTCTTCACCTCTACCGGTGAACCGGCAGCCTGCGCTTTCTCTGCGTATCGCTGGGCGTTTTCCAGCAGCATTTCCGATTCGCTGGCGTGAATCAGTGTTGGAGGCAGGCCGTGCAGCTTCCCTCGCAGAGGCGATGCGATCGGGCTGGTGGGCAGTACCCGCATACCCAGCACAGTTCCCCACCACAGTAACGGCAAGGGTACCCGGGACAGTTTCCTGACGGTTGGCCCCAGCATGGCATCGGTTTTCAGATTGGCACGGCTGCCCAACGAGGTCAGCATCAGTTCGGTCGAAGGGGATAAGGCAATAGCGGCGGTCGGTGGTGGCAGACCCTGGTCCCGTATCCAGGCGATAAGCCCCAAGGTATGGCTGCCGCCCGCGGAATCACCGGCCACCACCACGAATTCAGCCGGTGCTTTGCCGTCCGGCCCGTTGTCCAGGATCCAGCGATAGGCCTGCTGGCAGTCGATGATGCCGTCCAGATAACGGCTCTCCGGCATCAGCCGGTAATCGATAGCGAATACGCAGGCCTGGGCCAGTCGGGACAGCCGGTCAGTAATGGCGCGATGGCTTTTGGGGCTGCCGGCGATCCAGGAGCCGCCGTGGATGTAGAGAAGGCGACGCTCGGGTTTTGCTCCGGGCGCAATTACCCATTCTCCCTTGGGCGAGCCGCTGGTCGGGGAGCGAATTTCCGAGACCAGTTCCAGGCCATCGCTCATGCTATCCATATATTTGCGCAACGCCTTTACACGGGCGCGGCCATGGAGGCCTCTGGCGGCGGCATGCATACCCTTGACCTTTTCAAGCACCTGTTGGCGAGCCTCATTTTGGTGTTCGGGGGCGGGGAATTCGGAGTCATCCGTGGCATCACGGCTCCGGCGCAGAAGGAAAACCACGGCCGCAGTCAATGCAATCATGACGAGACCAAACCACATCATTACGAACCAGGCGATTCCGAACATCATAGACAGCCTTTATAAGTGCTGGTGCTTGCGGGTACCGCCCGGTTTTTGGCCAACCCTCATGCACGGCATTCACGTGGACGTTCTGGACACTAAAGTAGCACGGGGGCAGTTTGCGCGCGCTGGTTCTTCAGTCACTCTGCTGCAGCCCCATCTCCCAGAAGTCGATCTCAAGCCGGGTGGCATCGCTGAATATCCGGGCGAGCTGTTCGAATCGGGAAAGGGAAATATCAGCCAGCCTGTCATTCAGCCAGTGGACTTCCGCCTCCATGGCTTGCTGGAATTCATCGCTCTCGTACATGGCGATCCAGGCATCGTAGGGGTTGCGCTCGCCGCGAAGGGTTTCCCGCTGACGGTTCAGCCAGTTGGCTATTTCACCGTAGCCCACCATGCAGGGCGAGAGGGCGACGTGCAGGTCCAGCAGGTCGCCCCGGTTGCCAGTGTCGAGCACGTAGCGCGTATAGGCAATGGTGGCCCGGGCTTCCGGCAGGCGGGCCAGTTCCGCCTCTGAAATACCCCATTCCCTGCAATAGCTGATGTGCAGGTCCAGCTCCACATCCACAATGGCCTGCAGTCCTTCCTTGGCTTGCCGCAGGTCTGCCAGGGTCGGGCTTTTGTAGGCGGCCAGGGCAAACGCCCGGGCGAACTGGATCAGAAACAGGTAGTCCTGCTTGAGATAATGCTGGAAAGCCTCCGGAGCAAGGGATGCGTCCCCCAGTTGTTTCACAAAGCTGTGCTCGATATATTCGCGCCACTCTGACTGGCAGCGCTTTTTAAGGTCTTCAAATTGGTAGGGCATGGGATCTCCTGCTGTGGGGGCCCGAGCTTGCGACAGGGTCTATGGAAGCATTAAACCCACGTCTGATCTAGATTTCCGTTCAGCATGGCATAATTGGTTTTTACGGGTTACCTATATGCTGGAGAAAAGCCATTGAATCTGAAAGGGTCACTCACCGCCTGGGACGATGCCAAGGGGTTCGGTTTCATAACGCCTGAGGGCAGTGGTGACAGGGTTTTCGCCCACATCAGCGCCTACTCTGGCCGGGGTCGACCTTCGGCCCATCGCAAAGTGGTTTATAACCAGAGCAAGGACGGCCAGGGACGCTTGCGGGCGGCACAGTTCCAGTGCGCAGGAGCCGCGAGGATACGGGCAAGTGTGGCCCCTGGTGTCTGGCTGGCTTTGTTGGTGGCAGCCGGTTTCGTCGGGGGGCTTGGTGGCCTGTTTGCCACTGGGGTTGTGCCTGTGGCTTTGCCAGCGACCTACCTCGCACTGAGTCTGCTTACGTTTGTGCTATATGCGGTGGACAAGAGCGCTGCGGGGCGCGGAGAAAGGCGGGTGCCAGAGAAACGGCTGCATCTATTTGATCTTCTGGGAGGCTGGCCGGGTGCCCTGATTGCCCAGCAGTTATTCCGCCACAAGACCCGTAAGGGCTCTTTCCAGTTTATTTACTGGTTGTGTGTCTTCCTTAACCTGGCGGTCCTAGGATGGCTGTTATTCTGGCCTGAGGCATATTTTGTCCGGCAGGAGCTGGGGGTTGAACAACTGCGACTGAACCTGCTTTCGGGTTTCTGACTGAAGGAGAGGCGACATGACACCTCCAACACAGAGCATCCGGCACCCGTCCCCATCGCCCTCTTCAAGCCCGTGGGCTGTGTTTCTGGCACACCTGTTTGTGATCCTCGTGGCCTGGACGGTTTTCATCAAGTATCTGTTCCCGATCGCGTTTGCGTTGATCATCGGGGAAAGGTGGACCACCTATATCTACTGGGACCTGTGGCCGGTGGCCCACCTCTGGCTGGCCTGGGCGTTACTGGCACGCCCTCGGTATACCCGCGTCCTGGCCATTGTTATGTCCCTGGTTGAAACCCTGATCATCGTCACACTGTTTACACACTTTCTTGCGGATCCTGAGTGGTCGATCTGGCGCACGAACTGGTTTGTGAACAAGGTCTTCGTGCTGACAGGGTTTTTTCTGGTGTTGGGGACTGCTTTGATTAGCCCGAACGCCATAAAAGTGCATTAACTGAAGCCGTCGTTCCGCAATACGCTAACTAAGATGGCCTGTTCCCCGCCAGAGGCAAGTTGTAACTGCCCAGTCAGCCACTACCGATGTATTCGGTAATTTTTTGCGGGGCAGCATTTCGAGGTTTTTCACGTGGTCGAACTGTATTTACATACAATGCCCCAGCTTTTCTCAGCTAACAAAATTTAACAAGCTTTCCAGAGCGGGTAGGTAGAATACCGGGCTTCCCCGCCTGCCGTTTTAACGAAAATTTTCAACGGATTGGCCGATCCATAGTTGCTCCCGCCCAATGCAGGGCAAAAGCGAACCATATCTCCACCGAGGGGCTGATCCGTGGCATATTTCAGTAAGAGTATTTCCAGGCAGGTAACAGGTCTGGTTCTGGCCGTAAATCTGCTCGTTGTTGTGGTAGCGGGTAGTTATCTTACATTCTCGCTGGACGTAACCGAGCGATTCAGCTTCGTGCTTGAGGAAGAGTTCGCCGCCGCCAACGAAGCCCAAGCCATACTTATTGATTTCAAGACACAGGTTCAGGAGTGGAAGAACGTTCTGATTCGTGGCGATGATGACGCCCAAAGGGAGAAATACTGGGGCCGTTTTCAGAAGCAGGAGCTGAAGATCCAGGCGAAGCTCGACCAGCTGACAGATACTCTTTGGGATCAAGAGGCGAGAGCGGTTCTTGAATCGTTCCAGAAAGAACACCAGGCAATGGGCAGGGCCTACCGTCAGGGTTTCGAGCGTTTCGAGGCCTCAGGCTACGATCACGCAGTAGGAGATGCAGCGGTTTCCGGCATAGACCGTGAGCCCTCCAGGCTCATAGAAGAAGCTGTTGCACGTATTGCATCCCTTGCTCGTGAGGACGCTCACACCATTGAAAAAAGCGCCCATGACAATACCCTGCTTGCGGGAACCGGTTTGATTCTCGCCATCTTTATTGGCACTGGCATTATCCTGATTGTGATCAGCAGGAGAATCGTCAGGCCCACTGAGCAGATCAGCGGTCAGTTACAGAAGCTTGGTGAGGGTGACCTTTCAGATCCAGTGACCCTCAAGCGCGAAGATGAACTGGGCGCTCTGGCCGCTGCGTCACGAAAGCTACATCAGTTTCTTCAGGAAATACGCACTACCACTCAGTCGAACGCGGCGGATCTGGATCTGATTGCGGCATCGGTCAAGAATGGCGGCCGCGCTATATCCGAAAAATCCCAGGGCAGCCACCAGCGCATCGATCAGGTCGCAGCGGCGATGAATGAAATGTCTTCCACGGCCCAGGATGTGGCGCAACATGCCGCAGGCGTTTCCTCTCAGGTTGATGAGACAACCACCGAAACCAATAAAGCCGATCGACATATCACAGCAACCACCAGCAGCATGGAGCGGCTCGCTGACCAGATCCGGTCCACCGGTGAAACCGTCGCAAAGCTGGCTGCCGGGAGCAATAAAGTAGGTGATGTGATGAAAGTCATTCGTGAAATCGCTGATCAGACCAACCTGCTTGCCCTGAATGCTGCGATCGAGGCGGCCAGGGCAGGCGAGGCTGGTCGCGGTTTTTCCGTGGTGGCTGATGAAGTCAGAAATCTGGCCGCGAAAACCCAGCACGCCACGGTCGAGATTGATTCCATCATCGGAGACATCGCATCCGGTTCCAGGGACGCCACCGAATTCATGCATGCTAGCGAGGTGGTTACCAAGGAGTGTGTCGAACAGGTCAACGACATCCAGGTCATCATTGCCGGTATTAATCAGCGCATGAGCAGCGTCAAGGACGCAACCATACAGGTGGCTACGGCGGCGGAAGAGCAAACCAGCGTCTGTGAAGATATCAATCAGAACATAACGGACATTGCAGAACTTTCGGAAGATATGAGCAAAGCGTCCAATGAGAACCTCAAGCTTATACCTGAGCTTGAGGCTATGGCCCATTCTGCAAAACGACTCTCCGAGCGCCTCAGGGGTTAATCCCGTTCAGAAAACCAATGGGCCGGCGCAGCAATACCGCGCAGGCCCTTCATCTCATGCCCCGGCAGTATTCATTCTCTCTGCCAACGCATTGACTGTGTCCTGCACGCGACCGCAACCCATGGCCTGAGCGTTGTGGTCATCAATACGCTAGCAACAGGCTGCCGCACCGGTGGTCATTTCGAATGGGCCCGCCATGAAAAACTATCAGCGATAGTAAGCACAACGCCCGAGACTGCGGCGCGAGCCCTTTCTCCGGAAACTGATCCCCCGCTAACAAGACAGCCCGGAGAAGCTCGCCCAACTGCCTTTTCCCTTTACCATCCTGAGCCACTGAGAAACCATTCGCCATCACGCCTGGCAGTTGCTCAGGTACTGTGAGAAACCTGAGCGGTCGTCTGGTCCCCGATGAAACAATCTGTTTTATCTTTGCTATGGTTAGGTATAGCAATGATCAAATTTTCCCCAAACTTTCGCGAGGGATTGCTTTATGGGACATATAATCGCCGGTCGTTTTGACGATCAGGAAAAAGCTGAAAATCTGGCGCAGGCGCTGGAGGAAGCCGGGATCGACAAGGACAAGGTTTCAGTTTTCTATGTCGCTCCGGATGGACAGCATCATGTCCTGCCCCTCGGTGGCGACAAGGGCAGCTCTCCCGGGGCATCGGAATCCGGCAAGGGGGCCTGGATGGGCGCCGGAGCCGGTGCGGTTGCTGGCGCGGCTGTGGGCTCCGTCGGGGGGCCTGTTGGCGTGGGCATTGGCGCCGGCGTAGGGGCCTATACAGGCTCTCTGGCCGGGGCGGTGAGTAAAACCCGCGACGAGCCGGAGTCCGACCCTGAGGCTGTGAAGAGCCAAGCGCAGCTGACCGACCGCAAATCCGGCCCCCATGTAGCCGCCGAGGTGAATGGTGCTCATAGGGACAAGGTGATCGGGCTGATTCGGGATCACGGCGGCAAAGAGGTGGAAGAGGCTGACGGCAGTATTGAAGACAGCGAGTGGCTGGACTTCGACCCCACCAAGCCAGTGAAACTTGTTTCCGGGCAGTGATGTCGCACTGGAATTCTGGTGAGCCATGCCAGCAAAAACCCGGCGCGGGTACTTCATTCAGTTTCCCCGGCGTGTAGCTTTTTGAGCGCACGTCAGGGCGCCTCATAGCGGGCCGAGGAACCACCATGACAGAGCATCTCCCTCAATGGCTGCCTGTCGGGGCTTCCCAGGCTGCAATAAGCATCATCCTGCTGGGAGTTATTCTGTCGGTCAGCATTTTCGCAGATGCCCTTGCCCACCGCACAAAAATACCGCGGATTTCGATTCTGATGCTGGTGGGGATCGGCATTGCCTTTATTCAGCAGGTGTGGATAGGTACGCAAAATGGCGATCTGCTGGGTGGTCTGAGCGAGCCGCTGATTCAGCTGGCACTGGTGATGGTGGCGTTTCTTCTGGGTAGTGAATTGGAGTTACGCCGGCTGCGCAATACCGGTCCCTTGATTCTACTGATTTCCCTGTTCGTGATTGTCGGCGGCGGTATTCTGGTCGGTGGCGGCTTGCTGGTGTTGGGGTTTCCTCTTGTGGTTGCGGTATCACTGGCTGCCATCTCAGTGGCAACGGACCCTGCAGCGGTCAGTGAGTCTGTACGGGATAGCGGGAGCAGCGGGCTGGTTCCCAGAGTCTTGCTGGGCATTGTGGCTATTGATGATGCCTGGGGTATTGTAGTTTTCGGGCTGAGCATGGCGGTTCTCGGCTGGGTGATTGGCAGCGATGGCCAACCGGCTTTGCTCCACGCCCTGTGGGAGCTGGGAGGCGCCATATTGATCGGAATCGCCGTGGGTCTGCCAGCAGCATGGTTGACCGGCCGTCTGAGGCCCGGAGAGCCCACTCAGGTCGAGGCGATCGCGGTCATTCTGTTACTGGCCGGACTCTCCTCGCTGCTGGGCGTGTCGGCACTGCTGGCGTCCATGATTGCCGGCGGCCTGGTCGCCAATCTGTCCTATCACCATACCCGGTCATTCCGGGAGATCGAGCACATTGAGTGGCCGTTTCTGGTGTTCTTCTTTGTGCTTTCCGGAGCCAGCATCGACTTGTACAAGGCAGACGATGCAGTACTGCTGACGCTCGCCTATATCTTTCTGCGTTTGGCCGGCCGTGCGCTGGGAGGCTATCTTGCCGTGATGTTCAGTCTGGCAAAACACCAGAAGCTGCCCCGGAATATCGGCCTGGCGCTGACACCACAGGCAGGGGTTGCCATTGGTATGGCCCTGCTGGCGGCAGAGCGATTTCCTGAATTCCGCGACTCCATTCTGCCGGTGGTAGTGGCGTCCACCATTATCTTCGAGCTGGTCGGACCAGTGCTGGTGAAACGGGTTCTGCGGCATTCACGGTAAATCGATTGGGTGCTTGCGCTAGCCTAAAAGCACGGCAGCTCTTCATAATTTCAGCCCGTCATCTCAAATAGCCGGCCCAGGCCGCGTTGCGGTGTCAGTTTTCCGCACAGGCGCAAAGCCTCCCAGAAGCTGACCTGATTGGCGGTCAGCACGGGCTTTCTGGTTGCCTGTTCCAGTTCGGTGAGCCAGGCCGCGGAGTGGAGCGCGGTGTCGGGGATGAGCAATGCGTCGGCATCCGCCCGGGTGTTGGCCGTTGCAAAGTCGATCACCTTATCCTTTCCCAGGGTGCCAACCTCAGCGGCGGTCACGATGCCACGGCTTGCGAGGTGTACCACCTCAATGCCGAAGTGGCCGAGGAACTGTCGGAACCGCTGGGCGACGTCTTCTGGGTAGGTCGCGGCGATGGCCACCCTGTTTGCACCAAGGGCTTTTACCCCGTGAGCAAACGCCATCGCGGTTGTAGAGGCCGGTACCCCGAGGATGATTTGAAGAGCGTCGATCTGGCCCCGTATGCCATCCAGGCCCAGCACGAAGCTGGCACTGGTGGAAGTCCACAGAACCGATTCGACTTGAGAGTCTGCGAGCGCTTCCGCTCCCTTCGACAGCCGCGGGATGCTACCCATTTCGCTGAGTGCCTCAACGGTATGGGCATCTTCGGTAAATTCCGTGTGGACCAGGCTGACCCGGGCCGGGGGTTCAAGCATTTCACCCATCCGCGGATAGTCATCCTCGGCGGCAAAACCGGGGTAGAGAAACCCAAGTCTGGCTGGCGTCAGGGCCTGGGTCATCGGTGACCTCCTTTTCTCAACGATTCTGCCGTCGGCAGATATCCATTACCGGTGAGTGTCAGTAACAGGAGTTCGGCGAAGAAGCCGGGTTGATTTCCCCCGCCACTTCCTCCGGGTCAATGCCGTGGCTGATAAGCACTTCCCGCACAAAATTTATCTGGCTCAGTATCCTGTCGGTATCATCTCCGTATTCAAACCGGTTGACCTCAACGGGCTGGGGCATATAGGTGAAGGCGGTTTTAAGGGCGTTCAGGGTGTCTTCGTCTGCCATGGGAATTTCCTTGTCAGTGTTTGTATTTCCGACGATCTATTGATAAGGGTATAGCATGACAGTGATGACGCACGATGCAACGGACGCAACGAGAGACCTCTATGGATATTCGTCTGAAAAGAGCCTATGACGAGCCGGCGCGCTCCGATGGTCCACGGGTCCTGGTTGACGGCATCTGGCCGAGGGGTATTGCAAAAGAGGACGCTGACCTGACCTGCTGGCTCAAGGGGCTGTCGCCTTCATCCGATTTACGGAAATGGTTCGGGCACGAGGCTGACAAATGGTCGGAGTTCAGGAAGCGTTATCTGGAAGAGTTAAAGCAGGAGGCCGCCGGCGAAGATCTTAAGAAGCTGCGGGAGCTTCTGGAACAGCATGAAAGGATCACCCTGGTCTTCGCCGCCAAGGACACGGACCACAACAATGCTGTGGCCTTGCGGGACTACCTTCTGGCCGGTGAGCTTTGAGGTAACACACTGACCGACCGGCCGGTCAAACCTCCCTCTTGAAAAGCATGGCCTTGATTCGGCCGATGGCCCTCATGGGGTTAAGTCCTTTCGGGCAATACGCTGTACAGTTACCTATCTCCCGGCAGCGGAACACACTGAACGGATCCTCCAGCTTCGACAGCCGTTCGGCAGTGGCCGTATCTCGGGAGTCCAGCAGAAACCGGCAGGCCTGAAGCAGCCCCGACGGTCCTATATATTTCTCCGGGTTCCACCACCAGGACGGGCAGGCGGAGGTGCAGCAGGCGCACAGAATGCACTCGTATAATCCGTCCAGCTTTGCACGGTCCTCGGGGCTCTGCAGCCTTTCAATCCCCGGCTCAGAGGTTTCGTTAATCAGCCATGGCTGGACACGCTCGTACTGCTTGAAGAAGAGGGACTGATCCACCACCAGGTCCCGGATGACTGGCATGCCTGGCAACGGCCGAATTTCCAAAATGTTTTTCCTGCCCATGGCCTCCGACACCCTGGTGATGCAACCCAGGTTATTGCGGCCGTTGATGTTCAGCCCGTCGGAGCCACAAACGCCCTCACGGCATGAGCGCCGGAACGTCAGGGTAGGGTCCATGGTTTTAAGATACTCCAGTACATCCAGTACCATCCGATCACGGAACTCGTTGCCAACCTCGACATCCTGACTATAAGGGGCATCATTCTGTTCCGGATGGTATCGGTAAAGCCTGACGGTAAAGCCATCCATAGCTATTCTCCTGTCGTTGACTCACTGCTTACTGGCCGAACTTGTTAAGGAACATTTATTATGCAGGTTATTTGCCGGGCCACGCAATCGACACGGCCATGACCAACACCATAGGCGACGGGTTTGCCAGCATGATGGGCATGAGCCTGGCGATTAATCCCGACACCAGGCGGGCTGGTGCTGATCAGCGGTGGCTTGAGAGCAAGCTATACCTGAGCTTGTCAGGAAGTGGCCATCAGCATCAGCACCACTCCCTGAGCCTGGCAGCGATAGAGGGTGACAGGGCAGTCACCAGCAGGACAATGGGCCAGATGTTGCCCCCGGTGAATCGATAGGCCTCGAAGAGCTCCGGCCAGGGTTTGCCCTGTACCAACCGGCCAAACCCAAATTCGAACGCCAGGGTAAGGCAGAGCCAGCCAAGCCCGATAGCCAGGTAACCTGAAACAGGTAGCCGTCCGAACCAGGGCAGGGTGAGGTAGGTGATGCCCAGTATAAAAGAAGACAGCAGGACACCGCTGAGCATCAGTCCCCCGGGCGACCCGATAAAAGGTATAAGTACCACTTCACGGAAGACGCCGTTCGCGATGGCCAGAATGACAATACCGAACCATACCGCCAGGGCCTTGAGCGCAAGATAGGAATCCATCAGTTTGTCCTCTGATCTGGCCTATGGTCCTGCTGTTTACGCCAACGTATAGGTGGCATGCCAGTCCAGCGCCTGAAGGCCCGGTAGAACGTACTCAGCTCAGCGAAAGCCAGGGATTCGGCTATTTCAGACAGCGGTGCGCTTGTGTCAGCAACTGCCTGAAGCGCTCGTTCGCGGCGCAGCTCATCCAACAGGCCTTCAAATGTCTTCCCCTGCTCGCCAAGCCTCCGTGCCAACGTCCGCTCGCTCGTACCCAACGCTTCTGCGGCCTCTGGCCGGCGAGGAAGTACCGGGCCCAGCCTGGCAGCCAGCCACCGCCGAAGTGCCGGTGCCGAGGCACTGTTCATGGATAGCGCATCCAGCCGGGCCCGGCTGTAGCGCTTGTGTACCTCGGCCAGCTGGGGGTCCGCCTGGGGCAGGGACTGGTCCAGCACGGCGTTGTCCATCAGCACGCCGCCGGTCTAGCGAGAATGCCGGGCTGGGCGCAAGTTAGTGGTTCATCATCAGGCTGGCGAATTTTGGTCAGGCAGCTAAGATGGGATTCGGGAACCGCATACTGCAACGCAGCTTTTATATGATTTTTGGAATAGCTCAAACCAGAACGATTAGATAGACGTCGCTAGCGAACTTTTGATGAGATACAGGCTCATCAATCCGATTACACCGAGCGGTTCCATAGTCCTTGTATGCCTCGTGGATCTTCTACTCAGTACAGGAGGTGATCCTGGACAGGCCAGAGGCATTCGTTATCATCAGGCCCGAAGGAGGCCCGCTTCGCTGAATTTATTCGGGCCAGAGGGGCGGCCACTCCCCATAACGGGCCGCATACCGCTCGATCGGCTCACTCTGGTAGCCAACGGTGTATCGCGCTCTCACACTCGGATGAACCCAGGTTTTTATCCGGTTCGGGGCCGGTATGTCCCGTATCAGTTTACCCAGCAGACGGTATTTGCCCTTGTACTCGTTGTGCTGCTCGGCGGTGGTGTGGGTGGAGGTCGGCAGGGTGTCGTTAAACACCAGGTTCTGTCTTCTCGCCTCTTCCATCATCCATAGCAGGGGGATGTCGGCAAGCAGGTGGTCGTGCCTGTCCGGGCCGTAGCCACCGCCGACGTCGGAATGGGCACCAGCGAACCAGACCTGCTTGATGTCGGTGCCGACGCGTGGTTCCCAGAGCGTGGGCTCGAAGTCTTCCCGATGCTCGTCCAGAGCCAGCCCGTGGCGGGCGACCCTGACGTTGCTGCCGATCTCCCGGTCGTAGAACAGGTCCTGGTCCTTGATCAGGCCAAAGAAAGTAAACGGCAGGCCAAGGGCGCCGACTGTGTCCCACACGCCAACGTATTTTACCGGAGTGCGTTCCTCCACCGAGAACCGCCGCTTCCAGGCCATGGCGTGTTCGCTGTTGGCCTTGTGCCTTTTGACCTTGTAGAGCCGGAAGGCGTTCTGGATCAGGTTGGAGTGTTCTTTTCTCAGAATACTGCAGTTGTTGATCATGCCACTGAGGCTGCGGGCGGTGTAGGCGCCCCGGCTGAAACCGAACAGGAAGATCTCGTCGCCAGGTTCGTAGTTGTGAACCAGAAAGCGATAGCCATCCATCACGTTCTTTTCAAGGCCGCGCCCGGTGACGCCAGCAAGGATCTCATCATGGTATGAGCCAATGCCCCAGTCGTAGAAAACCACCTGTTCGATGCCGTGGCCATCGGACGGTTGAATGGCGCGAGCGCATTGCAGTACGTTGGTGGGAAAGTCCTCATCGATGTTCTCTTCAGGACGGTTCCAGGTGCCGTCAAAGCAAAGGACGAAGCGTTTCATGGCGCTGACCTCCTGTCGAGGCACTTTCTTTTGTGCCGCTCGCTATCCCCAGCCTCGCTGGTGTCACCTGCGCCATGGCCTGGTGCCCTGGCGGGCGGGCGCCGCCCGGTTGCATATTAGTGAGTAACTCAACTAATTAAAGTTTATTGGTCATGTTTTCGCCAGCTCGGACGCCTCATTGAAGGAGCCTGTCGGCTCCACGAAAGCTGAAGCTTCCGCTACATTTACACAGTCGGTGCCGTGGGCTGAGGTGAGTATTTGACCCACCGACACACTCCCGTGACGGGGCTTATCCTGAGGTTTCAGGTTTCAGGTTTCAGGTCGTTCGTAGCGGCAGCTTCAGCTTTCGAGCACACCGCAGGTGTGCCCAATACGCCGACCTTGCCGAAGGAGCCTGGCGGCTCCACGAAAGCTGAAGCGTCCGCTACGTTTACACACTTGATGCCGAACGTTCGACTCAAATCATTCAAAACTGCTAGAGATATAAGCAGCCAGGTTGTCGATATCCGAATCCGACAGTTTCGAGGCGTTCGGTATCATCAGGCCGGAATTCGGGCCTACTTTCTCACCGTCGCGGTAGGTGGTCAGGCGCGACTTGATGTATTCCGCATCCCGGCCTTCGAGGGACGGGAAGCTGGCCATGCCTTTGCCCTCGGGGCCATGACACTGGGCGCATGATTGTGCATACAGGCTTTCGCCGGCAGAGGCGTCGCCATCCTGGGCCTGGGCCGTACCCGTTATCAGCACAGCGGCAAAGGCACAAAGTAGTTGTGTCTTCATGATTATTCCTTTGGATTTTTCGAATTAGAGCCTCACTGCTCCGGTGGGCCACCCGGGGCCATCGGAGCAGTGAAGGAGGAGCGTTTTATTCTGGGGTGATGCGGTAAATACTACCTTCATCCACTGCGGTATACAGGTCGCCGTCCGGCCCTACCACCAGGGCACGGAAGCGGGACGAGCCCATGGGCGCCGGCAGCTCGGTCACATCCTCCACCGATTCGCCGTCATCAGACAGCTCAAGAAGATCAATGCGCTGCCCGGTAGGCGTGCCGCCAAAACCAATACCCAGGAAGCTGACAGCCAGGCGACCTTTCCAGGCGCCCCATTTATCATCGGTCAGGAAGGCTGCACTGCTGATGCCCTGGGAAAGGTTGTTATTATCCCACACCGGCTCCATGGCTTCGGGATAGGTGTCGGTGTCCGTCATCGGCATGTAGTTGTCGCGCTTTTCCGGTTCCATGCCCTCGCCCTGGTTGGGCTGGTAACCGCAGTAATCATCGGGGCAGTCCTCACGGCCGGCCATGTTGGGGCGGGGGTCCCAGCCGCTGTTGGCGCCGGCCTCTAGGGCATTCACTTCATCGTTATGCCAGGGGCCGTGCTCGGTGATATAGGGCCGACCGGTCTCGGGGTGGAAGGCAATACCCTGCACGTTGCGGTGACCGTAGGTGAAGATCCTCGGGTCGAAGCCTTCCGGCGTTGCCTCAGCGTTATCCGGCGCCGCCTCACCGTCCCGGTCGATCCGCAGCACCTTGCTGCCCAGTGTGTCGCCGGATTGCGGCAACTGGCTGTTGTGGTTGTCGCCCGTGGTCACGTAAAGGAAGCCATCGTCGGGGCTGAAGCGAAGCCGGCCACCGTTGTGGGCACCAGGCCCGCCAAAGGGGTGGTCGCTGGCTTCCTCCTTGTAGGGAATCTCTTCAATGATGTCGGTCCGCTCCGAGGTCTGGCTCATGTCTTCATTCAGCGTCAGGCGGATCACCCGGTTGGTGGGCGGGTCGGACTTCTTTGAGGCCGAGTAAACATAAACGGCACGATTTTCCTCGAAGTCCGGGTCGACCGCGACGCCGTTCATCCCTGCCTGGCCCTCACAGAACAGATCGTCTGCGGTGGTGGCGTAGTCTTCGGTGTCGCTCATACCCACCAGTTTGTTCACGTCACCGTCCGGCAGCCGCACGGAGAGGCCGCGGCACTTTTCGGTGAACAGCATGGCGCCATCGGGCAGGAAAGCCATACCCCAGGGATTTTCCAGACCGGATAGAACGGTGGTGTGCTTGAGTTCAGGCGTGTCGGTGTCTGAGCTTGCAGCAATCGGCAGGGCAGCCATTAGGGCGGAAGCAGCGATTGCGCCAAGCGCACGCGGGGACGGTTTCTGAGACATTGAGTTTACTCCCTGTAAGTTGTGATCTCTCATCCTATGTGAATTGAGTATAGGTCTGGCTGTTGGGTGGTCAAGTTTTGGCCTGAACGCATATTCCATCGCTTGGCGATGCCTGTGGTGGTCAAAAAATGCATATTTTCAATGCCGGTTTTGATGTGTATCTGGAGAAGGCGTACTGTAAGTTCATCTGAGTCTTGGGGGCAAAGACGAGATCCGATGTCTGTTTATTCGTGACCTACTTTTGAAACAGTAGCCATCCGGAAAAGGCTGGCCTTAACCCTGTTGAATTCGTAAGCAAACCACGGAGGGCGCCCCGACCATGAAGCTTGTTTGCTTTATCCAGACTGAAATGGAGCAACTACTGGAAGACTGGGCAGATGCCGCGCTGGAAATTGCCCCTGAATTGCGGGACGAAAACATCCGCGTTCTGGAAGACCATGCCCGAGCCATGCTTGAGTTCATTATTGAAGATCTCTCTACCTCCCAGAGCCACCGCGAGTCAGCCCGCAAAGCTCTAGGCAAAGGCAAGGACCCCATCTCCGTCGCCGCCGAAAACCATGGCACAGGCCGCCTCAAACAGGGTCTCTCAATACTCCAGGTGATCCAGGAATTGAGGGCTCTGCGGGCGAGAGTGATTGAAGTCTGGGTCGGACCTGGTGGGCTCACCGCCCAGGAACTGGATGAACTGGTCAGATTCAACGAGGCCGTCGACCAGCTGATCGCCAACTCGGTATCGAGCTACTCCAATCAAAAAAAACACGAGTCACGTTTGTTTGAAGCCATGTTGAGGGTCACTCCCGACCCTTCGGCCATTTTCGATGCCGAGGGCAAGCTTCTGATCCTCAATGCTCCGATGGCGGAGCTGATCAGTACACCGGCCAGGGATGCCATTGGCAAAACCCCCCTTGAGCTGGGGCTGGGCTTTGCAACAGAAGTGCAAGATGCGATCGTCCAGACCGTCATGACCGGCCAGTGCCAGCGCAGCGAATTTCGTTGTACGTCACCCTCAGGTCGCGAGTTCTATTTTGACTGCCAGCTAGTGCCGGTATTCAACGATCAGAACGAGGTGGAGGCGGTCGCCAAGACCTCCCGGGACATCACTGACCGTAAGAAGGTCGAGCGCCAGGTGTGGCGCAACGCCAATTTCGATTCGCTCACCGGCGTTCCCAACCGGCGCCTGTTCCTCGACCGCCTCGAACAAAACCTGCTGGAAGCAAAACGAAAGAACAGTTCCTTCGCATTATTGTTCCTCGACCTCGACCGCTTCAAGGAAGCCAATGACCAGCTCGGCCATAAGGCCGGAGATCGGCTGCTGGAGAAGGTGGCTAACCGGATAAGTGCCAATGTCCGGGCCATGGATACGGTCGCACGCCTGGGTGGAGACGAATTCATCCTGATACTCAAGGACACCAACAGGGACGGGGCGCGAGAGGCAGCGAAGGCCTTGCTGGCCAGCCTGGAAGAGCCCTTTGATGTCAATTCCCATCGGGTAAGCATCTCCGGCAGCATCGGTCTGACCCTGTTCCCGGATGATGGCACGGACGCCGACCAGCTGATGCATAATGCCGATCAGGCCATGTACATAGCCAAGGACCGTGGCGGCCACCGGGTAAAACTGTACAGGCCGTGGATGACCCAGAGGGAATCCGACCACATGCGGTTGAACAGGGAACTTGATGAGGCCCTTAATGACGACCAGCTGGAGGTTTACTACCAGCCCATCATTGATATCCGTAGCGGCGCTATTGCCAAGGCCGAGGCCCTGCTGCGCTGGAACCATCCCGAAAAGGGGCTGCTGACCCCCGCCGCTTTCCTGACCATTGCTGAACAGGGGACTATCACGGACCGTATCAATGCCTTTGTGCTGGAGCAGGCGGTGGCCAGCTCACTGCAATGGCGGGCGCAGGGCGGCGAAGGCTTTCCGATCAATATCAATGAGTCACCCTCCTCCTTTTTTACCCGGTCCCTGGTGGACCAGTGGCAGACACGGCTGACCCAGAGTGATCTCGATGAGAGCCGGATTACCATGGAGCTGAGCCCGGTCTCCCTGAGCAACATCCGTGGCTCCGGCTTCAACCCTGCCAGCAGCTTTGGCCTGGCCGGGTTGCGGCTGCGTCTGGCGATCGATGATTTTGGTATCGAGCCGTTTTCCCTGCTGGCACTCCAGGAGCTCCAGGTGGACAGCATCAAGGTGGACAGGGACCTGGTTAAATCCGCAGGCCAGGGCGGTAGCGCCGACCGCATACTGAAGGCCATTATTGCCATGGCCCACGCCATTGATATCGAAGTAGTCGCGGCGGGCGTTGAACAGGAACAGCAACTGGACTTCCTGTCCCACGCAGGCTGCGATTACGCCCAGGGTTTTCTGTTTTCGAAACCTTTGTGTCGGAACGATTTTGGCCAGCTGATGATGTGACAGGCCCGCCAGCCGACTTGGCGAGCGCTCATCGCCCCAGCACCAGGTAGTCCTCGCGCTCGAAATATGCCATCTGGCGGGCATACTGGGTGGCAAACCCCGGGTACATGGTGGCGTTGAAGCCGTCCTCGGTGAGGTGCCAGCTCTTGCAGCCGGAATTCCAGTTGGTGCGGGCCAGGCGCTTTTGCAGCATTCTGTTGTGTGGCCTTGCGCACCAGCGACTGGCTGGCGGGCAGCTTTCTGAATACGGTGCGGTTCCACGACGGGGTGGAGAAGTCCGGCTTCGGTAATACCCAGCCCGGCGTACGCTGGAACACCTTGACTCTGCTGGCCTGTTTCACAAGCTCAGGCACAACCTGGACCGCACTGGCGCCAGTGCCGATCACCGCGACCCGCTTGCCGCTGATATCGTAACTGTGGTCCCAGCTGGCGCTGTGCATGGTCTTGCCCTGGAAGCTGTCGAGGCCATCAATGGCAGGGAAGCTGGCGTTGGACAGCGGTCCCTGGGCCATCACGACCGAGCGCGCCCGGAACTCATCGCCACAGGCGGTGGTCGCGGTCCAGACGCCGCCTTCTTCATCAAACACGAGACCGGTGACTTCCTGATTCAGCCTGACCAGACGCCGTAGGTTGTTGGCGTCTGCCAGGTGGTGAACGTAATCGAGGATCTCTCGGCTGCCGGAGAAGCTCCGGGACCAGTCCGGGTTGGGGGCGAAGGAGGAGGAATAGAGGTTCGAGGGAATATCACAGGCGGCACCGGGGTAGGTGTTGTCCCGCCAGGTTCCGCCTATGTCTTGGGCCCGATCCAGTATCACCACATCACGGATGCCTTCCTGCTGCAGGCGCAGGGCGGTGCGCAGTCCGACAAAACCGGCCCCTACGATCAGGACTTCGTGGATGGGGGTGGCTGCCTTTTGGGCACTGTGCTTTTGCCTGTTTGATCGCGGTTTGGGGGTTGGTTTCATTGGATTGCTCTCGATTAAAGGTTCTGGGAATGGACTGACTGGACGCGGGCGGTCGGGTAAGGCTTTTCTGTCGGGAAAAGAACTCGCTTTGCTCAGACACCTTTTCCCGACAGAAAAGCCTCCCCCTCCCTTGTTGGTTCGATGGTTTTGTTCAGGCTGTGGTGCGCCAGGTGAGGCCTTTTACCCAGGTGGGGACCGGGCCGATCATCCCTATGGGGATGTGGCTGGTCAGCTTTACCAGCGCATCCACCGGTTTGTGGTAGGGGTGGGCGCGGTTGACCACCATCTTTCCGTGCTGGCTGATGATCTGGAACCAGGGGTTTCGGCGGCCTTCGGCGGTGCGGCCACCAATGCGTTCGTACTTGTTCATGGCTTCGTACAGCCGCTCTTCCCGCAGCCCCATGGCAACAATGTTGTCCCGCATCTTGTTCAGCAGCGTGGCATAGGCGAGCACGCCAAGAATCAGCTTGGGGCTGACCACTGTGCCCAGGGTCTTGACAGTCTGCCGGTGCAGTTTGCCTCGGCCGAGCATTTCCATGACGTGGAAATCCACCCCAAGGTGGCGGGACTCGTCGGCGTTGATTTTCTCGACCACCTCGTGGCACAGCGGGTCGTCCACTTCTTCCAGCAGGAACTTGAGCAGGGCGCCGTCCAGGGCGATTTCCAGCATGGGGATCACCGAGCCCAGCACTTTCAGTGGCATGTCATCGCTGTAGCGGTCGAGCCATTCGATGGTCAGCCGCAGGTTGATGTTGGGCTCCGGCAGTTCATCGCCATCCAGCATGCCCCAGCGGCGCATCAGGGCTATTTCAGCGTTGGCGTGGCGCTGCCCCTCGGGATGGAAGTAGGTGTAGATTTCCTTCAGGGTGTCCGTGGGCGCCTTCTTCGCCATGGCGGCAAAACCCCGGGCGCCCACGTGCTCGATCCACATCAGGTCAGACATGAAGGCCGCCCGCTACGCCATGGTGCTGGACTTCGAGCAGCACGTGGAACCCCTGCACAAAACCCTGTCAGAACTGGTCACCCAGTACCTGATGCACCACCCCAAAACCCTGCAGATCCGCAACATCCGCACCATGAGCTACATCATGATCCTCGGGGCATCTACTCGGTTGTAAGGCACCTGTGTGAGCCGTCTCCGCCCATCACCTTTGATGAACTGGTGGAGGGGCTGTCGGATATGGTGGGGCATTATACTGAGCGGGAGTTGGCTTTGGTTAAGGCGAAGGCCTCAGCACCAGGTTCCTTCTACCTGCCACCGATTACTCTGATACCAACGCCTTTTCGATCCAGTCGAGCCGGTCTTGCCCGAAGAACATCTCACTCCCCACAAAACAGTCGGCGCGCCGAGGACGGTGTCCCCGTCGTGCACACCCACAAACACTGCGGGCAACTCATGCAGACGGGGACCGTGTGTTCTTGCTTTGGCGAACCGGTGCCGCCCGGAATGGTCGGGTTGAGGCAGGGCGCAGTGGCAGGAGCTTGGGGTGGGGTTGTTGCGTTAGATTTGGCAAAGGCCCCCATTCCGGGTTGTCCGTTTACTTCCTGCTTTGCCCCTCCGAACCTCTTCAGTGTAGGTGGCTAAATACTACGTAAGAGCTTTGGATGAGCCTGAGCGTCAGAAAGTCGGGCGCTTCGTTATTGCGAGAAAGCGGACGTCGTGCGATTACGTTGGTTTGAAACGGGTGGACTATAGATTTCGAGTATTTCAAAGAATTTTCGAATTTTTTGGCGAGGCTGACCCGTGATATGAAGACCTCGCGTTTATGTAATATCGGAGAGGTCTATCTAACCACTGTTGAACTAAACCGCTTCGCGGTAGCGAGCGGACCGGGGGATTT